>PKUV01000155.1 GCA_003131315.1 Acidobacteriaceae bacterium
ACTTTTAACCGGACAGTAGTGGTGCTGGATATTGACCGGTCCAAACACAATTACACCGGTGTAGACAAGAGCGAAGTTGCAGGCGTAGGGCCTGCCACGATGCAAGTCCCCGATTTCTGACACTTCCACACCCATAGCAATGTCCATCAGAACGCTGATCACATTCCTCCCCGACCGCCATTTCGGATCGAAACTCTTCCCAGAAGGGCTCCGATTTCGGAGTGGCCTGTCGTTAAGTGATGAAGCGCACAGTATGGTCATGGGTGCTCTCGTTTCGCCGCAATGGTATCGGGACTTAACGTATCATCCCCATGCCCCTTGCTCGGGGCCTGCTGTTTGAGTGCCTGCCGGAGGAGGTCGGAGGCCTGAACCGCCAATTCCTTCGCTCGTTGTTGCAGGCCAGGCCGGTACCAGAACTCGGGGAGGCGCACAATTTCTTCGCACGCCTCTCTCAGTTCCAGCCAGCGTGGTGCCAGCTTATGACCCCGGACGAATACTTCCAGGCTCATTCCACTGCCTCGGCTCGGAGAGAAGTTCTCCGCTGTCGTCCTCTCGTTCATTTGGCAATACCAGACGACTTTCCATCACGTCACCAAGCACTCGACAATAACGGCCTAGTGTGCCCGAGGAAAATAGGTCATCATGCGACGGAACGATCAAATCACCTTCGCCCGGTTGATCGCAAGATACGAATTCATCGGAGGCCGTACCCTCTTTCTGACCTGAGAAATCAACGTGGGCCGAACAGTAGCCTGGAACTAGCTGGCGGATTTCATCCAACACTGCGTTCGGATCAAAAGGCCCCAGGCGCGGCTCCAAATTCTGTCTCTGCATCCACACTCCCTGTCGGTCCACCTCCCCCGATTGAGCGCCCCGCGATTGCCCGGTGTCGGCACGGACACCTCTTCCGCGCGAGACGAGCTTTCCTATCGGGTGGCCCATAGATTGGCCAAGCCGAGCAATGATCTCCAAGTCACTCTTGGGGCCAACCACTTCTCCGGCTTTCCGTAACCTCTGGAGATCACCACAGGTGTTGGTAAAGGTCCCGGATTTCTCGTAAGCACAACTGGCAGGGAGCACGACATCCGCCAGTTGAGCCGTCTCGGTGAGGAACAGATCCTGCACTACCAGGAAAGCTGCTTGGAGGACAAATGGATCGATGTGGTAGCGAGTGACAGGATTTGACCCAACGACGTATAGCGCCTTCAGCCTGCCCTGTTTTGCGGCTTCTATCATTTGCAGGAGATTGAGTCCGGACTGCCTGGGGACTTCTGCGTCCCAAGCTTCGCGAAAAGCCGCGCTCTCCGAAAGCGATGTGTATCCAGGCAACAGGTCCGGGTAGAGCCCCATGTCGGCCGCACCGCGCGAGTTTGCGTAGTCACCCAGGCAAACCAACTTGCACCCGGGAATTCCAGCACCAAACTGCACCAGTGCAGTGATCTCCTCTCCACGCAACTCAGAGCCGAAGACAATGATGAGATCCTTCTCTGTCCGTAGTTTGTCTCTCAGAGCGGCGAGTTTATCCCGACCAGATTGGTCAGTCGCGCATCGTTCGCGAGCACTATCGTCGCCAGCCAGGAAGCCCACTGCCGTGCCTTCCCTGCCCTCATCGACCTGCACGAACTGGGTTGCTAGTCGCGTCAGCTTGATCGAACGCGCATTGATCAGATACAGCCGGGCATGGTGCAGGCGCACATTGTTCCGGATCTGCCACGCCAACTGCGGATGTTGATATGTGGGATCGCCTCCGACCACCAGGATGGCGGGAGCGTTGAATACATCTTTCATGCTGGCGGTAGTGCTTGGTTTGTCGGCCAGCAGGCGAAAGAGAGCTGGAAAATCTGCTGTCCGATGATGATCGATGTTGTTGGTATGGAGGATGACTCGTGCAACCTTCTGCAGCAAGTAGCTCTCTTCGTTGGTCGTGCGCGTCGAACCAATCACCCCGATTGAATTGCCGCCTGAAGTGTCCCGCACTTCGCGGAAGCGTCCAGCGACGGTCGACAGAGCGTCTTCCCAAGAAGCGGGAATCAGTCGACCATTCCTGCGGATCAGGGGTTGCTTGAGCCTTTCCGGATGGGCGGTGAAATCGAAGGCATAGCGTCCCTTGATGCACAGGAAATCTCCGTTGACGCCGCTTTTGTCTCGGTTCGAACCACGAACGATCTCCATGCCAGTCTCGCAGGGGCGCACGCCCAAGGTGGTTGTGCACCCGTCGCCGCAATGTGTACAGATGGTTGCCACATGTTTCATCTCCCAAGGACGTGTCTTGTAGCGGTATGTCCCAGACGTCAGTGCCCCGACGGGACAGATGTCGATACACATGCCACACTCTTCGCATTCAAGATAGTCGCCTTTGTTGGGAACAATCAGCTGGGATGAATTGCGATTGGCAATCCCAAGAGCCCAGACATCCATGCCCTCCCCACAGACGCGCGCGCAGCGGTAGCACATAATGCAGCGGGGCCGGTCAAAGTAAACGACTGGAGACCATTGCTGCTCGTCCTTGTGGTTCTTGGGATCAATCAGCCTGGACTCTCCTGGTCCGTAGCTCAGCGTCGCATCCTGCAGTTCGCACTGCCCGCCAGCGTCACAGACCGGGCAATCCAAGGGATGGTTCTGCAGCACAAATTCCAGCATGGCCTTACGCGCTTGCTTGACGGTGCCGCTCTCGGTCGTAACGACCATCCCCTCAGAAATAAAGGTCGTACAGGCGGTCTGCAGCTTGGGCATCTTTGCAATTTCCACGAGGCACATACGGCAGGCGCCCTGCAGCGATAGGCCCGGGTAGTAACAAAAGGACGGGATTTCAATTCCGACGCTCTTGCAGGCCTCAATCAATAGTGTTCCGGCAGGTTGAGTTACCTTCTTCCCGTCCACGGTTATATTTACGTCGGCCATAGCCAGCCTGCCTCAGTCTCGCACACGGCGATACAACTCAGCTCGCATCGTGCCGCTCTTCCATTGTGCCGCCCGACCAAGAAAGAGTGATCAGGAAGGAGCTCTCCTCCAACGCCTCGACATGGTGATATATCACGACTGCCCGTAGCCCTGTCTCCAGGTCCTCGAGGTTCATGGCGAGCTTCCCCGGCCATTGCTCCGGCCAGCGTGTTCATCAGTTTCCTGCCCTCTTTTCCAAGCCATAAAGATCATAGGAGGCTGCCAGGGACACCACGATGACTTATGTCACGGTCTCCACATCCCGGCGATCACTTGACGATAACCACACCCTTCATGCCGTTGGCTTCATGCAGCGTGCAGACGTAGCGGTAAACCCCGGGAACCGTGAAGACACGGGTGAAGGCCTGGCCAGGCTGCAGTAAACCCGAATCAAATGGTTGCACACCCGGAGGAAGCTTTACGTCTGCCATCGTCAAGGCCTTACTGGCATCGTCCACCACATTGTGGAAAACCTGCGAAGAGTTTTTCCAGACTACCTTCTGCCCAAGATTAACCGTGATCGTCGCCGGCAGAAAGGCCATGTCGCTCATGTTCACAGTGCCTTTCTCTGCTGTTGCGGGTTTTGGCAGTGCTTTTCGAAGCATGCCGGAGGTTATCTTCACGGAGCAGTTGGGTGCAAGTCGATCCACCGTGTCCACTACGAAACTGGGGACCCGGGGATCTTCCACCGCCACAACGCTGCCAAAATGTCCACTCACATGGACCAAGCGGTTCGCATTTTCCGAGAACAATATGCCTTCCACGCGGTAGGTTTTCGCGGATGGGAGCGCTTTAAGCATCACCCGCCCGTCGCTCAGGAATGTCAAGCATCCGTTGAGTTGGGTGGAACTGGGAATCGAGGGCTGCGACGTCGATACGAGGGGCATGGGCTGTGAGCCGCGTCTGCGCCCCACCTTCACGTTGGTCACGTTCATTGCCATGCTGCGGATCGAATTGGGAATAGCTTCTTCTCTCCCATTTGACGGGCTGGGGAGGAGGTCGACAGCGCTCGTCGGATCAATACCGCTCTGTCCCTCTCCAGCCGCAGTATCGGCCCGGGTCATGCCAGTCACCCAGGCGGCGGATTCCTTTACCGAGGGATCCGACGGAGCCGGCCCGGCATGCATCAAGGCCGCGTTCTCTGTACCAGTAACCTCAAGCGTCGCCATCAGGCCCTTGGCCATCCGTGCCATAGCGTGATCCATCATGGTGAACTGCCCCGGCACACTCGCCGTAAGTTCCAGGACAGCTGCGCCACCCGGCGGCACGCTGACTGTCTGAACGCCGGTCAACGGAGGCGATGTCAGTGAGCCCAGCGTATAGTCCCGCGTGAAGATTTCCCCCACCACGTGTAGCGAAGATGTGGCATTCGGGCCCGCATCACCAAAGAAGACCCGTACCGTTTCGCCCACGTTGGCGTGCAAAGGGTGTTCCTTGGTAAGAGCATCAACCGCACCGTTGAACACGAAATATTCGGGGTCTTCCTGCATGAGCTTTGCATCACTGAACTGCTGCAAGCCCGTCTTACCCTTGGGCGTGGTGGTATAGATTTCCCCCTGCATGATGTAGTACTCGTGATCCACATGAGGCAGTCCGCCCTCTGGCTCGACTAGGATCAGGCCGTACATGCCGTTAGCAATGTGTTCGGCGACCATGGGCGTGCCACAGTGATAGACAAACAGCCCCGGCGTTGTGGCCTGAAACGTAAAGATCTTCGACTGACCTGGGACCGCCTGCGAGAACGCAGCGCCGCCACCCGGACCGAGAGCAGCATGAAAATCAACCGAGTGGACCATATGGCTGCTGGTGTCATTCCGAAGAGTGACCTCCACGGTGTCACCCTGTCTTACCCGGATCATGGGGCCAGGTACCTTTCCATCGAAAGTCCAATAGCGATAGGTAGTACCGATTGAGGGATCCAGTTGGCCAAGCACTTCTTCAGCAGTGAGCGTTACATGGACTACAGTTGGTGTCCTGTTCGCAACCGGCGGCGGAACGTCGGCCGGATCGCGAACGATATCCGCTGTTTTCGACTCGGCTTTTGCAGCCAGCTTAGCGTGGACAGCAGTTTGTGCCGCCAGCGGTTCGGCGCCAGTCACCATGACCAGGATCAACAGGAGACCGACAATTGCCGCCATGAATGAAATTTCATAATGAGTTCTTATTCCCATCTCGCATCTCTTCCTGCCGCCGTACCGTCTCTTCTTCGGAGTGTTGGTTTGCCGGCTGACTTATACTGAATCGGGAGGCGATGGGTCTCAATGGAGCATCCGTACCACTCGCATAGGCAGTTGTCACAAGGACGGACAAATCCTGGAAAGTGAACTATTTAACCTGCTCCAGCACACTTCGGACGCGGCGTTCTCGGTTACCGAAGAAGGCGAAATCGTGTCCTGGAACAGAGCCGCCGAGAAGCTTTTCGGCCATCCGGCCGCCGAGGTGGTCCACAAGACGTGTTACGAAATACTAGAGGGTATGGGGCCCCTGGGCACACGCGTCTGCCATCAGCGCTGCAGTGTGGCCGAATGTGCCGGCGGTAATACTGAGATCCCGAACTTTGACATGAGTGTGAAGATCCGTTCAGGGCAGTGATTGTGGATCAATATGTCCACACTTGTGTTCGATAACCAGCGCACTGGGCGTCGTCTTCTAGCACACCTTGCCCATGATGTCACAGAACAGAAAAGGAGCGAGGAACTGGTGCACAAGGTGCTCGATCTGTCGAAGCAGCTCAGTTCGGTTGGCGAAGTCTCGGTGCGTGCAGCGTCGATATCCCCATTGTCCGAACAGGAGAGGCACATTCTCCGTTTGTTTTCCGAGGGAAAGGACAGTGACGACGTCGCCCGCATCCTAGGCATCAGCCCGCAAACCCTCCGCAACCACCTCCACCACATCAACCAGAAATTGCGGACTCACAATCGCCTGGAAGCGGTCATGAATGCCATCCAGCGTAAACTGATCTGAAATCTTGGCTTCCCCTCGACTTATCGGCCCCGCTTTGGCGCCCGGTCACGCGCATTTCATATCCCCAGTACAGCTGTCCCATTGTGACTGTGGCACACAAGCGCTAAATCAGAAGTGGACGTTTCCTCAACTGCTCGCAGGAGCTGTGGTCATGATCTCTCATTGTGCTAACCCAGGTTGCACGTTGCCGTTTCACTACCGAAGGGGCGGGCGCCTTCATCGGTTCGACATCACATCCCCGAGTACGCCGTGTGCCAATGTCCCAAATGCCATCTGTAGTTTGAAACCGTCGCGTGCGACCGTATTCTTCTGGCTGTGTGATCGGTGCTCCTCGAAGTACTCGCTCAAGTTCAACTTTCGTGATGGAATCAGTCTCGCGCCGCTAACGGACCCCGCTAAGAAACTCAGCACTGCACCGGTGATTGCCGTGGGGGCTGCCACTCCAGACCAAGACGTCAATCCATCGCATCAGCGTCGATGACGCACGGCAACGGAATGAAGGACCTGATCTTCGTGGATGCGCGCAGCGCCACTGCCCTCATGGCTGCGGGCCGCTTTGCCTGTCGAACCCACCACTGAACCTGAGCCGCCGGCACACCTGAAGGCAAGGAAACAACGTTAGTAGTCTAGGGCACATCCATATGCATGCAGCAGGCAATATCTTTGATCTCCCGACGGGACGCGTGCTCGTGCTGGATCGCGCGGTATCCCATGACGTCGAAGCTCTGGCGGACGGTGCCTTTTTTGCTCACGGTTGCGCGACCTGAGACGATTCCCTCTGAGCCATGACTTCCCGCGGGCTCTGAAACGAATGGACGACACTTTCGATATCACATTCGTCATTGGAACGAGTATGGATGGTCTATTGCCGCGGAAGGCGACCTGAGCAATATTAGTCCCATTGGGCCGTGTAGTGATGTGCATGAAGCGTGCAGTCGGTTGGCGTTGCGAGGAACCAACAATGGCCGTGGACACATTTAGAAGCTGGGATGCACGTACCATCGTAATCGCCAGAGCATTCCTCGCGACCACATTGCTGCTAAGAACTTCCGACGGAGTTTCGCACGTTACGTTCTTTGCCGAACTTGTGTTCTTGTTCGAGCTGCTACTGGGTGCGGCCATCGCGGTGGGCTGGCTGATGCGGTATGCCGCCGCTATGGTCTTACTCGGCACCATCGCGGCGGCCGCGCTGGCACCACATTGTCATCTCGCTCTTTTTCCGGCCAATCCAGGAACGACCGCTGCAGTATTGATTACCAGTGGCATCCTCGTCTCCTTTGGCCAAAACACTGACAAAGTCGATGCTGCTCGTATTGACGAAAACAATGAATCATCTAGCGAACCCTTGTGCGTAATCCCTCATGAGCCCTGGGACGAAGGTCTCGAAGTGACCATAAGGCTCGAAGATGGCCATATTCGTGGGCTGCAGAGACACCTCGGCATTGTGACAATCCATGATCGAGCGGGCGGGGTCCGGAATACAGGCGAAGAGGTCTGGTATGCCAGAGATGATGGTTGACGATGCTAAGGCGTCAATAACGATCGCAGTGCTCGCGGCGATCAGGATATTGGGGAGGAATAGCTTATGGTTCAGACATCACGACGAGTCCGCAGCGACGGTGCCATTGGAAGGAAGACGCACAACCATCGGCTACTCGTAGTAGTCGATGAGTCTTCATCATCAAAACGTGCAGTGGAATATGCCGCGAGGGTATTAGCAAGCCGGCGAGGATTTCAGGTATGCCTTGCATATTTCCTGTCGCAGCTGCCGCCCACACTGCTTGAGTTTGGCGGCGCCGAGAATCCGGACACGGAACGGCAACTGGATACCCAGCTCAAGACAGAGCAGCGGCAGTGGATTGCAGCAGCCAGAAAAGAGGCACAGCCCGCTTTGAACTGGGCCTGCACTAAACTGCGAAGGGCTGGACTGCCTGCAGGTTCTCTGTCGGCAAAATTCTCTGATCCGTTCAGAGAGCAAAACAGCGCGAGTGAGGAGATCCTTGAATTAGCACGAATAAATAAGTGTCGTACGATCGTCGTGGGGCGTCGATCTCTGCCCTGGTTGCGCAGGTTTACTGCTGGAAAGGACCTATCAGAGAAGTTGGTACAGCAAGGGAGGGGCCTTACGCTTTGGGTCGTGGAGTAACACCAATTCGCGAACGCCGGCCGCAGACAAGCGTGCAAACTTTGATGTGCCCCTTCCATCAAGCCCCCTCGGTCACGCCCGGTGCCTCTGTGTTGCTTGATACGGCAGTTCGAACCGATTCTAATAACGGTTGAGGAGGTTGTGATGCAACCAAGGATTGAATACGCGAAAACCGCTCCCGGGGCCATGACTGCAATGTACGGCCTGGAAACCTATGTCCGCCGCTGCGGGTTGGAGCGCTCTCTGCTTGAATTGGTAAAGTTAAGGGCGTCACAGATCAATGGATGTGCGTACTGTGTGGACATGCACACGAAAGACGCCCGGGCGGAAGGTGAAACCGAACAACGGCTCTACGCGGTGATCGTCTGGGAGGAGACACCTTTCTTCACCGAGCGCGAAAGAGCCGCACTCGCCTGGACGGAAGCAGTCACGCTGGTCGGCCAAGGGCATGTACCGGATGATGTTTATCAGCAAGCTCGCGGTAGTTTTAGCGAAACCGAGCTGGTTAACCTGACCCTGGCAATCATCGCCATCAACGGGTGGAACCGATTGGCGATCAGTTTTCGCACCGTACCTGGCACCTACCAACCTGCCAGAGAGAATAGCGTGAAGACCGGAGCCCATGGCTCGCCGGCCCAGAAAGAAGAGGGGCACGCAGCCGATGACTAGGAGTGTGAGCGATCTGCGAGGGCGAGCTGGGCCTTCGGACAAACGGCCCCGCACCGAATCGTGCCCTGCTGCCGGCAAGCCTACTCACCGGCCCGGTCGGCCGGTCGAGCGGAGAGCCAAACAGTCCGATCAGAACCTCATCGTATTAACGGTGAGGCACTCCACCCGAACCTCGAAGAAGTTTGTTGCTCTACTCATCGCTCACGGCGTCAACCAGTTAATCGATATTCGAACCATCCCACGCTCGCGGCACAATCCCCAGTTCAACCGCGACGCGCTGCCCCGCCCGCTTCAAAAAGCGAGAATTTGTTATCGGCATATAGCTGGACTTGGCGGTCTGAGGCACGCGCGTCGTGACTCGATCAATGCTGGTTGGAGAAATGCCAGCTTTTGCGGCTTCGCTGATTACATGCAGACACCGGAGTTTCAAGAGGCCCTCGGTCAGCTCATCCAACTGGCCCAAAAACGACGGACCGCAATCATGTGTGCCGAAGCTGTGCCTTGGCGATGCCATCGCTCACTGATCGGCGATGCACTTCTGGTTCGAGGCTTTCGAGTAGACGAAATCGCAAGCCCCACGCGCACGCGGCCCCACACTCTCACCCAATGGGTCCGAGTGAGAGGAAAGCAACCCTCCTACCCTGCCAATCCGGAACATACCAAGGCCGCTGTCCGGGAGGTAGCGTGACACCTCCTGGCATGCCGAGAAGTCGTAGCCGTTCCAGAGGGATTGGGGAACGCTTATAAGACATTAGGGAATAGGAGGCAGCGTGGCGGAGAGAAGAGTACGGCTGAACATCCAGCGACAGGACAACCCCAATTCGAAGGCTTACTGGGAAGAGTTCGACCTCCGGTGGAGGCCCGGCATGAACGTCATCAGTGCGCTCGTGAGCATCGCCATGGACCCGCTAGACCGCCATGGAAGACAGACCATGCCGGTTACATATGATTCCAATTGTCTGGAAGAAGTTTGTGGGTCATGCGCCATGCGGATCAACGGTCGAGCAGCCATGGCGTGCTCTTCCCTTATCGACAAGCTGGAACAACCTATTCGTCTCGAACCGTTGTCACGATTCCCTGTCGTACGCGACCTGGCTGTAGATCGCAGCGTGCTCTTTGAGAACTTGAAGCAGGTGCAGGCCTGGGTTCCCTTCGATGGGACCTATGACCTCGGTGCCGGCCCGCGCATCGACCCTGCGGTACAAGAGCAGGCCTACCCCTTGTCGCGCTGCATGTCCTGTTGCCTGTGCATGGAGGTCTGCCCGCAGTTCACAGAACCTACACGATTCGTTGGGGCGGCAATCATCAATCAAGTACGGCTCTTCAATCTCCACCCGACCGGATCTCATCTCCGGCACGAACGGCTGACCGCAATGATGAGCGATGGCGGAATCCACGAGTGCAGCTACGCTCAGAACTGTGTACAAATCTGCCCCAAGAACATCCCGTTGACAACATCCATCTCCATTGTTTATGGCCAAGTGATGAAGCAGGCAATCGGCGATCTGTTCCAGAAACCGGAGTTCACCAGCGCCCGAGAAGAACCGGGACGGAGATGATACATCCGCACGTTGGGTTAAACAGCGTTCGGGGTCTTTTTACGAGCTTGCAAGTGACACAGCTTCGCAATATCCATGAGTCGCTCCCGTTTTAGTGCCTGCTTAAACCAGGTTCTTCGATCTGCCAAAGAGGTATTGCCATGAAGTATGATTTTCTGGTCGAGACTTACGAGACGGAGCGCGTGAAGGTCCTGAGCGTGTGGAGCGAGTTCAAGGATGAGGACCTTCCGGTACGGCCGCAGCAGAGCGATCCGCGCGGACGCAGCGTGCACGAGCAGATGGTGCATCAATGCGTGAGCGAGGACTTGTGGTTTCGCAACATGCTGGGCATCGAAGTCGGTGCCCCTCCTCTCCCTGAAGAGGAAACCCGCACCGGGTTCATGAGACGCTATGCGGAACATAGCGGCAAGCGACTCGCTGTACTCCAACAAAAGGATGAGCACTGGTGGGAAGAGCCAACGAAGTTCTTCGATGTGCAACGCTCCAGAGCGTGGGTCATGACCCGCCGCTTGACGCATACTTCCCATCATCGCGGCCAGCAAATGGCCATGCTTCGTATGTTAGGTCGCGATCTGCATAGTAACTACGGTCCGACGGCGGACACGGGAGGGCTGATGCAGAACCACGCGCCAACGATATACGCGTATGCGAATCTTGATGCCTTGCTCAAGGGAGAGGATTGCGGTGGCGCAAAATCGCCATTACCGGGTCCGGGCGGCAAAGTGGTGACGGAAAGACCGGGTTAAAAGCAGGGTCCGAAGCCGAGATCGAGTTGCACTGCACTCGCGACGCGTTGACGGGATGGGCCACGCTCGCTGGAGAGAGCCCGAGATTCTCGTCCAGCGCCGTTCCGCTCTGTTCGCTGTAGAGGAGAGTTTCAAGAGACGATCTGCGGCCAGAGCACAATACGGGAATGCGGACCTGAGCCTAGGCCTTGCTGCGCGAGGACATGGTACTCCGGTGGGACCGCGGCACCTCGCCGAAGAAGGAATCGTCCAGGTGCTTGGTCAGGATCTCCTGGTCCTGCCGGTTGGCGGGATTCAGTCGGTGCCCGTTCCAAGATCATCTTGCAATCCCCATCGCACATCTTCCAGGCTTCCGCAGAGACGCTTTCATAATCTGTTGGCCCAGTTTCGTTGTGAACAGTGGCTCGTCCGGCCCGCGTATTTCCCTCTCGCGCGCGTATTTCCCTCTCGCGGAAGACTCGCGTTGCCCTGGCCTCTCCGATTCTGGCGGTATTGGACGTGTATTACGGTCACGTGTATTTCCAGGCGGAAGAATTGTCCTCATAATCCATAATCCGACCAGTGTCTGTTTTGAAATGCCGCCGTCCCAGGCGAAACCCACCCATATGTTGAGGACGATGTCCTCGTCCCGGACACATACAATTTTCCCGCAGGATCAAGGAAGTCGAACTGCGTGTGTCCACGTCCCAGAATAGAAGCTGAGAGCTGTTCATAGGCAACATCACGGGAAGCCATCTTAGGACAATCTTGCTCGGGCAAGCGTGAACCTCTGGCAACGACTATAGAAGCCGGTCTTGGGTTGGCGCAGTGCTTCTAGCTCCACTCACTCAGCGAGAGAGAACCGCAAAAGCACGAGTTGACGAACCAGCCTCTGAGCAGCTCTTTCCCATGTTGTCCGGTCGGCCACCAGGAACAGGCGCATCAGCCACCAAATGAATAGCGGCAGGTGCCCATTTTCCGCATTGGGCCGTCCTGCGTTTAGTGCTTTGCCGGTTCGAGACTCGGATATAACGGTCTTTCAGTCTTAAAGACCAAATGGTAGCGGGTATCATTTCTTGGTTGTAGCACCTGAACCAACTCCCATCCTTTCATGCCGTAATCCTGCAGAATCTTCCGAAGTTCTTCATCAAAGTCAACGCTACGGTTAAGCTCTGGACATATCGTCGAGTATCGCCATTGCGACATTTTGGGCACCTCCTAGCTGTCGAGTGAACTCCTGTTGGTCATCAGTGGTCTTCGTTTACTTCCTCCCATTCCTTGAGAGTCCGTTTGTGCCGGCTACCCTGGAGGACCGCATTACGACAACCCTGGCTGTTGATGAAGCCTAGCCACGCTACAATCTGCTGCGGCAGCAACCAGCGTCTACTCTCGAGCTCGACTGTTCTCATCCCTTGTAAGTCACCACACGCCCCCAAAGACTTGCGGTTTCCCAGATGCCCGAGCGCAGGCATTCCAACTGGACGATCTGACTGTGATCCACGAAGAGGTTTACCTCGGGCCCCCAGTTCTTGATGTACCAGGCGAAAACCTCCGGATCGGCAGCCTCGAACATCACTTTCGCCAGGCCAATTGCGTCGATGACCCGGGCGGGCACATCTGTACGCCACCGTTTCACGTTTTCTGTGATGCCTTCGGACTCGATCATGATCATGTAGGCCCCAGCGTCCAAGAACCGCTTCGCCAACCGGATGGGCCATTCTGGGTCGCGAGTCCCTTCCGTCTCCAGTTCTTCTGCTCTGGTAGCGCCGCCAGCCCCAAACTGAATGCCCACCTCGGGCTTGGCCTTAAGCCCGGCCTTCTGCACCTGTTCCACCAGTCGCAGCCAGTCGTCGGCGGGCAAGGTAATAAAACCGCTCGAAATCTCGATAATGTCAAATCCCAGTTCCTTACACTCCCGGATATAACTTTTCGCCGCGTCCTTGCCCTGCATGAGCACCTGCTCGAGAAAACCTCCGGTCGATACGAGGACCCCGTGCTCGTGGCACAACTTGGTGATTTCCAAAACAGCACGACGCGGCATCAGCGTAAATGACCCGCCGGCAAACTTCAGCGAATCCACATAGCTGCCCATCGTGTGGAGGATGTCCTCGAGACAATGCCTGCCCATCGGTGTGTAGTACGGCCCACGGATCTCCGTGATCCCCTCGGTCCTCGGCTTTCGCTGCCGCTCATTCACTCGCAGGAAAGAGAATGCACGTTCGTCCGCAACTTGAACGGTTGCCATATTTCAACTCTCCTTGTGCGCAAGTACAACATGCGAGGCATCGGAATCCGGGCCCACGGCGCCCAGACGTTCCATCAACTCGCGAACCGAAACCTGCTCCAGATTAGCCACCGCATCAGCAACCGCGGTACGTTGTGCTGCGCTTGCATACGGTGTGGCAATCTCATTGAACTTCTGAATGGCCATTTCCCATGACATCGGCCGGGTGAAGAACCCTTCGTAATCCTTGGTTTCCTGTTCGAGCACGCGCCCGTCCTTTAGGGTGATCTTCACGCGACAAGGCATCTCGTTCGGAAAGCGGTCCGAGAAGAGCTTGCCCGGTTGAACCGAGACTTTGCCGAGAAGTGCTTGCACATCCGCGCGCCGAATGCGCTCCTGTTCGTACTGTTCAGGCATCACCTGACCATCAAGAATCGCTACGGCGAGCACGTACGGCAGACTGTGATCCGCCTGTTCTTTGGTGGAAACAGTCGTCTTGTCGCCCTCTTCTCCCCCACCAATGATGTTGTAGGCAACATCAAAAATTTCCACGTCCACTCGCTTAATATCGGTACTCGAGAACTGGTACCGCCGGAGCAGGGTAAGGACGGCTTCGATGGCAGTTTGCGAATGGATCTCGGCGTTGTACTTCTTAACCGTGGTCCGCCCCACACACCCAAGGTCCTCCCCGGACCAACTCACCTGGAAACAGCCGGTGATGGCGTCCATGAGTCCCTTTTCTCCTTCAATTACCTCCAGAGGACCCGTGATTCCGTGCCTGGCCAGCAGTGTGGCACGAGTACAACAAGCTGCCAGGTTCGGGTAGGCGAGGCCCTTCCAATGTGACAGTTTTCCGGTCCGGGTCACCCGCAAGGCGTTGAACGCTGTCCCACTAATGGCGATTGCATTGGCGGTCTGCGATGGATCGAGCTTTAGGATCCTGGAGACCCCTGCAGCGACCCCATAGGCGCCTTGGACCGTGTGGTCAAATCCTCTGGCTCGGACTGGGGCAACATCGCATAATCGGCACTGGACCTGGTAGGCGACCGCCAGCGCGGTCATTAGGTCGCGACCCGTGGCCCCGATGTATTCACCTGCTGCCAGGATCGCTCCCAGATTGTCGCTGGGGTGGCAGCTTTCTCCCCTGGCCAAGTAGCTGTCATTGAAATCGAGGTAGCGTATCAGCGCACTGTTGTAGAGAACAGCCCGGTCAACGTCAGTGGACCCACCACCAATCAAGGTACAGCTGCCCGTGCTACCTAGCTCATTGATGTACTCACGTATCATGCGTATGGGCTCCCCATGGAGTGCGCCCAGACCACAGCCCAAAGCATCCACAATACGGATCTTGAGTTGCTGGCGGGTGTCGGACCCTAGAGCCTCAAATCGTGCTCCGCTGGCGAATGCCGCCATTAGCTCCACTTGGCTCATAAGCCCTCATTACGGTTACACTTGGCCTTGACTCGCGGGAATGCGTCTCCATCGCCCACCTTCCACTCGCTCGCATGCTTCGCCTCTTGGACCTCTCTACCCACGACAACAGCGTCACGCGCTAAGCTCTTGCGCTTCTGCCGCTCCAATCACATTGCCGTGTCGTTCTGTACTCTTTAGCGGCACAACTGCAAGCCCCTTGTACGGATCGAAGCTCAGAGTCATGGTCGAGCAACAGGTCTCGCACAGCCAGAAAAACACTGAACTCCTGGTCGGCTTCAGCTGGCAAATATGATCCGGAACGTCCAGGCAAGGCTCACATGGCGTCTTCACATCACACCGAAATAACGTCCCGCCTCTCCAGTAGCGGAACGGCGCAGCACAGGTGGGATTGGCACAAGTCTCAACCATTCGGAATTCCCTTCTAGCCCTCGTCCACCCTCTATTTGTTCACTCGTGCCTGTTCTTTGAAATAGTTCGTTCATACTCGTAACAGAAACAACCATCATGTCGAAGGAAATGAGGTTTGGGTTGAGAGATCTCGAACCAGGCACCCGGCGTGAATGATCGGAGGAAAGGTCAGGAGCTAGATTAGCTTGCGCCGCATGGCGTTCATTACGGCTTTAAGACGGTTGTGAGTCCGCAGCTTCTGGTTGATGTGGTGAAGGTGATTCCGCAGGGTTTGAAGGCTGATTTGTAGACTCTTGGCAATCTCTGGAGAGTTCTTGCCAGAGGCGAATAGCCTCAGAATCTGCAACTCTTGTTCGGAAAGCGCCGACACAGGAGATGCCGCCGGAACAGCTTCTTCGGCAACCTTGCTGAATTGACGGGACATCTGCAGCAGCTTCTCCGTCACTCGTTCCGCAGTCTTCTGCCGAGTGATGTCATGCGCCAGATGAATCACCAGGCGGTGTTGGTTCCGTGGGTTCTGCCACACCACAGTGGACATGTTGACCCATAGCCGCTTCCCGGAACGCAGGCGGACCTGCAGATCGAAATTCGGGATCTCCGTTCGCCCACCAGTACACTCCAGAATGCTGCAACCCTCATGACACACCTGCGTCCCAAGAACACCCCGTCCGTGCAGGATCTGGAAACAGCTTTTGCCAAGAACCTCGGAAGAGGAATACCCAAACAACCGTTCGGACGCCCCGTTCCAGGAAAGGATCTCCCCCTGCTGACTCACACTGAAGGCAGCATCTGTGGTCCCTTCAAGGAACGTAAACAACTCATTCTCGAGCATCCCCAGGCTCCTAAATGCACGTTGGCAGTGACCAGTACGAACAGTCCATCGAAATAAATATGCCCTGCTACGAGTATACGATCACAATTGGGCTGCACAGCAACACTTCACCGTGCTGTGGCCCGGGCTGGGCGACTGGTCATCAGTGCCACCGAAGATTTTTCGTGTACTTTTCAAAGAATTGAGGAAGAGCCCCAATGGAACAGAAAAAGGCATACCGCACGTTTCAGTTCGGGAACGTCGTCGCTTGGAAATCCGAGTTTCGCGGAACATTGTCCGCTTCGGGACACCCGAACGTCGAAGTCGGGAATCCGCCGGCATTCAAGGGAACTCCTGACGTGTGGTCTCCAGAAGACTTGTTGATTGGAGCGTTGAATGCTTGCCTGATGTTGACGTTCCTTTATCAGATGCAGCGCCGACACCTGGAAGTGGTGGCTTACGAAAGCAGCGCCCAAGGCACGCTCGAGCACCGAGACGGAAAGTGCCGTGTCACTGGGATTGTAGTTCAGCCTCGTATATCTCTGAAATCCGACCACGATATTGAGGCAGCTCGTGAAGCGATAAAAGATACCGTCGACTCGTGCATGATCAGCAATTCGATCCTCGCGACAGTTCAGGTGGATCCCCAATTTAATGCCCTTTTGACGGCTGCCCAGTAGGAATTCTAGGTCTCAACGAGCCATCGCCGTGCAGAAGAAGGTATCTTTAATGGGCATCTTGAACGTCGACAGTCTGGGTTATTGTTTCCGGGGAGGCTGGGACGGACGGATCTCAATGCGGCTGACGAGAGCGAGGCTGGGATAGCGATAGATATCGATCACCGCCTGGGCGATGTCTTTACCTGAAAGTTTCCACGGTTCGTGGAGATTACTGCCTGTTGAGCCTCCGAAATCGGTGGCAACGCTTCCTGGCATGATGGTGCTCACACGGATGCCATCATAGCGAACATCTTGCATCATCGCCTCAGCAAAGCCATTAACGCCGAATTTAGAAGCACAGTATGCGGAGCCTCCGGCAATACCATGGATGGCGAGCAGGCTTGAGATATTAAAGATATGGCCGCCGCCGTGCTGCCGCATGACCGGAACGGCTTCGCGGCAACAATAGAACACACTGGAGAGGTTTGTCTGAATCGTAGCATCCCATTCCTCGGCCGTGAGTTGGTCAACCGGCTTGAAAATGCCAACACCGGCGTTGTTCACCAGGATATCGAGCCGCCCGAAGCGTGTCGCCGCATGTTGGACCACGCTGCGGCAGTCCTCGTAGCGGCGGACATCAGCGACCGTTCCAGCCGCGCCGCTTTCGCCCCGGAGGTTGTGGAGACGGCCAAGCGCCGTTTCCAGCGTCGTCGGATTGCGGCCACAGATAAATATGCTGGCACCCTCCCGAACCAAAGGCTCGGCAATGCTCAATCCAATGCCCCGAGCGCCGCCCGTTACCAGCGCCACCTTCTCCTCAAATTCCATAGACATGCGATCCTCCATCCCACAAATCTGCCACCCTTAAGGAACTCTATCGCGTCCAGACCGTGCCGGAATTCTCGTAGCCCGTTTCATTAAAGCGTGCGAGCGTCGTGCTCCCTCAATTGCGTCCTCACGCCCTTCCGGACCGACGCGGTGCCGGTTCGTCTTGGAGTGGCAATCCGAGCTCGCGGGCCAGCTTCTGAGGATCGAAGTGAGAGCAATGAAATGTATGCCCGTCGACATCGAATGTGGGTGTCCGTTGCTTGCCGTCATTGACGCTCATAACAAATGCAAGGGCCTCAGGATTCTTGTCGATATCCACTTCTTCGAAGCGCACGCGATGCTCCTGCAGGAACTCCCGGGCTGCGCCGGAGTCTTCGCAGCCTATTCTTATGTACATTCGAACATGTTTCGGTTTCATAGATCCACCTCGTTCCACTGGAATTCCGCAGGGGGTCCAGCGCAGGAACTGCTTGAGCGCAAACGAAGGTCATTTGCTCCGACCCGGATCGGTTCCAACGCAAGATTTCGTAAAGCACCAGAAACCGCGGTGGTGAGCAGCTGCGACTTGTCTGTCCTCGTAAAACTCAACTCTTTTGATTTTCTTGGATCTATTTGCTGGCGATCAGCAGATTCGTAACCGCTCCCAATGGTTTCATCCACGTCTTGCGGACACGCTTGCGGCATTCCTCCTTGAGGGGATCGGCCTCTTCGTTTGAGCGATGAAAGGAGGATGTCGGATGCTTCGACGGCCAGCGGTCGTGCCGCGTTACGAAGATCGGCCCGATACCAGAAGTCAGCTCGTTCAACAAGCCGATTGCAGGTATTCCTTAACTCCACCCAGCGCAGAGGTAACTGGTGTTCGCTCGCGAATTCCTCGATCGTTGGACCCAACTCATTCCTTTCCCAACAGCATTCGTCAACTGGCAGTGAGTAACTTTCTGAGCGTCCAGTCTCGGTGGCTCATTCTGGAGCAGAGAATGCTCGACAGGGACTAGAACAATCCTCTATCAGGACTTCGCCGTGCCCGTCGGCCAGCAGACGGTAAGCAGAAACGCACTCTCTTCCAATGCTTCGACGTCATGCGGCACGCCACGGTCTAGCGCCAGCAGTTGTCCTGCGGAAAGCTCGAGCGGCTTTCGCTCTGGCAAGTGGAGACGGATCTTGCCCATAAGAGCTTGAATCGAGATTCTGGCCTCGGCCCTGTGTTCCTTCATGTGGGTATCAGCCTTCATAAGGACCAAAACGATGCGGAAGTCTGGATACTTCGCCAGTGTCTTCGAACTACGTCCCGTTTCCCGGTCCCACGAATCTTCTCGTCGAAGCTCTTGAAGTTCTTGCTGGAGATCGAATCGCAGCAGGGGCTCAGCTAGGTATGGCAGTCTGTTGAGGCCCTTAGTGCCATCGCCGGGATGGCAGGTGCTCTCGTTTGCGTTCATGATCAGTACCTCTGTACTTTCTCCGGGCTGTCGGTTTCGAGTCCTGGTATTTCCGCCCTGGATTCAGCGCGACTTCCAGGGAGAGCTATACAACTTGAATTACTACAGCGGTTCGTGATCCGGAGAAATGGTTCATTTGCCCTCAGCAACATGACGGAGATACCCGAAGCAAAGACAGCGTGATTGCCGATCTCCGAGTATTTATTTGCTGGTGGCCATCCTTGCCTGTTTCCGCGTCATTACCGCTCAGCTTGGGGGTTGTCGCGAACTCTTCGCGTGGCAGCCACTATGTTCGTCAGGGCCAAACGGACTTCCTCCCAACCGCGTGTCTTGAGGCCGCAATCAGGATTGATCCAGAGCCGGTCCCGCCGGAACACTCTCAGCGCTTTGTTGACAAGAGTCTCGACCTCTTCTGAACTCGGTACCCGCGGGGAATGGACGTCGTACACGCCCGGACCGATGCTGTTGGGATAATCCTTCTCGGCAAACTCGTCCAACAACTCCATTTCTGATCGTGCTGCTTCGATGGAAATCACATCCGCATCCATTCGTTTTACAGCCTCCAGAATGACCTGGAACTCGCTGTAGCACATGTGGGTATGGATCTGCGTCTCATCCTTAGCCCCTGCAGTTGCGAGCCTGAACGCGTCTACCGCCCATTGCAGATACTCCAGCCGATCGGATTTGCGCAAAGGCAGGCCTTCCCGCAGAGCGGGTTCGTCCACCTGGATGACGCGTATTCCGGCAGCCTCCAAATCCTTCACCTCATCCCGTAGAGCCAGCGCAATCTGGAAGCAAGTGTCGGCGGGTGTCAGATCGTCCCGCACAAAAGACCATTCGAGCATGGTTACCGGGCCCGTCAGCATACCCTTCACCGGCAATCTGGTCAGCGATTGGGCATAGCGTGCCCAGGCCACGGTCATGGGTCGTGGGCGTGAAACATCGCCAAAAAGAATGGGGGGCTTCACGCATCGCGACCCGTAGCTCTGGACCCACCCGTTGCTGGTGAATAGAAAGCCCTTCAGTTGCTCACCGAAATACTCGACCATGTCATTGCGCTCAAATTCGCCATGCACCAGCACATCCAGCCCAATCTCCTCCTGGATTCGTATCGTGTGCTTAATTTGATTTCGCAACAAATCCTCGTATTGCGTCTCGGGCAGCCTTCCAGACCGATATGCGGCGCGCGCCTGGCGTACCTCACGGGTTTGCGGGAACGAACCGATCGTTGTAATCGGCAAAAGTGGCAACGGGGTAACACAGGATTGCTTGCTGGTCCTCACGTCAAAAACACTGGGCCGGCTGAACATCTCGTGTGTGATGGCCGCTACCCTCTGCCGTACGGCAGGCTCGTAGACGCGCGAATCGCTTCGGCGTTCGGCAAGTACTCGGCCGTTCTCCCGAAACTGCTCCATAACCTCGGGCGAAGGGTCGGTGACCGCTCGCGCCAGCAGTTTGACTTCCGCCAGCTTCTGCTTTGCAAACGCGAGCCAGTTCCGAACGTGCGGGTCGAGATGGCTCTCCCCATCCAGATCAACTGGCACGTGCAGCAGAGAGCAGGAGGGAGCAATCTGAACACGGTCCGGACCCAGGCGACCGATTGCGTCTCGCGCCTGTTTGAATGCTCGGTCGAGGTCCGTGCGCCAGATGCCACGACCATCAACCAGCCCGAGCGAAACCGTGAGATTCGCCGGCGCCTCGGTCAATGCAGGGAGAAGTTGGTCAGGGGCGCGGACCAGGTCCAGGTGCACGCCCGCCACTGGAAGGCTGAGCGCTCTACCTAGGTTTTGCCGCAACCCGGAAAAATATGTTGCTAGGAGAAGTTTCAATCCGGGAGCGCAACCGACGAGCTGTTCGTACGCTTTTCCAAACAGTGCCAAATCGAATTCGGCAAGATCTAAACCAAGGCACGGCTCGTCAATTTGTACCCAGACCGCCCCGGCATGCTCCAAGTCTTTGAGCAGCTCGCAGTAGACTTCAAGTAGTGCTTTAACAATAGCCCCGCGATCAAGGCGCTGACTGCGGTCCTTGCCAAGCAACACAAATGACACCGGGCCGAGCAGCACGGGCCGGGTCATCAAGCCGAGCGCTTTCGCCTCAAGAAACTCTTCGACTGGCTTGTGGCTCGCTACCCGGAAATCCATCCCGGCCTCAAACTCGGGAACAATATAGTGATAGTTGGTATCGAACCACTTGGTCATTTCCATTGCGGGGGCTGAATCGTTTCCTCGTGCCATCGCGAAGTAAGTGGTTAAGTCGACCCCATCTGGTTGGTGTCCGTAGCGCGCTGGCACTGCCCCGACCAGTACTGCCGTGTCTAGCACGTGATCGTATAGCGAGAAGTCATTGGACGGGATCTGGTCAATGCCCGAATCTGCTTGCATTCGCCAGTGCAGCTTCCGGAGCTCGCATGCAGTGGTCTGTAGTTGTTTTGTCTCACTGTTACCAGACCAGAACTGCTCCAGAGCAAACTTTAATTCCCGATGTGCCCCGATACGAGGAAACCCGAGATTGCCTGTCACCACTGCCATTGCCCCTCCGTGAATCGAGTACGTTCTTGTACTCGCCAGATCAGTGTCTCGCTTTTGAAGCGGCCCTCACCCGTTTCTCTCCTAAGTCCCGAGCTATGCCAATAGTCTATTCGTACCGCAGGAGTGGTAGAGACATGCACCATTTAGACGCGGGCCGCAGCCGGTGCATGGGCGATCCGACACATCGCAGAATTCGTGGATCGGGAATTCTGTAGGTTCCCAGGGTTTCCCAGCTGCACCACAGGTCAATGTCCTAATCAATCGATACGCTGAACCGTAATCAGAAGAGCCTCTAGGACGACTCTTTGGACTATCGAACGCTTCTCTTACGCCGCACAATCCGGCACACTTTTCGCACATATGGAGTCGCAAATTGCCTGAGTTTGCAGCGCGTAGAGGAGAAACAACGGATGGTCAACCAGAAGAGCAAGCCGCCCAAGTGGCATAGTCGCGGAGGGCTCGCCAGAGCTCATGCCCCGAACGTGGCCTCACGGGCGGCTGCGGCGCTGATGGTAACCTGCTGATCCGTGGAGAAGGAAGACGATGAACTTCCCCAAAACGGCCCTCGCCTACCGAATGCTCTGGCTGCCCGCAACTCGTCAATACTCGTCCGGCAACAGCAGAGTGGTTGCAGACCGATCCGCTTCGGTGATTATCCACAGCTTCTCCCCAGCATCTGTCTGGTAGCTGCTCAGCAATCGAAACCCATGAGCCATGCTGAGCTCGTTCTCTGCGATATCGGTCGGGTCAAGCTCGCCCCAGTCCCCGATTGCATGACGGGCCAGGAAACAGGTAGGCGGCTGCTTCGCCTTCTCCAATGCAGCTAGCGCCCCGGGTGTGGCGACAATTTGCCCAAGTGAGAACAATGGAAACATGACGGTGACTCCTCTCTTAAGCCCATCTTGCGCAAAACTCACCCGGATGGGGCGTCTATAGCGAATCGCAATTACTTGTCGGGAAGGGGCGGTCGGCCGATACCGCCCCCGCAGGCTAGAACGATTGTGAGAACCTGGTTTCCAGGAATTCGCCCAGCTTGGCCGTAGCCTTGAATTGTGGGATGGGATCCAGTTCTTTAAATGCAGAGGTAAATGCATTCGAGAGACTCCAAATCGTACGCGGCCGGAATTCCTCGTACTTTGGCTCGAAGTAGAGGTCATGCACGCTGCGGGCGAGGTGTTTTGGAGCTTCCAGTCTGCCCTCGACAAATGCCTCGTAGATGACCACCTTGGCGGTGGCGTCCCGTCAATTCACTTCTCTGCCATGCTTCGACGTGCTTTCGCATCGGCTCAAAGTTTCGCTGCATGCGATCAACGCCTACGGAGATACAGTCGATAAGCGAGAATGACTTCGAATGGTTTGCAAGAACGGGCGTAAACACACCCCTGATAATGTGACGAAGTCGCCCGGCGCGTCAATTGCGGGACCGACGCTACGGGCGGATAGTTTCCGAGTGGGCCGTGACTTGGGAAGAATTGCCAAGATCCCAAGAATTGTCCCATCTATGACTTGCCGATTATCTGTACAAATGGACTTTGCTGCTTGCCAACAACTCGACCGTGGAGTAAGCGGCCCGAGCAGTTCCCCGGTCCAATAGCTCTAAGTTCTTCTAAACTACTTCATCTCCTGCACGAACCCTAGATTCACGGGCTGACTCGGAATGGCCTTGAACGACTTGTTCGCCAGGAGTTGCTGCTGGTCATCCACACTTTTCTCCCATGTCGCAAAGCTTACACTCAACGAAACCATCGCAGCCCGAATGGTTCGAGTAATGGTGATTGCGTCCTGCACACTTGAGATCGCGCTGATGGGGCTGAAACCTGACATCGCAATATCCATGCTGGCGTTGGCAATGTCGTATCCCATCTTGAACTTCTCGCCCCCGCTCATGCCTTCGGTTCCCAGCTTGGAATCCTCCAACCCCGGATAACGAACAAACAGCCGGGTGTAATTGTTGGCAAACCTTCGCGCCTGCGGACCCTCAATGGGTGTGAAGGAAGGCAGGTAAATCGGGGATAGAGTGATTTCTTGCTGGGCAAGTTTCAGCTTGAGCAACCCCTTGTCGGTCTCGACTTTCTTGATATCGCCCAAGGTTAGGTCGAGGGAATCGAACGCTTGTTGGCGCGGAGCAGAAGGCTCGACAACCATGTCTCCCAGGCCGTCTTCTCCTGCCGGCTTGCTGGGCGGCGCCGGATTCCCTTTCTTGTCATACGACGAGAGGAAGATCAAACGTAGCCGGTCTCGACTCAACTCGCACTTCACCGCCTGGTCCTGCTTATGGCTACGCATTTCGGCATAAAACGAAACCGGCAGGCCTTGGCTGGCAACTACATCAAAAGTCTTGATTGCCGAATGGCCGTCGTTTGCCTGCAAAAAGACCAGTCCCATCAGCTCGTTGGCTTCCGCTCCAAGGGGGAAGAGAGCCAGGGCGATCTGAAGATGCTCACTCGCCCGCGACAGTTGCTGCTGCGCATAAGCAAAAGGAATGGCAAAGCCACCGACTCTGCCCCGTGCTTTGTTTTCCTCCTTCTTGTTCACACGCGCGCGCTTTGCGCGCAAGGCGCTGCGCTTCTCGGACCCGTTGAAAGCCAAGTTCATTGCCCGGTTGAACAAATCAGCGACGATATCCTCAGCTTCGTCCACCTCCTCGTCATACTTGGATCGTTTCGCGTCCAGGGTGGTGAGATGCAGATTCGCCTCGTCTTTGGCGCTTTGCTCGGATGTCAGCTGCTGGTAGCGAATGAAATTCTCCCGCGCTCGATCGATGTGCCCTATAGCTTCATAGAGCAGCGCCAGCTTCCATTTGGTGAGGGCGAATTCAGGGGCTAAATCGCCGGCCTTATTGAGATCTGTAAGCGTACGATCATATTTGCGCTCCGCAAGGGAGCCGTACACCGACGCATAGAGTCGGCGAATTTCTATTCCATTCTGCCCCGGCACACTCAGTAGTGATTTCAGGTCAGCGATACGGGCGCGGGCTTCATCGGCATCGAGCGCAGTAGGCGCCATTTCCAGATATCTTTCCAGCAGCCGGACAGCCTCAGCGGCCCGTCCGTTGGTCTCAGCACAATTCGCCAGATTGAAGGTCGCCGACGGACTGCTGGCTAAAGTGCCCTTGAGCTCGCCCAGCGCATTGCACAAGCTCGACCTATGATTCGCATTGGTATTGCTATGCATACCGGCTGGTACGTTTGTCTTGAGAGACGCCTGAGACACCAGTTGCGCGGATGGAGTGTCGGCTTCGGAGAACGACTCTCCATCTCCTCCTGCATCTTCCAGGGATGCTTCCAATCCGATGCTCTCGGAGAGACGGTTGACCCGGCTGATTCGATCTTTGTCGCTGTCGCTTACCAAAAGCCCGTTCTCTCCGGTGGTGAAGAACGTAAGAAGCTGTAAGAGTTTCTGCTTTTGCTTCGGGTCCGCCGTACCTGCTTTGGCTCTCCCCAGGTATTCGAGGGCCTTATTGCGTTCACCAAGCTGGTAGTAGCAGAGTGCAAGATCGTAGGCAAGCACCGGCTGGAAAGCCTGCAGTTTCATGCCCTCGTCCAGCGCAGTGGCGGCCTCCTTGAACTTGCGCAATTCGTAGAGCTTGCGCGATTCGCTCAAGGTCTCCTTCACCCTCTTGTGAATTTCTTCATCCAAACGTTTGAGGGCATCCGTGACATCTTTCATTTCGATAAGCGCCTGGGACTCGGCGTACTTGGTGCGCGCCTCCGCCAGTTGTCCAGCTTTCTCAAGTCTTTCGGCTTCTGCAGTCATCGTCCTGACTTGAGCTTCTAGCTCCTTTTTTTGGGTCTTTTCCAAATTTTCCGCTGCCAGCGCGGAACACAACACAAAGACCAGGAGAATCGCTTTTGTTCCCATAAGTCCCCTTCAGGAGAAGCTTTTCGATTACGCGTTCTGTGTGCCTTGTGGAACCACTCAAAGCCCGTCAAAGGCCACACCTTGGGGAAAGTTCCCCACGACGAAGGGGCCCAGGACAGCGCCATCACCGGACAGCAGCGTGTCTTGCAGATCGCTCAGCCCAGGTCCCACGATTCTGGAGGGACCTCTCGGATGGGCAGTCCAAACAGCGCATTCTCTAAAGATCTACTCTACTTGCATTCGGGGTCGCATTGGTCCGCTTTGCTAGCTTGGCTACTTTTGCTGATTGTTTCGATACTTTTTTGGTCCACCACGTTAGACTCCTTGTGAACGTGAACTACCTCAACACTGCCGACTTTGGGTACGCTTATCGCAACCTTGCCATCGACGTAAAAAATCGGGTCGCTGGCCCCACCGTTGCTATTGACGCCAACCGCCACTTTTCCATCCACCGTCGCAACGGTGTTTCCCCCAACCCGTACCCCCACACTACCTCCAGCGCTGACCTCGACTTTGTCGGTTGCCACGGTGACGCCCGGAATAAAGGTCGGCACCTTGTCGCCCGTAAGCTTGTGGATGAGATCGTCGATCCACTTTGGACACTCGAGTCCAGTCGGATCGATGGAGTTGATCGGGTCGGCGAACACGTAGCCGTATAGATCAGTATCGCCGCCGGCAAACCGGATGGGATCTTTCGCGGTCCAGCGGCCAGCGCTGGCATCATAGTCGCGCATCCCGAAGCGAACCAGTTTTGTGTCCTGATCGTAAAGCCCGCCGGCAAAGCCGAAGGGCTGAAAGCCGGGATTGGTATCGTTGATCACGTTGCCGAACTCGTCGTAGTCGATCTGCTCGACGATCTGTCCGGTCGAAGAATTGACCACCAGCCGCGGGCTGCCTCGATGGTCGAAGAAGATACGGTACGTCACGCCGCCTGCCACTATGTAGTCGGGGGCGGTGCTGCCGCTGCCATAGACAAACTGGCTTACGATCTGGTTATTGGCGTCCAACTGGGCTACGAGAGCGCCGCCGTCATAGAGAAACCCCGCCACCACCACGCCGTTCGCTTTCTTGGCCACACGGTTGTTCTCGGCGTCAACGATGTAAGCGATCTGCGTGCCGTTAGGAAGTGTCGCCGCCGTCAAGTTGCCCATTACGTCATATTGATACGTGGTCGTCTGCGCGCCCACGGTTTTAGTGGCCAACTCGCCGTTGGCGCTGTAGGCGTAGGAGGCGTTGCCGTAGGTGAGCAGCCGGTCCTGGGCATCGTAAGAACCATTGGTTGTGCCCGAGGGCGTAGTAACGCTTAAGCGGTTGGAATTGCTGTCGTAGGTGTAGCTCGCGGTGCTTGCGCCGTTCTTCTTGACTCCCGTCAGCCGACCGGCCGCATCGTAGGTGTAAGCGTAGGAATTTGTCGCACCGCCAATCGTCTCCTTCAGACCGGCGATTCTTCCCATGTTGTCGCGCGTATAGATCACTTTGTATTGAATCGCGGTCAGGTGTTTCGCGGTGTAGGTCGTCGGCTCGGCGAAGGTGTTGTAGGCAATGGTGTCCTTTGCCGAGGCCAGGGTACTGCCGGTATAGAGCCCGGTTTTGGCATTGTGCGCGAGCGTCAGCAAACCAGCTTTGCTGGTGAGGCCGTCTTTGTCATAGGTAAAGGCAACGCTATTCGCGCCGTTAATGTTCTGGGAAGTCACCCAGAAATTGTTGTTGAAGCTGCGCGCGATGCTGCCGGCGACCGTTCCCGTCCACGTGGAACCGGTCGGCAAGGGGCCATCATAGGAGTAGGCGATGGCTTCGCCCCCTGAGACGGCGGCGCCCGACCGGTTCCCAGTTGTTGAGTCGTAGGTAAAGGTGAGCGTGGCGCTGGGCGTGACCGCGGAACTGATTCGCCTGGCACCGTCGTAGTTGTAGTTGACGGCCTGCCCGTCCGGACGGGTCATTTTCGTCAGCTCACGGTCCAGGCTGAACAAGTACGTGGTCGCCCCGCCTCCGGGCACCACCGGTGGTGTATAGGAGGTTGGCCGGTTCACCACCGAGTACAAGAAGGAATGCGCCGATTTTCCCGGAGGAGTGACGGAGGTGAGATTTCGGTTGGCATCGTAAGCGTAATTGATGACTCGACCGTCTTCCAGTGTAGTCGCCAGCAGATCTCCGGCCGTGTCGTAGGTGAAGCTGCGCGTGAGATTCAGTGGCCCAGTGACGCTGGCCAGCCGCCCATCCGCATCGTAGCTCAAAGTTGTATTGCGAGTTCCTTCCTGCACCGCTGAGAGTCTCCCATGAGTGTCATAGGCGAAGCTGGCCAGCGTCAGGCCTGTGGGTTGCACGCTGCTGAATCGCTCCAGCGCATCCAGCACCGTGGTGGTGGTTCGTCCCGCCGGAGTCTTGTCGAGAAAGGTCTTGGTCGCTGCGGTAAAGGTCGAGGTGTATTTGCGGCCATTGATGGTTTCGGTGTCAGTCTGAGTAGTCAGGCTGAAAGGATCTCCGGGAGTCCCCAGACTCGCCGTGCGGCTGTTGCTGATCTTCATGGTGAGGCTGCCGCGCTTCAGCGTTGCACTCGTGGCAATGGGAACTTGGATTCCCCAGCGCGGATCCGGACCCATGGTGTTGTTGTCTGACGTGCCATCGGGCAGAACGGTACTCTCGGATATATTTCCGTTCTGCTGAAGGTTCGTCACGGTTGCCTGCAAACCATTCGGCCAGGTATTCGTGAGCTGTTCACCGGCGACACCGGTTGTGACCTGGAATGTGTTGGCGCGCCCCAGTGCCGTCGTAGTGGTAACGGTGTAGCCGGAGTTGGAATCGGCGCGGCTCAAGTTGGTGAAGCCGCCTGCTGGATCGGAATCTTTGATCAGCCTGCCGGAGCTGTCATACGTGTAGTTGGAAACATTGCCGTTTGCGTCCGTATGAGTGGCCATCAGCCCGCTAGTGTTGTAAGTGAATTTCTCTGTATTCCCGGCTGGGTCGGCTACCTGGCTCAAGAAACCGTTGCCGTCCAGGCTAAGCACCGTGGTTTGAGCGTAGGGCGAAACAATACTCGTAGCATGCTCCGAGCCATCGCGCTGGATGGTGGTCACATTCCCGCTGCCGTCCGTGATCGTAATCAGATTTCCAGCCGGGTCGTAGGCGAACTGATACTTCACGGCACCTGTCAGTGATTTCAGAGTCTGGAGATGGCGCTCGGAAGCTAGGTTGAAAACATAGACCTCGCTTCCATCCTGGGAGGTGACCAGATAGTTCCCGTTGTGCGTCGTCGCCCCTTCAAGCTGCCAAGTGCTGCGCTGTCCACCACCGCCAAGGAAGAGCGTGTCGCCTTGAGGGTCATAGGCATGGTGCACGTTCAAAGTCCAGCCACCGATCATATAGGCATCAGCGGTCGCAAGGCCGTTGGCGCCACTGCGGCCAGCAGCTCGGTCTCCTTCGTAATGCAGAAAGAATCCCGTTCCGACAACAGGCACATCCTCGCCCAGGCTTTGGTTCTGGCAGCCGATACTCGATCCGCCGGTCTTGGAACACGGATCGTCGACGTTGTCATTGTCATTGATGATTGGGGTGAGAGTGAAGTTCAGAGTAAAGGGCACGGTCGCTGAGCCCCCCTCAAAGCCGGCTGTGCCCGGAAAAGTATAGTTGCTGACCGTCAAAGGTTGAACGGAGTTCGGAAGTGGAAATGTCGGAGGAAAGTTCAACTGTATCGGGTACATAGGGTAGTTAGCGCCCTGATTCTTCACAACGTTCCCAACACAATTTGTGTCTGTTTGGTTCCAGTCGGCTTGGGGTACGGGGAAAAAGCTGTACGTGCCATTCGTGACATCAATGAGCAGAAAAGAATTGCTTACGCCGCCCCCGGTTCCCACTAAAACGTCCGAGGCTTGACCTGGATTACACGGCCACACAATCGTGTCATTCAGAAGAACGTTAATGGGATCGGTCCCCGGCCCCCATCCCAAGCCCCCAGTGCATTGGGTGTTGTTTCCGGTCATATTCACATTTGCAGAAGACGTTTGGTTGATCGTAATTACGCCGCCATTCCCTGTGGTGGTACCCACGCCGCTCAAACTGTAGTTTCCTTTCCACCCCTTAACCTTGAGCCAATCAGCACAGGTTTGTGCTTGAGCGGTGACACAGCTCACGGCCGCAGCAACCAACAAGAACGACAGAATCTTGGCTATACGTTTCACGGGTGGTCTCCTGTTCAGTCTGAACCAGCGTTTCTGTTTGGATTCCCAAGCAGCTTCAGTCCTTGGGAGAGACAAAAATCTGTCCCCATACTCTAAGAGGCGAAAAGCGAAGGTCAATTTGGGTCAATCAGTCGCCAAGAGTTGTCCCTTGAGCGAGCTAAGTATATTTGTTTCATTATCTTGACTTAGAAATCAAAGCGGTCTATGCTTCAGCAGCAACGCGCTTCCCCGGCGCGAGGGGGATGGCTCGGGTGAAGCAGCGGGACTCTTCGAGTCAGGTCACGGAGTTGTTGGGCCGCTGGCGAGGCGGAGACCGCGAAGCGCTCGACGCGTTGATGCCCCTGGTTTACACAGAGCTGCGCCGTATCGCTCATCATTACCTGCAGAACGAGCGCCCTGGTCACACCCTGCAAAGCACCGCCCTGGTCCACGAAGCTTACGTTCGTCTGATCGATCAGGATTTTCCCGAGTGGCAAAATCGCGCCCATTTCTTTGCGGTTGCCGCGCAACTGATGCGGCAAATCCTGGTGGACTACGCTCGCAGTCATGGTGCCGCTAAGCGCGGTGGCAGCGTCTGCAGGCTGACACTTGACGAAGCCCAAGAAGTTCCTCAGCCGATGGATGTGGATGTGGTGGCCCTCGACGAAGCACTAAGAACTCTCGCCGAGATGGATCAGCAACAAAGCCGCGTCGTGGAACTGAAATTCTTTGCTGGCCTCTCCATCGAAGACACTTCGGAAGTTCTGGGCATTTCTTCTTCCACTGTCAAACGTGACTGGATCACTGCACGGGCTTGGTTGTACCGCGAACTTGATCGGAGTGCTCCAGCGTGAAATCGGAACGCTGGCAGGTAGTTCGGGAAACTTTGGACCATGCAATTGCCTTGGGTGCAGCCGACCGGTCTCCGTATCTGGACAAAGTTTGTGCCAGCGATCCTGACCTTCGCCGGGAAGTCGAGTCTCTTCTGCTCTCCCACGAACGGGCAGGCAGTGTTTTTCTGAAAGATCGTGCCGTTGATGTGCTTGACCGTTCATCGGGCGCAATGAGTAAGCCTACCCGAGTCGACCGCAGAATCGGTGTGTACCAGACCGTGGAAGAAATCGGTCGCGGCGGCATGGGCGAGGTTTACCGGGCGGTCCGGGCCGATGGTCAATATGACCAGCAAGTCGCGATCAAGCTGGTGCGGGTCGGGTTGGACACGTCATTTATCCTGGAACACTTCCGCAACGAGCGGCAGATCCTAGCCAGCCTGAACCACCCCCACATCGCCCGCTTGCTCGACGGAGGCACAACCGAAGAAGGTATTCCGTATCTGGTGATGGAGTTGGTTGAGGGCACTCCCATCGATCAATATTGCGATGCCCACAGTCTCAGCATCACCCAGAGGCTGCAATTGTTCCGTCAGGTGTGCGCAGCGGTGCAATACGCACATCAGCGACTGGTGATTCACCGCGATATCAAGCCGGGCAACATTCTCGTCACCGCCGATGGCACTACCAAGCTACTGGACTTCGGCATCGCCAAGATCCTTGACTCGTCCGGCAGTTTCGAGACCACCGTGGCGCGTCCTATGACTCCGGAGTACGCCAGCCCGGAGCAGATTCGCGGCGAGACGATCACCACCTCTACGGATGTTTATTCCCTTGGGGTTGTCCTCTACGAACTGCTCGCCGGCCATTCTCCCTACCGGGTAACCACGGGTACCTCGCACGAGTTGACCCGCGTCATCAGCGAAGTGGAGCCCGAACCGCCGAGCACAGCCATTCTGCGATCTGCTCTAAATGGCACGATGGCCGCCCCTCCCGAACAAACTCCGACTCCCGAATCAGTTAGCCACACCCGCGAAGGCTCGCCAGCCAGGCTGCGGAGACGGTTGGCGGGCGATCTGGACAACATCGTATTGAAGGCGGTCCGCAAAGAGCCGCAGCGGCGTTACGCCTCCGTGGAGCAATTTTCCGAGGACATACGGCGACACCTGGAGAAGCTGCCGGTTACGGCCCGTAAGGATTCGTGGAGCTACCGAGCGGGAAAATTCGTCCGGCGACACAAAATGGGGATGGCGGCAGCGGCCCTGGTCGTCCTTGCGGTGCTGGGCGGCGTGGCAGCGACTATCCGCGAGGCTCATATCGCCCAGGCAGAACGTCAACGGGCAGAGAAACGCTTCAATGACGTCCGCAAGCTGGCCAACTCGTTCCTGTTTGAGTTCCACGATGCCATCCAAAACCTGCCCGGCTCGACTCCGGCGCGAGAACTCGTGGTCAAACGCGCACTTGAGTATCTCGACGGATTGGCAAAAGAAGCCGGCGATGATGCTTCTCTGCGCAGTGAACTGGCCACTGCCTACGAAAAAGTTGGTGATGTCCAAGGCTCGCCATATCGCTCCAATCTTGGGAACCTCCCGGGGGCATTGTCGAGTTACAGAAAGGCGCTGGAACTTCGGGAACAGCTAAGCGGAGCTGGAGCAAAAGGCCCACACCTCCAGCTCGAACTGGCACGAAGCCACGGCGAGGTCGGCGAGTCCATGTACGTCAGTGGAAATCTCACTGATGCACTCGCGAACTATCGCCAGGCATTTGCTCTGCTGTATTCCCTGACGAACCCAGAAGCGCGGCGCGAGCTGAGCATTCTCCACGTTCGTTACGGCAAAGCGTTACTCCGCAGCGGCGATCTCACGAAGGCGTTGGAGAATCACCAGCAAGCAATCGCCATCACTGATGATCTCTTGAGGGCGACCCCGGGTGACCCTGCGCTGATACGCGCCAAAGCCTTCGCCTACATTTCTCTAGGTGACACCTACCAGGACATGGGGCAATGGAAGAAAGAGTTGGCGAGCCAGCGTACCGCCCTTTCCTTGCTTGGACCGCTGGCGCAACCTGCAAACGCACAATCCCGCCGTGACGTGGCCGTGGCCTACACTCGCACCGCAGAGGCCTTATCAGAGATAGGGGGCAAACGTGGCGCATTGGCGATTGAGCTGAAAGCTCTGGAGGAGGATGAAGCGGCTGCAAGAATCGACCCAAGCAACGCGCTTGCCCGGCGCGATGTTTACATTGATTATTACAAAATTGCGTTCATGCAGTCTGCCCTTGGCGACATGCGAGCGGCGCTCGCGAACCAGCGCAAGTGCATTTCCTTATGTGAAGCCGAGGTGGCCGCGAATCCCACCAGCGCGGAGATACGCGGCAACCTGGGAGTTGCGTATTTTCGATATGGCGAAATGCTGGAAAAGGTCGCCACGAGGAAAGATGCGCTTCAGTACTACCAGAAAGCAGTGAGCATTCAAGAGGCACTGTCGCAAGCTGACCCGAGAGATACAGAGAAACGCGGCGATTTGTCCGAGGACTTGATGAAGCTAAGCGACGTGTACTTGCAGCTTGGCGATGCGGCAAGCGCGCTGGCAGGCTATCGCAAAGCTTTGGCCATCCGCGAAAGCCTGGTCACAGCGAATCCAGACAATGCCGAAGGGTGTACCCAACTGGCGCGGCTAGATGAGAAGCTGGGTGGATACTACGCAGTGCAAGCAGCGAAGAAGTTTCCACCTACGCAAAGTGCGGAAAACTGGCGTGAAGCAAAACGCTGGTACCAGCAAAGCCTCGATGAGTGGAAAGACTTGCAGCAACACAAGACTGTAGCTGCGGATTACGCGAACAAACCTGTCGAAATCTCGCGGCAACTAGCGAAGTGCGACGCTGCGATCGCACAACTCCACTAGTGAGCCTGGATTTGACCTTTGGTGGTGCTCCTCACCGATTCGATGGATCCACGGGTGACGATCAATGACCTATAATCCCTGATGATACTGTAACTGGCGGAAATCCTCTTCTCACTCAAATCAGAACCACTTGGCCGTGTAATGGGCAACTCGTAGATGTGGCACGCCGGATTTCGCTGTTCATCGCTGGACAGCGGATTCGACGATTCTGGACGAGTGGTCGCTGGCCTTGATCGGAAACGCCTCGGGGCAGACTGTTGGGGCGGAGCAGAAATCTCGATCCGAGGGGCTTTCGTGAAGGAGACTAGGGAGGAAGCCGCTTTCGCTGAATGAAACACATTCGGAACTGTTTGACCTGCAGGAAGCAACACGCACAAACGTGATTGACACGATGTGCTACTGGACGAGCGAGAGCGGCCCGGCCGGTACCGCCCCTCTGGCTAGAACGACTGCGAGAATCGAGTCTCCAGGAACTCACCCAGCTTCGCCGTTGCCTTGAACTGCGGGATGGGATCTAGTTCTTTGAATGCAGATGTAAATGCATTCGAGAGACTCCAAATCGTACGCGGCCGGAATTCCTCGTATTGTGGCTCGAAGTAGAGGTCATGCACGCTGCGAGCAAGGTGCTTGGGAGCTTCGGAGTCTGCCCTCGACATACGCCTGTAGATGGCCTCCTTGGCGGTGACAGTCCGTCAATTCACTTCTCTGCCATGCTTCCACCTGCTTTCGCATCGGCTCGAAGTTTCGCTGCATTCGGTCAACGCCAATCGCAAGGGAGTCGACGAGTGAGAACGACTTTGAGTGTTTCGCGAGCACGGGAGTGAACGCGCCTGAGACAATGTGACAACGTCTTCGAACTGACGCAACCTGACTTGTCGCGTGTGGGTTCGCCTGACGGGTCGACCGTCCGCCGGCTCTTCGTGAATGATCCACCCGACGGCAACGAGTGTAGCTACAATGGACCACGCTTGACCATCGTTGGAGACCGGGTCCAGGAGCTGCGACCGTGATGAAAGATTTGCCTCTGTCGAAGGTCTACCAGTTGCTTGAACCGGGTCCCGTGGTCCTGCTAACGACCGCCCGCAAGGGTCGCGCCAACGTCATGACGATGTCCTGGCATATGATGGTCGAGTTTGAGCCGCCGCTGATTGCTTGTGTCGTCAGCAGTGCCAATCACAGCTTTGCCGCATTGCGGGCGACGAAAGAGTGCGTGGTCGCCATTCCGGCGCTGGAACTAGCGCCCAAAGTCGTGGAAGTCGGCAACTGCTCGGGCCGGGACGTAGACAAGTTTGAGAGATTCGGTCTGACGCCGGCGCCAGCCAAGCGCGTGGCACCGCCTCTGGTGGCCGAGTGTTTCGCCAATCTCGAATGCCAGGTGGCCGATACACTTCTCGTCAACCGGTACAATCTCTTCGTCCTTGAAGTGCTCAAGGCCTGGANNAAGACCATCCACCATCACGGATACGGCAGGTTCGCTGTAGATGGCGACATGATCAAGCTGAAGTCAAGAATGCGATAATCGGCACACGTCAAGAACGCTGGGCTTCGCATCCTCTTGACGTTTTTCCTGGACGGGCTATACGGAAGCTATCCCGTAGTGGCCGCGAAGTCCAGATTTCGTCAAATCGCCGCCGAAACGGCTTGCACGAGAAGTTGGCCTGCAAACACGGTCAATTTCCCGCGGAGCCGACTTGGCTTTGCGACCTCCCCCCATCTACTATCTCGAAATAGCTGTCGAAGGGTCCGGAGAAACCGTTCTTCTATCCCGCGCAGGGTGGTGCCGATAGCGAAATCGATATGATCGCTGGGAGTGTCATAGGCGTCATGACTACCACCACTCTTCGCTATGCGGGTGGACCTCCAGTTTGTGGCGTTCCGAATCTTCCACGACCGATCGGCGATCTAATGCCCAAGGAGAGATATTCATGCCAAAGATTGTTCGTTTTCATAAGTTGGGCGGACCGGAGGTTTTGAAGATTGAAGAGGAAACCTCCAAGCAGCCAGGGAAAGGTAAGGTGCGGTTACAGGTGCAGGCGGTAGGCTTGAACCGGGCGGAATTGATGTTCATCCGTGGCCAGTACCTCGAACATCCGACGCTGCCTGCTGGTATTGGCTATGAGGCGGCGGGCGTGGTGAAAGCGGTTGGCCCGGATGTGGACAAAAACTGGATGGGCAAATCGGTCGCCACGATTCCAGCCTTCTCCATGAACGACTACGCCATGCTGGGCGAAGAGGTAATCGCTCCGGTTGCGGCTCTGGGTGAGTATCCGGCGAAGCTGTCACCGGCGGAGGGCGCAGCGGTCTGGATGCAGTACCTGACGGCGTATGGGGCGTTGATCGCGATTGCGCATCTGGCAAAAGGCGATTTCGTGGTGATCCCGGCCGCGTCGAGCAGTGTGGGCATTGCCGCGACGCAGATTGCGAAAGCTGAAGGTGCTATTTCAATTGCAACGACGCGCAAGGGCAATAAGAAAGCTGAATTGCTTTCTCTGGGCGCGGACCACGTGATCGCCACTGAGGAAGAAGACATCGTGGCGCGTGTGCAGGAGATTACCGGCGGCAAGGGCGCGCGGGTGATCTTTGATCCGGTTGCTGGGCCCTTTCTGGAAAAGCTCGCCGAGGCCGCCGCACCCGGCGGAATCATCTTTGAGTATGGAGCGCTTTCGATGCAACCCACACTCTTTCCGCTGTTTACTGCGCTGGGTAAGGGCCTAAGCATTCGCGGCTATACGTTGATGGAGGTCACGCGCAATCCGGAGAAGCTCGCCGCGGCGAAGAAGTATGTCTACGACCGGTTGGCGGATGGACGGTTCCATCCGAAGATCGCGAAGATATTTCCGTTTGCGCAGACGGTGGATGCCTACAAATATCTCGAGTCGAATGCGCAGGTGGGCAAAGTTGTGATTACCGTACCGTAACTCGACGGGATTCATAACTTGAAAAGCCCGCCGCCTGGCGGGCTTTTCTACACCTGTGACGAGACAGAAGAGGCCATCATTCGCCCTCGCTCGTGACTACCTGCCCCGCCGGTTTGTCTTGCTTCCTCACAATCTCGCCCACCAGAAACAAGTCGGTGAGCAGCGCCCGGAGATGGATGGAAGCGTTCAGATTGTCAACCAATTGGGAGCTGATGGCGGGTTGGGCCAGGACCAAATCAATGGCGGCAAGAGAATCGCGAGCGTCGCGATCGAGCACCGCCAAGAACGCCAGATATTTGTCGGCTGGCTCAAGACCTTCCTCTTTGACCGCCACAGCACAAGTTTCCGCGAGCCCGGTCAAGGCTTGCACGGCGCTCTGCAGGAACTCACGGACTTGTCCGCCCGATTTACTGCCCTGGTCACTGGGAAGCCCCTGGGCTGCGTAGGCCAGCATGAACTCGTAGCACTCTTCCACAGCATTACAACGATCGCTGATCTCAGCCAGCATCGGTTAGCCCTCGACCTTCTACTCGGTTGGATGTCGATGGTGAAGAAGAAGATGACGAAGGAGGTGTCTCGACCACCCAACGCTCGGGATCGTGCTCTTGCAGATAAAAGTCGCGATCCATCCAGCCAAAGACCATCGATTTCGTGATCGAGAGCTTCTCTGGCCGGAGTCCGAAATAGACATGCATCATCACCAGCGCAATCAGTCCCACGCCCGCCAGTCCATGCAGCACGTACATCAGGCCCCAGGTCATGTTGCTGAATAGATATGGATTCCTGGGGAAAAAGATCGTACGCACGCGAAACATCATAAAAACGCCGGTAAGGATCACCGACAGACCGCACAGGATGATGACGCCGTGGAAGAGCTTATTCTCCAGCGGATACTTGGCAAACTTTCGCGGCGCCGGTGCAGACATTCCGGCAAACCGGCGCACTCTTCTCCATGCATCTTCCAGATCGATTTTGTCCGGCCAGATCGACCAAAAATCCAGCCAGAAGGAAGCATGAATGACGTGAAAAAGGATTGAAACCGTCAACACGGCGCCAGCGATCCAGTGATACGTCACCCATGGAAACTGGACGCCCACCTTCGGAAGGAAAGCAGTAAACAAAAGTGTGAGCATGGATGCTGCCATGATCCAGTGAAATAGCCGCGCCACCAGCGAATGCCGGGGAACGTGCTTGGGTATCCGCGCAGAGACTTCGGGAGAAGCAGCGCCCGCAAACTCTTTTGGCTTGGCGAAATACCTCAACCAAATAGCGTGGACGATCAGAAAGAGGAAGCCTGCGATCGCCGCAACCCATATCAAGAACCATGCAATGTGGATCGGGACACTCTGCCCCCACGGGCTCGTCGCCCACTCTAAGAAGCCCATGTTGCCTCCTCGACTCCACCGATGGCGCGTTTCACCAGATTTCTCATCAGCGGGATCTTGTAGGCATTGAACTGCAATGGGACCGCTCCTTGCACCGCCAGTTTCCCCGCCATTTCACCCGTCGCCGCGTTTCGCGGTTTGCCGCGAACTGCGTCTTCGACTGCCTTTAACCGTAATGGACGTGCGGCGGCGCCGTTCACAGCGATTCGGATGCGCTCAATCCTGTCTCCCGATGTCACCATGGCTGAGGCCACGTTCATGAGCGCGAAATCCCATACATTCCGGTCTCGCACTTTCTCAAAATAGAATTGCGCGCCCGCCCACGTGGACGGAATACGAATCGCAGTAAGCAGGTCTCCGGGCTGCAGGATGTGCAGCCGCGTAATGTCGATGTCAGGACCGATGAAATAATCCTCGGCATCCACCACGCGCTCACCTTTGGGCGTGCGCACGACGAATTTGGCGTCCAGCGCAATCAGGGCCGGGGCTGAATCGGAGGGATTCACCGCAACGCACCGGTCCGCGTGCAGAATCGCGTGCTCGCGATTGCGGCCCTCCGGTGTATCGGCGTAGCAAATGTTGCCGCCTGCACGGTAACACGGCCAACCTCCGCGGTAATACCAGCAGCGCGTGTCCTGCGAAACATTCCCGCCGATGGTTCCCTGGTTGCGGATTTGGGGCGACGCCACGACCTCCGCGGCCTGCGCCAGCAGATCGTACTTCTGCTTAATGAGAGGATGACTCACTATTTCGGTGAGCGTGGTCATCGCGCCGATCTCGATACCGTCCGCCGTCGTGCGAACTGCTCGGAGTTCCTCGATTCCGCTCAGATCGACCACCGCCTTCGGCTTCCTGATTCGATCCTTGAGCCAGTCGAAGCTGTCGAGCCCCCCGGCCAGCACCCAGGCATCGGATCCGTGCTGTTCGAGAAGCTTTTGCGCATCGGCAACGGAGCTCGGCTGATACAGTTCGAAAGCGGGCATTACGTCTCGTATCACGGCCATGGCTTACCTCAAATCTCTATCAAATGTGGGCCATCAGGGGATGCTGCATCGGGCGACCAGCTTCGAGCGACGTCAGAATCGTGTCGGCGTTTACTGGTGCGCGCTGGAAAATCTCGTCCCCGAGGGCATCCGAAAGGGCGTTCAAGATGGAACCACAACCACCTGCAACCGGGGGCTCACCCACACCGCGAGCACCCACCGGCGTCTCGGGGTCCGGAATATCCAATGCCGTCCATTGCATGTCGACGGGTACATCCAGAATCGTCGGCGGCTTGCTGTGGTGAAATCTTTTGGAAACCATTTCGCCGTAGTGCGGATCGAACACCCACTTCTGACCGATCGCGTGGCCCATGCCGAGCGTTGAACGGCCGAGCATTTGGCCACCCAGCGCGCGCGGATGAATCACCGTCCCGACATCGCCGGAGGCGAGGAAATCGACGATGTAGTACTTTCCGGTTTCAACGTCGACTTCAACCTCGGCGAAGCTGGCGACGTAGGAAAACGTCGAGCCGTCGCGCGGGTAGTTGTCCTTGGCTGCCGCCACCAGGCCCTGGCCCGCCAACGCCGCGACCGACGCCTTCGTCATTTTGTGGACATCGGCGGGTGCCTCGTGGCCATCGTAAATGCCACCTAATTGAATCGCATATTTTGCAGCCTGCGCCAAAGTCATGCTGGCGCCGCCGCCTTTACGGAAAACGCGCTCGTTTGCGACCTCGTATTGCTCTGGTTTGCCGCCGAGCTTCTTGGCCGCGATTTCCTGAAGCTTCTTCTTCGCGTCCATCGCCGTTGCATACGCCGCCCGCGTCATCGCGTGGGTAGTCTGGCTGCCGCCGGAGACGCAGGTGAAAGGAAGATTCTTGGTCGTGTTCCCCCACACTACGTCGCACTTTTCCCACGGCACGCCCAGAACCTCTGCGCCCGCGCGATGTACGTCAATCACCGACTCCGTTCCCAAATTGCCGATTCCGGACTGGAAGGTGATCCGGCCATCCGGCTTGATGATTAGAAGCCCGTCGAATCCGATCGTGCCGCCGACGTAACAACTCAGCGACACGCCGACGCCGCGAACTTTCGTGCCCATCCTCTTCGGAGTGCGTGCTACCCGTTCGCTCCATTTGAATTGCTCAGCGCCGCGGTCGAGTGCCTCTTTGAGGAATGCACTGGTGGCATACTGCCGTTTCCCCTGCACCAGTGGTCCGAACGGCGCCTTGCCCTCGGGGCAGTTGATGCGGCGGATCGCCACCTGGTCAACTCCGAGCCTGCGCGCAGCCTTCGCGATGACCGGTTCCATAAGGACAATCCCCTGCAGCCCGCCCGGAGAACTCTGCGCACTGCGCGGTGGAGTATTCGTCATCACCGTCACCCCACGCCAGCGCATGGCTTGGGGCTGGTACAACAGAGACACGATGCGGCCCGATGAGGGCCCATCACCCACCGCGTCATAGGGGCCGTTGTCACAAATAACGAACATGTCGAGAGCTGTGATCCGCCCTTCCTTGGAGAAGCCGACTTTCATCCGTCCTTGAAAACCAGGACGCGCGCGTCCGATGAAGGTCTCCTCCTCGCGGCTGATGCGCATCATCACCGGAGCATTTGTCTTCTTGGACAGAAGCGCAGGGATGATCATCGACACCCCGCCGGTGATCTTGCTGCCGAACCCGCCTCCGGTGTATTCGCTGATGAAAACAACTTTTTCCGCATCGATGTTCAACCAGCGCGCGATCGCGGGCAGCGTTTGCGCCGTACTTTGCGTGCCAGTGTGAATGTAGACCTTTCCGTTCTGCCAGTAAGCCATCGCGCTGCGCGTCTCAAGCGTCTGATGGCTGGTGTCGGGCGTGACGAACGTCTCGTCAAGAACGAGCGCCGCATTCTTGAAGCCGGAATCAAGGTCGCCATACGACCATTCGTCGGGAGCCTTGCCCAGCGGCAGCCGGCCATGCTTTAGCTCCTCGAAATCGGCCTTGGTCCACTTGAGTTCCGTGACTGCAGGCGCACCCGGACCTTGTGAAGCGGTTGCAGCGGGCCGGGTCCAGACGTTGCCATCCGTTCGTGGATTAGGACCACCCGGTCGTAGAGTGTCGAGCGGATCGACGACAAACGGCAGCGGCTCAAAATCGATTTGAATTTTCTCGATGGCTTCCGCGGCGGTGAGTTCGTCGACTGCGGCCACAGCAAGAATCGGTTCGCCCTGATAAAGCGGCTCCATGGTGAGACCGCGTTCGCCCCACTTGCTGGCCTTGATCACCGTACCATTGTCAGTAAGGGTATCGGCCGGAGCGGGAAGATCGTCCGCTGTAAGAATGGCCTTGACGCCGGGCATTGCGAGCGCTGCGTGCGCATGAATGCGCCTTACCCGCGCATGCGGCATGGGGCTGAGCAGCAGCTTGCAGAACAGCATGCCTTCCGCGCGAAAGTCTTCCGCGTACTTTGCGTTGCCCGTGACTTTTGCGTAGAGGTCGGGGGTTTGATAGTTCTTGCCGATCAGCTTGTACCCGGCCCCGTATTGGCGATCACTAGCTTTGGCAGTATCAACAACCTTTTTGTTATCCAAGCTTCGACCTCCGCATATTCTCGGCGCCGCGCATCAACGCGGTTAGAATCTTGTCGTAGTCCTGGCAGCGGCACAGGCATCCAGAGATGCCGTGCGCCAACTCCTGGCGGGTAGGATTGGAATTTGTTTTCAGGTATCCCACGGTAGTCATGATGAAGCCGGACATGCAGAACGCGCACTGAAATCCCTGCTCGTCGATGACGCCCTGCTGCACCGGGTGCAAGGTTCCGTCGGCGCTTGCCAAGCCCTCGATGGTTAGAACTTTCCGGCCGCGCACGTTGTGCGTGAGCACCGAACAGGCATAGTACGGAATATCGTCGATAAGGACGGTGCAAGATCCGCATTCCGCCCGGTCGCATCCCAGTTTGGTGCCGGTGAGGCCCAGCTTGTAACGAAGAGTTGACGCCAGCGTCTCTTGTTTCATGACGTCGACGCGCCGCTGCTGACCGTTGACGTTGAGGGTAATCAGCCGCTCGCCCACGCCGGCAATGAACTGCTGTCCGTGCATGACAGTGGAGGCGCGAAACAGATAGCTCGCGGAAGAGACTGCGACGCCGCTGGTGATAACCCCTTTAATGAAGTTGCGTCTTGAGACGGCCTTCGGCGCGTCCTCGCTTATCTTGGAACCTGCCTTCTCTGCCATACTGGGTCACCCATTTTCTGGTGCAGCCGCTGTAAGAGTCTTGCGCGAAAACATGCATCTCAGGTTTCACATTTAAGCAGTTGGATTCCCATAAATAATGTCCGGATTCGGAAATTTCCATGCTTCGGCGTCGATTCTAGACGCGCAGGAGAGCCGCTGCAAGCTCCCGCAATTCTGCTAACGGAAGCGACTGCGGGTTGCTGTGAGTACCTGGATGCAAACGTGGTCCGCACCAGCGGATCGATGGGCGCGAATGCAGTTCCCAACTACGTTCAGATCGCCCCAGGCGACGATGCTATCGATCAGCCGATCACTGCAGCGATTCTTAAAATCCGATTCGTAGAAGCCCAACCGCACAAAGGTCCGTGCAAGGAGGATAACGTACTCCCCAAAGGCCTCCTCCTGCCTGATGGTCCGATTCATGCAACTCGTCAGTACTCTTCTGGCAAAAGCAGAGTGGTTGCTGACCGATCAGCTTCGGTGATTATCCAGATCTTCTCGCCCGCCTCTGTCTTGTAGTTGCTCAGCAATCGAAACCCATGAACCACGCTGTACTCGTTCTCTGCGATATCGGCCGGGTCAAGCTCGCCCCAGTCCCCGATTGCGTGACGGGCCAGGAAACAGGTAGGCGGCTGCTTCGCCTTCTCCAATGCAGCTAGCACCCCGGGTGTGGCGACAATTTGCCCAAGTGGGAACAATGCAAACATGACGGTGACTCCTCTCTTCAGCCCATGCGGGCGAGCCTCGTCCGCATGGGTCGTCTAAAGCAACGTGGAATTACTTGATGGGAAGGGGCGGCCGACCGACACCGCCCCGCAGGCTAGAAGGTTTGTGAGAACCGGGTTTCGAGGAATTCGCCCAGCTTGGCCGTAGCCTTGAATTGTGGGATGGGATCCAGTTCTTTGAATGCAGAGGTGAACGCGTTGGAAAGGCTCCAGATCGTACGCGGCCGGAATTCCTCGTACTTTGGCTCGAAGTACAGGTCATGCACGCTGCGGGCGAGGTGTTTTGGAGCTTCCAGTCTGCCCTCGACAAATGCCTCGTAGATGACCACCTTGGCGGTGACGTCCGCCAGTTCACTTCTCTGCCATGCTTCCACCTGCTTTCGCATCGGCTCAAAGTTTCGCTGCATTCGCTCTACGCCAATCGCAAGGGAGTCGACGAGTGAGAACGACTTTGAGTGTTTCGCGAGCACGGGCGTAAACACACCTGGGACAATGCTTCCAGGTTGACGTGGTGCATTGTCCACTGGAGAGGAGAACTCGACCCCGACACCTCCACCGTGTCAAGGTCCTGTTCAACGGTAACTGATTGACATTCAACGGCACTGGCAGCCACCTTTGGCGTTGCAAGGCACTCTCAGGAACTGCTATTGGACCCTAGTTGGACCCAGATTTGATCGGTGCAAGAGACTCGGACGATGCTCGATCTGTACAATTGCCACCATGCGTTCTCCGGATGGTTTGGCCCTCTGAGCCTAGATGCTCTCAGCAGGGGTGGGCGGAGTAGCCACAATCAGATAGCTGTCGCGTCCCACTTTTGTTGGTTGTGTTGCGGGCTAACCGCTCGCACTTAAGAACTCTCTAGCATCATTCGGGCCGACGACTTCGGCTTCGTGAGCAGCGTTGCGCCGAGACCCAGTACAGGCTCGACTCGCTCAGGTGGGAACACCCAGCTTGGGCAGAAGCCACTTCCCTCACTGGCCCGTTTCACCGGTCCTGAACTCCCAGCCACAGTAGTTTCCCTCCGGAGCCTTCGGGGGACAGTGCAAACAGGTCGTGTGAATGCGGGGATCAACCGTCCTGGCGAACGTTTCGAACTCGACCATGCCAACACTGTCGCAGGGGAAGTCCGCCAATCCTTTGCGGCGACGGGCTTCCTGGACCCGGCACACGTCCATGAAGAAGCGCAGGCACTGCCGGTCCTCAGACCATTCCACACGTTGTAAATTGATCACGCTGTAGAGACGCAAACTCAAAGCCCGTTCCAGCGCCGGAAGGCCCCCGCCGGCGACGATACCAAAGGTGGCCATGATCCGGCGTGCCTCAGCAGCCGCAAACCGCGCCCAGGAGCGCATGTCAAGGTCGATCGCCGTCTCCATACCAAAACGTTCTTCTGCCGCCAAAAACCAGCAACCATCGTGCGCAAGCCAGTTCTTGGCGAACATTTCGAGCGCGCGCAGAAGTTCTTCACGGTTCATCGAGTTGAAGGCGTTCATAGATTCCGTAACCATGAGTGATTGCCTCGATCTTTCAGCAGGCTTTCATGAGGATTTGCCTACGGAGTTTGCTAGTAGTTCCCGAGTGCGTGTTCGTTGCGCTGGAACCGGTCCGAAGTTCGACTCCAGTGGAAGCCCAAGCTCACGCCAGGTATGGAATCCGCCCTGAAGCGGCCGAACCCTAGTGATGCCAAACTTTCGGAGCTTGATTGCTGTCATAGCACTGCTAGCTTCATTGGGACAAGTGCAGTAGAGCACTACTTCGCGGTCTCTCGGAATCTGACTCTGCTGCTTGTCCAAGTTTTCCATTGGAATGCGGATTGCTCCGGGGATGATGTACGGCTCCGGTAGAAAATCAAGCGAATGGCGTAAATCTACGATCGTCACGGCCTCGTGCATGTCGAGCTTCTGTTTCAACTCGGTCGGTATGATGCGGGCCATGCGCAAAGCTCTCAGAAAACGCTGGCGATGCAGATGCTTTCGGACAAGATAGGCAGAGAACGCGCCGAAAAGCAGCATGCCGATGTGGAGCCCTCCGTCCAGTCGTTCACGCCGTTGGGAGTGGCGAACAGGGATGATCGTATCGGGGGAGTATTGTTTGACATATCCCAGAATTGTCTCTATTCCGTTGTCCGTGCCCCACTACGAAAGGCGTCGGCGGAAGAGTCTGCCAGCCACGATCATGCAGACGACCCCAATGACGGCTAGCGGCCAATATTGCGGCCAGAAGAGTGAGGGCCCCGCACCTTCCAGGAAGCTGCCGCGCAGGATGATCAGAAAATACCGGAGTGGATCGAGCAGCGTGATGTACTGCACTGCCTGCGGCATGTTCGCGATCGGCGTAGCAAAGCCGGAAAGAACAATAGCAGGCACCATGAAGAGAAAAACGCCCAACAGCCCCTGCTGCTGCGTGACGGCCAAAGACGAAATCATCAGCCCGATCCCAACTGTTGCGACCAGGAAACAGAACAGGCCGAAGTAAAGTCCCAGGAAACTGCCAGTGAATGGAACGTGGAACCAGAAAATGGAAACCAGAATAATCAGCGATCCTTCCACCGTGCCAACCAGAAAACCAGGCAGTGCCTTGCCGAGAAGAATCTCTGTTGGACGCATGGGAGTAACAAGAAGCTGGTCAAACGTCCCCATCTCACGCTCGCGTGCGACCGAGAGACCTGTCGTCAGCATACTCACCAGAAGAGTCAATATGCCGCAAATGCCAGGGACGATGAACCACCGGGAGTCGAGATTTGGATTGAACCATGCGCGATCCAGCAGTACGGTCGAGGGTGGTATCGCTCCGTGCTCTGCGATCTGTGCTTCATTGAAGGTGGTTACGATGGACTGTGCGTAACCCATTGCCAGGCCAGCCGTGTTGGAGTCTCTCCCGTCCAGGATGAGCTGGACGTGTGTCGTTCTTCCGCGCTCCAGATCGGAGGTAAAGTTCGGGCCGATATCCATCGCCATCAGCGCGGATTTATCATCGATGGCCTCCTCCAGAGCATTCTGGTTATGCACAATGCGTAGTAGCCCAAAACTGGGAGAGCCTGCAAAGCGGGCAATGAAATCCCGCGATAATCGTCCCTCGTCCTGGTTATAGACGACGAAGGGAACATGCTTTAGATCGAAAGTAGCGGCGTAGCCAAATACTAAGAGTTGAATAATTGGCGGACCAATCAGGACGGCCCGGCTTGCTGCATCGCGCAAAAGGGCCAAAAGCTCCTTAATGCAAAGTGCAAATACGCGTTGGAGTATCAAACGCATCAATCCAACCTCTTACGAAAGCGCAGGAGCGCGATGCCTAGAAAGAACATGCAGAGGATGGCCATGCCAAGACCATTGCGCAGAATCACCGGCCAAATATCGCCAGCCAAAAAGGTGCTTTGCAGCACGGTCACAAAGTAGCGTGCCGCGACGATGTGGGTCAAGACCTGAATCACTTGCGGCATGGAACGAATATCGAACAGAAATCCGGACAAGATGAAAGCTGGTAGAAACGTAGTAACAATCGCGACCATCGCGGCGACGAACTGGCTGCGTGCGAGCACTGAGATCACCAATCCCATGCCCAGGGCTGTAAGTAGGAAGAGCGCCCCTGTCCCGAAGAGCACCAGTAGCGACCCACGCAGCGGAACGTCGAATAAGAAGACAGCCATGGCGGTGGACATCATCATTCCACCCATACCCATTACGAAGTAGGGAACCAGCTTCCCCAGCAGAATTTCTGTCTTGCCGACCGGCGTTACCATGATGCCCTCCATGGTTCCGCGCTCCCATTCCCGCGCTACCACGAGCGCGGTCAATAGCGCTCCGATGAGCGTCATGATGATGGCGATCAGACCGGGAATAAGATAGTCGCGGCTGCGTAGTGCAGGATTAAACCAGACTCGCGTATCGGCCACCACGGGTGTAGCCAGATGCGTACCTTGACGCGCCGCTTCCTGCTGCAACCAAAGCCGCCATGTACCATTCACGTAATTTTCAATGATGCGTGCCTGATTGGCATCGACGCCGTTCACGGTGAGATGGATGGGGGCACTTCCAGAGCTGTACGACAGACGCGTGAAATCGCTCCGCAGCCATAGGATGGCATCGGCACGTCCATGCAGCAGCGCCTGCTCAGCAGATGCTTGATCGGGATATATCGACGGACGAAACCACGGAGAGCGTTGTAGTTCTGCCAGGAAAGAAGCTGTGAGCTGTGTTGGATGATCGACGACTTCTGCCATGGAGATGTGGCGGGCATCGAGCGAGACACCGTAGCCAAATATCAGCAGAAGAACCAGCGGCAGTACGAATGCAATGGCAATGCTGGAAGGATCGCGGAGGATCTCATAGACTTCTTTCCGCATCAGGCCGCTCAGACGCATCACCTTCATGATGCTCTCCGGCTGGTCTGCTCATGTTCTTCAATCAGAGAAATGAAGGCATCTTCCATGCTCGGTTTAGGTCGATCCGGGCGACGAACCCTTTCCTTGATTTCTGTGGGAGTACCCTGCGCAAGGATCTCTCCAAGCGACATCAACACCAGATGATCGCAGTATTCTGCCTCCTCCATAAAATGGGTGGTTACAAGGCAGGTCGTTCCGCCCTCTGCCAGTGCGTTCACGCGTGCCCAGAATTCGCGCCGGGCCAAAGGATCGACGCCGGAAGTTGGTTCATCGAGAAAAAGAATGCTCGGCTCGTGCATCAGCGCGCAGGCCAGAGCAAGGCGTTGCTGGTAACCCAAGGGCAGGCTACCTGCATTCATGGTGGTGTAGTCCTTGAGTTCCAGCTCTTCCAATGCCCACGCCATCCGGTCCTGCTTGTGCTGCTTTTCCAGACCATAGGCCGCGGCGAAGAAGGACAAATTTTGCTGCACACTCAAGGACCCATACAACGAGAACTTCTGAGAGACATAGCCGATTCGCGCGCGTGCCGCAGCGGTTGCCGTGCGCAGATCGACGCCAGCGACACGCAGCGTTCCAGACGATGAAGGCAGCAGTCCGCAAAGCATACGAAACGTTGTCGACTTACCCGCGCCATTGGCCCCCAGCAGCCCGAAGATCTCGCCCTTGCGCACGGAGAAGCTGACATTTTTCACCGCGGCGAAAGCGCCAAAGTAGCGAGAGAGATCTTTGACCTCAACGACTGCTGCATCGTCGTGGGCTGTATCTCGCTGGGGCGGCAGCGGAATGGAATGATGTGGACTCCGGCTGAAGAGAAGGCTGACGAACGCGTCTTCCAGTCGCGCTGGAACGGCCTTGGGTGTTCCGTAGACAGCCAGCTTCCCGGGCAACACAGGTGGCCCGGCCTGTTCCATCACGATGCGCAGTCCATCGCCTTGGATCACCACATCCACCACGCCTGGCAGTTGGGCGATGTTGGCCTGCAGGTTGCGCGGTGCTGTGGGGATATTTTCCAGGACAAATGCATGCCCTTGTAAAGGTGCGGCGAGTTGCACCGGATTTCCCTGCGCGAGAATCTCCCCTTCGTGCAACAGGATGACATGATCGCAGCGCTCGGCCTCATCCATATAAGCAGTGCTGAGCAGGACGGTCACGTTCTGGCTGACAACTTGTTGATGGATGATGCTCCACAGTTCCCGCCGCGAGATGGGATCGACGCCCACACTGGCTTCATCCAATAGCAGTAGTTGAGGAGGATGGATCAGGGTGCAGGCCAGTCCGAGCTTCTGCTTCATGCCGCCTGAAAGCTGTCCTGCCCTGCGTTTGCGAAATGGGCCGAGTGCCGTCATGGTCAGCAACTCCGCGAAGCGACCCTCCCGCATCTTGCGAGGTATGCTGTGCAGATCAGCAAACAGATTGAGATTTTCTTCGACCGTCAGATCTTCATAGAGGCCGAAGCGCTGCGGCATATAGCCAATCTGGCCTTGCAATGCTAAAGCTCCCTTCGGCAAAGGATGATCGAGAACGCGAATCTCCTCAGCGACGGGCATCAGGATACCGGCCAGCAGACGCAGGAGCGTGGTTTTGCCCGCACCATCCGGACCGATGAGTGCCGTCATACTTCCCGCAGGAATCTGTAGGGAAACATTCTTGAGCGCGTCTCTACGGGCTGCTCCTTTGCCGAAGGACTTACTGAGACTCCTGACGACAACTGCGTCCATGTCAGTCCTTCTCGCAAGGATGGGCGTCGATTGCATGGGGAGGATTATTGCTGAGTGGAATTACGACCGTGGCCGGCATTCCCAGGCGCAGGCGATGATCTGGGTTACAGGCGTAAACGCGTACGCGATAGACAAGCTGCGAGCGTAGCTGGGTGGTTTCCACGTTTTTCGGCGTAAACTCCGACACCGGAGAAATGAAGCCGATCCATCCCGGAAAGCGTTGTCCGGGAAAGCTGTCCGACTCAATCCACGCACGCATGCCGAGAGCGACTTTACCCATCTCCGGCTCTGGCAGATAGGCCCGCACCCAGAGTGGATTGTCCAGAGCGAGAGTAAACACAGGCGTCTGCGGAGTGGCCATATCGCCCGGCTCCAGAATCCGGTTCTGAATGACACCGTCTGCGGGTGCGTAGAGCTGCGTATCAGCCAACTCCTTTTGCGCCAAAGCCAACGCAGCTGTGTCTGCCTTGACGGTTGCCTGCGCTGCGGCAATGTCTTCCTTGCGTGGACCGATGACGGCGAGCCGTAGGGCCTGTTCTTTAGCTGCTAACACCTGCCGCTTGGCGGCCAGGACGGCCTGCTCGGCCAGATAGGAGCGTTGCGCATCATCACGAATCTGCAACGAAACATATTGCTGCTCTGACAGGGTTTGCTGGCGGCGATACAGCAACTCAGCATTGGTTGCATTGGCTTGTGCTGCAGCGACATCGGCTTGTGCCGCAGCAACATTCGCTCGCGCCTCAGCAACCTCCTCCGGACGGCTCCCCGCCAGCAGTCGCGCAACGACCTGCTGTTGCGCTGCCACTGTCGCCTGGTCCTGTGCTACTGCGTCCAGAAAGTGCTGCTGCACCAGCTGGGCAACAAGCTGGCCTGCATGGATGGCGCTGCCTTCATCTACCAGCAGCCTTTCAATACGTTCACTGTCGTTGAAGGCCAGCTGCACCTGGCGAATGTCTACGTTGCCATACAGCGTGATGGTGTCGCTAGCAGTATGTTTCCGGAGCAACCACCGCCGCCCAAAGACGCCGGAAACAACAAGAACGACCAGAAAAGCCAGGATGAACACACGCTTCTTGACCAAAACCATTTATGTTCTCCCAACGGAACAACTATAGTGCTTAGTTAGAAGGGCTGCTATAAAGCAAGGTATTGATGGCTTGTACGTCCAGTGGCGTCAGTACCCCTGCCGCTGCCTTCAGTTGTGTCCGGGCTACCAATTGCGTGTAGAGAGCCAGATAATAATTGCGCTGCGCAGCTGCGTACTTTGTCGTCGCAGTCAACACGTCGATGATGGATCGGCTTCCAATTTCGTAACCCTTCCGGGTTCCATCCAGAGATACCTTTGCGGAAGTTACGGCTTGCTGCGTAGCCTGAAATTGTGCGACGCTGTCCTGCAAATCAAGGAAGGCAGTTTGTGTATCCAGCTTGATCTGGTCCTGAATATTTGCAACGTTCGCACGACTAGCTTTTGAGAGTGCCTCCGCCTGATGAATCCCCGCTCGTGTGCTCCCGCCTTCATAAATAGGAATAGATAGGTTCAGCGAGGCGCCAATCTGGTTGATGGCCAAAGGCGGAATGAGGGTGCCCGCAGCGTGCTGGCCAATACCGCTCAAGGTCAAAGTCGGCCAACGGGCTCGCTTCGCAAACTGCACCTGCTGTTCGGACACGTTCAATGTTGCTTTGGCTTGTTGCAGAAGCGGCTGGTTCTTGAGGGCAGCTGCGAGCCAGGGGTCTAATGTGTCCGGCTGCGGACCTATCGCCTCTAAGGTTGTTATATCCTGTAACGTTCCTACGGGATGATGTGTCAAGCGCTCCAATTGATTCTTCGCGACGGCCACTGCATTCTTTGCGGTAATGAGATCGGCCTTCGCGCCATCCAACTGAGCCTGCACATCTTGTACTGCGATAATGTCTCCGGTTCCAACATGCAGACTTGTTTTTGTCTGATCGTCGATGTTTTGCAGCAGATCCATTTGCTGCTTCGCCACGCGCTCGTTGGCTTGCGCCTGTAAGACGCTAAAGTACGCCTGGACGACCTCCAATGCGATGACCTGCTGGACATACGCCAGAGTTGCTTCGCTGGCCCCAATGCGGCTGTCAGACTGCTTCATCGCGGTCAATGCCTGACCGTTGAAGATGGACTCTGTCAGGCTGGCGCTGAAGACATCGGAGTGATACCCGGTGGAGATTGGCTGGGCGCCAAAGCCCGTCACATAGGCCGTATTCATGCCCCCACTGGCCCCCGCGCTGATGTGGGGAAGCAGTGCAGCGCGCGCCAGTGGTTTGCCTGCCAAATCCGCATCCAGCTGCGCACGGGCTTGGGCTATGACGGGTGAAGTCGAAACTGCCTCCTGATAGGCCGTTTGTAGATCATCCGCCATAGATGGGACGGCACAGAGGGCCATATATCCCAAGAACACTAGCTGGTATATGAAGCGTGCCAGGGAGCGAGGCTTCAGCGGAATGGAAATTTGCTTTTTCGCTAAACGATAAGGATTTCTCTTGCTTGGAATCATTGTCGCTTCATTCCACACTGCTCTCTCTCGAAAATTACACTCGTCCAAATTAAGTTTTCGGCTCGTCAAATTGAATAGCATCTGACAGACTCCATGGGCAATCCATGCCCGCCATAGTCTAGTCTTTTGAAACCACCGTAGAATCCCATTTCCGGTGCGATTCTACGCGGATCCAGGCTTGAGATGTCTCTGGCAGTAATTTGGACAGCATCTGACGGCAAACGCCAACCTGTTTTTCCTGCTATCAAAGTCAACTCAATAAAATCAGCGACGTAGGCCGTCCAAGACGCTCCATCCACGGCTAATTCATACCGCATGACGTGGTCGAATTGTGCTCCGGTGGACTCATCGACAGACTTTGAACGGTGCACAGAGATATCAATGCCGAGTTCAGCCATAACTTTGACGGGCCGCGTGCCGGCACTGAACACTTCGAACCGGTCACCGGCCTGATCGCGTAGTCGTCCTTCGGCCATTTGACTGCGAGCCGAATTCCCGGTGCACAGGATCAGGACGCGCTGCTTGCTCATTACGTCCTCTTTCCGTACGGATCGCAAATCGCGACTAAAGGTTGTCCGCTCACTGTCTCTCCGAAATACCGCCGCTGAAAGTACAACGCGACATTCACCAGAGCGATCATGACTGGTACCTCGACCAAGGGCCCGATGACCGCCGCGAACGCGGCCCCGGAGTTGATTCCGAACACCGCCACCGCGACTGCGATCGCCAATTCGAAGTTGTTCGAGGCCGCGGTGAACGCGAGTGTCGTGGTCTTCGAGTAGTCGGCGCCGAGCTTCTTCCCCATGTAGAATGACACCAAGAACATCACGACGAAATAGATCAGAAGCGGGACGGCGATTCGGACTACATCAAGCGGCAACCGAACGATGTATCCGCCCTTCAGCGAGAACATGATCACAATCGTGAACAACAGAGCAATTAGAGTCAGCGGGCTGACGCGCGGAACGAAGTTGTGGTCGTACCACTCGCGGCCCTTCGTGCGAACCAGCACGGTACGAGTCAGAAAGCCAGCGAGGAACGGAATCCCGAGGTAGATGAAAACGCTCTTCGCGATTTCACCTATAGAGACGTTGACGACCACGCTATGCAGGCCGAGTTTAGCGGGCAGGACGGTGATGAATACCCATGCGTAGACCGAGTACAAGAACACCTGGAACAAGGAATTGAAAGCCACCAGACCCGCCGCATACTCCGTATCGCCTTTGGCGAGTTCGTTCCACACGATCACCATCGCGATGCACCGAGCGAGGCCGATCAGGATCAGCCCGGCCATGTACTCGGGGTATCCGCGGAGAAATATGATCGCCAGCACGAACATGAGAACCGGACCTACCACCCAGTTTTGCACCAGCGAAAGAGCAAGCACGCGTTTGTTGCGAAAGACTTCGTGCAACTCCTCATACCGCACCTTCGTGAACGGCGGGTACATCATCACGATCAGTCCGACCGCGATCGGGATCGACGTAGTACCCACACTGAATTTGTTAAGGAAGGGAACGATGCCGGGATACAGCCAACCAGCAATGACGCCGACGGCCATTGCGGCGAAGATCCAAGCGGTGAGATAACGATCCAGAAAGCTCAGTCGAGAAGAGACTCTGTCTGCCATGTCCTTACACCCTCGCGGAAGTGGTTACCTTCGGAAGCGCCGAGTACGGACGCCATTCGTTTCGCGTGCACGAGCCCGCCTGGATTGCTTCTTTCAGCTTGCGCGTGTCGTCCTGCAGAAGTTCCTCCCCCTTGAAGACCTGCGGAAGGAAGTCAAAGAAACGCCTTGTCGTACCGGACTTGGCTTCCGCAAGCCGGTAAAAGATGCGAGGCCCGTCGCGGCGGTCCAACACTAGCCCGCAATTTTTCAGATACGTTAAGTGTCGCGACACATTCGGCTGCGACATCTCCAGAACGTATTGGATATCGCATCCGCATAGCTCGCCGTGCAACAGCAGGTTGAGCATCCGTACCCGGGTTACGTCGGATAGACCTTTGAAATACTGTTCGAGCTTCATAGTTGTGTCTTCACCTCAGCGATGCGCAATGGTTTCGGACTTCGGTCTCAGCATGTATGCTTATACGCGCATAGAAAGATAGTAACAGGGGACTGCACTCGCACCGGGCACCCTCGATCCCTATTCAACAACTGTGGGCGCGCTCAGCGGCCCGTCGTAGCTGACGCCGCCGCAAGCCATCCCCTGACCTCGTCTTCCTTGGGAATGCGGCCAGAGACTTTAACCAACCCATTTACTGTCACCGCTGGGGTGAGCAGCACGCCTGCCTTTGCCATACCAATCGGATCGTTTACCTTCTGTACCTCAGCCGTGACGCCCATCTGCTCTACTGCGTGCCGCACCACTTTTTCCGTTTCCACGCACCTCGAACAACCAGGACCATAAACAATAATGTTCAGCATCGTTTCCTCTCTCTCAGCGATCCAAAACCGGAAGGTGGTCCTCCGCGTCTTTCTCGCTAATAACAATTTCGGGCTCTACGATGATTTCGGACTTCACCGAATTTGCGACCAGGCTGTACTTCTGAGCAGCTTGCAGCGCACGTTGCACCCTAGTTTCTATTACCGCCCTTGACTCCTCCCCGCAAGCAACCCGAATTACCGGATGAAAGCACAACCGCGTGAAGAGTTCAGTCCGGTCAAGCTCGATCACCTTGGTACCTTCGGTGCGGCATTCATAGGACAACAAGTTGAGATGGAACCGCTCCGCCGCCCAGATGAACATCAGCATCACACAGGTGTTCGCCGCCGCCACAAATGCGTCTTCCGGGGTGAATACGCCCGCGTGCCCCTGTGCATCCGGAGGCGCCGAGAACTTCATCTCGGGACCGTTCCCCAACGTCAGGTGTCCCCAGTGTTCACCTGTCCACCGTACCGTGGTGTGGTATGTGGCAGTTCGGCTCATCGTCACTCCTTGTGGGCACAGAAAGCTGAGTACTCGCGGAGGATGGCCTCGCGGTAATTCGCCTCGGCTTCCGGTGGAACGTAGTTGTAAATCTTCACGGTTCGGAGCAGATCTTCCCCGGCATCCTCTGGCGCACGTCCCCTCTCTCGGAAGTGCTGAAAGATCAGTGGCAGCGCCAGCAGTTCGACGGTTCCTCCAGCAATCAACACCTTGTTGAGCGGGACACCAGATCCGCAGGAGCACGTACCTACATTGGCTGCGACCAGCTGCGGTTCAGCAGATTCCGTGACTCGTGCCCCGCTGGGCCGTTTCCCTACAAATTGATCGACCAGTTCTGCCAGTCGCTGAGCCGTCACGTCAACGGCCTGCTTGCCGGCCTCATTTAGGCAGCGCCTTCCCTCGATCCTGCCTAAGTGCTGCTCTGTCGCAACTTCGTTGACTACGATGCTCGCTACCGGCTTGCCCGAGTACATTTCGGTACCGCGCGCGGCACAGCGAAGCTCGCACCCGTCGACCGTGATCGTCGGATGAAAGCGAGCGAACGCCCGGTCCCCTTCGCCGCCCGCAAGAAATAGCGGTAAGCAGATGGTGACGGTGTTCCCAGGCCGCAACTCGTGCAACACCTTAAGAGCTGCCAATCTAGCGACTGTGCCCTCGGCCAATTCCTCGCCCGAGCAGGCGACGATCCCGGCTTTTCTCTCGGGCAGATCAGGCATGGGTGCCTCCTTCTGCAATCTCGTCAAGATCCGCGGCAATCTCCTCCGCCAGTTTGCGGGCGAGCTGCCTGCCTTCTGAGTTGAGCTCGGCGATGCCCTCGGGTTTGAGTCCCTTGTGGCGGCGGAACACCTCGAATACGGCGACCTCCCGCAAGACCGTGCCTCCGCTATGTCTCACCAGCTTGGCGGCGCACATCTGCTTGCAGCCGTCAATGGTCACCGCGGGGCTGGTGCGGACCCGCTCGCGAGCCTGTTCTTCACCTAGCACAAGCTTCGAGAGCGCCACCAACTGCGTTTGGTCAGGGCGCAACTCTTCGCAAAGCTCATAAGCCGCTTCGCGGCTTACCGACCCAAGCGCCTTGCCTATTCCGCTGCACGGTATAACTACCACTCGGTTTTGGTTCATGACTTCAGCTCCTGCTCCGCCTGGGATTGCATCACGGCCATGTATGCCTGCGGGTCGAGCAGCTTCGCACGATCGGCTTCCCAGTTCGCAGTCTCAATCTCTGCCAGCCATCCCTTTTCATACGGGTCTTCATTAACAATTTCAGGCTTCAAGGTGAGGGCGGCGTTGACCTCGACAATAGTTCCGCCCACAGGAGAGGAAAGACCGATGGTCACCTTCATCGTCTCGATTTCCGCGAACTCATCGCCCGCCTTGAGCGTGGTTTTCGGGGGCTTAACAGAGGCGAAGGCAACGTCGCCATTGTGCTGCTGCATGAAATCCGTGACGCCGACTCGGACCCGCCTGGTTCCTTGCGGCTGGACCCAGACCACCCATACTCCATCCGACGTATAGAAGCGATCTGTGGCTACCAGGAAGGTGAACTTGTCAACGGTGGTGCGGAGAAAGTCAGGCATGGCTCCTTCTTCTTGATCGATACCACACTGTTACTCTTCTATTCGCATACATGTATACCAGTATGTTAGGATTCCGGGCTGTGATCCGCGGCACGGTCCCATGTGACCAGTGCTACACAGTGTGAGGATCCGATGACAATCAAAGTACTGTTTCTCTGTACCGGAAACTCGGCTCGGAGCCAGATGGCAGAGGGATATCTGCGGCACGTGGCAGGAGACCAGTTTGACGCTCTAAGCGCTGGGATTGAGCCGAAGGGACTGAACCCCTTTGCGGTCGAGGCGATGCGGGAAATCGGCATCGACATCTCTCGCCAGTCCAAAGATGTCGTCTCGCTTCTCGGTCAGCATATTCCGTACGTCGTCACAGTCTGCGACAACGCAAGAGAGCGCTGCCCCATCTTTCCCCGGACCTACAAGTTCCTGCATTGGAGCTTCGACGATCCTGCCGCTGCGCAGGGCTCGCACGAGGAGAAGCTGGCTGTCTTCCGCCGCGTCCACGATGAGATCGCACACAGAATCGACAAGGAATTGGTGTCTCTACACGAGGCGCAACGCTCCGGGACATGATCGTCTTCAACCACTGCCAGGCTCTGTCTCTGTGCCTCATCGGAAGTGTGTTTCTAACCGCATGCACACGGCGCCAGCGATTCTGGGTGTCCTCGACTGGGCGCGAGATCGAGGAAGTGAGGAGTCGAACCGTGCCGAGCAATGGGTCGCTGCTTCGCGTGTCGGAGCCAGTCCGGAATGAGTCCAGCGTTCGTGCTAGCTGGGAGATTCAGACAAGGTCTGACAATCAAGCGCACTTTCAATGGCTCAAGAATCAGCTCGGCCCGCAGTATCACGTAACGTCGGAAACTGCCTCCGCCGTTACGTTCGTGAAAGAGATGGAGGAGACTCCTATACGGTCGCAATCCGGAGTAGCGGCGCCGCAGGCGGCAGCGTGGTGGAGGCCCAGTTTGTGGCCGCCCCAGACTAGCGGAGGACCGATATCACGGTGAAAGCGCTCTCAAACGTACGTGCCCATCCACGAAGCGTGGCTCATCTGCGGCTGGCGCCAGCTGTTGATGGCTCGTGAGCCTGGCTCCGAGTCTGAAAGACGGCTACCGTATCGAGGTAGCGTTTTCGTCCCACCTTGTTAGACCCTGTCTGATCCGGATGTTTAACAGAGTTGGGCGAGAGTCAATGGAATCGTTAGTGAACGGACCCGTGGCCGCCGCCGAAGTGGAGGAAGCTATGTGGTGTGGATCGGCAGTAAAGCAATTGGGGCCTTCGCCTACCAATGATCCGATTCATGCAACTCGTCAGTACTCTTCTGGCAAAAGCAGAGTGGTTGCTGACCGATCAGCTTCGGTGATTATCCAGATCTTCTCGCCCGCCTCTGTCTTGTAGTTGCTCAGCAATCGAAACCCATGAACCACGCTGTACTCGTTCTCTGCGATATCGGCCGGGTCAAGCTCGCCCCAGTCCCCGATTGCGTGACGGGCCAGGAAGCAGGTAGGCGGCTGCTTCGCCCTCTCCAGTGCAGCTAGCGCCCCAGGCGTGGCCACAATTTGCCCAAGTGGGAACAATGGAGACATGACGGTGACTCCTCTCTTCAGCCCATGCGGGCGAGCCTCGCCCGCATGGGTCGTCTAAAACAAAGTGGAATTACGTGTTAGGAAGGGCCGGCCGGCCGACACTGCCCCGAGGGCTAGAACGCGCCTGAGAACCGGGCTTCCAGGAATTCGCCCAGCTTCGCCGTGGCCTTGAATTGTGGGATGGGATCCAGGTCTTTGAAGGCAGACGTGAACGCATTGGAAAGACTCCAGATTGTTCGTGGCCGAAACTCCTCGTATTTTGGCTCGAAGTACAGGTCATGCACGCTGCGGGCAAGCTGTTTTGGAGCTTCAAGTCTGCCCTCGACGAATGCCTCGTAGATAACCACCTTGGCAGTGACGTCCGTCAGTTCACTTCTCTGCCACGCTTCCACCTGCTTTCGCATCGGCTCAAAGTTCCGCTGCATTCGATCGACACCAACCGAAAGGCAGTCGACGAGTGAGAACGACTTTGAGTGTTTCGCGAGCACGGGTGTGAACACGCCTGAGACAATGTGACAGAAATCGACCCCAGCCCTGTAACGGAGCAACGTGCGTCCGGCATCAAGCTGAAACGATCTTGATCGCCTCAGACTCCACCCCCACTCGCTGAACGAACGTGCATATCATGTCGCGCACTGCGGGCAGGCACATTCGTCGGCACGGGAGTGGGGCCCAAGGGAACGAAGTGGAACTGGTGGCCGAGAACCTTCTGGGTGTTCCTCGAATTCCGGGAAGGCGCTGTTTCGCGTACACATGTCCAGAGCCTGCAAAATTGTAGTGCGCTCGTCAGGGACAACGATCTCACCGCTCTGAAGATCGCGCCGCAACCCTACGGTGGAAATCCGCGAGGACGTTCTGGCCGACGCTCAGACGGTGCGCCAAAGTGTCGACTGCGTCCGGCTCGTGATAATTCTTTGGAGGGGCTGGGTCCCAACGCGCACCTCAGCCCCTCGCCGAGCGCTCGCTAAAAGTACAGCTTCAGTGCCATTTGTAGCTGACGAGCCGCGTTGCAGGTGTAATGGATTTTGCCGAAGTCCGGGTCGCCGTAAGTTGTGTTCGGACCGCAGAACTGCGGATGGTTGAAGGCGTTGAAACTCTCGAGACGAAACTCGAGGCGCATTCCCTCGCGAAGCGAACTCAAACCGAACTCCTTGAACATGGAGAGGTCGGCGTTGTCCGCGCCCGGGTTACGCACTTTACCTAAGGCACGGGGCGCTGTGCCGATCGTATTCTGCGCTGGCGCAGCGAGAAAATCGCTGCCGGGTATATAGTCGGAGCCGCTTCCGGCTGGGATCGTGAAGTACTGATTGATCCAGTCCGAGTCCTTACCGCCGGCGCGGTGGGGCGTGCCAATCAGGTTGGGGCGTTGCGCTCCGTAAGTCGGGAGCGGGTGGGACCAGTCACCGCGGAGCATCGGGTTGATGGGCCGCCCGCTGTTAAATCGCCAGATGCCGTTGGTGCGCCATCCGCCCACGATCCCGTTCAGTATCGGGTTTAGATTGCCTCCAATGAGCTTGCCCCGTCCGATGGGAAGTTCGTACGTGTAACTCAGCTGCAGAATTTGCGGAATGTCGAACGAAGATAGACTCCGTTCTCCACCCGGATTGTTTGGATCCTGCAAGCTGGCAAAACTTCCCAAATACCCGCTGTTGGTGCTGGTGAGTGAGGCATCGTCGATGGACTTGGAGAAAGTGTAAGTCGCAAGGAACTGCAATCCGTGCGTGAATCGCTTCTCCGCTCGGAACTGAAAGGCGTGGTAGATCGAGTTGGCGATCGGCGGCTCATCGCCCGCGAATCCATAGAACTGCGGATGAGCCATCATCAGCTGTAACTTTTGCATATCCCAGAACAGCGGGCTGCTGGAATCGAGGATCTGCGACGCATTCGAACGAGCGGGATCGGCGAACGGGCTGGGCACAAAAGTATTCAGATCCGCGATCTGCTGTGGGGTATAGTGCTCGACCTCCGACCCCAAGTGGCTCAAGTTGCCGGCATTGGCAAAGTAAAGGTGCGTCCCTTTTTTCCCGACGTACGAGGCATCGAGAACCAAGTCCCACTTAGTCTCGTGCTGGAGGCCAAAACTCCAGCTTTGCTCATACGGCACTTTGTTGCTGATGTCACGAATAGGGCCATAGCCGCCATAACCGACATCGTTCAACAATCCCAAGCTGCTGCCCGGAGGCTTGATCGGCCCGTTGGGATAAGGATTGCTCATCCTCGCGGCGGGCGTGGTGCCGTCGCCCCCGAATGAGGTAACCAGATTTGTCAACTGATCGAAACCTTGTTGCCCGACGCCCGAAGTTCCGGCCACCGCTCCTCGCCAGGACGAAAAGTAAATGCCATAACCGCCGCGGATGACCGTGTTGTGATCCACCCGATAGGCAAAGCCGAAGCGCGGTTGAATATTCTTGTAGTCGGGCGCGTAGGAACTCCGATTGTTAGAGCTGGCAAAGACCTCGCCGCCCAGAAGGTGCTGGCCATCCACAGTAAGGGGAGATTGCACATTCGGATCGAGCCAGTTCAACTCATTACGCCGTTCCGTGCGAGGCAACACCAGTTCGTAGCGCAGGCCGACGTTGAGAGTCAGCTTGTCGGTCTTCTTCCAGTTGTCCTGCACGAATCCGCCAAACTCGAAATTCTGGCTGGCCACCGAGTTTGGAATCTCGTATTGGCCCCACGAGTTGGGTTGGGCGCCGATCAGGAAACTCGCCATGCCGTCGCCGCCGAGGGGGTCACAGTTCACCTGCGGCGTGCAGCCCGTAGCAAAGTTTGATGTTCCCGTCAGATCGAAGTTATAAACTCCCCCTGGAGCATAGTTAGGCTGAGTGTAGTTGAGACGATGCAGCCGTCCTTCCGCTCCAAATTTGAACTCGTGCGCTCCTTTTACCCAACTCAGACTGCCGATCAGGTGGTGCGTTTCCTGTCCTTGTTTGGCGTAGCTCCACGGGTTGCCGCCGACGTTGTAGGGGCCCGCCGCTGTGTAGTTTCCAACGCTGACGGCTGGGAACCAGTTATAGCCCGAGTCTTTCATGTACTGGGGTTCGCCCAGCGCATCCACGGGCGACACTTTCGGATAGGTCCCCGCAACCCCGCCGTAGTAATAAGTGCCTCGCGTGACACCGTAGGAAACCGTCAGCAATGTAGTGGGGTTGAAGGTATGCGAGTCGTTGATGACGAACACATGCGCGCCGCCCGAATTGGGGCCGATGCTACAGGGGTCGGCGGGATTGTTGAAGCAGTTGAACGAATCGGAAAGGCTGTAACTGTGCGAATACTTGGCGCTCATCAGGTTCTTCTGGTTGAAGCGCTGGTCGATCTTCAGGTCCCACTGATTCTCGTGACCCTTCACCGATCCAGAATCCACCCGGTTGATGAACGGGCTGTAGTTTGCATTGCCCACGTTGACGTTGGGTTGCGGGAAGTACTTCATCAAGTTTTGCGCCACGGGATCAATCAGGTTTCCCGGTCCCAACGGAAGACGGTACGGAGCGCCGCCTGGATCGTTGGCCAGGGTCATATTGCCGGGATGGTTCGCGTCCACCGTGCTGGTGTAGGTCGTCAGGTCGTTAAACGGGATGAATGCCTGCTGGTCGCGTCTCGCGGCGCCAATCGCAGGATCATAGGTTCCAGAATACGGATCCCAGAGTTGGCCCATTGGATCGGAACACGCACCAGTACTCGGATCAAACGTTGCACCCGGTGCGGGCCCGTTGGGGCCATCCCCGCCGCAGAGCTCGGCAAACTTGCCATTCCGCTCGTCAAGGCTGGGCACTCCGTAGGATGTCGGTCCTGCCTGATCGGTGGACCGCCGGCCTTCGTAATCAAAGAAAAAGAAGGTTTTGTTTTTGATGATCGGACCGCCAATCGTGCCACCAAAAATGTTGTGCCGCAGCGCCGGAATGGGGATTCCCTGTTGATTGGCGAACCAGTTATTCGCGTCCGTCTTATAGTGGCGCAGGAATTCATACCCGCTGCCGTGGAAGCTGTTCGTGCCCGAGCGCGTGACGAGGTTGATGATGGTCGCGCCGCTGAACCCGTATTCGGAGCTGAAGTTCGATTGCTGCACTTTGAATTCTTCCACCGCGTCCACGGAAGGCGTGTAGGTATCCACACGAATGCCGCTGTTCTGCTCATAGTTCGTGGTCGTCACACCGTCCATAAGGATGTCGGCGGTGGCATTGCGGCCTCCGTTGGAGATAAAATTGTTATTGGAGCATCCCGGACAGGCGGCATCCACCTCGGCGACGCCTGGCGCAAGATAGGCAAGCCCCATCACGTCGCGTCCGTTGAGCGGGAGGTCGTTGATGAACTTCCGATCCACTACCTGCCCGCCCACCGCATCCTCGGTGCCCAGCAAAGTAGCAGCCGTGGAGACGGTCATAGTTTCCATGGTGCCGAGAATGGGCATCGCCACATCCGCACCCACGTTTTGACTGACGTCGACTTTGATTCCGGTCCGAGCCTGGTCCTTGAATCCAGTCGCCTTAACCGAGAGGTTGTACAAACCGGGGGGCACCGCGCGAAAGAGATAGCGTCCCTTGTCGTCGGTTTTGGCGGTGAAAGTGTAACCCTTCTCCGCATCCACAAGGGTGACGTCGGCCTGCGCGATCATCGCTCCGGTCTGGTCGCTGATCACACCGGTAACCGATCCGGCATAGAGCTGGGCTTCGGCTGGTGTCGTTAGCCCGAAGAAGGCCAGGAAGGCAAACAGAGATAGGCTGGCGACAACGCGCAGGATCGATGCTCTGCGGGCGCTGGCCTGGGATACGAAATTGGACATTGTGGGTTCGGTCATTGCAGTCTCCTTGAATCTCTAAATCTGTTCTTGCCTGCGCACCGGTCATACGTGCGTTGTAGAGACGAGGCTTGCCTCGTCTCTACCGTGCGAAGCGGGTAGTTCTTCAAGGCAAAGGCGTCTCGACTTCCTCAAGCACCCAGTGATCGGGTGTCTCCAAATGACAGTCATAGCCATAAAATCGATCGTTAAAAATGTGCTGAAACAGACAGGCGCGCTGACCGCGCATAATGGGATTTCCTTCCACGGGCTGGAAATCGCCGTCTGGCGAATCGGCAGCGAAGATCTTGACCTGCCACTCGCCTTCCGGATCGGCGTTGTAGCGGTGCGGGTAAACTTCGGTGGCGAGATAGTAGACTCCAGTCTTCTTACCGCTGGCGCTCACTGCGTCCTCGAGGTAAAGCAGGGTGGGCGCCGCGATCGTGGTTTCGGACTTGAGCAGGATTTTTTCCGGGGCCTTGTCCAGGTCGACGACGGAATCAGCGCTCTTGCTGATGATCTCGAAGTGGTCCTTATCATTGCCGCGGTAGAAAGTCAGATAGAACCGTCCGGTGCGTGGGTCGCGGAAGAGGTTCGGATTCTGGTTGCGCTGGTTGGAAACGCCCGCCACCAGCACCTTTTCCTCGGTCAGATGGATCCCATCGCGCGAAGTGGCGAGCACAATGTGGCTGCTCGGAGTGTCGTATTCACGGGTGATCGCGAAGTAGAGCAGGTCGGTGTGCTTCGGGTCGGCGCCGGCGAGAACCGAGGGCCAGCGAGCGTTCGTCCACAGCGGATTCTGCTCATACTTGGTCCAGGCCACAAGATCGTTGCTGCGCGCCAGGCCGATACCGCGGCCTTCGTTCAGCCCGTACCATCCCCAGTAGCGGAATCCGTCACGCTTTAGTTCCAACACCGACATGGTGTGAGGAAACTCGTTGCCTTCCCATTTCTGGGCGTCGGGAAGCACGCGGCGCGGCGTCGTTAGTTTGAAGTAAGGCACAGTCTTGGGGTGCTCCTGCGAAAGAACGGTTACTCCAGTAGCAAGTACGAAAAGTGTCACTCCAATCAGAACGCACAGCTTACGAACGGGGCTGAACATGTATGCTCCTCATCGAAACTTCACAGCATGCTTCTTACTTCACTTCTGGTTTGCCATCGCCGTATTGATCGAGTTCCATAACGAACCTGAAGCTGGATCGTAGGGAACCATGTCGATGGCAAACTCCCAATAAAAGCCTCCGCCTGCCCAGTTCGAAACACTGGGATGAATGGCGTAATGCCTCTGTACCAAGTCTTTAATAATCGGGTTTGAAGTTCTCTTGTCCGACCAGCCAAACTCAGAAATACCCAGCTTGGAGTTGGGAAACATGGTCGCGAGTTGACTAAAGACTTGCTTCCAGTCGGGCTTGTATCCGTGGCAATCCACTTCGTAGTAACTCACCAGCAGGTAATCCAGGCCGGTTTTCATGCGGGCGGGAATGTTGGCGTCCGCCCAGGTGAATATCTCGTTGGCGGCGGGCCTTCGACACGGCGTGTTGTAATAAAGAGTGAGGGCTGTGACTTTCCCCTGGGACTTCAGGTAGTCATAAGCCTCGACCATTTTGGACACGACGTCAGCCTGGGAGGTGGAATTCACGGACGCTTTCGGCGAACAGCGTTTCGTTTTGCCGAAAAGCCACTCGCCGTTGATCTCATTTCCAACTTCCCAGATGTCGACGAACGCGCCCAGCGTGGTCACGTAGTCTTTGAACCGATTGAGGTGCTCGGCCGGCGTGAAGCACCTCATGTAGAACGAATCCACTGGCTGGCCGAAGACGTATCCCGCGCTCTTGATCTGCTTGGTGGCATCCAGGTACGAGTTGGCGGGGAAGTATCCGTTTTTCTTGCCAGGTGCGTAGACAATCCTCGCTGTTGGTTTCACCGACAGATGTCTCAGCGAGACAAGCAACTTCGCGAGGAAAGCGTCGTCGCGAATGTCGTTTTTGTCGTCGACGGTCACACCATGAATTGGCTCGGGAACAAGGCTCTGCGCGCCGGAACCCACGCAGAGCGCGAACAGGAAGAAAACGGGGCAGATGACTGCCATGACAGCCCGTGGCTGCATCTGCCGCCGCATCCTTGCTCCGCAGTTTTCTCCTGACATCATTTCCGGCCTCACGCCGCCGGGCGCGGCACAGCTTCGACTGCATTGTCCCGATGCAAAATCGTGGCGTTCGTGATGATCGGCCGAGCCCAGAAGCCGACGCTAAGAACGCATCCGAACGTTACGTATAGAAAAGCGACACCGGCGCGGAGACCCGCGAAATCTCCGATGCGGCCGATGATCACCGGCACCACCGCTCCGCCCATGATTCCTGTGCTCAAAATTCCAGCGAACGGCCCGTGGTGTTCTGAAACCGAATTCAATGCCAGTGAAACCAGCACCGGCCACATGATCGAAGCGAAAAGGCCAATGGCCGGAAACGCGATCAAGGAGACACGGGCAGGACCGAATAAGGCGGCGGTCAGGCAAAGCAGAGCGCCGATGGTAAATCCAATCAGCACTCTGCGGCTGTCAAACAGCTTGAGCAATCCCATTCCCACGAAGCATCCAGCAGTGAGCATTCCCCAGAACCAGGAGACGGCGGTCGCCCCCGTCGTATGCGGGTCAAAGCCGTGATACTGAGCCAGAAACTTCGAAATCCAATCGGCGGTTCCCTGCTCGCATCCTACGTACGCAAAGACACACAGGAAGAACGCCCACACCATCGGTTTGCGAAGAAGGCTGCCATACATCTGAAGAGAACCGGCTGCTTCATCGCCCGTGCGTTCGACGCGAGGGAAGCGCGTGAACCCGAGCACGGCAATCATCAACACCGTGAATACCGCAAAGATCCAGTACATCGACGCCCAGGGGAGCGCGGGCGGAGTGAGCCTGGCGAGAGTCTGCAGCAGCAGATTGCCCCTGGCAGAAGGCTTGCCCAGGTTCTCCACGAGATAGGAGTAAATGCGCGGGCTGGCAAAGGAAGCGGTACCAAAGATCAGCTGAGCGAATGCGGAGTTGAATGCGAAGTGCTCTTCGCCGCCCGCCACCCGCAACAGCGGATTGATGGCAACTTGAAGCGTCGCCATGCCTGCGCCCATGACAAACAATGACCCGACCGCGACGCGGTAGGTAGGAAAGAGAGCGAAGCTTAAGGATCCGATCGTGCCGGCAAGAAAAGCCGCAATCATCACGGGCTTCTCCGTAAAGCGTTCTACCCAGAAGCCAGCCGGAATTGACATCACGCCATAGGCAATAAAGAAGGAGAAAGGCAGAAGTGCCGCAGCCGTGAGGCTGACGCCGAAGCTGCTGATGATGTCGGGCACGATCGGCCCCAGGATGTTGGTCAACAGCGACATCACAAAGAATGTCAGGAAGACCAAACCGACCATGTAGCGATTTCGTGCCATGGTTCAAATCCTTCTTCGTGACTTACTCTGTCGTCGTAACTTTGCTCGCCAGCTCGAAGCGGCCCGGCTCGCGGCCGGCCTGTACCGCCAGCGCCAGGGTGATCATCTCCACCGGCAGGATTTCGAGGATTTGGCGAACGCTCGGACCGTGCTCCGCGATACGGCAGCAAGGCAGGGAAGCATCCTGATCGACGAGTTCGGCGCGCCCTTCCTGCTGGTGAATGTCGTGGAGCAAGCGCTGGTTCAAGTCCCGCGTCTTGGCGTCGCCGGCGAAGACGAGTACGAAGGTTTCGCTTCCCAGCATTTCAAAGGGCCCATGCCGGAAAGCGGCGCTGCTCATGCCCTCCGCGTGAAAGTGATCCGACTCCTTTACGATCAATGCGCCGGTACCGACCGTGGCCAATGACGCTCCGCGACCGACCAGAAACAGGTGGCGAGTGTTCTTGAGTACCTGAGCCAGGGTGTGAACATAGTCCTTCCAATCGGCCAGATAGGCGGCGACGGCTGGACAGGCAGGCTTCAACGCCTGGCGCGCGCGCCGCAGGTCGCGTTCGCAGAGGACATCCCCCAGCCATTTCAGCGCCATGAGTGCGGTCACATAGGTCTTGCAGGACACGGAGAACTCGTTGCCCGCCTTGGTGAGCACGGCGGCGTTTGCGTGTTTGGCCAGCGGGCTGTCGGGCGTGTTCGTCACAGCGATCACGGTGCAGCATTTATGGTTCGTTTGCACCAGCCGCACCATCTCTGCGCTTTGCCCGGACTGCGACACCGCGATGATCAAAGTCTTGGGATCAAAGAATCGATTCTTGTAGTGCACCAGCTCGGATGTCTCGACTATGAGGGCGGTGAATCCGTGGCTGATGAGTTCCAAGTTCAGCGGATGAAGGGCGTGGAATGAGGAGCCCATGCCGGTCAGCACCACTCTGTGGAATTTGCCTTTGTTCAGGCGCGCCGCAAGGTCCTGCAATGGCTTTGACGTTTCCAGACTGGCCAGAGTGTTCTCCAGGGCTTGGGGCTGCTGAAGAAGGTCCCGAAGATATTCGCCTTCGATCATTGCGAGATCTTCAAGCACGGTGTCCTCCCTCTCGATCGAACCGGTGATGCCACACGCACGCAGCGCCGATCAGGTTTGCATCCTCGCCTAAAGAAGCCAGAGTCAGTTCCGTTTTCTCGTACGGAACAAAACGGCAGCACCGGCAAATGGTTTTGCGAATCTCTTCCAGAAAAAGGACAGCGCTCTTCATCACGCTGCCCCCGAGCACGATGGCATCGGGCGCAAACAGCGTGACCAGATTGGCCAAGCCAAGGCCTAGGTAGCGAGCTTCCCGGCCGACCGCTTGGAGGGCTAACTCATCCCCCTCTCGCGCGAGTTCGCAAATCCGCTTGGCCGTTAGATGGTCGCGGTGCGGGTAGTCTTCCGGCATCCTGCTCTCCACCCACGAGACCATCGCCGGACCCGCAGCCAAGGATTCCCAGCACCCGTGAAAGCCACACATGCAGAGCGGCCCGGACGGGTCGATGACATGATGGCCAATCTCCGGGTGAGCCCCATCCACGCCCCGATAAAGCTGTCCATCCAGAATGATTCCCCCGCCGATACCGGTCCCGACGGTCACGTAGATCAGGCGCTTCTTGTCTTTTCCTGCGCCCCACGCTGCCTCCGCGAGGGCCGCAGCATCGGCATCGTTCTCCATAGCTACGCGCACACCGAAGATGCGGGCAAGGTCGGCCACCGGATTGTGGCCGCGCCAGGCCGGGAAGAAATTGACGTCGCCGAACTCCCCGGTGAAGGGATCGACAGGACCGGTGCTTCCAATCCCAATGCCAGTCAGCTCGGCATCGGCCGCTGTCACCATGGCACGCAACATAGGCTCGATGCGCGCCAGCGCCTCTGCATAGCCGCGCTCCGCATCCGTCGGACACTCCGCGCGGGACAGCACACGGCCGTTGTCATCTACCACTCCAACCGCGACCTTTGTGCCGCCGATGTCAACTGCGCCAATCATGCGTATTCTTTCCTGGCCGAACTCTACTTCCACTCCACGATGGCCGCTTCGTAGGGATCCAAGTCCATCTTCCAGTTGGAGCTTTCGACAGGCAGCGCTTTGAGATTCTCAGGTCCAATCTGACGGACCGATTTCACCAGCAACGACGTCGAGATAGTCACCTTGTAAGCCTGCGCACTGTGATTCACGACCACGGCATACCCGCGGTGCTCCCCGCGCAACGAAGTCACTTCCACTGAGGGCTGGTCGCTTTGAAAGGCCGCCTTCACGCCGGTCCAGTTGCGGAAGGCCTCGTAGATGCGATGTGTGCTCTCCGCTTTCTCAAATGCCGACGGAGTATTTGCCAGATAGGTTTCGATCGGATAGGCCGATAGCAGGGTCTTTCCTGAGCCGAGTGCGTTCGCCACCAGTGCGGGCCGGCCTTCCTGATCGACGGCGATCACTTTTCCACCCATGACTTCCAGCAACGAACCCCAGACGCGCGGGTTCGCGCCGGGAACCGAGTAGTGGAAGGTGTCGCCGGGCTTCAGGCCACCAAAGGGCTCGACGACTTTCAACGTGACTTCTGAGACGACTACGGTATCAACCAGCCGCACGCCGAAAATAGTTTCCATGTCGGGGATGGCAGCGTCAGCGGCAACCGACGCGTAGAGGAAGCCGCCGCCCTCCACATACTTTCTGGCTTTCTCATAGAAGTCGGAGTGAACGTGAACGATATTGCTGGCCGTGCTCGTAAGCGGGGAGGGCAGGAACAGCATGGGATGCTTGCTCCAGTCGTCATACTCGCGCGGGAAGTCCGCCTTCAAGCCGGCGCGATGGGCAAGGACGAAGGAGTTCAGCACAGAACTGATCAGCCATTGATTGTCGGCGCTAGTATTTGGCGGAGGCTGGCCGGGCATGGCATCGCCATCGAAGAGGGAGACGTAGGGCGTGACCTCAGGGCCGGTCAGACCGAAGCGCGAAAAGTCTCCATGCGTTCGCGCCCATTCGCCGGGAATCAAAATGGCGACTTCGGCGGGAGCAGGCGCTACGCTGGCCAGATCCAGTTGACCTACAATCTTTGAAAACTTTTTGAACTCGGTCGCCAGCGGCTTGTCCTGACGGTCCCAGGCCGTCATTCCCCAGCGCGTTTCTTGCGGGGTTCGGAGGTACGGCGCTTTGTGATATTGCTCTGGTGATGCGTCGGTGTAGCACCAGAGATCTACGCCAATCGATCCCGCGGCGAGGCCCGAATACATCTGCAAGCGGTCATAGAGGGCGACTCTCTCGGGTGAATATTGTGCGGTAGAGCCGCCCATTTCGTGGATCATCGCGGGACGGCCAGCGCCGCTCGACAACGCAATCTCGAACGCGGCGCCATAGGTTCCGCGCTCGGAAAGCATGGGATCGGGGAAAAGATCGGGGCCGTAGATCGTGAAGGGATGCACGCTGAAGAAATCGACTTCTTTCGCAATGTTGTCGGGACGGAATGGACCATGGCCGATTTCTTCTCCACTGGTTCCGACCACGATGGGATGGAGTTTGTCTTCGCGGCGAATGGCACCGGCAATCAAGCGAGTCCAGTTGATGGCCATGGCGTCGGTGGTCTGCGCTTGCACAATCCAGAACGGAGGCTCATCGGTGAGGTCCCAGGCGATGATCGCGCTCTCGTTGGCATAGCGTCGCCCAAACTCGGCGGCGAGATTCGTCTCGAGCCGCAGCATTTCCGGATCGGCATGCGGATGCCGTCCGTGCCGCCAGGGCACATCCCAATATGCCTCGCCGACCTCGCCGCCTATAAATAAGGATGGGTGCAGGTATATCTGATACTTGTGCGCCAGCGAAACGAAGTAATCGAGTTGCTGAAATGCAACCGGGTTGTAGTCTCCGGGACGCGGTTCAAACCACGCCCACATCATGTCGAAGCGGACGATGCTGTAGCCGAGTTCATGCATCTTGGCGAAATCGGCATCGATGTCCTTCGGGTCCCACTGAACCGGCCACTGCATTGCTGCTTTGGCAGGAACCCAGTGCGCTCCGACGGGCAGGAACCGTTTGCCGTCACGCGTGAAGTACTGGCCGTCGAGATGAACCGGCGGCAACTTTTTCGCGGTCGCAGTTGTGGTTGCCGTTGGACCCGCCTGCTGAGCGAAGCTGGGCCGTAGCTGCAACAACAGCAGAGCCCAACAGGCGATCGTCCCAATTCCCGCTAACCGGAGAACTCTCATGTTCTGCACCGTGCTTGCCTCCCGATTTCTACGTTCGCTGTGCTACTGGCGCACTTCGATCTCATCGATAAAGGTCCAACCTGCATTCGATCCTGGCTTCACTTGAAGCTGTACATAGCGCCCGTTTATGCCCGTCAAGTCCGTCAAGGTGTACCACCACGACAGATTGTCATCGCCAGGTGACGGTTTATTCACCGTCCCCACCGCCGTGAAGTTCACGTTGTCGTCAGAGACCGAACAGCTGACCTGCTTTGGCAGAAAGATCGCCGGCGGCTTGTCCTGGAGCCAGTGGCTTCGCACTTCCTTGATCACCTGCACAGCGCCGAGATCAATCGTGAACGAGTAAATCTTCGTGGTGGCCCTGCCCTGCCAGGCGGGGTCAGCGAAGTCGGTCGAGCCCAGAATTCCGTCGGTCAACTCAACGCCCCCGGTATCGGGATAGCTGGGACTTGCGGGCATGGTCGCCGTGTACGGTTTGTCCAGAGCAATGTTGGTCGGATACAGATGCGGCTCCGGGGTCGTCGCCGTTGTCGCGTTGCTCAACGCCGACTCATTTCCCGCGGCATCAAATGCCCTGACCTGGTACGTATAGGTTGTGCCGGGATTGAGTTGCGAATCCAGAAAGTTGGTCGTTCCATCGCGCAAGCTGGCCACACGCCGTCCATCGCGAAGGATGTTGCAGCCGACTACGCCAAAGTTATCGGTCGAGGCGGTCCAAGTTAGGCGGATGGTTTCGGAGTCGAGGGCCACGCTGGTTAAATCCGCCGGCGCCGTCGGACGCATATGCTCAATTTTTCCGCTCGCGAGGTAGTCCAGATACGTCTGGTAATAAAGCGGATTGACCTGCTGCGGACTCAGGTAGTGATTGAAGCTGAAGCTGAGATAGCTGCTGACGTAGGGGCGCACCGCGCACATATCGTTCACGATGGCACGGATTGGCCGAGGCTCGCTGTCCAAAGTGAAGGTTTCTGTGTCGACCCAGAACTGCATGTGGGGACGGGAATTCTGAATCGCATTGCGGACGGCACTGAACCACTCGGGTAGTTCCGCTTTCGTCGCGTGCGCCACACCCACTCCGTCCTGCAGCGCCAGGACGTCGATGGGGCTGCGTTTCAGAACGTATTCCCACATGGTTTGCCATTGAGTAGGTGAAAGATCCGCCTTCGTGTTGAAGAAAGGCGAAATCACGATCGGCTTGCCTGGCGTGAGCTTGTGAAGGTGATTGCCCACGGTTCGGTAGAACGCCACCAGGTTGTCCCAATCCGCCGGAGTGCTTTCGACGTTATCCACTTCGAAGCCCAGATACCATCCGGTCAAAGATCCGTGATGGCGGTAACGCTTCCAGAGGTCGTCGGCCAAAACGTTGGCGACCTTGGCTTCGTTCTTGAGCCAGGGCTTGTCCGTGAGATATTTCGTCCACCAGTCGTCATTGATCTGCAGGCCCAGATACACTTGCGCACCGCTGGCATCCGCGGCATCAAGAGCTCGATCGACCACGTCATGTTCTGTGTTCTGTGCATAGCCGGCGACTCCGGAGGGATAGATAGTGGTCTTCTCCTTGCTGTCGGCCGTCCACTGTATGACCATCTGATCGAGCCCAGCGTCTCTCATGTAGTGGAACTCGTCGCGCCACTGTTTTAAAGTCCACCGGTCACCAAGGGCAGGTTGCAAAAACGAACCGCGCAGCGCGGGGCGCGAGCAATCCTGCGCCACGGCCGACAAACAGGACAGGACGATGATCGCCAGCCCAGCCATTCGCCTAATCGCCTGATGCCGCATCGTTTGCCCCCTAGTCTTGTCCCTCGCCTAAAAAGACAACTTCAATGCGAGTTGTATCTGTCGTGAGCTATGAACTGTGCCGGAAATGGAGCCTGCGAGGCCCGTGTCGTTCACGCCGTTGTACGGAAGCCCAAATTGGGGAGTGTTAAACAGATTGAACGCCTCGGTCCGGAACTGCAGGTTCCAGCTCTCGCTGAACTTGAAATTCTTGAAGACGGAGAAATCCACATTGTATTGCGCCGGGCCGCGTAAGATGCCACGCCGGGCATTGCCGAAAACGGTGGCGAAACTCTGGCCTGGAGCGACCGCCGGAACAGCGAAAGCCGCCGGATTGTACCAGCACTGGATCGTTTGCCGATTGGATGGGCATCCCGCGCTGGTGGCATTCGCAAAGTCATAGGGGTTTCCAACAACATCCGGACGAGGCGCTCCCGAGCCGGTGTTCGTCGGATCAAACGACAGGAGCGGTGTGAAGGCCTGGCCCGAGTACATGGCGACGATGCCATTCAACTGCCAACCTTCCGTTAACCATCGAACTGGACCGGCACTAGGCAGAAAACGCTTCTTGGGCCCGATGGGAAGCTCATACGACCATGCGGAAGTAAACTGGTGCCGGTAGTCGGGGCCATTGTTGCCGCGCTCGGCTTTGAGATTGTGTGTATTTTGCGGTTCCAGCCATTCATTCTCTTCCGACTGTCCAATCGTATGCTGCCAGGTGTATGCGCTCAACATGCTCCAGTCATGGGAGAAGCGCTTTTCGAACCTGACCTGGAGTCCGTGTGAAATAGAGTTGAAGTCGTGCGCTTCTGTGCGAATCGGTCCGATGTCGGGCGCGGTAGCGAAATAAGGGCGATTGAAGTTTGCGTTGTCGGGCGTGCAGTTCGACGGATCGGGCCCGCAAAAATTCGTATCCAGGGGCTGCACCGGCTGATTCAAGTTGACGAGGTGCGCGAGTTTCACGCCATGGGTTCCGACGTACGCGACTTGCAGCACCATAGTCTTGGTTAGCGCACGCTCCAGATTGAGATTCCATTCCTCGATGTAGGTAGTGCGATTGTTGAACAGGGCTGCACTGGCACGCCCGGAAGGATTGGCCAGCGTCGGATAAACCGGATCCGGCAACCCGGTCGAGAGGCGAATACTCGTCGTCGTGGGCGGATTAAAAATGTTCTGGCTGAAGAAATTGCCAGTCGGGTTGTAAAAAAGCTCGGTATCGTTCTGGTTTGCCTGCTGGTCGTAGAAGACACCGAAACCGCCGCGAATCACCGTGCCCTCAGTCCCCGGTGTGTAGGCAAAGCCGATGCGTGGAGCGAGGTTGTTGTAGTCAGTGTTAACGTTCCCAGACCGACTCACTCCGCTCATTTGTGGCGCCACGAACTGGCCGGTGGCAAAATCAAAATTGGCCAGGCGATCGTGATCTTCCACCATCGGAGTAAACAGGTCATAGCGCAATCCGAGATTCAACGTCAGCTTCGAGCTCAGGCGGAAATCATCCATGAGGTAGGCACTGACTTCCAGCCAATTCATGCCATATTCCCCTTTTTGGCCGTCGCGAAAAGCGGAGATCGGGTAACCCAACAGGAAACTGGCGAGAGAACTGCCTCCGTTCCCCGTGGTCAAGTCCTGGGTAAACTGCTGATCGAAGTTCAAATCGCTGCGCGAGTTCTGGGTCTGGAAAAAACCATGCCGGCGGCGGCGAATGTCACCGCCAAACTTCCACGAATGCCGCCCTCGGATCAGGGTGAACCCGTCCACCAACTGATAGTTGTTCTCGCTCAGAAACTCGGGAAACCAATCCGTCGTTCCGAGCGGACTGAAGTTCTGGATGCCGATGAAAGGAAGGCCTCCGGTCGCAATCGGATTTTGGGGATCAAAGATGCCCGGAATTCCTACCTGCCCAGAAATGTCTTGGCCCACGAGATTGGGCAGCGCGTTCACCACATAGCGGGAGTAGCCAAGCTTGAGTTCATTGATTCGGCTCGCGGAAAAAGTCCGCACGTAACTGATTCCCGCTGCCAACGCCAGGTTGGTCACGTGGCCAGAGAAGGTTCCACCACCCGCAAGCCCTGGAAATGGATCGGGACTATGGGCATCGACCTTGCCGTAGCTGAAGTTCATTGAGAAGCTGTCGTTGCTTGTGGGCTGGTGATCGACTCGGACGTCGAAAGAATTCTGGTTGTTCTGGGCCACCGGGTTGGAGAGAAAGTTGTTGCCCGTGCCATCCAGATTCGGATTCGGAAACAGCTGAATAACATTGAGTGCAGCGTGGTCCAAACGATCGGGCGGAATGATGTTGGCCAGCCCCGCAATGGGAAGGCCGGTGACCGGATCGAAGCCAAAGCCATCCCGTACAATTCCGCCGGCAACATTGCGAGTTGTGGCTGGATCGTATACCTCGTTTGTGAAGATCGGCCGCCCAAGCGCGTCGAGTACGGGGTTGCCCTGGTCGTCAGTAACCTCCGGCCCCAGAATGTCGCTGAAATCGCCGCCCCGCTCCCCGCTCTGCTCCGAGGACAGCGGAACGGTGGAAATGTCGGTTTGCGATTGCCGGATCCGCGTCCCCTGGTAATCGGCAAAGAAAAACAGCTTGTTTTTGAGGATCGGACCGCCGAATGTGCCGCCGAACTGGTTCTGCTTAAACGGCACGATGGGAGCGGCGGGATCGTCGAAGAAATTCTTGGCGTCGAACGCCGAATTGCGCAGGAACTCGTAAACACTGCCGTGAAACTGGTTGCTGCCGGACTTCAGCAGAACGTTGACGACCGCGCCGCCGCGGCCAATGTCGGCTCCGAAATTGTTGGTCTGAACCTTGAATTCCTGGATGGCATCAATCGCGGGCTGAATAACCTGAATGCCGATTTGCTGTTCGTTGTTGTCGAAGCCGTTGAGCAGGAAATTGTTGTTGGTCGCGGTCAGACCGTTGGCCTGGATCGAACCAGTACCGCGCTGGTTTTCCGGAATTCCACCTTGCTGGACGGCCCCGGAAGGGCCGGCATTAACTCCCGGAGACAGATAAGCAAGTTCGACGAAATCACGACCGTTCAGCGGCAGTTCGCGGACGCGCTGTTCCTCCACCACTTGTCCCAGCGAAGAGGTCTCGGACTCGATCAGCGGCTCGGCGGCGGTGACCTCGACTCGTTCACCGATACTGCCGACGACCAAGGTCAGACCGACACGAATCACCTGATTCACATCAAGCTTAAAGGGCACCTGAACCGCTTTCTTGAACCCCTCATGTTCGACCGTCACCGTATATTCTCCCGGCTGCAGCCCGGTGATCCCGTATTCGCCATCGCTGTCGGTCCGAACATTCCGCGTTGCGTTGGTCGCGGTGTTGACCAACGCCACCGCCGCGTCCGCTACGACCGCGCCGGAAGCGTCGCGCACGGTGCCGACAACTTTTCCTGACTCCACCTGAGCCTGCAAGGCGGAGGCAACGATGAGCATCGCGCCGACGATGACGGTGAGCCATCGCGACCTCGAGCAAATGGGGATAATCCGATTCATCATGCCCTCCCGACGGGCGAGCGGGTGGAAACAGGGTCCCGTTCGCTCCTAAGGATGAAATGAAAACATCATATGTTGTCAATCATAATTGTGCCCGGCGCACCCAATCGGGGGCCGATCGAAGCCTTGAATTCCCGCCAAATGTTCGATCAAAATCATTATAGTGATATACTTACGACGCTTTGCCTGCTTGGGGACGAGCTGAGCATCCCGCGCAAATAAATTTTTGCGAATCGGAGCATGTAATGGTTGTATACTATGTGCGCATGTTCGCTCGACAATCGACAGCTCCCCATCTCGAGCCTGGCGTGGCGCCCAAAGCTGAATCTCTGGGGTTGGTGATCGACAACTCGAGTTTCGTCCCCTACTACGAGCAAATTGTGGACCGGGTACGCAATCTGATCAAAGACGGTCTCCTCCACGAGGGAGAGATCTTCTGCTCCGAGGGCGAAGTTGCCCGCACGCTCGGTATCAGCAAGATGCCCGTCCGGCAGGCATTTCAGAAACTCCGCTCCGAAGGCCTGCTGATCATGGCCAAAGGTAAGCGGCCGATCATTGGGTCCGGACGTGTCCCTTGGGATTTCCAGCAACTGCGTGGCTTCAGCGAAGAGATGCGGCGGCGCGGATTGGTCCCTTCCGCCAAAGTGCTGGCGCTTGAAGTCGAAGATCCCGATCCTGAGACGGCGCAAGCCCTCAAGCTCGCCCCCGACGAAAAGACATACTGCTTACGGCGCCTTCGGTTCGTGAACAAAAAGCCGGTGGCCGTCGTTACCAGCCATCTGCCCGCTCGCCTTTTCTCCGGAATCGAGAAGCAAGACCTAGCCAGGCAATCCCTGTACCACGTCTTCGAGAATGTTTACCGGCGGAAGCTCCATTGGGCCGAGGAAGTGATCGGCGCGGTCACCGTCGGCGAAGAGGAGGCGCGTATTTTGCAGACATCGCCCGGGAGTGCTCTCCTCTCAATCAAGGAAACGACCTACGATGTGCAGCGTATCCCGATTGAATACAGCGTCTCGCTGTTGCGGGCTGACCGCTACACCGCCTCCGTCATATCAGTCCGCAAAACATAGGCAGGAGCGGCCGCTCCCAGGTCTCGAAAACCGCGAGACCTAGGCACCCAACTCTATATAAATTGTCATCCTACGGATGGATTAGCAAGGACTCACCCGCCTCGGAACTCGCGTTTAAGCGGGGGTGGCTAATTGTTGTCCTGCCTGTGCCTCGAGCATTGCGGCACAAGATCAATGAACTGCTGCTGTCCGCCAGCAGGAAGGCTTACAAGGAGCTCAAGTCTCTGTGTGTGTGGGGACAAGGGTACGGGCGGAATGGGCAGTCTCTACCGCTCTCAGCATGAATTGATCTTTGCGTTCAAGGACGGTAAGGCCTCTCATCACAATAATATCCCGTTAGGCCAGTTCGGCCGCTACCGCACGAATGTCTGGGATTACCCTGGCCTGAACTCCTTCGCCCGATCTACGGAGGAAGGCAACCTCCAACCTCCTCGAACTGCACCCAACGCCAACCGAGATGCAGTCGATGAGCGAGAACGACTTCGAGTGTTTCGCGAGCACGGAAGTGAACACGCCTGAGACAATGTCTCCGAGCCTTCGATGTTCCGGCTGTTTAGGACGTTCCAAATTGAAGGATGGGATCCCGCAAGTGCTTAAATCGGCTGGCTCCTCAGATAGGACTCGAATCCGCGTGAAAACGTAAATTCAACCGTAAACGTCAGAGGGAGCACACGGTTGACGGGTTGCTGAATATCCAGATTGCCCTCAGAAGCCCCGTCTGAATTAACCGGTTTTTCCAATCTGAGTTCTCCACCGTTCTTATGCGCGAACCTCATGGATCAGCAATACCGGCACCCTACTTCCGGCTACTGCGCTTTCCGGTGAAACCTGCTCGAAGTTCAACTTGTACTCTCGGATGGACTTCTTGCGGGCCACAGTGGACGCATGCGGTGGCGGCTGCGGAGCCCCCACCGCATGGACCTGCTTTCAGCGAACCGACCCGGTCGTGAGACGCTTCGGCCCGGCCTCGAGTATGTGCTCCGGGCACTCGGCCATCATCAGCTTGAAGTTTTCGATGAAGCGGGCCGCAAGCGCATCGCACTTGTCAAAATACCGATCCCGGCTAGGCCAGGTATTCGCCGGATCCAGGATCTGCGACGGCACTCCCTCGCATTGGACCGGCACATCGAAGCCAAAAACCGGATCTTTCTGGTACGCCACCTTGAGCAGTGAGCCGCTGAGCGCCGCATTGAGCAGCGCGCGGGTGTGATGGATGCTGATGCGCTTGCCAACGCCAAACGGTCCGCCAGTCCAGCCGGTGTTCACCAGCCACACGTGCGCGCCGTGCTTTTGGATCTTTTTCTTCAGCAGCTCCGCGTAGGCCAGTGGGTGATGCACCATGAACGGGGCACCGAAGCACGTGCTGAAGGTCATCTCGGGCTCCACGCCAAGCCCGATCTCGGTGCCGGCAATCTTGCTGGTGTAGCCGGAAATGAAATGGTAGATCGCCTGATCCGGGCTGAGCTTGGAGATGGGCGGCATCACGCCTGAGGCATCGCAGGTAAGGAAAATGACGTTCCGCGGGTGCCCGGCGCGCTTCTCCGGCAGGTGATTCGCGATGTAGGAAAGCGGATAGGCCGCCCGCGTGTTCTCCGTCACGGTGTCGTCGTCCAAATCCAGCCGCCGCGAGAGGTGATCAAAGGTGACGTTTTCCAGAACGGTTCCAAACTGCTGCGTGCAAGCATGAATCTGCGGCTCGGCCTCTGGCGAAAGACGGATCACCTTGGCATAGCAGCCATCTTCGAAGTTGAACACTCCATTGTCGCTCCAGCCATGTTCGTCGTCGCCGATCAGCCGCCGCTTGGGGTCGGCGGAAAGCGTCGTCTTGCCGGTGCCCGAAAGTCCAAAGAAAATTGCGACATCGCCATCGGCGCCGACGTTGGCCGAGCAGTGCATGGAGAGCACGCCTTGCAGCGGCAACAAAAAATTCAGGACCGTAAATATGGTCTTCTTGATTTCCCCGGCGTAGCTGGTGCCACCGATGATGGCCAGCCGTTCCCGGAAATTGATAATGATGAACGTTTCCGAACGCGTGCCGTCCACCATGGGGGAGGCCTGAAACGAGGGCGCCGCGATCACGGTGAATTCGGGCATATGCCGCTGGAGTGCGTCTTGACCCCGAATCTTCAGGAACATGGTGCGCGCAAACAAACTGTGCCACGCCTTTTGCGTGATGATGCGGATGGGGAGGCTGTACTCCGGGTCGGCCCCCGCGAAGCAGTCCTGCACGAAAACATCGCGCCCCTGCAAATAGCCCTGCAGGCGCGCCAGCAGCGCGCTGAAATTCTCGCTGGTGACTGGCCGGTTGTACTGGCCCCACCAGATCTTCTCCTCGGTGGATTGCTCGCGTACCACGAACTTGTCGGCCGCGGCGCGCGCGGTGTGTTTGCCGGTGTTCACCACCAGTGGTCCAAGGTGCGAGAGACTGCCCTCGGAACGGAAAATGCTCTCCTCATAAAGCGCCGGCGTGGGCAAATTCCAGTAGGCACGCCGCAGATTTACCAGCCCATGGTTGGCGAGGCCGTAGGCACTGGCCAGCTTCCCTGCCTCTTTTACAGCGGGAGATTGCACGTCGAGGTAGATGTTCATAGCCAATCCCTCACAAGTTTGCGGTCGCCGAGATAGAGTTCGTTGGCCGAATTCGGATCGAGCGCCCACTTGATGCGATCCAGGCCCTCGGTGACATCGCGGATGGTGCCGCAGTAACTCAGCCTCAGATGCCCCTCGAAGCCGAATTCCTTGCCCGGCACCGTGACCACCCGCACTTTCTCGAGCAGGAAATTGGAGAGCTTCTGCGAATCCTTCATGTATGCGCTGAAATCCGGGAAGCAGTAGAAGGTGCCTTCCGGCTTGTGAACTTTGACGCCGTCGAAAGCTTTCAAGCGCTCCATCATCACGTTCCGGTTGTTCTCCAGCGTGACCCGCAGGCTCTCGACCGACGATTGCACGCCGTTGAGAGCGCCCACGGCGGCCCACTGCCCTGGGGAAGAAGGTCCGGAGGTCTGTTGCGACTGGATGGTCGCCATGGCCTCGATCAGCGGCTGATTCGCGATCGCCCAACCGATGCGGAACCCGGTCATGGCATACATCTTCGATACCCCGTTGATCACCACCAGCTTCGATTGCTCGAGCGGCACTTTCATGAAGTCGTAGCCGATGGCCGCGCTCTTGCCGTCGAACACCAGCCGGTTGTAGATGTCGTCCAGAATGAGATAAATGCTCCGCTTCTCGCAAAACTCGACCATCTCCTGGACGAAATCTCTGGAGTACATGGCACCCGAAGGGTTATTGGGGCTGTTCAGAACGATGGCCTTGGTGTAGGAACCGCACGCCTCCGCGATTTCTTTGCCAGTTGGGAAAAACGTTCCGTCCTCCGCAGTGACCGGCACCGGAACACCGCCCGCGAGCTTCACCATCTCCGGATAGCTCACCCAGTAGGGAGCCGGGAAAATCACTTCTTCCTTCGGATCCAGGATGGCGTGCAGCAGCACCATCAGTGCCTGCTTAGCGCCGCCCGAAGCGATCACGTTGTTTGCCGACACAATCTTCTTGTAGTGCTCTTCGGTATAGCGAATGATGGCTTTCTTCAGTGCAGGAATCCCGTCGGGCGCCGTGTACCGGATTTCTCCGGTGTTCAGCAGTGCCGCGCAGTTGATCACTGCATCCATGGGGGCCTTACTCTTGGGTTCGCCGCCTCCCAGGTGAATGATGGGCTCTCCTTTGTCGCGGAGCAGAGCCGCGGTTTCATTCAGCTTGAGAGTCGCCGACTCCCGGATGGACCGGGCAAGCTGACTAAGACTCATGACGTTTATTTCCTTCCTTGGGTATATTAAATTAAAGGCTTTCCACCTTGTCGTGGTTGTCATCACATCCCTGCGTGACCCCCGTACCATACACTGAACCTCTCAGCAGGGATAATTTGCGCAACGGTCGGGCCCCGCGCGGACGACTTCGAAGGCAAGGACAATCATGAAGCGCAAATTCAAGAGTAATGGGGCAAGCCGTCACGTGAGACCTGCCAGGGCGAAGAGACTCTTATTGAGACTCATCAAGAGTGCCCCAATTGCAGGGATTGATGAAGAGCCTGTTATCCTATGCAGTTATTGGAGACGCAAAGGAGTCCCAGGTGAAATGGACAACGTTGGTACTGATCCTGGGGAGCGCGCTATGGGTCCCCGCCACTGCCCAGAACCTGGCAACGCCGCTTATTACTCAGCCAATTGATGAAACGAGGCTGGTTAAGCTTCACGGCAGTGTGCATCCGCTGGCGCAGGCTCGCTACGACCGCGGCGCGGTCCCCGATTCTTTTCCCGCCGAGCGCGTGCTTCTGTTACTAAGTCGCCCGGCACATCGGGAAACCGCGCTTCGGGAATTCTTGAGTGAGGTCCATCAGCGTGGCTCAGCCAGCTATCACCAATGGCTGACGCCGCCGGAGTATGGGCAGCAGTTCGGCCCCGCTGACTCCGATATTCAAACAGCGGAAAGTTGGCTGAGGTCGCAGGGTTTCAACGTTTCAAGGGTCACGAAGAGCAAGCAATTCATCGAGTTCTCTGGGACGGCTGGCCAGCTGCGCAAAGCCTTCCATACGGAGATTCATCAATACAACGTTCAGGGTGAAACGCATTACGCGAACGCCAGCGAGATTAGAGCACTTTCACCGATAGTGTAAGCTAGACATGGCGAAACTCCGGCGACGCGAGAGAGATGGCGCGAGCCTACGATGATGATTTGAGGCGGAAGTTTTTGGCGGCCCA
>PKUV01000027.1 GCA_003131315.1 Acidobacteriaceae bacterium
ACATCGCGGGAGCCTTCGGCGTTTGAACTAAGCGTCAGACGCCCTTTCGGGTCGTCACATGGAGAAGAAACTGGCGTCGAGGTTGAAGGTTCTGGCATGCTGTTGAACACAGCATGCGGCAAGTAGGACCGTGGTGACAATGGCGCTTCAATGCCCGAAACTAAGCGTGGTTCCGGTTTAGGCGATCGCTCGCATGGTGGCGAGATTGCCGAACGAAGGCGACCTCGACCCCGTTAAAGAGACTTACAAACCAATCGCAACCGGGCCGAGTGCTGCCAAATCAGGCAGGAGCATAAACCAATGAACCACAAGCATAGGAAGAAGTCTGTGAANNAGCCTGGAGGGTGAGGTTATGAGTCGGAAGCGGAACAAGCAGACTGCAAGCGGGCAACCGGAGTGGAGCTTGAATCTAGAAGTGGTGCATCCGAACGCGGCCGGGATTGATATCGGCAATGAATCCCATTACGTGGCCGTAGCCCCGAACCGAGATCCCAACCCGGTGCGGCAGTTTGCCTGCTTTACGGAGGACTTGCATCGTTTGGCCGACTGGCTGAAGAGCTGTGGCATCGATACCGTTGCCATGCAATCCACTGGAGTGTATTGGTTACCGGTTTACGAAATCCTGGCGGAAAAGGGGCTAGAGGTGTATCTGGTGAATGCACGTCATACCAAGAACCTTCCGGGACGTAAGAGCGACGTGCAGGAGTGCCAGTGGCTGCTACAACTGCACACCTTCGGCCTGCTGAATAATTCCTTCCGGCCGCCGGAGGAGATCTGTGTTTTGCGCGCCTATTGGCGGCAGCGGGGCGAACACGTGGCCGCAGCGGGTGCGTGTATTCAGAGGATGCAGAAGGTACTTACCGAGATGAACGTGCAGCTGGCCAACGTGATCAGCGATATCAGCGGTCTGACGGGCATGGCCATCATCCAGGCGATTCTTAATGGAGAGCGGGACCGGTACAAGCTGGCCGATCTAGCCGATCCGCGAATACACGCAACCCGGGAGGAAATTGCACGTAGCCTAGAAGGCAATTGGCGTAAGGAACTGTTGTTCATTCTGCAGCAAGAGCGGAATCTCTATCAGATCTATCAACTGCAGATCGCGGAATGTGACACTGCCCTGGCGGCCCATCTGCAGACCCTCGACGACAAGGTGGAACCCGGAAGCCAACCGCCCGCAGCAAAGCCCAGCAAGAGAGCCGGCAGTAATGCTCCGACCGGTTTTGATGTGCGTGGAGAGTTATACCGCATCAGCGGCACTGACCTCACTCAAATCGATGGCATCAACATCATGACCGCACAAACCGTCATCGCCGAGGTCGGTGTCGATATGAGCCGCTTCCCCAGCGAGGCTCATTTCGCTTCCTTCCTGGGCTTGTGTCCGGACAACCAGATCACCGGCGGCAAGGTGCGCCACCGGGGCACCAAGCATATCCAGAACCGTGCCGCCACCGCCTTGCGTATGGCCGCCTCCACACTGTGGCGCAGCAAGACTTACCTGGGAGCCAAGTTCCGGCGCTTGCGAGCACGTCTAGGTGCACCCAAGGCCATCACCGCTATGGCCCACATGCTAGCCCGACTCGTCTACCGCATGCTCAAATACGGAGAACAATACGTCGACAAAGGGATGAACTACTACGAGGAAAAGTACCGGGATCACGAAATCCGCAGCATTCAAAAGAAAGCGAAAGAGCTTGGACTGGATGTCACACTCAATCCCGCTGCTGCATAAGAGAAGTTTCTAAGGAGACGATCAGCGATTGCGTGAAGGATGCAACTGGTCATGTACACCAGGAAGCCATAGTCGGGTCGATCCGGCGCAGTGGTCTACCTCTACTCCGCCCTTGACAGTCAGCCCAAGTAGACGAGCTACATCGGATCGCCGATCCGATGCTCGATCCGCCGACGCTTCCTGTCGGCGTGCCGATTCGCAGCAGCGCCGCGAGCGTCGGGGCTACGTCGCTTACACCTACTCTCTCAGGGAACACTCCCGGCCTCACGTTCCAGCCCCAGAACATGAGCGGCACATGCGTGTCGTAGTTGTACGGGGTTCCGTGCGATGTGCCTTCGGCGGTAAACAGCCAGTAGGGTTTCTGGATGGCAAACACATCGGCGCTGCGGCTGGAATAGAAGCCTCTGGCCACATACGAATCAATCTCGTCTGCCATGGCAACATGGCGCAGTAACTGCTCCCGCGTGTACGTACGTTCCATGAAGGGGAGCGTCGCCGCGGCTCGCGCTGCCTCTTCTTCCACCTCGACCAAAGTCAGCCGCTTGGTGGCCACGGTTTCATAGTTCAGATAGATGCCGGTCTCCTGCGCGGACAGAATCCATTCGCCCGTTCCCCAGCGGGCATTGAGGGCGTTCACGATGGTGTTCACCACCTCCGCCATGCTCGGCGCTCAGGACAACAAGAAGATGTTGACGGCCGCCTGCGGCACGCTCCGCGGCAGCCAACAGTCTGCCAATCGCTTGATCGGTACGCAGACACATGTCCTCGACCGCCGGATCGTCGGGACCCACCGCATGGCCCAGATGATCGTTGGCCGAGAAGCTCACGGTCAGCAAATCCGTTCCATGATGGTGGCCCAAATGCTCCTGTGTCAGCACCAGCTCCGCAAAGGACTCCAGCATGTCGTTGGCAAAGGGCGTCTGCTGCCAGCGGCTTGCATATTCCTTGTCCGGCGTTGCCGGTAATGTGAGGAAAGCCCTGTCTGCCTTTCCTTCTGCGCCCAACGGGTACCAGGTCTGACCGAGCGCTCTTTCCGCGGGCTTGGCGGCGTTGAAGCGCTGCACCCAAGCTGGCAATTCGCGAAGATAGAACGTGCTCGACACGACATGAACGGTTGCGCTATCGAACCAATAGGCGGCATCCGCCATGGCTCCTGCGGGCAAAATCGCCGCGCGGTCTTTCATCGAGATTCCGATCACCTTGGTCGCTCCGCCGTCCGCGATCTTGATCTCGTCCCCCAGCGTACTCACGAGCAGGTTATGCGGCGAACTGCCTTTTGCGCCGGGTGTCCCGCCAAGCAGGGTCGTTGCGGCGTCTTCGACCGATGTGATGACCTTGCCGCTGGGGCGGTCATACCATTCATTGGCGATAATGCCGCTGGTCGCAGGGGTGGAGCCGGTCATGAACGTTGCATGACCAGGGGCCGTGACCGTAGGAAAGTGGTCTTGGCGCGCATCGAGAAAGACCGCGCCCTCGTTCAGCAGGGTGTGCAGACCGCCGGTGTATCGCGCAGCGAAACGAGTCGTATAGTCATACCGGAATTGATCCACGATAATGGCCACGATCAACCGCGGAGTGGCGGGCATCGATTTTTCTGCCACCGCTCTTGGAACTGGCTGTGCGTGCGCGATAGAAGTCGAGAGCAATAACAGCAGGAGAGAGCTTCGCTTCTTCCACATCATCTTTGTTCCTTGAGGTATCGAGACTGGAGTACTCGGCTCGTGATGCTGGTGTTGGAAGCCGTCCGCACAGCAAGGNNAGGTGGGGAACCGCCCTTATGGAACCACAGGCAGGCTGAGGAAACTTGCTGTGCCCGGCGTGTGCCAGATCCGCTGCGTGGCTTTTTGATAGTCCGTGGGTTGAGCGTCGAAGATGTTCGGCACAAACGTCTGCGGATTTCGATCGTAGAGAGGGTAAAGCGTGGATTGGACCTGGACCATGATGCGATGTCCTGGCTGAAACACGTGGTTCACGGCCGGGAGGTCAAATCGAAAGAGAATGGGTTCATTCGGCTGCAGGGCCTGTGGATGNNGATCAGCTTGACCACCCAGTCGCTGTCGGTGCCGCTGGTAGAGGCGTAGAGGTGGACCGCGGGGACTCCGCTGACTCGAAGCGGTTCGGTGAGCGGCTCGGTGACATAGGTCAGTACATCCGGACGGTGATCGGCGAAGCGCTGGTCGAGCACCAGCCAGTTGTCGAAGCCATCCCAGTCATCGACGTTGATGGGCTGCGGTCTGTAGGGAACGGGCTTCATGGGGTCGGAGATATACTCGTCGAATCTCGCGCCGGATTCGCTGGGGCCGTCGAAGCTCAGCTTGCCAGCACTCTCAAGATAAAGGGGCTTCGTCTTGTGGGGACAGCCCTGGTCGCAACTGGGCGGCCAGGAGGAGAAGCGATCCCAATGGTCTTCTCCCGTGTTGTAGATATAGACGGGCGGCGTGCCGGCTTTCGGCGCATCGTCTTTCAGATACTGATTGAAAAAGGGAAGCAAGATGTCGCGGCGAACGTGTGCAGCCGTGTCTCCATCCCACAGGAGCGGACCGAGCGAGCGGCCATCCGCATTGATCTGGCTATGCCTCCACGGTCCGATGACCAGGTANNCATCGCGGCGGAACTGCAAAGCGGTGTCGCCATCCCACTTCAGCGGGCCAAGATTATAGGCATCGTAGTTTACCTGACTATGACGCCACGGACCCATCACCAGATAATTGTGATCCGCTTGACCCTTGCTCTTGAGCGCGAGGTAACAGTGGATGGCGCCCCACATGTCTTCCTGATCCCAAAGTCCCTGCAGCCAAAGCGTGGGCACGCGGATCGGCTGCGCGGCCAGTAGCTTGTCGAGTGCCTGACTTTGCCAAAATGCGTCGTAGGCTGGATGGGCTTCCACTTTCCGCCAGAAAGGCAACTGTTCCAGTCCCTGGGATCGCGCGAAATCGCCGGCTGAACCCTTGTTCAGAAAGTTCATGTACTCGTCGCGGTGTTCGCGTGGAATCCACTGGCCGTGGCCGTGCACAGAAGTCTGACCGACGAAGTAATAAAACATGTGCTCGCGAAAGGCGCCGTAGTGGAACCAGTCGTCGCCCATCNNATGACAATGGTGAATCCTTCGTAAGAGGAACCGATCATTCCGACTTTCCCGTTGCTTTCGGGAAGGTTTTTCGTCAACCAGTCGATGGTGTCATAGCCGTCGGTCGTGTCGTCGGCGCCGCTGGAATTGAAGGAGCCCACCGGTGGAGGCGTCATCAGGTAGGGCCCCTCCGATCCATACTTGCCGCGGACGTCCTGATACACGCGAATATAGCCGGCCTTGACGAAGACCTCGTCGCTCAAAGGCAACTCTTCGATCATGCGCGGGGATTCGACGCGTGTGGCGCGCTCCG
>PKUV01000003.1 GCA_003131315.1 Acidobacteriaceae bacterium
CCAGATACAGCACTAAGACTTCTGGCCCCACACGCCGGTGATTCTCACGGTTGGCGTTTGTTGCGCTGCGAGGGGATCGAGGGCCAGCCTCTGAGGAATAACTTGCGCTGCAGGAGACCGTTCCGATAGTCGTCTCGAGCGATGGCTTTGCGGTCTGGCTTTTTGAGAGTGACGGAGTCGGGGTTGGACCAACTCCGTCAGCTCGGTTCGCAAAAAGCAGATTGCGCTCTAACGTGTTTCTCCATTTGCGGTCGTTGTACATGCCTCGTTGGATCAAGGAGCGACGTTGAGAACCACCGGGATCGTCGTCGACTTCCCAGGGTTGGCATACTCGATGACGTTGATCTCTCCGACGTAAGTTCCGACCGCCAGTGCGCTGGCGTTTACGCTGACGGTCTCATTCGTCGGCGTGTAACAACAGGCATTGCCGCTTGGAGAGACGCTCAGCCAGTTTCCGCCCTTGCCCGACGCTGCGATGGGCGTGTAGTGAATGACGGTGCTGGTGCTGGCAATGCTTATCACCTGTGGCGTGGGATTCACGCCCCTGGTGGTGTTGAAGGTGACGGTGGGGAGTTGAACGAAGACCGGATCACCAACCGTGACGCTTACGGGAATGGTCACGTTGCCAGTCGTCGTCTTGAGCACCTGTTGACCAATGAAGGTGCCCGCGAGCAATCCCTTTCCGGGCAGCTTGCTGGTCGTGACGGATACAGTGTACGTTCCGGCATTGACGCCTTTGACCGGAAGCACGTTGATCCATTTACCGGGGTCCGCAGTGGTGGCCGCGACACTCCAGTTCAGCGTTCCCGCTCCACCATTACCGACAACGATGGTTTGCGATGGAGGGTTGCTCTTGCTCGGCGTGAACGAGAAGCTGGTCTGGCCGGGAAGGTTGTCGAAGAACGCCTTGCTCGAGGCCACGACCGCCAAATTGACCGGCACGGTCATGGATCTGCCCGGGTTGGCATACTCGATGACGTTGATTTCTCCGGTGTAGTTTCCTACCGCAAGCGAGCTGGCGTTGATGCTGACCCTGACGGGCAGGGACGTGTAGCAGCAGGCGTTGCCCGAGGGAGAGATTGACAACCAGTTGCCGCCCTTACTTGTCGCCGCACTCGCACTAAAGTGAATGGTGGAGTTGTCGGCGGCCGGTATGGTTAGCACCTGAGGCAGCGGATTGGCTCCGCCGAACGGCATGACGAAGCTGATCGGATTCACTTGAGAGAAAACAGCCTTGCCCACCGTGACCGTTACCGGAACAGTGGCGACGCCCGTTGGCGCCTCAAGCAGCAGTTGACCCGTGAAGGTCCCAGCCAGGACTCCTCCTCCGGGCAAATTGAGGACGTTGACCGAGACGGTGAGCGTTTTTGGAGCCGTCCCGGTGAGAGGAAGCGCAGTCAGCCAGGCGCCGCCATCAGCGGTGGTCGGAGTCACCGTAAGTATCAACTTACCGGTACCACCGTTCCGGACCAGGAGCGTCTGCGGAGTCGCTTTCTTGCCGGGCTGGACCGAGAAGCTCAATCCGCCGGGCAAGCTGTCGAAGAACCCGCCGGAAGCGGCGATGGTTAAAGTTACGGGGATGGTCATCGAGCGGCCGGGATTGGCGTACTCGGTGAAGATGATCTCGGCGGTATAGGTTCCCGCCGCCAGCGTACTCGCGTTGACAGTCGCGGTGAGCGCCAGCGGCGTGTAGCAGCAGGCATTGCCACTCGGAGAGATGCTCAGCCAGGAGCCGCCTTTGGCGGTTACCGCACTCGCACTGAAGTGGAACGTCGATTCGTCGGTCGCGGAGATGTTGAGCACCTGCGGCAGCGGATTGGAACCGCCGAACGGCATGGTAAAGCTGATGGGATTCATCTGGGTGAAGGCACTTCCCACCGTGACCGTGACCGGAATGGTGGTCGTGTCCCCAGCCGTATGGAAAACCAGTTGACCAGAGAACGTTCCGGCGAGCAGTCCGCCGCCAGGCAAATATGCGGCATTGACAGAGATGGTCGCTATGGACGGCGCGGTGCCGCTGAGAGGTGTTGCCGTCAGCCATGCACCGCCGTCGGCGGTGCTGGTGGTGGCGGTCCAGTTCAGTGTGCCGGTTCCGCCGTTCTCGATCTGTACGATCTGTCGAGTGGCGACGCCGCCCGTCTTGAAGGAGAAGCTCAAGCCGCCGGGCAGGTTGTCGAAAAATGCGCCGCTGGCAACGATGGTCAGATTTACGGGTACGACCATGGATCGTCCAGGGTTGGCGTACTCGGTGAAGATGATCTCGGCGGTATAGGTTCCCGCCGCCAGCGTACTCGCGTTGACAGTCGCGGTGAGCGCCAGCGGCGTGTAGCAGCAGGCATTGCCACTCGGAGAGATGCTCAGCCAGGAGCCGCCTTTGGCGGTTACCGCACTCGCACTGAAGTGGAACGTCGATTCGTCGGTCGCGGAGATGTTGAGCACCTGCGGCAGCGGATTGGAACCGCCGAACGGCATGGTAAAGCTGAGCGGATTCAACTGCGTGAAAGGAGCCGCTCCTACGGTGACAGTCAGCGGAATGGTGGTGGTGTCTCCGCTGGTCTGGAAGACAAGTTGACCGATATATTCTCCGGGCACAGCGCCTCCTCCGGGAAGCTGGCTGACCGTAATTCCAACCGAAACCGCGGAGGGCGCAGTTCCGCTCGTTGGAGTTCCACTGAGCCAGTTGCCGCCATCGGCGGTGATGGCACCAACAGTCCAGTTCAGCGTGCCGGAACCTCCGTTCGTAACCTGAACCGTCTGCGAGGTTGCCGTCGTTCCGTTGGTTTTGACAGAGAAACTCAACTGACCAGGCAGATCGGAGAAAAACGATCCCGAAGAGGCGACCGTCAAGGTCACCGGCACAACCATCGACCGGGCGGGATTGGCGTACTCAGTGATGATGATCTCTCCGGTATAGGTTCCCGCCGAGATTGATCCCGCATTTACGCTGATTGTATTCGCCCGTGGTGTGTAACAGCAGGCATTCCCGCTGGGTGAAATCGATAACCAGTTGCCGCCCTTCGCGTTCGCTACCGACGCACTATAGTGGACGGTGGAGTTGTCAGTCATGGCGATGTTGAGGACTTGCGCCAGAGGATTGGCTCCCCCGAACGCCATGGTGAAGTTCAGTGGGTTGATCTGGGTAAACACAGCGGTGCCGACGGTGACTGCCACCGGAATGGTGATGCTGTCTCCTGACGTCTGGAATAGCAATTGGCCCACATACGTGCCCGCGGACGCGCCGCCTCCGGGCAGGCCGGCCTTGGCGATGCCGATCATGATCGTGGATGGAGCAGCGCCACTCGAAGCCGACGCGCTGAGCCAGCTTCCGCCATCCGCAGTGCTCGTCGTCAGGGTCCAGTTCAACGTGCCCGCTCCGGAGTTTCGAATCTGAACCGCCTGCGAGGTGGCGTTTCCACCTGTCTTGAAGGCAAAGCTAAGTTTTCCCGGAAGATCGTCGAAGAACGTCGCGCCCGACGCCGCTATGGTGAGCGTCACCGGGATCGTCATTTTGATGCTGGAATTGGAGTAGTTGGTAATGACGACCTGCCCGGTATAAGTCCCGGCCGCCAGAGTGCCCGCGGCCACGATCACCGAAACTGGGTAGGGCGTGTAGCAGCAGGCAGTGCCGTTGGGAGAGACCGACAGCCAGCTGCCACCGCTGTTCGTTGACGCAGCCGTACTGAAGTGAACCGTCGTTTGATCGGTATACGCAATCGTGAGGATCTGGGGCAGTGGTTCGGCGCCTGCGAAAGCCTTGGTGAAAGACAACGCCGGCACGGTTTGGAACGTCTGCGCGTGGAGCGCGCCAGCCAGACAGAACATCAGCGCCACAGCGATCATCGAAAGTGCAGTTCCACGGTGTTTCATATGAACTCTCCTCAAAACGAAATTCGAGTGGATGGCTTGCGAAAAAATCCCAGTCGACTTAGCTGGCGGGTGCCCGGGGGGAGACACTTTGGGCCGCAGATCGGGATTGTCCTTCCGGCAAAGTAGCCGTGTCAAGATGAATGTTTTTGCATCATTAGAATCCTCATGGCCCGGTTGGCGGGTGCCCGGGGGCCCGGCCCTTCCCAGCCTGACCCCTAGCCGGGGCATCCCCTTGCAACCATTTGCGTGCTCGGCGAAACGGTTCAGATCACGCGATGAATCGGATGTCAAGACGCGACTACTCACTTGAATGCTCCATTTCCTGGCGATTTGCGTTGCTGAGCGGAGCGACGTTGCTTGTCTCGCGGCTCCGCTCCTTCCCGTGCGCCGTTTGTACTCACTTCGCATTGCGCAAACCGCCGCGCAAAACCGTCATGTGATTTCTTAAATCGCGAAAGAAGTTCTGTTGGAAACTCACCGTCAGGCCGGGCGAGGAGGAGAAGCCGGCCAATGGGCTCAAGGATCTGTCAGTGCTTACCTGTGGCGTTGGAGGGATTTGTCGTAGCATCCGCCAGTTCAGCGCGAAATCGCTCGGCCTGCTGCGGTTGATTCAGAGCCTCATATTCGGCGGCAAGGTCCTTGCGCGCGGCACGCATGAAACTCGTCGACGGGCTGCTCTGCTTGCTCAGGATTTCATAGCCGGCCAGGGTCTCGGGTTCTGCATCCTTATAACGATTCTGGCGGACCAGCGTCCGCCCCAGCTTGATCTGCACGATGGCGAGGTTTACGTTGTCGGCCGGGAGCGTTTCTTTATAGCGGCGGACCACGTCGCGAAAAAGTTGCTCCGCGAGGGGGTAGTCCTTCTTGTCCATATAGATTCCCGCCACGTTGGACAAGGCTATCGCGACCAGATAGTGGTGGTCGCCATAGACAGCGCGATAGATGTCAGCCGCACGGCGGAATCGCGCTTCCGCTTCATCCAGGTGGTCGCGCATGGAAGCCACGTTCCCCAGTTCGTTCAGTGTTTCAGCCACCGACGGATGCACCGGACCATAAACGCGTTTCTGGATGGCGAGAGCCTGCTCAAGTGCGGAGACGGCCTCGTCATACTTTTTCTGATACATCAGAGACGCCGCCAGGGTGGTCAAGCGGGTGGCCGTCTTGGGGTGGTTATTGCCGTAGTAGGACTGAACGATATCGAGCGCCTGCCGGTCCAACGGTTCGGCTTCACCGTAATAACCCAAGTCGCGCTGGACCGCTGCCAGACTTCCGAGATCATCGGCGACCAGCGGGTGGCGTGCACCATAGATTTGGCGGTGCATCTCCAGGACGCGGGTGTACAACGAATTGCAAACATCGTAGTGACCGGCGGAGTAGTGCGCGTCCGCCAACATAGAGAGACTGGTGGCCAGGTCGGCGGGCGCCACGCCTGGAGCCGACTGAAGCCGCACGGCCTCGTCCAGAACATCGATCGCTTGATCGTAGGAGCCGCGTTGCGCCAGCACTTTTCCGAAAGCGCGAGTGGCTTTCGCAAGTGCCGGATGGTTCGGCGGTAAGTGCCGCTTGGTCATGGCCAGGCCCTGCCGAACCAGTTCTTCGGCCTCTTCCAAATGCGCCTGATCGGACCGCAGCAAACCTAGTGCAGTAAGGCTCTCGGCTACTTCCGGGCTATCTGCTCCGAACAGCGACTTGCGTTGATCGAGGGCCGAACGCAGTAACGAATCCGCTTGTTCGAACTTGCCGAGTTTCTGGTAGATAATTCCGAGGTTCTGGTAGAGTTCGGCTTGCACCTTGGGGTCATGGTTGAGGGTCTTTGCTTCCTGTACACCTCGGTCAACGATGGTGATCACGCGCAAAGAGTCGGAGGGTCCGGCCGCCTCGTCTCCGCCTTGGAAAAGGTTGGTCATGAATTGCTGAATGCGCTGGGTGCGTGCCGCTTCCGCGAGCGCAGTATCGCGTGCCTTAGCCAGCCGCACGGTGAAGAAGGCGATCAATCCAACGATCACGGCGAAGATCACGGCGGTGGCTGCAACCGCGCGCCGATTCCGTCGGACAAACTTGCCGATCCGGTAGTGCCACGCGTCGGGCCGTGCCTCCAGAGGCTCACCGTTCAGATAATGGTCAACGTCGCGGATCAAAGCTTCCACCGACCGGTACCGGCGCAGTGGATCCTTGTGCATGGCGCTGAGACAGAACACATCGAGATCGGCCCAGGCGGTCTTGCTCACCGATAGCGCGTGGGAGTTTGGGTCCGAGTCGGTAGTCCGCTTAACGGCTGCCGAGGGCTTACCCGGCTCATGCTCCGCGATGATGGTGGCGCCCTCTGCAGGAGTTAGACCGGACAAGTCGAAGGGAAGCTGACCGGTTAACAGCTCGTAAAGAATGACTCCAAGGGAATAAACGTCGGTACTGATTCCGACCCGATCGCCGCGAATCTGCTCCGGCGACGCATAGGCCGGCGTCATCATTCTTAGCCCAGTCATCGTCTGGTCCACTTGCAGGTCCAGGCTCTCCAATTGTTTGGCAATACCGAAATCGAGCAGGCGGACCGAGCCATCGCTCTTGACCAGGATGTTGGACGGCTTAAGGTCACGGTGGATGACGGCTTGACCGTGGGCGTGCTGCACCGCCTCACACACCGACCGAAATAGCTGAAGACGCTGCTCCACCGAGCACTCGTGCTTTTGGCAATAGTGAGTGAGCGGAGTGCCGTCAACGTACTCCATCACGAACCACGGAGTTCCGTCATCCAGTGTGTCGGCGTCGTAGAGCCGCGCGATCAATGGATGATTCAGTTGCGCTAGGGTCCGTTGTTCGCTGGCAAAGCGTTCGCGGCGTGCCGGGGAAAGCCAGGCGTCACGCAGGACCTTGACCGCCACTTGAGTACCAAGGTCTTTACGTTCCGCAAGATAAACGACTCCCATTCCGCCTTCACCCAGCAACTTCAAGATTCGGTACGGACCGAATTCTTTGAGGATCGGGGAAGCAGGAACGGCTTTCGCAAGCGTCTCCTGCGCAACGTCGGCTAGATTGCGATCCAGCAGCGAGTGGCCGCTCGCGTCCTGATCCAGCATGGCCAGAACCTCGACGATGAGTTCCTTGTCGTTGCCGCATGCCGCCTCCAGGAACGCTCGCTGCTCGGACTGGGGCAAGTCTGCCGCATCATGAAATAAACTCTGGATTCGGTGCCAGCGCGCACTATCCATAGTTCAGTCCCTACCCGCCGCTGCGGATCGCGAACTCACTCGGTCCGACGAAGCGTTTGCCCCAGCCAGGCCTTGGCCGCTCGCCAGTCGCGCAAGATCGTGGCCTCCGACACGCCAATCAGGCTTGAAATTTCGCTGATTTCAAGCCCTCCGAAAAACCGGCTCTCCACGACCAGGGCCTGGCGCGGTGCCAAGCGAGCAAGTTCGGTTAAGGCCGTGTCCAGCGCCAACAGGTTTTCCTGAGGAGTCGCTGCGCCGTCGAGAGAATCGTCGAAAGAAACGAAGATGGCTTCCCCGTCACCGCCGCGTTTATGCGCGTTGCGCCGCCGCGCTGCCTCGACCAGCAATTGGCGCATGGCGCGGGCCGCGATGCGCTTGAAGTGCAGATGAGAGGTGGCCGCGATACCGGGCTGCTTCGCCAGTTTCAGCCACGCCTCGTTGACCAAAGCCGTGGGACTCAGCGTGTTGCTCGGATCTCCGCGTTTGACGCTCGAAGCCAGCCGGCGCAACTCCTCGTAGGCTAGGCTGAAGAGTTGGTCGAGAGCTTGTCTTTCCTTCGCTGTCTGATCCATTTCGCCCTGCCGGAACGCAGGTGCGCGCAGAGAATTTCGAAGCCGCATGACGGTTTTTCCTCCCCTTTTGCGCAATGCGAAATGAAAGCACGGGAAGCCAAGCGGGAGGAGGGCAGGGCGAAAGCATGGCTTCCAATGCAGAAGAGCCTAGCACCTGTAGCGCACTCATACAACAGCTTTCGTTTTCCCTGATTTGCCGGAGAGGCATGAAAAAGCGAGGCAAAGTCTTGCGTGATCCCCGCACGGGCCCTGGTCTGCTGATGATCGAGGGCCGGCAATACTGGTTTCGCCTCGAAGGCGTCTGGAAGTCTGAAGTGCCTCCCAAGCCGGGGCTAGCCGTGGACGTGAAGTTCGATAACGCCGGGCAAATCCTCGTCATAACTGCCGTGTCCGAATCCCAACTCGCCGAAGAACAAGCGGAACGATCTGTCGATACGGTCAAAGCAGCGGGGGTGAAGATCCTCCGCAAGATCGCCGCCAAGTGTGGCATGCCTAATCTGCTGCGGCATTGAAAGTTGTCAATCGATTGACGCAATTAAGTTGGGCGACACAAAGCCATTGGCCACATGTGCTGGCCGTTGGCCAGAAACGGGCTTGTGGGAAGTGATGACCAGGATTCCGGGCATTTTGTCCTTAGACAGGACGTCTCCCAACGGCGCCTGCCGGGGCGCGGCTCCTTTGGACAAGGAAAACATGGTGTCTTCGCTTGTGAAGTCTTAGCGAAGGCTACTGCCGCCGCAAAGCAATTCACTGATGCCCGCGCCAGTAGTCAGCCACGGCCCGTTGGCCGCCCCGATTGTCTCACAGGTTCCAGTGGGTACGTTGTTGTCCTCATGTTGGAACATTACTTCTGCACTTCGGTGCAGGAGGACAAAAATGCAGCGTGGAAGTCTCATCATAAACAATCGCAAACAAGGCCCTGATGTCTGGCAGTTTCGCTGGTCTGAGAAAGGGCCTCACGGCAAACGCGTGTATCGCAAGAAAGTGATTGGCACGGTCGAACGGTATTCCGACGCGGAAGCCGCCCGACGCGCGGTTACCGGCCTAATCTCGGAAATCAATTCGGGCGACCTGCGGGTGCGTTCCAACTCAATGACTGTCGCTCAACTCGGCGATCATTTCGAGCAGCGCGAATTGACAAAGGAAAATGCCTGGCGTAGTTACTCGACGAAGAAAATCTACAAAGCCTACCTAAAGCGATGGGTCCTTCCCCATTGGGGAGAATCTAAGATTGCTGGCTTCAGAACGATCGACGTGGAGTCTTGGCTTCGTGGCTTACCGTTGGCCAGGAGCAGTTGCGCCAAAATCCGAAACTTGATGTCTGTTCTCTTCAATCACGCCTGCCGATACGAACTCTTCGACCGTAATCCAATTCGGCTGGTCCGGCAAAGTGCCAAGCGGCGGACAGCGCCCATCGTGCTTACGCCCGGTGAAATCAAGACTCTAGTGGACAACCTTGGTCTTCGAGAACGGACATTGGTGCTCCTCGCTGCATCTACTGGCTTGCGGCAGAGCGAGCTGTTCGGTTTGAAATGGGGCGACATCGACTTTGCTGATGGGGCAATGAGTGTGACACGTTCCATTGCTTACGGAGTCGTTGGGCCCTGCAAAACCGAATCGTCGCAAAAGCCTGTACCTCTTCATCCGCTTCTCGCCGAAGCCCTGGCGCAGTGGAGAGAACATTGTTCCTACTGGAATTCCGACCACTGGATTTTCGCTAGCAGCCGTCACCGCGGACGGAAGCCGTACTGGGGACAGGCAATCTTGCTCAGGTACGTGCGGCCCGCCGCCCGAAGGCTTGGAATCCAAAAACGCATTGGATGGCACACCTTCCGGCACACCTATTCGACGCTTCTGAGGAGCGTCGGAACGGAATTCAAGGTAATGCAAGAGCTCTTGCGGCATTCCTCTTTGCGGTCAACGTTGGACATCTACACGCAGGCAATTACCCCCGCTAAGCACGCCGCGCAGGCGGCCGTTTTGGCGCTGGTATTTTCTAACGAGACGCGCGGAGCGTCGATTGCCGAGGTGCAGGAATCTGCCACAACACAAGCGGAACAGCGGGAACATACAGATCACGGCGGAGAGTAGTAAGTGGGGCGCAAAAGGCCACAGAAGTGTGTCCTTTTGCACCCCGCTGTGTTTCTTTCAAAACAGCGCAAGGTCTTTGTTTTGAATGGCGGGGACGACGAGACTCGAACTCGCGACCTCTGCCGTGACAGATTGGAACTTAACGGTACTGACAGCTCGTTCTTAATCCTCTAAGGGAACTCAAGGGAACTCTTTGTCAGGCTTATTGGACCCAGATCGGACCCAAATTGGCCGATTCGGAATGGAGCCGCCGCCCTTTGGGTTATGAGCCCACAGGGGATAGGAATTACAACAACTTACAAGACGCGGGTGGCCCTCGAAAAACCTTGTAAGAAGCGTTAGGGAATCGTTATTGGACAGCTACAGGACAGTCGACCGTATCAGCATTTTTTCGCTCGGTGCGCAGTTTGAGCAGACCTAAGGACGAAACAGCCTCGGAACTTGAAGGCGCAATTGTTATTGTCGTGAAAGACCAACCACGATAAGGAAAGTTGGAGCCGTTTTGATTCGGAATTGTGCTCTCCTCGTAGATTATTGGGGTCGTGTGGCTCGCCATGTGCGATACGCTCCCGTCAAATTGCGCACGCGGAAGCCGTGCTGGCTCAGGATGCGCGCTGCAATGTAGGAGCGCTGACCGCTCTGGCAATACGCGATGATTTCGCGGTCGCGAGGCAACTCACTCAGGCGCTGGCGCAACTCATCCAGGGGAATGTGCACCGAACCAGGAATAAATCCTAGCGCACGTTCGTCGGAACGGCGGACATCCAGCAGCAGCGTCGTGATGGGATCGAGTGAAGCTACCTCGTCCCATTGTGCAAGTGCCACGTCACCAGCGAGCACGTTCTCTGCGGCCATGCCGGCAAGGTTCACGGGGTCTTTCGCCGAACCGTACGGCGGCGCATAGGCCAGTTCCAGTTCTGCCAGATCGTGAACCGTCATCCCGGCCTTGAGCCCGGTGGCCAGCACGTCAATGCGTTTGTCCACTCCGTCATGGCCGATGGCTTGAGCGCCTAGCAGCCGGCCAGTCTCGGGCGCGAAAAGGATTTTCATCGCGATGGGTTGCGCGCCGGGATAGTAGCCCGCATGAGAGCCGGGGTGAAGATGAATCGCCTGAAAGGGAATGGCGGCGCGACGAAGCGTTTTTTCATTTGCGCCCGTGCAACCGGCGGTTAGATTGAACAACCGCAGAATGGCTGTGCCCCACGTGTGTTTGTATCGGGATGGGCGGCCGAGGATATTTTCGGCCGCAATGCGACCTTGGCGATTCGCCGGACCAGCCAGCGGAATCAACGCCCATTGGCCCGTGACTCCATCCCGCACCTCAATCGCATCGCCTACTGCCCAGACGCGCGGATCGCTGGTCTGGAGGTGTTCATTAACCCGGATGCCCCCCAGCTTGCCGATTTCCAAGCCTGCATCCTTTGCCAGACCCACTTCTGGTTTTACGCCCAACCCGAGCACGACAGAGTCGGCGGCCAATCGTTGACCGCTTTTCAGCACCACTATGGACGCCCTGGCAGGCTCCTGTGCCAGCGGCGGTTCGAAGGATACCACGGGATCGTTGAGGTGGAGGGCGACGCCGTTAGCACGCAACTCCACGTGCAGCCAGGCAGCGATTTCGGGGTCGAGGGGTGTCATCACCTGGGGCATCGCTTCCACCACCGTCACATGAAACCCGCGGTGATGCAGTTGCTCGGCCATTTCAAGTCCGATATAGCCACCGCCAACCACGACGGAGCGACAACCCTGACAATGTTTCGACCACTCCATGATTCTTTCCACGTCGGGGATGTCTCGTACGACGAAATGATTTGGGCGCTCAATTCCGGGGATGTGCGGCTTCAAGGGCGATGCGCCCGTGGAAAGAATCAGCGCGTCGTAGGTTTCCTCGTATTCGCGGGAGGTTTCCAGCTCTCGCACCCGGATGCGCCTGGCCGGGCAGTCGATGCCGATGACCTCGGTATTGATGCGCACATCAAGATTGAAGCGCGCCTTGAGGCTGTCTGGCGTTTGCACGAGCAAGCTGTCTTGTTCGGCGATCTCACCACCGACAAAATACGGTAGCCCGCAGTTGGCAAACGACACATGCGGGCCGCGCTCGAACATGATGATCTCGCAGTCCTCGCACAACCGTCGTGCGCGTGCTGCCGCGCTGGCCCCGCCTGCAACACCACCGACGATGATGAGGCGTTTGTTGCTCAAGCTTTTCATTAGAATCTGACGATTGTGCGAACTTGGTTCGATTCTATCCTCCCTGAACCTTTCGTACCGAATCGTGAAATTACCGTCAAGACAGAACCGACTTGATTATCCGGCCTCCACCCGGCGTAGAACTGGCGCGGTCCTGCGCCTGCGGCCTCTTTTGGCGTCCAAGTACTTGCTTGCCTCAGCCACTCACTTAAGCGCGAAATCGTCCAAATCAGCAACAACCACAAGCCTTGCCGCGCATGGCTTCCCATCCTTCCCGTAGGATGAGGGGAACAATGACAAGCGCAGCAATCGGGTCGGCCCACCTAAGGTGCCAAATCGCGTTGACTCCAAGGCCCGCCAGAGCAACCAAGGAGAGGTAAGCGCACAAAGCGGATTCAGCGGCATCCGCTCTGAGTGCGGCGCTGCCCGTGATTGCTGATAGCTTCCGCTTTTCCTTGGCAAGCCAAGGCATGATTGCAGCTGCGGCGATCAAGATGACTATTCCCAGGTACGTTGTTTTGGGTTCACTGTGTCCCAAGAGTGTCATTACTGAAGCCACGGCCACATAGGCCGCAAGTATGAACAACAGCACCGCTGCGATTCGCGCCGCGTGTCTTTCTGATTGTTCCTGCGCGGCATGAGCACGGAACCGCCACAACACAACTATGGCTGAGAAGAGTTCGCTAGCACTGTCACCCCCAAAGGCGAGTAGTGCTGGGCTGCGGGCCATCCATGCGGCAGACAGGGCTACCGCGGCCTCCACAGTCATCCAAACGATTGTGACCGTTTGAATCCATTGGACTCGACGGATCGTGTCTTGGGTCGGAATTTGCAGGACGAACGCCATGAAAATTGAGCAATGTCACCTGCCATCATAACCGCGTGCCCCCGCAAACGACCCTCCGCCAACTGGCTCCGAGCCGAGTTGCCCGTACAGAGAAACAGAACCCTTTGACGTGTACGCGGCGTTCTCTGAGGCCTAAGGAGAGAACACTTCAGATGGACTGCCTTAGTTCAGAGAACCTGAAGGGTGGAGCCTTTACCTACGCAATAGAGCGGAAGAGGATCCGTGAAGAATCGTCGTTTTCAACATCGACACATCTGATTCGGAACCTCACACTGCACTTCGTCGACCGCTCACCAAGTTGTAGATTAGAACCACCACCGCTGCAACCAGCAGCAAGTAGATCAGGCCTCCGCCGACATGGAGACTGAAGCCCAGAAGCCACAGAATCAAAAGAACTACGAAAATTGTCCAAAGCATATTGAATCTCCTGTGCTCATTCCTGAGCACTTTCTGAATAGATGATGACAGGGGGGAGCGTTGCGAGTCTGCGCAAGATTGCTCACGTACGCGAAGGCGCAGCCAGAAACCAGCTTGATCAATTTTGACCTGCTCGAACCTGGATTACACCGCGGCAAGATAGCCGCGAACCGTGAAGCTGGGAGCCGGCAAGGGGGAAGGGGGCACTAGGATTCGTGATCCGTTCGAACGGTTGGAGAAGAGGACTTCTGCTTAATGTTTGCTGAAGACCCGATTCAAACGACACTCCCTGTGGAATTGAGGGGCATACGATTTCCCAGTACGATAGAGGGAGCTAAACTCACAACGAGGTCGGAATGGGGAGAATCGGACGCCGCGAAGCGTGGTCTTTGAGAGCCTTCGCCATCATCATGGCAGTTGTCCTGTGTTTGGCCTGGCCAAACGAGACCGCGGCCTATGCTGTCCTTGCGCATGAAGCGATCATTGACAGCGTCTGGGACACCAACATACGCCCCTTACTGTTGAAGCGTTTTCCCGATGCCACGGCAGAAGAACTCAAAGAAGCACACGGCTATGCGTACGGCGGGGCGATTATCCAGGACATGGGTTATTATCCGCACGGAAGCTTTTTCTTCAGCGATTTGACGCACTATGTGCGGAGCGGAGACTTTGTCCTGGCTCTTCTCCACGATTCTAAGGATCTTGACGGCTATGCCTTTGCGCTTGGGGCACTCGCTCACTACGCCTCGGACAACGAAGGTCACCCCATGGGCACGAATCGCGCGGTCCCGCTCCTGTATCCCAAGTTGCAGAAAAAATACGGCGACTCGGTTACCTATGAAGAAGACAAGCTGGCGCACGTGAAGACGGAATTTGGATTCGACGTTCTGGAAGTAGCGCATGGACGTTACGCTCCGGATAGTTACCACGACTTCATCGGCTTTGGAGTTTCGGTTCCTCTCCTGGAACAAGCCTTTCAGGAAACCTACGGTTTGGATCTGAAAACCGTTCTCACGAACGAAGACGAGGTGCTCGGTTCCTACCGTCACGCTGTCAGCCAGCTTCTTCCCAAAGCCACGGGTATTGCCTGGAGTCTGAAGAAAGACGAGATCTTGAAGGATCAGCCCGGCATGACGAAAAGGAAGTTTCTGTACAATCTTTCTCGCGCGAGTTACCAAAAGAACTGGGGAAAGAACTATCGGCCGCCGACCTGTTGGGAAAGATTTCTCGCCTTCCTTACTCGGATTATCCCCAAGGTCGGTCCCTTAAGAGTGCTGGAGCTCAAAACGCCTACGCCTGCGGCGGAAAAACTATTCCAAGCGAGCTTCAACACGACGCTGGATCGCTACCGACAGTTGCTGACCCAGGTGGGTGCCGGCCAGCCGGACTTGCCCAACGAAAATTTTGACACCGGTGCAATCACGGGGCCGGGAATATATCGGCTCAACGATGAGACGCATGCACAGTTGCTCGACGCGCTGGCGAAGCAGAATTTCAGTGGTGCTTCGCTGGAGGTTCGGGCTGAGCTTCTGGAATTCTACGGGCATCCGGATGCTCCTTACGCGACGAAGCGAAAACCAAAGGACTGGGCAAGAGTTCAGGCCGAACTTTAACAATTGAAGAAGGCAGCTCCGCCAGTGGTTCCGCCGGCCGCAGACGGTCGCGTCCAGCCAGGCCTCTCGTCCGAGTAAGGGGAAGGTCTTCTGTAGTTTCTCAGCCGTGGAGGTTGAGGCTGTATGTGGGAGATACGGCATGCAACCGAGTCCCGCTAAATTCTCGGCCCGAGCCATAAAGGCCTCCTGGTGGTTGGGGACGGCCTCGCTGGCTTTTGGCCTTTTTATCAAGATCACTTCTGAACTGCTGGAGCACGAGGTGTCCGGCGTGGATCGTACGATCCTGATTGGTTTCGCGAAGGCACGAACTCCCTGGCTCACGGTGGTGGCCGTGGATTTGACGGCATTGGGATCGGTCACACTCGTGGTGCTTATTTCGACCATAGCGTTGTGTGTACTGCTCCTCTTGAAGGACCGGATGGGAGCGCTGCAACTGGTGGCGGCTTCCGTGGGTGCAGGAATTCTAACGACCACAATCAAGGACTACATTGACCGGGCTCGCCCTGAGGTCGTTACACAGCTCGTCAAGGTTTCGGGCTTGTCCTATCCCAGCGGCCACTCACTGGCGGCCGCATCCCTCTATTTGACCGTAGCCATTCTTGTGTGTCGGCATCTTCAAAGAACCGGGCATCAAATCGCGATTCTGGCGATGACGGTTGGGGTCATACTGCTGGTCGGAATGACTCGCATCTACCTCGGAGTACATTACCCAAGCGACGTCGCCAGCGGCATATCGCTTGGGGCGGCCTGGGCGCTTTTGTTGGCCGGATGCTTTTCGTTTTTCCCTAATCCCAAGATCGCCCCCCCGGGCAATAGTTCTCTGGAGCGTGCGCTGCCCCTTCCATCGTGACTCATGAACATTAGGCAGCATTAGATGGAGAGCAGGTGCAGAGGCGAAGGCTTCACAACTCTCTTTCTTCATCGCGCCCCCGGCGGCTCTTGTGTGGTTGGAATTCCGACCAGGTGGCGATAGAACGCAACGGCCCGGTTGACCGAGGAAGAATCATTTCCCGCGATCAGACCGTTGGCATTCCTTCCCGTGCGCACGATGCTGTAGTAGCGCCAGACGCTATCCGACTCGCGATCCAGGAAGTACATCGACTGGAGGTCACCCGGGTGAAGGATAGGTATGAGGAAATAGCGCATCGTGCTGACGTTCTCCACATCGAAGACGAGTCGCCTGGCCGAAGCCTCCACAATCTGCATTCGGTAGATGGCCTTGCCAGAAAGGTTGTCGACCTGTTCGAAGTAGAGCACCTTGCCTTCCTTCATCTCATCGGACGTAAAGTCTCCGCGGCGTCGACCCGACTGCAAACCGGTCAGAGCGTAGGCGTCCACAATTAACGTTCGCCACTGCTTGTGAGTGGTCGACCAGTAGCGCATGCCCGCGAGTTCTGAAATTGCTCCAATGTGGCGAAACAAGCCACTAGCTTCCGAGGTATGAGGAAATCTCGCGGCTATGGTCACCAACGTCGTAAAGCCCACTTCAGCCCAACCGGTGCATGCGGGCGGCTTCCAGTCCGGGCCGAGGTCAGACTTGCTCCACGATTTCACTATGGCCAAATCATTCAGACCCGGATAGAAGGGATAGAACGGCATGAGTTGATCTCCGCATGGCGGCTGCGGTCCCAGCTGAGACTCAACATCTATGAGCCGTCCCGCCTGCAGCGTAGGAGGAGAAAGCTGGAGGCGATTTGCCTCTTGGGCTGGATTTATCGCGGGCAATATCAACAGGAGCGCCGAGAGAATCAGCGCATCCCGGAACCGCGGCAGTTTGTCCTTTACTGGCATTGCCTGTTCGATTCCGAGTCTTGGGGATCGCGAATTGCCGTAGATCGTCGAAAACTCACAAACTCACAAATCTTCCAAGGGGCTATGTGTCGAGTGAGAGAACTCAAAGACAGAGACCCCGGAAACATCTAGGTGTCTGGACGAGAGCCAAAATCATTGTTTCGTTCCGATCTCACACCTGTCTGGTCAAAACGGAACATACGATGCGCAAGCCACGTTGACGCTCTCGAAGGGAGTTTTGAACCTGACACACTGGACGTTGTGTCTCGGCTCAGGCCGGCCCGGCAGCACGCACCCCTCGTCGATGGTTGCGGGGGGCGGTGATTTGAACCGCCGACCTTTGGGTTATGCGATCTGACTCACCTTTCGGTGAGAGTTGGACTGTACCTTCACCCACGAGGGGTGCTCGCCATCCAGTCTCTACGCCTTCCCCCACCATTCCGGGGGCTTGGTTCGGTATTGCCCTATCGCTCGCGGGACGTAGGTTCCACCGACTTTGACGAGTGATCTTCCGGTGCATTTGCGCCGGACGCCCAATTTGCAAAAGCTCCTATGATAAGGATGTCCAGGGAACTCGAAGGAATCCTTAGGAGCGTGAGGTTATGAGCTCACGACTATTTCTTGGACACCTTGTTAATTAAGACGACGAGCAGGACCACCACCAGTGCGCCGATCACCGTCCAGATCCACATCTCTCCGCCCATCCATCCATATGCGTGGTTCATCATAGTTTCGTTCCGCTACGAACAGCCCAGAGCACCCGATCTTGCTCGCGAGGAATAAGACTTCTCCTCGGGGCCGATCCTGGCGATGTGCTGTTTATCCGAACGCAACCACTTGTGATTGCGGCTTTAGAAGACGACCGGAGGGGGGCAGGCAAACTGGGTCCCTGTCTGGGACGACTCTTTGCGATAGAGCGAGATTAGCGCGGCCGAGCCGCTGTCACGCCACTTTCCACGACTTCACCAGGCACCCCGAACAGTCGCACAAAGCCTCAGTCATCATTAGGATCTAGCTACAGCAGCCATGGCCGCTCTATGGCGTTCCCGCAGACTTGCCCAGGTATTGCTCGGGATTAAGATCGAACTTCTCTTTGCACTTGGAGCCGCAGAAGTAATATGTCTGACCTTTGTGCTCGGTTCGTCCAACGGCGGCGGCCGTTTCTATATCCATGCCGCACACAGGATCTTTCACTGCTGTTGTGCTATTCATTTTGAACTCTCCTTCGTTCCCTACAGAGCGTAACAATGACGGTGCCGTTCTTCTGAGCAAGACTGATCACTCTCGCCCCGCTCGCCGAATGTCCGCTCCGGCGGAGCGGTATATGAACCAACAGTGAAGCGCACGGGCACGCGGCTGACCCACATGCCATTGGCAAAATGTCGAGCCCCCGGAAACCATCACCGTCACGCCAGGCACTCCGTCCCTGTATTTTGCCGGCTGTTCGGTTCCAGTACTCCGCTTCAGGAGGATAAGGCCCGCGCTCGTTACGGGCTGGCAACTTCACTCCCCATCGCCTATCTAGCAGGCTGCGGAAAAATGGACGCCGCGACTTAGATTCTCTCCAGTCTCAGTGATTTTGTGATTGGGGGAAGGGTTTTGGCTGCATCCGCTGGTGTCCTGCGGATGCATTTTCGGGCCTGCGAGCACACTGCGACCTCGCATTACGTTGCTTGCATCGCTAGATTCCTCATACGGACTAAGTTGTAGGCCGCGGCAGCAAAGGTGAAAACCCACCCCACCTTCAAGACCCCACGATGTCGAACCTTCCGCAACAGCGCGATCGTCTTCAGCCATCCGAAGCACTCTTCAACGCGTTTTCTCTTCCTCTGACTGATGGCATATCCGGCGTGCTGGGTCGTGCGGGCATCAATCGCGCTCCCACCGGGCCGCTCCAGGTTTTGGGCCACGTGCGGCGTGACCTTTAAGTTTCTGCACTCGGCCACGAAATCCGCCGTGTCGTATCCCTTGTCGCCACCCACGGTTACCTGCTTCGTGCCCGGAATCTGTTCCAGCATCACCAGTGCCGCATCCCGCTCCGCCGTTCCGTTGGCCTCGAACACCTCGGTGTTTACGATCAGTCCGTTGCGGTTCTCCACCAGCAGATTCCCGTTGTAACTCAGCTTCGCTTCCTTACCCTTGCCTTTGCGTGCCATCCTCGCATCCGGGTCCGTCTTCGATGCGTGCGTCTGGTTGGACCGCTTCTCCCCGTGGAAGTCCACCGTCGCATTGCCAGGATCGTCCGGCGGAACGTCGTTCTTCGCATCCTTGCGCTGATAACTCTTCAAACTCGCCCACGCTTCCAGCAGCGTTCCATCCACCGTGAAGTGTTCGTCCGAGAGCAGACTCCGCTCGCGTGCCTGCTGCAGTACGGCTTGGAAGAAGGCTTCGGCAATGTTGCCATCGAGTAGGCGATCGCGGTTCTTAGTGAACACGGTCACATCCCAGATGGCGTCGTCCATGTTCAAGCCCACGAACCAACGGAACAGCAGGTTGTAGTCGAGCTGTTCCATCAACAGCCGTTCGCTGCGCACCGAGTACAGCGCTTGCAGCAGAAGCGCTCGCAACAACTTCTCCGGCGCGATCGACGGCCGCCCGGTTTTCGCGTACAGCTTGTGGAATCGTGGCTGCAGCTCTCTTAACGCCTCATCGGTCATGACACGAAGCCGACGCAAGGGGTGGTCTTGGGGCACTCGCTGCTCGGGGCTTACGTAGCTGAAAACATCCAACTGCTGCTCGTCTTTTCCACGCATGCTTCCTTCTTATCAGGTTGTGCTGTGGAAACAAGAGAGTTTCGGGGTACTCCGTCTGCTTCAAATCGAGTTTTTCCGCAGCCTGCTAGGGAGAAGGGGCCTGCCCCAAGAACGGCAATCGCAAGGATCGCCACAATCATGCAAAAGTCCGTTCGTCCCTCATGCATGGCTGCCCAAAGACCCTCCGCGCCGAAACCCTAAAGCGTAACTAAAAGGCCGCGACGAACAATTCAATACGGCGGTATCCTGCGAGGGATCTCAGCCTCTTAGGGACGGGCCAGCTGGTTGCTTCGTGGATCATTTTCAGGAGTGTGCAAGTTTGACCAGTCGCACATCGTGCGCAAGTCGTACCATCTCGCCTGTGAGGCAGGTCCTCAACTCTCTCGGAGGCTAATGATGAATCTCAAGATCGTGACTGGGCTTATTGCGTTGTTCATGTTTGCGGGCACGGCCGGACTGGCCACGGCGCAGGACACCACAAAAACCACCCACAAGAAAACACGGACGCTCACCGGCTGTCTTCAAAAAGGCGAAGATGCCAACGAATACAACTTTACCGCCAAGGACGGCGGTACCTGGGAGATCAAGAGCGACAGCGTCAAACTCGACGAACATGTCGGGCATACGGTCAAGATTGTCGGTGTAGTGTCAAATGCGATGGCGCACGGAATGAAGGAAGACACGAAGGAGGAGATGAAAGAGCACGGCATGGATAAACACGCGAAAGAGAGCGGTCACATGACGGTCACGAAGTTAACCATGGTCAGTGACACCTGCCAGAAGTAACCCTGGATCGTGCGTGATAGATATGACGGTGTTCACGGTTACACGACATCCGGCTTCGCAGTTCCTATGATGACGGCTAGGTGGGAACCGAGAGACGAGGGTGGGCTCTTTGATTCGTCCGCTCGGAGTGAGAATCGCGGGTACCTCACGGGACAGTTGGGGCGCCGAAACATTCAAGATTTAGTGCGGCATTGAATGGGTATTTTCAGAACCTACTCGCTGTCGATGGATGCCGCGATATTGTCACCGCGATAGGCAACAAATTGCCGCGACCATGCGAGATAGCGCATCGCCGCAAACTTGAGGAGATAAGTGATGGTAAGCACTGCTGACAGGATCAAAGACATTGGGCCCCAGCCGCAATCGTTCGACATTGAACGCGCGACAAAGGAAAACACAAATTACCGTTCGGTCGCCTGGAGCGGGCGCTATCTGCAAGTGACGCTGATGTCGATTCCCGCTGGCGGCGACATTGGCCTTGAAGCGCATCCGGAGACCGATCAGTTCCTGCGCCTCGACGCTGGCAGCGGTCGAGTGCAGATGGGACCCGCGAAGGATAAACTGACTTTTGAAAAGGAAGTGTCAAACGGCTGGTGTGTCCTCGTTCCGGCGGGGACCTGGCACAACATCACCAATATCGGCGCGACGCCAATGCAGGTCTATGCGATCTACGCGCCCGCCCATCATACACCCGACAAGGTGCAGGCGACGGCGGCGGCGGCTGAAGCCGACAAAGACGACGAGCCAGCGGCCTGGTCAGTGCAGCCAAAACATGCCCCCGATAAACACGGGTGACCGCACGGAGTGAGAATCGCGGGTACCTCACGGGACAGTTGGGGCCGACCAACGATTACCAAGTGCGAAGATGAGTTTTGAATCATGGCTTTCCCGCCACATCAGCGAGCGGGCTGCGGAACCATCCGGCAGGTGTGCGCTGGAATTGGGCGGTCTCGGATAGAGAGAAGGAACTATGCTCCAGGTTCCAAGTGAGGCATTGGATGGAGACCGATGAGCAATCCACTTGAATGATATTAAATGAATTCAGTTCGCCGCGACCGCGCGTCGAGGTGGAGGTTCCCGCGTGGATAACGAGTGCGGAGTAGCCAGGAATTTTGTAACGCGCTGCGGTTTCGCTGGCGTGGCTGATATGCAAATGGCCGGAGAGAATTAGATCAACACGGCAGCGCGCAAAGCCAGCCATGGCCATGTGCGCGCGTCCGACCAAGCCGTGAAGCTCGTGGGTTTCAGGTAAATCGAAAGGATGATGGGAGACGATGATGCGCGTGCGATTCTCGCCGCATGCTTCCAGCCGCGCGCAACTTCGGCCGACCTGCTGGCTGTTGATTCGGCCATTCTTAAAGGTGAGCGAACGGGCAGTATTGATGCCTACAATCGCGATTTCCTGATCGCAGTAGGACGGCTCCAGGTCCTTGGTGATGTAGCGTTGGTAATTCCGAAGAGGTTGCAGCGCGCGGGCGACAACGTTGTACAAAGGCACGTCGTGATTGCCCGGGACGACAATTTGCGGGGAAGGAAGAGCCTTTAGAAAACCGCGGGCTTCTTGAAACTCGCGCGCTTTTGCGCGTTGGGTAAGATCCCCGGAAACGACAACGACGTCAGGCCTGGTTTCGGTGACCGCGACGATCAAGGCCTGCACAATGGCGCGATCGATGCGACCAAAGTGCGTATCGGACAGATGAACAATCGTGCGCATTTTACTTAGAGGCAGTCAAGCGCTGCTTCCCGGGACGTTTATTACGGGTGCGATGACTTGCAGAGCACCCGGATGGATCAGGTAATTCAACGGAGTATTCATTTGATTTAGTTCCCCGTCCGTGGCAACGCCAATCTGAGGTCTCCGCGTCTCAATCGTGATTTCTTTCGTAATTAGAACATCAAGATCGCTGGCTTCGCGCAACCCTCCAAAAACCGCGAGAAAGGCCAGTCGCAACAGGTCAACACGGCTAGCGCGATTTGACACATAGAGGCATAATTCGCCCGCGTCGAGCCTTCGGCGCCCGCGGATATGCAAGCCTTCCATTTCATACTTATTATTGCCTATGAATACAAATGGTGTCGTTCGCGAAAAGTTCTTTCCATTCGCGCGCAGGCGAACATGAAGAGGTAAGTAGTTTTCCAGGACCGAAATGGAGGCGTCAAGTAAAGCCAGCCACTTGTTGCGACCTCTCCTCTGCTCCTCATCGCGCTCGCGCACCATGCGTGGATAGATGCCGAGGCTGGAATTATTGAGGAAAATGCGTCCGTTGACCTCACCGACATCCACTCGCATAGCGCGACCGGTGATGAGATTGCGGGCTGCGCCTTCGAGGTCTTGCGGAATATGCAAATCCTTGGCGAAATGATTCCAGGTCCCGAGCGGGAGAACGCCCAGCGTGAGGGATGTTCCCAGGAGTTCTTTTGCCACGGCGTTTACAGTGCCGTCGCCGCCCCCGGCCACAATGACTTGGCTCTTTTCGTTGACAGCCCGACGCGCCAACTCAGTGATTTCGGCGCCGCTGGGTGCTAGGAGAATGCGCGCAGGCGCGCCATTCTCAGCAAGGATTCGAGAAAGCTTTTCGCGAAGTTCCGGACCAGGGTGGCAACCCGAAGTGCTATTGAGGATGCAGGTTAAACTGGAAGACGCCACGTGGTTTGACAGCTTTCAGATCGTAGATCTCAATCTTGCACGATCCGATTGAGCACTGGAATCAACAGCAGCGAAGCAAATTTTAACACACATATCACGCATCGACCGGACGGTTGCTGCTCTTGGGGCTTAGCCTGCTGGTTCAGTTTTACAGGTTTTGTTTCCTGCTTCTGTGGTTCACTGGAAGCCGATGAGCTTGATCGCTGTCATAACGTCGGTTGGATTATTGAGGTCAAGGAAGTAGTCGTCTCCTGCCCCATCAACCCACAAGATGCAGTCCCCATCCTCACCCGTTTGCTGCCTCCCCGCAGAGCCGGGGTCTCCCGTCGTACTAGCCGTCAGTTCCGAGTCTGCCTCAGACCTTGGTCAAGAATGCCTGCTTCTCGCCACCGCCGTCATTCGCCAAACCTGCGGTAAAACCAGGTCTTGATCAACTGGGTCAGCACTACATAACAAACCAATATCACTGCCAGCAGCAACCAGTACCGGGGTGGAAGTGGCACAAACCCGAGAGCACCGGCCAAGGGCGAAACTGTCAGCCCGGCGCCCACCGCGACGATAATTATCGAAGTGAGGATGAGTGGCCAACTAGCCCAGCTCTGGAGAAATGGGATCTTGTTGGTGCGGATGACGTGAATGATCAGCGTCTGGGTGAAGAGCGACTCGACGAACCAGCCGGTGTGGAACATGGCCGGGTTGTGCCAGCAATTGAACAGGTACAGCATCATGAAGAATGTCAGGTAATCGAAGATCGAGCTGATCGGCCCGATAAACAGAATAAAACGAAGGATCCCGCCAATCTCCCACTTGCGGGGCTTGGTCAGCCAGTCGGCATCCACCTCGTCGGTGGGGATGGTAGTCTGCGAGAAGTCGTAGAGGAGGTTGTTGGTCAGCACCTGAATCGGCAGCATAGGGAGGAAGGGCAGGAACGCGCTGGCCCCCACGACACTGAACATGTTGCCGAAGTTGGAGCTGGCCGCCATCTTGATGTACTTGACGATGTTGCCGAATACGCGCCGGCCTTCCAGCACGCCTTGCTCTAATATCAGGAGACTGTTTTCCAACAGGATGATGTCGGACGACTCCTTGGCGATATCTACCGCGCTGTCCACCGAGATGCCCACATCAGCAGCTTTCAGGGCCGGAGCGTCGTTGATGCCGTCGCCCATGAATCCCAGCACGTGTCCTTTACTTTGGAGCGCGCGAATGATGTGTTCCTTGTGGGCTGGGGCCAGCCGGGCAAAGACGCTGGTCACGCTGGCAGCTTCGGCCAGCTCAGTTTCGCTCATCCCCTCAATCTGAGAGCCGAGCAAGAGGTGCTCTACCGGCATTCCCACTTCCTTGCAGATGTAGGCGGTGATGATCTCGTTATCGCCAGTCAGGATCTTCACGTCCACGCTCAAGTTGTGGAGCCGCTTCAAGGCCTCCGTGGCGCTGTCCTTTGGCGGGTCGAGGAAGGCCAGGAAGCCTAGCAGGATCAGGTCTGACTCATCCTTGACCGCATAAACGGGTTCGTCCGTCGCACCCGGCATTTGCTTATACGCCAGGGCTATCACCCTGAAGCCCTGACCGTTCAGGTCGTCCGCCAACAACCGGCGTTTGGCATCATGCTCGGGCAGGACTTCGATAACCTCCCCCTTGACTTCTACGCGGGTACACAAGCCCAGCACTTCTTCCACGGCACCCTTGCAGATCAACGTGTTCAATCCGGTCTCATCTTCCACCACCACCGACATCCGGCGTCGCACGAAGTCAAACGGGATCTCATCGATCTTGCGATATTTGTCTTTCGCTTTCAGGCGTTCTGCCAGTTCCTCGTGGTCGAGGATCGCCTCGTCGAGCAGGTTTTTCAGCCCGGTATGATGGTAGCTATTCAGGTAGCCATACTGCAGCACCTTCTCGCTCGGATCGCCGTGTGCGTCCAAATGCTTTTCGAGTACGATCTTGCCCTGGGTAAGGGTGCCGGTCTTGTCAGTGCACAGCACGTTCATCGCCCCGAAGTTCTGGATGGCATTTAGACGTTTGACGATCACTTTCTTGCGCGCCATCGCCAGCGCGCCCTTGGACAGGTTGACCGTCACGATCATGGGTAGCATCTCGGGGGTGAGTCCGACTGCCACCGCCATTGCAAACAGGAAAGCTTCCAACCAGTTATGTTTGCTCAGTCCGTTGATCAGGAAGACCGCCGGAACCATCACGGCAATAAAACGGATCATCAGCCAGGTGAATCGGTTGACGCCTTTATCGAAGCTGGTCAGCTGACGCTGCCCGACGATACTGGCAGCCAGCGATCCAAAGTAGGTCTTGTCTCCGGTATGGAGGACCACGGCCGTCGCGGAGCCGCTCTCCACATTGGAGCCCAGGAAGCAGATATTGGGCAGTTCCAGCGGGTTCTGAACGTCGGCGGACGTGGGGTCGGCTTTTCTCTCCACGGGTAGGGATTCGCCGGTAAGTGCCGCCTGATTCAGGAACAAGTCTTTAGCGGAAAGCACTCGTACATCGGCTGGGACCATATCGCCGGCGGCGAGCCGAATGATGTCGCCGGGCACCAGCATCTTGAGGGGCAGTTCGGCTTCCTTGCCATCCCGCACCAGCGTCGCGGTGTTGCTGACCATCGCTTTGAGCTTTTCAGCTGCGTTATCGGCCCGCATCTCCTGGAAGAAACGCAACACCACGCCCAGAACTACCATTACGAAAATCACCGCTGTTGCCCGCAGGTCACCGGTCAGAAAGGAAAGCACGCCGAGCGCCGTGAGCAAGAGTACCAATGGATTCTTGACGTTACTCAGGAGCCGCATCAGCGCTGATTGACGCTTCTCGCGGGCGATCTCATTCAGCCCGTACTGCTTCAACCGGGAATCGGCTTCCGCCTGGCTCAGGCCGTCTAGTCGCGATTCAAGCTCTCTCAGGACGGTGTCGGTATCGGCGCGCGCCTTTTCCAGTAATTGATCGGAAACATGCGCTCCCTTCTCGCCCGTGAGATTACCCTGGCGCTGAGCTGGACTCATGGTGGTCATTGGCAAACCGATTCGCACCTCCGCTTTCTAGCAAACCGGGCCGGCGCCGATCTGTTCAACGATACGATAATGACTCGCCGTCCTGGAGATGTTACCAGTACGCTGCGCTACCCGTGAGGCTACATGAGCGTAGCGTTGTGAGCTTTGCGCAACGGAGGCTAGGGGATGCCGACTGTGCCCTCGTCCCAATAGATTGGGAGCGACTGAGGTGTCTGTTGGAATGTGATCCGGTTTCCACCGAGCACGGTGTGAGCAATTTTGAACAGTTTCCTGAGCCGAAGTGTTGAAAATTATTTTGAAGGTGAACCATGCCTGCGGCGGTGTATCCGGCACTCCAAAGCGCAGTGCTGCTTTGTATCGACGACAACGAAGACCTGCTGGAATGCGAGAGATCATTCCTCGAAAGCTTCGGCTATTCCGTTCTTACCGCTGAAAGCGGTGGCAAGGGATTGGAACTAGCCTCCAAGCACTCGGTTGACGTTGTAATCCTGGATTACTTCATGCCCGAAATGAACGGACAAGAGGTCGCCATTGAGATGAGGCGACTAAGGCCGGAGGCGGCAATCATCATGCTATCCGGAGCAGCGGATGTTCCTGAGCAGGCCTTGAAGTGGGTCGATGCCTTTATAGCCGAGGATCGTTTGGCCAGCCAGTTGTTGCCCACGATCGCACAATTGTACGGATACGGACCAACATCTCAGCTTTCGTGTGACGCATAACGGCGGATGAGCCGTTTATGAAGACCGTGCTACTTGCAGGCTTGAACCTGAGCGGCTGTCCACCGCAAACGTCTGAATCGGCGTCAACACGATTGCAGCAACTCATCAATTACCAACAGCAGTAAAGAGCAGCAAAGGAGAAACAAAATGTCAGATCAAGAAAAGTGCAACCCGCAACATAGCGATCCGCAGAAGCCCGCTCCTCCGGAGCAGAAACCGGTAATCCAGCCGAATCAGCCAGTGCAACAGAAACCGGTGGTCCCGATCGCACAGCCCAAAGTTCCGCAGTCGGAGCCGGAAAAACACGATCAACCGCAGAAAAAACACGCTTAAGCTGCAGTGGATTTGGAACTGGTGAAATGGGGGGCTCAGGACGGTTCGATTCACATCGAGCCGTCCTGATCAACGTGAAAGTGATTTTTGTTTCAAGGCTGCTGGGGTGAACACGTGGGATACAAAGGCAACACTCTAGCCATCTCTTCATCGCCGTTTGAGATTCCATCTCGAATTCATAAAGGAGAAATATGAAAAAGCTCAGATTGTCCGTGGTTATGGTCGCGTTGCTCGCTGTCGGGATTCTGGCCGGATGCTCGCAGACCGCCACGAAGTCGCCTGACGTTTCCGACAGTATTCGCAGATCGCTCGATCAAGCCGGCTTCAAAGACGTCACAGTCAGTCAGGATCGCGACAAGGGCATCGTGACCCTCGGGGGACAAGTCGCCAGCGAGAACGACAAGTCACAAGCGGAATCGATTGCAAAGTCTCTGGCGGGCGCCCAGGTTGTCGCAGATCAAATTGCCGTGATTCCCGTGGGCGGAGAAAAAGAAGCAAAGGCCGTGAACTCCGATCTGGATCAAGGCATCGAGAAGAATCTGGACGCTGCCCTGATCCAGAACAAGTTGCATAAGAGCGTGAAATACGAAGTGAAGAACGGCGTAGTCACACTGACCGGAGAAGTGAACTCAGAATACAAGCGCGCGCGCGCCGAGAAAGTGGCAACTGGAGTGCCCAACGTGACGCAGGTCGTGAATAATCTGCAGGTTAAGAATCAGAAAGCCAGTTCTTCGCAATAAGAGCTGCGCGGTTGATCCACCGCGGGGCTGGAGAGGGGCCGCGTCCATGGTTGCTTCCTGCAAAGTCAGTAACAGCTGAGGGCTTGGTCGCCAGCCTGCTTTCGGTCGCCCTATAATCATTGAGTGGCGGACCGGATTGTGTGTTCGTGCGTGACATGTCCTGGCTGTGGGGCTTGGGTTGTCGTTCAAGGAAGCGCCGCTGGACGCTCCCACAATGAGGGTAGGCTCAACACCACTTGTCCGGTGCAAGAGTGCGGAAAAGAATTCGTATTCGAAGGTAGTGAGACTCGGGTATTTGAACTGCCGGTTTCCTTGTTCGAGCGTCGCCATTTCTACCGATCGGAACTGCAGTGAACCGATCTGATTCCCATAGATCCCGCCTGTTATTGGAACGACGACAAGTGAACCGACTCGCCTGACTGCTTCAGTGGCCTCAGCGCGTCGACGGCAGCCGCCAGTTTTGATGCATTGCTTTCGCTACAGCTACCCCCCCATCAATTTTTCAGAAATGTGTGCGAAAGTGAACATATTTCGCGATCAGGATTTGGGAAAACTCAATAGAGTGTATATAGGCAATTTGGAGGAAGTTTTTGGGGCCACCAGCCAAATTACGACCGAAAATACGGGACTTCGACCCTAAGAAGTTTCTCGCCACCATCGGCGAGGGGAGGAAAGTCCTGTCCTTTCCCAAGAAACAAACAGTTTTCTCGCAGGGGGACGCAGCTGACGCAGTCTTCTACATCCAGCAAGGCAAAGTGAAACTCATGGTCGTTTCCAACGACCGCAAGGAAGCAACACTGGGCATATTGAGCACAGGCGACTTCTTTGGAGAGGGTAGCCTGGCGGGACAAGCTCTACGCATGGGGTCCGCAACGGCAATGACGGATTGCGAACTTTTGCGCATTGACAAGAAAGCTATGATGCTGGCGCTTCACCGGGAACACACGTTCTCGGATCTGTTTGTAGCGTATCTACGGGCACGGAACATCCGATACGAAGAGGATTTAGTGGACCAACTCTTCAATTCCAGCGAAAAGAGACTCGCTCGGCTCCTGCTGTTACTTGCTCATTTCGGGAAGGAAAGCGAGCCCGAGACTGTAATTCCCAAGATCAGCCAGGAGACCCTCGCGGAGATGATAGGCACGACGCGGTCGCGGGTCAGTTTTTTCATGAACAGATTCAGAAAGCTAGGCTTCCTTGACTATGGCGAGAGCGGGCTCCAAGTTAGTTCACTTCTAAATGTCGTTCTCCACGACTAGTTTCCACCCAGGCGGCAATCCCCACAAACTAGGGCTCCCCAGGCGGCGATGACCAAGATCAGGCGTTTGCTGGCTCTGGTCCGGAAAGCCCCATTTTCGTCGCCACGAGCACCTCCAACAGAGTTGCCGTGTTTCGAACGCTTTCCGAGATGGTTATGAGTGCCTCTGACACAAGCGGATGTTGTTCCGTCAGCGAGTCAAGACGGTCACTCACGTTGTAGAGATACTGAACTTCGTGCAGGATCGCATTCGGATACATGGGGCACGCGGCTTTCCCGAGAACCTAAGAAGGAGAAAGCTTCAGGTGGTTAACTTAGTTAAGGAAACCTGAAAAGAGGGTTCGGGGCCTTATCTCCATATTCGAAACCCTCACAAACGCCACAAATAGGATCAAGCAGCGTGGCCAACGTTCATCCTGTGATCGCGCTAGCCGCGCCAACGAGAGTATCCCCAGCCCCCGCCGCCGAGCAAAAACAGCACCAAAAGAACAATCAATACGGTTTCCATGTTGTACCTCACTTGTGAGAGGAAACTGGACTGGCTTTTATACCGGCCCATTTCACTTCTTCACTACGTCCCATGATAGAAGTGGCGAAGACGGATGTCTGGTCACATTGGACCACTTTGCACGGCGCGCCTTTTAGCCAAATCAATTGTCAGAACTGTGCAATTTGGACCGGCCGAGCCATTCTTTCCAGGCCTATGCTGTATCGATCGAGCCGATGAACAGTCGTGCGAAAGTGCGATCCTCCGGCCGCGTGGAAAAAAGCTATGACCCATCGCACCAACAAGCCGACACCCAAACTGCGTAAAGCTCCCCAACCACCCTTGTCACACGCTGGAGCAATCCCTGACTCAGACCGTGCCAAGAGACCACCGCTCTCCGAGCCCGCCGCCACTGGCCAGGAGTTGATTCCCGGAGATCGCGTCGAGGGTATGGGCAACTTCGGAAAGCCGACTGGAGAATTCGGCACAGTTAAGCAAGCTAACGAAGATGACGCGGTCGTCAAGTGGGATGATGACGGTCGTGTGAGGGTCCACCAACCGTCGCTCAAGAAGGTCTAGCCCGTTTTGGCCAGGGCGAGCGTATCGAATGGGAACTGTGGGCATTGGGTGACTTCGCCGAGCTTGAAGGAATAAAGGAGGGAAAGCTCAATGCGACAAAAACTCGTGCTCTGGTTTCTGCTGCTGCTTACTGGATTCCTGATTGGGTTCCTCCTGCAGTATTCCAGACTGCAGCGGGTACAGGAGGATCTGTCGGCCTCGACAAAACAATTGGGATCCTGCAAGTCCAGCCAACGATTGGCACAGCTTCGCGACACAACCACGATGATGTATCTGGAAGTGGTGCAAAAGAACTACGGAAAGGCCGGTGAGTATTCAAGGGGCCTTTTTGACCAAGCCCAGCAAATTGCGAGTAGCACGGAGGATCCTGCACTCCGCAACTTGCTTCGTGAAGTCCTGGTGACGCGCGATCAGATCACGGCAGACCTGGCCAAGGGAGATCCCGCCGCACTTTCAGAAATACAGCGACTCCTATCTAACCTCGAACAGACTGCGAAGCATTGACGGACTGGCTCAAGAAACCCGCGAGACACTCCGGACGGGTACGAGCGGGAGAGCGTTGATCATTTGTTCGCTTCACTCCTCCGACACGTTCGGCCAGATGCCAAGCGCTGATTTACAACACGATCAATTCTGAACAGTTTTCCGAAGCCCGAAGTTTGATACTGGCGGTTCACGAGGTCCTGCCAGTCTAGCGAACTTCGTGGACAAATTTGGTTTCATAACATTCTTGATGCAGGGAGGTTTCAATGAATCTAAATCTGCTGGATCCGAAGCTGATTGCGCTCGTCGTCGCGGTGATTGTGATCGTCGCAGTTCTTGCTTGGCTGTACGTGCGAAAACGCAGGAGTACGACGAAAGAACTGCGGCAAAAGTTTGGCTCCGAGTATGACCGGGCGGTGCTCAAGCACGGTTCAGAACGAAAAGCAGAAGCGAAATTAGCCGATCGCGAAAAGCGGGTTGAAAAGCTCAACATTCGCGATCTTGATCCGACGGAACACGAACGCTTTTTGAAACGGTGGGAGTCCGTACAGTCTCGCTTTGTCGATTCCCCCAAAGGGGCGGTCACAGAAGCCGATGACCTGGTCTCCTCTCTAATGAAAACTCGCGGGTATCCCGTATCCGATTTTGATCAACGTGCGGCCGACATTTCTGTCGATCATCCCCGAGTGGTGGAGAACTACCGGTCTGCGCACGAGATTGCGCTTCGGGTTGGGAAAGACCAAGCAACAACGGAAGACCTGAGAACGGCGATGATTCACTACCGCTCTCTATTCGAGGAACTGGTGCAGGTACCGACGATTGTGGAAAGGAAAGAGGTGGCGTAAATGGCTGAACTGAAGAGAAAAGAAGGAGAACTTACGACGGCCGAATTGGCGGGCTACGGCGTTGAACAAAACCTGCCCGACGGACCGAAACTGGTGAAAGTCCAAGAGACGGAAACTCTAGACAGAGCGGCTGTAGTCTCAAAGCCCATGCCCTTGTTTTCTGAATCGGAGATGGGAGATTTTCGATCGCAGTGGAGCAAGGTACAGACTGGTTTTGTCGACGAACCGCGCCGGACGGTCGAAGAAGCAGACAAGCTGGTAGCTGCGGTGATGCAGCGACTCTCGGAAGGTTTCGCCAACGAGCGATCGGGCCTGGAAAAGCAGTGGGAAAGCGGCGACAACGTGTCCACTGAGGACCTGCGGTTGGCCCTACAGCGCTATCGTTCTTTCTTTGACAGACTGCTGAAATTGTAAGAACGAAGCCGCGTTCAGGCGTTGTGTTCTTTTTTGAACAGACTGCTCAACCTCGACGCGTCAGACTTTTCAAGAGACTTGGTATTCGTGCAGGTCCGCTAGCCACGCCAATAAGTGGCCAACATTGCGGCGGCTTGTGACGCGTTTCGTCCAAGCTGCCGGCAAACTCAACTGTCAGCCTTGGGAGGTTTCAATATGGGTCTAGAAACGATTTTGATTATCGTCCTGATTGTGTTCTTGCTTGGTGGAGGCGGTTGGTACTGGGGGCGCGGGCGCGGTTAACGCGGCCTGCTCTAAAACGGGACCAGCCATGCAAATAGCAGCTCCGCCACTCAGTCAACGATTGACTCGGAGTTGAGGTCGATTCTTGTTCATAGCGCTGGCACTTCGGTCGGGGCGGGTGACGGAAGTCACGCTCCTTCAATTAGGCAAGATTCAATGATAAGGAGAAAACAGATGAAGCCGAGTACGAAAGATGAGATCAAAGGCACTGCTCATGAAGTGAAAGGCAAAGTCAAAGAGACGGCCGGCAAAGTCACGAATAATCCTAACTTAGAAGCCGAAGGCAACGCCGAAAAAAACACCGGCAAAGTTGAGAAGAAGGTCGGACAGATCGAGAAAGTGTTCGAGAAGTAGATTTGCCGGCGTCTGTCCGGATCAGGTTCAAGCGCTCGATATAACTGATGTACCGTCGCTCTCCGGTCAGTACTCCTGAGACCGGCGGGCGTCAGCCCGGCGATCGGAGTTCTGCACTCGGCGAGCCATCCTTGTCAGTCGCACGGACCGACCACACGGTGCACGAACCCGCTCCGCCAAGCTTGTGGACAATCAACGGCGCATCTGCGCGCGGGAAACGCATGTCTGATCAGGTTACGAATAAGAGCGCGGCTGCTGAACAAAGTCAGGTACGCCTGCAGGAGATGCCCCCGCCGTCTTCGATCTCATCATCCGATAAGCTGCTCAGCAGAATCGCGATTCTACTCTTCATAGTAGTCGTGGGCTTGCTGACGGTGTTCGGGTACTACGCCAGCTCGATTTGCATCACGGTTGTCCTGGCGGGATTTCTTGCGATCCTGTTTGACCCCCTGGTAGTGAAACTGGAGAGACTGCATATTCCGCGCAGTGTGGCTGCGGCGGGCATTGTGCTCGCAGGCATCGGGCTGATCGGCCTGCTAGGTTACGCGATCTACGGAAGAGCGATGAGCTTTGCGGAGGAACTTCCAGTCTACGCCTCGAAGATCCAGCAAACCATTGAGCCAATTAGCCGGAAGATCCAGAGCGTTCAGCAAAGTGCCGGAACCCTTACAAACGACGTTCATCCCACCAAAAAAGTCCCGGAGGTTCGGCTGCAGCAATCGCCAACCTGGCCTGATTATCTGGTGCGGGGTGTGGGATCTGTGTGGGGAGCGCTGATCATTGCCGGAGTGGTTCCATTTCTAACGTTTTTCATGCTCTGCACCAAGGACCAAATGGCCGTTCGAATGAACGGCCTCTTCAGCTCCAGGACAGACGCGGTTCGGTTCATCACGAACCTGAACCAGATGATTCACGGTTTCGTAGCTGGCAACCTTATCGTCGGCTCCGTGATGGCCTTGGCCACCACGCTGGTCTTGTGGGGGGTTGGCGTGAAAGGCGCCATACCTCTCGGAATCGCCAGCGGGCTGTTAAATCTGCTGCCGTTCCTCGGACTGATTGCTGCGCTTGCTCTTCCTTTAGCGGCGGCCCTCCTTCAGTTCAGCACACCGGGACCATACATTGTCATCACTCTGACGATTCTCTTCCTGCATGTCATGTCCGCGAATCTTCTGATTCCGAAATTTATCGCCAATCGCGTGAGTATCGGGCCGGTGGCGGCGACGATTGGGATTCTTTTCTGGGGCTGGTTGTGGGGTGTGATGGGATTGCTGCTCGCTGTACCGCTCACAGCATTCATCAAGCTGGTCGCGGATTTGCATCCGTCCTTATGTCACGTGTCCAACATGCTGGCGCTGACACCACGTCCGACTCCGCGTTGGGTGCGCTACAGTGAAACGGCTTTGGAACGGGCGATTCCTTACTTGCGCCCTCGCGGGGAAAAGGTTTCTATAGGACGCCAACCCTAGCGACTGCGGAACCAATTTCCACCAATCGACGCGGACCGGAGACATAGAGCTAAAGTGGACAGCTTGGAAGACGCACGTTCTGCCACACTCTAGCCATGACAACGAAAACGATTCCGGCATACCTGGAAGACGAGCGCCAAAAAGATTGCGACGCTCAATTGCGGATGGAAGAAGAAGCCGCACGCATCCAACCGCTGAACCATGGCCATCATCGCACTGCGAAACAGCCCAAGCTGAAATCGCCATCTCTGGTTAAAGCCGCGCCCAAAGCGAGAAAGGCCGCGGCACAAGCTCGGATAAAGCCACGCACCGCGCGAAAGACGGCAACGAAGGCCCGCAAGGTGGCGTGAACCCAAGTCTACGGTCGCTGGATCGATTAATACCGGAGGCTGAACGTGAGTATCCCTGTACTGAACACATCGTGGTTCATCGCGAGTCTCGTATTGTGCATGGGAATGGCCACACCTTCGCATGCACAGGCCATTCAACCAGTCCCGCCAACCCCTATCGACGTCAAGAAGGTCGAACGCGGCGGGACGCCTTGGAATCCACAATGGGACCAGATCATCGAGAACGCGTTACCGCCTGAAATGCTTTCTTCGCAGGTTCCGCGGGGCGTCCGCCGATTCTGCCCGCGATTCTACGAGATGGGCGAAACCGACAAACGCGCATTTTGGGCTTACTTCTTCCAGGCTCTTGCGGGTGCTGAAGCCGGCCTGAATCCGAACACGAGCGTCCGCCACGCCAAGCCGGAAGCCGCGAAACGCGATGTGGTGGAAGGAATGGCCATGCGTAGGGAAGGATTGTTGCAGCTTGCGTACGCAGACCAAAAGCGCTACGGCTGCGATTTCAATTGGCAAGCGGACCGTGCGCTAAAGGCGAACGATCCGGCCAAAACCATTCTCCAGCCGAAGAACAACCTCGAATGTGGAGTGAAGATTCTGTTTAACCAGATCATCGTCCAGCACAAGCCCTTGCTGACCCGGTCGGGATACTGGTCGCCGTTGCATCCGGAGGGGCCGAGTTACCGTGTGTTCGCCAAGCAGATGACAAATCCGCCAGCTGCATGTGGTCTGTCCACCAAGTCGACGATCGACAAATCGGCTACGACGAAGTCCGTGCAGGACGGCGCGAACCGGGGTAAAACTCCTAAATAGTTTGGCACCTCGTGTCCTGTGAGCCATCCACGATGCTCACTCCGAGTGGGCGAATCGACGACTTTACGCGTTCGCTAGCAGGTGCATCGGTACTGGATCAGTTTGACTATCCACAGGCCACGATTGAGGGGCACGGGCCTTCCCAATAGGCCGAGCCTATTGCGGAAAGTTCATAACGACGGAGTAGATGCTGAAAGCGGGGATAGGAGTTCGATGGATCCCAGAAGCTCATCCAACTCTCGCAGCTGATTGCAGTCCGCTGATGAAAATGGGCCGCCCGGTTAAGTCCAGACGGCCCGATTCTCTACTTAAGCGGCGGTTTTCGTCTTGACGGACCCTTCTTCCCAGTAAGGCGTGTAACCGTAGTGCTTATAAATGTTGGTTCCCCAGGTCGAATCGGCCATGTTCGGCCAGTTGTCTTTATCGAAGCCCGGAGCATTCTCCAGTTGTTTCTTGTCAAGGTTCAGGACGGCGTGCTTTTCCGCCAAATTGAAGCGGAACGCGTTCCACGGAATGGCGAAATACTTGTCACCCATCCCAAGAAAGCCTCCAAAGGATAAGACCGCGTATGCGATCCGGCCGGCTCCAGCGTCGATTACAAGGTCTTCGATTTTTCCGAGGTCCTCATTCTGTGCGTTGACGACTTTACTGCCGATCACCGTCTTCTTGGCTGGAACTATATCTGTATAGCTGACGATTCTTTTTTCTGCGATGGTTTCCATGTCTCTACCTCACTCCTAAAAAGAAGCTTGCTGACTCGCCTGCTTCCTCTGCGCCATCGTAAAAGAGGCGAAGATGGATATCTGGTCAATTCGAGACACATCTCCTTGTAAGGGTATCGTTTTCATCCCCTAGAAGATGGAATTCTTCCCGGGACTCTGCGACTTGCCGAGGACTCGTGAGTGCGCGATTTTGACCAGCTTTTGAAGTCCCTACGGTCCATGATCAAAATTGTGAGGAACCAAACGGCTGCGATAGCGACGCGGATCTACGAGCGGTTCCTCCGGTTCATCTCACTGGAACAAGGAACAATGGCGGCATGAACAACTGGATCAAAACGTGTCGCGCATGGACATCGCCATCGGTTGTGAGATTGAGACACAGCCCGGTGCCTTTTGCACTGGCGATCATCCTGCTTGGTGTACCCGCACGTCCTCAGTCCGCTCCCAGCAGCCAAGCGTCGGCCAACGATCTGGCACGGCGGGTGATCAAGAATGAACTAACTTTCCAAGACGACCACACCAACTGGATGTACCGACTCGAAAAGGAACAGTCTGGAAAGAAGCGGGTCGAGGAGATTATTGAGACAAAAGAAGGTTCTCTCAGTCGACTCTTATCCATTGACGACCGCCCCCTTAGCGCGAAACAGCAGGAGGAAGAGAACAAGCGTGTTCAGGAGTTAATGACCAGTCGGAGTGCGAAGCGAAAACTGCAGCGAGAACTGGAGGAGGCGACCCTACAGGGCAGAAGGCTGTTCAAGATGCTGCCTGATGCATTCGTATTCACCTATGCAGGTGACGACAGGAGCCTGGTAAAGCTGAGCTTTCGACCAAACCCGAATTTCCACCCGCCTTCGATGGAGGCCCGCGTGTTCCACGACATGGAAGGCGAGATGTGGGTGGACTGCAAACAGGAGCGGCTGGCTGCGTTTAGTGGGCGTCTCACACGGGACGTGAAATTCGGGCTCGGCCTGCTGGGACACCTGGACAAGGGAGGCCATTTTGAGGTCAGGCAGGCAGAAGTTGTCCCAGGCCATTGGGACCTGACTAACATGAGTGTGGAGATCACAGGAAAAGCTCTCTTGTTCGCGACCATCGGAGTGCGGAAGAAGGAAACCCATGCAGACTTCTACCAGGTATCCGATGATCTGACGCTTGCTGAGGCCGCGGACATGCTCAACCGAAAGCTAGTTGTAGCGGATAGCCACTAAGGGGACACACTTCTCCAGAGAGCCCTCGTTGATTTCTGACCGCCTCACGCGGCGCTGAGGCGCCGCTCTTCCACGTGACGGGCACGTGGGGGAGGTTCCTGCCAGCTTTCATGTCATTGGACTTTGGATCAGCGTAGATAAAATGTTGGCTCCATCCAGAGAAACAGTAAAAATCTGAACTTCACTGCCTTATACCCTCCGCCGATCTTCTGACACTGTTCGTCTTCGATAGTCCAACCCTCTTACCGTGTCCTAGTGGCACGATGTTTTACATTCGAGATGCTACATTTTGCAGATTGGTAAAGACTGTTCAAGACTGCTCGGTATGAAAACAATGCTGAAACTGCCAGCCTGTTCCAAATTGACCTGTAATCCCTTTGCGCTCGTGACATCGTGCAAATATGCATAAGAACGACCGAAGCAAGAATCCAACCAAGCGACACTCGCTCGCGTCAAGAAGGAAATGGATGAGCCGCGCATGGCCGAATCCACGCGGGGAAAAGACGTGACCCAGACCACGCGGCAGGAACTGGAAAAGCTGCCGCAGTCGAACCTGAGAACGATTCCGGGGCCGCCGGTGCACAGTGAGCTCCCGGAGGAGAAAAATGATGGCAAAGCTGACCAAGCCAGCTCGTGATCGGATATCCGCAACCAAGTTCGCTTTTCCGAAGCAACGCAAGGAGCCGCTGGAAAATGCCTCTCACGTACGCAACGCTGTTGCGCGTTTTAATCAGGTGAAGGGCGTCACGGAAGCGGAACGCCGTGCGGCGTGGAAGCGGATACAGTCTGCCGCGAAGCGATACGCAGTGGAACTTGAAGAGTCCGCCTAGCCGAACTCGGCACGGTTGATGCTTGCCATGGCAGCGGGAGTCGAAGCGCTTTCATCCAGTCTCCGGAGCTCGTCACTCGTGTTCTGCAGCCTGTGCGTTGGCTGCTCATCTTCGATGAATTTCCCGCGATCTTGAGAAGACACGTCACCAAATAGGAGGGCACACTCTTCAGACTGTTGTCATGTGAGGGGAGCATCCTAAGTCTCATTATGGGAATTGCAGATAGGCGAACGCCACTGCTGTTTGGCAGTGGCGTTCATGGTTGCGGGGGGCGGATTTGAACCGCCGACCTTTGGGTTATGCGATCTGACTCACCTTTCGATGAGAGTCGGACTGTACCTTCATCCACGTGGGATGCTCGCCATCCAGTCTCTACGCCTTCCCCCACTATTCCGGGGGCTTGGTTCGGTATTGCCTTATCGCTCGCGCGACGTAGGTTCCACCGACTTTGACGAGTGATCTTCCGGTGCATTGCTGCGCCGGACGCCCAATTTGCAAAGCTCAATCAGGAATGCCAAGGAACTCTTGGGAATCCTAAGGAGCGTGAGGTTATGAGTACCACAGTTAACGGAATCTAATGGACTTACGCGGCGCAAAGAGAAACGTAATGTCCTTGTTTGGAACCTATCGGAATCGTAATTGCCCTTTTGTTGCCCTTGTGGCCTCACGGCCACATTCCCATCCGGGGGCGATTTCTCGGGCTCGAAACCCAGCAGGTGCGATGAATTCTTGGTATGGCGGTGGGACATGATCCCAGACTACAACGAAAGCCTCATCGAAGGTCGATCTCCGTAAGATCGGCAAGCTCAATGATTTTCCACGCGCAAATTCTAGATGATCAACGTCTCCCCTCGTGCAGCGATCCTTCTCGCAGCAAATTGTCCTAATCGTAATGAAAACAAATAAAACAATATTATGCGTAATCACTATTGACAACGATTCGCAACTAGCGTAAAAAAGGCGCGTACAACGGGCGGTCGAGAAAACCTCGGCCACCCCCTATGCAAGTGGAGCAGTCTCACCATTTTCCCGGAGGTTGTGCATGCTGGCTTGCCTACTGCTCCGCAGGAACGTATTTCGACACGTCGTTGTTCGGCAATAACGCGGTGGGGACGTTTGGCAATACGGGCAAGAACATCCTGCGCGGTCCGGGATTCTTTAGTACCGATTTGGCGCTCATGAAAAACACGAAGCTCACGGAGCGGTTGTCTCTGCAGTTTCGGGCCGAGACGTTCAACGTGTTCAATAACGTCAATTTCTTCAACCCTGACAACATTGTGGCCGATGGCCCTGGAGCCTTCGGCACCATTACTGCAGCGCACGATCCGCGCATCCTGCAGTTCGCGGTCAAGGTTGTGTTTTGACTGCTTCTAAGTCGAGCTTCGCCCCACGACCTCATGGGCAGGGTATGGGTTCCTGCTGCGATGAGGAACATGCACACATAGGGAGATTGCTGCCGTGTCGAAAAGACCTCGAAGACTGGTTTTCAGAGTGGGCCTTGCGATTATCGCTGGCACGCTGATTGTCGCGCTGCCGTGTGTGGCCCAGCAACTGACGAACGACGAGCTGTTCCTGACGGTCAACGCGCAGGAGGGATCGTACCAACTGTCTTTGCATGACGGTCAGCCCGTGCTCAGGTCCCGTGTGGCAGCACAGGTTGACCACCAGTGGCTTCGCTCGAGCGATTACCCGCGGCACCAGGCCGCGGAGTCTACATTCGACGATGATCTCGGCCCCGGCCGAGAGGTCACGGTCACTTGCAGCGGACTGGACGGCAAACCCGATCTTGTTTACGTGTTACAGCTCTACAAACAGCGCCCTTACGGCACCGTCCAGGTAAAGGTGCAAAACAGCGCGGGACAGGAAGTAACTGTGCAGGCCATTCGGAGTGTGGAGGCCATGGGTGAGCCGATCATCAATCTGGGTGGCGGTCAATCGGCCGACCGGGTCCTCTCCGACAGTTTCAGCGAAGATTGGCCGGACCTGGTGCTTTACGACCTCGGGGGAGTGCCCGGCGGGATGCATCGTGGTGCAGGGAGCCAACTCATCTACAACCGGGAGAGTAAGCAGAGTTTATTTCTTGGTGCACTCACCTCAGACCGATTTCTGACCCTGATGCATCTGAAAGCTGAGGGTATGGGGGCGAAGACCAAGATAGCGTCCTATACCGTTGAATCCACCGGAACCACGGAAATCCAGAAGGAATTCGATCTGAAGGATTCATCCGCGGACGACCAGGTCGAATTGAGTCTTCCCGTTAAACCCGGGGAAGACATGGTTTCAGAGCGATTGATGTTCGAGGCCGGACCGGATTACCACAATCAACTGCTCGCCTACGGTGATGCGGTTCGTCGTCTGCACCATGCGCGCGTCTCTAGCGAGACTCCCATCGGTTGGTGGAGTTGGACCGTCTACTATGGCGCCATCAACGAAGGCGAAACCCTGGCCAACGGTGACTGGCAAGCCGAACATCTGAAATCATTAGGGTATAAGTATTTCCAAATTGATGAAGGTTATCAGTATGCTCGCGGAGAATATACAACTTCGAATGCGGCACAATTTCCGGATGGTTTGCGGTTTGTCGGGCATCGCCTTACGGGAGAGGGCCTGACATTCGGCGTATGGACTGCGCCGTTTGAGGTGACAAGCCGAGCTTGGATCTACGAGCACCACAAGGACTGGCTGGTGCACAATGCCAAGGGCCAGCCGGTCCCCCTTGGCGACGTCTGGGACCAGAAGACGGATGTGCTTTACGCGCTGGACACAACCCATCCCGGAGCCCAGGAGTATATGCGTCACACTTACAGGACACTCGTCCGCGAATGGGGGGTCCGATTCATCAAACTCGACTTCATGGATACCACCGCGATCGAGGGTTACCATTACCGCCCCAACACCACAGCCCTCGAAGCCCAACGCATTGGCCTCCAGGTAATCCGCGATGCCGTGGGCGAGGAGGTGATCCTGGATAAAGACGGAAGTCCCATGCTCAACCCAGTGGGGCTGGTAGATACGGGCCGGGTCTCCGCGGATACGGGCCACAGTTTTGAGAGAACCAGGAATGCTGCCTCGGGCATCGCTGCCCGCTTCTATATGCACCGTAATTTTTTCGTCAATGATCCGGACGCCTTCAACGTCACCGCGACGCATCTCATGGAGCGTGCGAACGAACGGTCTTCGATTTCGCTGGGCGCGGCCCAGGCGTCGATTGCTCTCTCCGCAGCATCCGGCGGCATGTATGAGATCGGCGATGACCTGCTGGTCCTGGGCTCTGAGAAGGATCGGCTGGCGCTGGTTGAAAACCGGGAGTTGCTGAATATGGCCAAAGTTGGGCAAGCTTCTACGCCGTTAGACCTGATGACCTACGCGCCCGAGGATGAACAGCCAAGTATTTTCTTCCTCCGGCAAGGTCAGCGCCAGGCCATGCTGACTGTCTTCAACTGGACGAACACGGTGCGCTCGCACACGATAAGACTGGCGGACCTCGGGCTTCCTGCCAGCCACACGTTTGCGGCGACGGATGTGCTGAACCAGAATGAGACGGTTACGCTCGTGGGTGGTGCAGCGCGGCTGGAGAATCAGCCACCCCAGTCGGTGAAGGTGATCAAGCTGATCGACAAGAGCGTTGCCGAGGCTGCCCCAACCGTGACGGCGCAGGTGCCTGCAGCGGCAAATACCGGTGAGACGATCAATCTCTCGGCGCAGGCAGAAGCTGGCGGTGTACCCGCGGTCGCGTATCACTGGGATCTCGGCGACGGCACAAGCGCGGATGGCCCCAAGGTGTCTCATGCCTACACAAGAGCGGAAGATTTCACGATCCGCCTCACAGTGGACGGAGTGGACGGGGTACCGGCGCACCAGAATTTCTCGGTCAAGGTAACCGGCAATTTAAGGGCGCACTCTAACCTTACCGACAATCGACGCTTCGTAGAGCCAACCGACCGCTGAGCGGCTCCGGAGGCAATGCGATTCGCTACGAACATCATAAGTTACAATTGGTCACCAACTGGGTATCGGTCCCGAAAAACGCGCTCGGTCCACCGCTCGCAAACCAGTCGCCGGGATCGTGTGGGAAATCACTTCAAACGACGCCTAATAAACGAAACACGACGATATAAAAAGAAATAGCAATCAACAAACGGCTTCTTAACCAGTGGTTACCCGAATCGAACAATTCCGTGCTTAACGAAGAGCGCCGACGAGCCATTCTCGAAATTCTGAACCGTGACGGCCGGGTCTTGGTCACGAACATGGCCCGGTACTTCGGCACATCCCACGTTACGATTCGAAAGGATCTCGATATTCTGCACGTGCACGGACTTGTTCACCGCACGCATGGCGGCGCTTTGCCGGCACGGGAACGTGCTCTCGAAGATGCCTCGCTGTCGGAAAAAGAGAAGCTGCATCGCAGCGAAAAACTCCACATTGCGGCGGCGGCTGCTCGCCTCGTGAAAGAGGACCAAGTCGTCATCCTCGACTCAGGTACAACTACCACTGCGATCGCGCGTGCTTTGCGAAACTTCCGCAATCTTACGATTGTAACGAATGCGGTAAACATCGCTACCGAATTGTCTGGGGCAAATGCAGAAGTCATCCTTACCGGCGGCACGCTGCGCAAGAATTCTTTTTCCTTGGTAGGGCCGATTGCGGAAGAGACTTTGGGGCGGCTTAATGCCGACATTCTGTTTCTCGGCGTCGACGGCTTTGACGTCAAGTACGGACTGAGTACACCGAATCTCCAGGAAGCTAAAGTAAACCGGGTGATGGTAGAGGTAGCTAAGAGAACCGTAGTTGTCTGTGACTCGAGCAAGTTCGGGCGTCGAAGTCTGTCGCGCATCGTCCTTCCCTCTGCCCTTCAGGAAGTAATTACCGATCGTGGAATTCCTATGTCCGATCTGCGTGCCCTGAAGAAAGCCGGGATCGAGGTGATTCTTGTCTGACAATGACGGCCTTTGTGTGAAGGCGTTTGGCTGGGGGTGTGGCTCACCGAAAGAAGTCACAAGATCTGTTGGGATGCAACCAACGGAACGGGCTAGCGGTCAAGATGAAAAACCTTGCAGACAATTCAAGCGTTGCAGTGCGGTGGATTGATGATTCACATTAAATTTAGAGTTGGCTGAACGAAGGACTATCTATGCAGCCGGTGAGCGGCTAAGCGACGGGTTTCGCCCATTTTTACATGTACCGAAGAGAAGTATTTACGCGTCTGCAGTGCACCCCGGGGGAACTTCACGGACATCACTGGGAAGGGTTACCGGAAGCTTGGAGAAGGCCAGAAGCGGTTTTGCTCCCCGGAAACCCTACGGACATACACCACTTAATTTCCCCCGATGAAAGCGCGATCCGACATACTCGCAGCGCGGTGCTGCAGACATTCGAGATTGTTTGACATGCACGCCCACCCGGTAAGCGATGCGGCCTCCGGGCAGCCGTCTACGGCAATAATCAGATTTCTTGTGGTAATGTGTCCCGGTTCTACCCTTTAGGGTTTCGGTCTACTTGAATACATCAACGAGCTTGATTCACTAGTGGAACTACGGCGCGGTCGACCCAGTCGTCACCCTCACCCGCGGGGACATCTTTGAAAAGCCACCAGTCTTCGACATGAAGTGCAGTAGCTCCGGGCCGCAACTCACGGAGAGGTCCGAGCGTTTCTAATTCAAGAAAACCGGGCTCTGTATAGGTTTCGAAGTTGCAGCCGAAATCGGGATAGGTCGCGCCTTTCTCCACCGTGGCACGCTTTACGAACAAGTGTCCTTTGCGGAAGTATGCCCCCCAACCGGCTGGGTCATAGATCCCGGTCATCTGTTCCTTAAACTTGCCTGTTGGATTCGGGTCGGCCTTGAGTTGCAGGTAATTCCTTCCGAGCGTCCATCGGGGATCACTCAGATCGGTATAGGTCCAGAGCGCCATGACACCTTCGGGCAGCAGATGCTCTTGGTTCCAGGATTCCTTCGGCGGAAATGGCAGAACAGCGCGGCCGCCCTGTTCCATCTGCGTCAGGGCCCATGATGCCATCTCACGTGCAACTTTCCCGCGATTCGTGATCCTGTGGACGACACTTACGTGCGTTCCCTGCGGGTCGAGCCGGATCTCCATTTCCTTTTGCAGGCCCACACCCGGTGTCGTGTTTTCCATGGGCGCAGTGAACCGGACGGTATCGTCCGTCCGGGTTACACTCACATGCACATTGTCTGGAAAATAGGTGTGCTCAGTCTCCGGTGAGGCCCAGAGACGATGCCCGCCGTAACTCCGGTATTCATTGCCACCAGTCTTCCCAGCTTGATCCTTCCATTCGTAGAATTCGTTCGTTTGGCCAACGAACCCGTACCAGGCGATCCGCGGCCCCACGTCAGCCAACACGATGAGCTGTACCGTCCCATTGGAAATTCGGTAAGCATTCTTCCAGCCGTGATATTCGACTTTGTCCACAGTGACGGCAGCAGCGGCCGTCATGCGCAGAAAGATAAGAATGCAGCCAAGTACAAAGCTATACCGCTTCAGCAGCAACGGACCCAGCATCCCGACCTCCAATGTTGACTCTCGTGACTGTCGTGGTGGCAGGGTTCAGCGTGACTCCACTTCGTAACTGCGGGATGCTTTATATCCCGCCGTCTGGCTGAACTGAATGGTTCCTTTCACATCGGACAAGAATGTGCCGAGCGGACGGCTGTTTTCCAAAACCTGATACCGAGTGAAGGGTTTCAGATCCCCCACTTTATACAGCGTCGTGATCTCCTGACCCGCCGGATCGTTCACCGTCCACTTCTTTTGCTCACCCGTCCAAGTGTCGACTTTCACGGTGATGGTTCCGTTGGAAGGCAGCACCGAAAGATTCGCTTTCTTGCGGTCGTCGATATCCTGCGAGTAGTAAGTTACACCATCCGGGTAAACCTTGTTGGTGATTGCGCCGCCGAAGTAAAGGCCCCGACCCGTACGATACATCTCGACCACCTGCAAGAATGCGTCTAACGATTGCTCGGCCATGTAGATCGTGCCCATAGAGTTGAATTCCGCCGGACCAGGATCATCCTTGCGTGCCAACCAGGGGTCGGCAATGCGCTCGTGCGTGGCGCCCATGAAATCGCCTTCCGTGATCTCAGTGAAATAAATGTTCTGAAAGACACGTTGGGCCAGGGCACCCCACAGTGGATCACCCGTGGCCTGATAGAGGCGCTGGATGGTTTCGGGCTTCCGGTCCTGGTACGAGTAGACCGAGTATTGCAAGAAGTGCTGCTGTTCCGCTGATCCGCCCAGGGTGGGGTTCTTAACCCAACTTAGCTGCTTGGGACACCACCAGGTGAGGGCAAGATAGGCATCGGCGACAGCATGATCAACATATTTCCGATCGTGCGTCTCATCGTAACGATTCAGCCAGTATTCCGCGATTCCCCATATGCTGGCCTCTTCGAAGTCAATGGCCGGCAGATCTGGATGATGCCCGGTGTAATAGTATTGGTTCTGTACATGGTCCAGTGTGTACTGCTCCAGCGAGTCCATGAAACGCCGGTACCTGGGATCGCTGGTGAGTTTGTAGATCCACCACGTGGCGGGCAAAGCGCGACCCGAGGCGGCCGAAGGACTCTTCTCCCCAACCTTCGTCTTCACACGGTCGGGGTATCCGGTATCCGCCCAGTCGTGGTCCGGTAGGGTGTCGTAACGCTGCAGTTCGATCTTCTGGGCCAGGCCTCCATCCACGTTTTGCTGGCGTATGACCCAGTCCATCGCCAGCTTTGCCGTCTTGTACCAGTCCTGACGATCCGTGCCTTCATGATCCTTCACTCGCTTCCAAGTTAACAGCATGTAGCGGGAGAGATGCGCGTTAAGATCGGGTTTATAGCCCGGATTGGTCCCTCGGTCCAGGCTGTTGAAGCCGAGACCGCCGGGCGACTCCTGGTTGAGGTTGTAAGCCGTCTGCACCACCCCGTAGTTTGGATCGTCGGGATTTGTGTTCTGTCCTTTCGCGATGAGATCCATCTGCTCGAAGGCCCGAATGCGCCAGAGCGGGTCGCCGGTCAGTTCGTAGATCAAGTAGTCGAAGTACGCATTCAGTCCTTGCTCACCAATATAGATAAAGGAGGTGTGTACGTCGCCGTACTCAAGCCGATAGCCTTTCCCGGGATTCCACAGACTCGTCTTCTTTCTGCCCTCGATGAAGTAATTCAGCGCCTGGTCGTTAGAGCGTACCTGTAAAGGCTCGGGCCAATAGCGGTTCAAACGGATCCAATTCTGCATGAGTTCCGTGATCATACCGTCCGGATCACGATTAGCCGTCATGACCAATTGCAGAGGCGCTTCATACTGAAACTTCGCTTTCAGCGAAGCGCCGCCAACGCGGAACTGTGGAGCCACCACCCCATCGATAAAGTACAGGCCAATGTCCTTTGTCCAGTTTGTGGGATCGAGGTAATCCCAGTTCATGTCCAATCCCCAAAACACTCCCAGCGAGCGGTCGTCGCGATACAACAGTACGGAAGGGATTCCCATATAACTGAGCGGGTCGCGCTGCACGTACCGTGAATCCTCGGCATAGGGATAGATCTGGCACTTCCAGCGGTGGGTGAAATCGGAATGGTAGGCCAGAACCGCCTGCCAACCCGGTAAGTCCCGGTCGCTCGAAAAGTCGTAAGTGAACTTGACGGCCTTCAGGTCGGCCGGGGCTTCGACTGTGAGTTTGAATTGGATCGTTGCGCCATCCACCGTGTCCGATCCCGAGAGTAGGACCTTCGACGCACTCACTTGCTCTGCTCTGGAAGCGGGCAGCCAGACCAGTTGGCCTGTCTCAGTATTTCTAAAAGCCAGTACCCCTGTTTCCAGGGGCGTCTCGACAATCTGACCATCCAGAGAGACAGAACCGAGGGCGTACTTGCCCGCTGCTTCTCTAGCTGCGACTTTGACGCCGACGTTGTTCTGAACGGTGATGTCGGTGGCCCAGAGAGGGGCCGTGCCTGAGATCAAAAACCATGACATCCACGCCATCGTTGGGAAAAGAAGACGCCTGCTCGGGATCATACATGTGTCCTTGGCATGCGCGATCTTCGCGCACGCGTTTGCCTTGAGGTCAATTCACTGTGCCACAAAAAACGAATCTACTCAGAATGTGTAACGCAGGGACAATTGCCCGCGCCGGTTCGGTTCTGCGCTCGTGATCTGCCCAAACGTCCCTCCGTAATCTCCTATGTGGGTATCTGGGTCATCCAGCACGGTGTGATTGAATACATTGAAAGCAGAAAGGCGGAATTCCAGATTTGCCCACCGCTCAGAGAATGGGAAGCGTTTGGTGATGGAAAAATCGTTCAGGAAACGCCCGGACCCGCGCAACATGCCACGCTTGGAGTTCCCGATGGGCAGGGACGTGACACCATATTGCGGATCGACACTTGAATTGCAATCCGGCGCCGGTCCCAACCCATAAACCGGGCAGAAAGCGTTTACGTTGAACCACTGCGCCGCCTGGGCGGTTCGCGAGCTATGGTCTGCATACAATGGCCCGCCCATGTAATTTGCCCATGCCCCCGCAGTCGAGGCATCGTTATTGCCTACTGGACTTATGATCGTAAGCGGGTCCCCGGACTGGGCACGCACAGTACCACTGATCGCCCAACCACCCAGGAACGTCTTCGTCGTCGAGTGGCTCGCCCCGGATGGGAACGGCAGTTCATAGTTATAAGTTGTGGTGAACACATGGCGGATGTCGTATTGAGAGGGGCCCGCATCCAGGTTCGGGTTGCGCGGATCCCTGTAGGCCAATCCGAGGAACGGCGTTCCCATCGTGTCACCATTATCCGTGGCTTTGCTCAACGTGTAGCTGCCCACTACGGTTAACCTGTGGGAAATTCGCTTATTGACAGTGGTCTGGAATGAGTTGTAGCGGGACAACGTACTCGGAGTGTTGTAAAAAATGGACGCGAATTGCGGATACGGGCGTCGGGATTGCACGTTGGCCGGGTCTCCAGTACTGCTACCCGCGACAAAAAAGGGCGTATTCAGGTCGATGGAAGAGTTCAGGTGCTCTCCGCGTGTGCCCACATACGCGACCGTTACGAGCAAGTCCTTGATCGCCTCCCACTGGTAATTGACGTTCCACTGGTGTACCAGGCCGGCGTTGTAGTTGGGGGAAAAGCTGAAGATCGACAAAGGCGTATTGGGGAAAACAAAGCTTTTGGACCCCGCGCCAGGAACTGGCTTCGTATACGGGAAAAGCTGCGCTCCCAAATAAGGATCGGTGACCGGAACCGCTGTGGGTGGATTATAGATTAGTCCATAGGGAACGCTGGCAGCAAACTGATCGAACCCCAGCAGGTTCTGGTAATCGTAGTAGATGCCGTACCCGGCCCGGATCGCCATCTTTCCGTCCCCCTTGGGGTCGAAGGCTAGGCCGATCCGAGGCGCGAAATTCTTCCAACGCGTTGGGAAGGTTGCTGCGGGAATCCCTGGGTCCCCCGGCACCACCAGGCCAAGCGGAGCGTTCGGGAATAGAGTGGACTGTTGCCCAGGCCGGAATGCACCCAATTCGTTGTTCACTTCCGTGGTTCCGAAGAAAGGAGACCAGCGCAAACCCAAGGTTGCAGTCAATCGGCGATTTACCTTTAAGATATCCTGCACGTAGAAATCGCGCGAGGGATAACGGAGGCTGTTTTGCAGGAGTGAAACCTGGGAGAAGTTTGCGCCCTGTCCCAGGAGAAAGTCGGCAGTGGCATTTCCCGTGCTGCCCGGCTGTCCATCTGAAAAGGTAAACTGACCAGCGCCCTGGTAGTTCTGAAAATTGTCATTATGGTGGGTGCGGGTGTCGAAACCCGCCTGTAGTGTGTGTCTCCCCCTGGTCCAACTGAAATCGTCGGCAACGTATACATCAAGCTCGTGCAGCGGGTTGTCGTAGTTGCCCCAGATGAAGAAGCCGGTGGTCCCGTCGCCGGTGTTGCACACGTTGACGCAAATCCCCACCTGCGTGGCAGACGCACCAGTGTCGATCTGAATATTAGGCAGCCCTGCCGCTGTCCAAGTGAGAGCCGGGTTCACTTTCGAGCGCGTAACGTTGATGTCCAGCGGCCGGTAACCGAACACCACCGTGTTTAACATGTTCGGCGATATGGTCCAGTTGTAATTGAGACTCCACGCCTGCAGATGCGTGGCAAAGGTGGAAGCACCCTCGTTGGGTAACGTCGGCGTGCCAAACTGAATTCCAAACAGCGGATCCCAAATCTTGTCATCCCTTGACCAGAACACGCTGCCAAATATCCGGTGATTCTGGGTGAACTGATGATCAATCTTCGCGATGAAGGGCTGCACGGTGCCTGTAGAAGTACCCAGCCAGGTAAACAGGCCGTTTGGGTCGGAAGTCGTGGGCAGCAGCGCAGGGTTAGCCAGTAGAGATTTCGCCATTGGTGAAAACTGCGTCGGGTCCAGAGTAGGCGTCGACGTCCCGTTGATTACCGGCCAGGTAGCTTGAGGATCATTGCTGAAATCCCCCACTCGTTCCGCATTCGTCGGGACACGCTGCTGCTGCAAGGGAAGTTGCGTGCTGCCGGTGTGTTCGTAGGAGACGAAAAAAAAGGTCTTATTCTTGCCGTCATAAAGATGCGGTATGTAGACTGGCCCACCGAAATTGCCTCCGTACCATTGCTGGGAACCAGAAGGCCGGGCGATGGCCAGTTGGTTATTTCGCCATGTATTGGCATTCCACGCCTGGTTCTGCAAGTACGTCCAGAACATTCCGTGCAGATTGTTGGTACCTGACTTAATGATCGCGGTTACCTGGCTGCCCACGCCGGTCCCGTATTTCGCACCGTAAGCGTCGGACAGAACCGTGAACTCCTCGACATTTTCGACCTCAGGAAATGCCGTGGCGGCCCCGTTGTAGTAGTCAATGCTCTCCGTACCATCGATCTTGTAGTTATTTCCGGTATTTCCGCGGGTTCCGTTTACTCGTGTCGTCGGCCCCACATTCGATTGAGGGCCTTGCACCGTTCCCGGCTGCAACAGTTCCGCAGTCAGGCGGAAATCTCTTCCATCCACCGGCAGTGCCATGAGCGAATCGTTGTCCATCGTATTCTGAATGGTCGCACCACTGGTATCAACCTGCGCAGCGGCCGCGACGACCTCTACCTTCTCACTAACCTGTCCGATGGTCAGCCCGATGTCCAAGGTCACAGTCTGCTGCGAGATAACACGTAGGTCAGAAGCTACGAACGTCCTGAAACCCGGATGCTCACAGCGCACCGTGTAAACCCGAGGCAGCACGGACTCGAAGGAGTAGGTTCCGCCGGGCCCCGCGGTAGCCTGCAGTTCAATATTCGTTCCCATCTCCTGCAGGGTTACCACCGCCCCTGCGATCGCAGCTCCCGATGGATCCTTGACCACCCCCTTCAACTTGCCAGCGATGTCGGTTGCCATAAGCGCGGCAGGCAAAAAGAACAGCAGAAAAAACAGGGCAGTGCGGACGGGAGTCCGAACCGAAAAGGAAAAAAGTGCCGTGTGCATAACCACCTCCAAGCTCCTGCTCCGGGGTCCTGGCCGAGGTTTTCTCGACCGTCATTCTTACGCACCACTTCTTACGCTAGTTGCGAATCGTTGTCAATAGTGATTACGCATAATATCGTTTTGTTTGTTTTAATTACGATTCGGACAAGTTGCTGCGAGAAGGATCGAAGCCGGTGTGAACATGGTGCAACACGGCTCTCAGCCGGGGCCAACGCCCATGCCGGAATCAACGTTGCAAATGTTCCTGTCTAAGAAAGTCTGTTCTGGCATTCAGACCAATACGCAGCGCAAGCTCAACACCGTCGGCAGCCGGCGCCGCGATTGCTGATTTCTGGCTGACAACTCATGCAGACAGCCACAATTCCATTTGCTTTGGCGGCAGGCGCTGGGGCGCATATTGGCGGAGGAAGGACTTGCCACTCCCTGTCATCCCAAGAATCAGCGTGTGGGCAACCTCGCCGTTATGCAGGTTCAGAAAATAAGGCGTGCTGTTGTCCGTTTCGAGGACAGCCAGGTACTCGGTGCCGAGATGCGCGTTCGTCTTTTCGCCCGGAAGGATCGTAAAGAGGAACGATAGGTCGGCGTAGTTTGTGTTCAGCAGATACAGCTTGCGGAGGTTGAGGGCATAGTTGCCCGGCACGGTGGCGAAGTAAGCGTTGAGTTGGTTGTAGGTCTCCGAAAACAGGCTGCCGTCGGCGTTGGTGAAAATGCCAGCAAACTCGGCCCCGAGTTGCTCCAGCTCCGCTTTTGAGTGGCCGTACAGCACAATCGTCAGCGAGAAATCGCCGAGCGATTGCCCGTCGCCCAAGGCGCGGAGGCAGTCGCCAAGGTTTTCGATGTCGGCCTGCTTCGACTCGTCCACTAGCACATCGCGCGGGTTCGTCTTCGTCGCGTCGTTGCCCATCTGAGAGACAAACCCGGTTTTCGACATGTTGAAGTGGCGGCGGCGCTTGTTGACTTCCTTGCGGGCCTTATCCGCCGCGAGCGGCGTCCATTCCGTAACGACACGGAAGTTGGCCGGGATTTTTAGCAGCGCATCGAGCGCCAGTGGCCGTGTTTCGGTGATGGCCTCTTTCATCGTTAGCACCCGGACGATGTGATCGCCGACACGCAGATGATCGCGTTCGGCTTCGATGTTCGAGTTGACAACCTGATAGTCGAGGAACTGCGTGGACTGCGGCCTCCCCGCAATACGCCAGTCGTCGAAGTTAAGCAACCGGCGGAAAAACGTGAACTGCCCCTGCCGATCCAAGACCTCGATTTGCATGAAGTCCGCGAGCTGCCGAGCGAATGCCTGCACGCGCTGGTCAAGGCAGGCAACATCGCGCTCGATCTGGCTGCGCAGCAGAGTTTTCATGTTGTCGTTCGTGAACTGCGCCTTCAGTTCGCCGATGGCCCCGGCAGGATCGCGAAAGAGTTGGCTGAACGCCGCGCCCACTCCGGTTTTCGACCGCGAGCCTTCGAGCAGAATGCAGTAAAAGATTTCCACCTGATAAAGATGGTCGCGTTTCGCTTCAAAGAACTTCCGCCGCTGCTCGATCGCCGCTTCCACAATCGGGTCGTTATATTTGGCGAACGGTATGTCGGGCCGGTTCGACTTGAAGAGATACTGGTAAACGTGGAAGCCTGGGCCAAAGGCTTTCAGAGCCGCCTCCAATCGCTTCACTGCATATTCCTGTTCCGAGCGGTCTAGACTTTCGTAGTCCACGCCGGGAACGCTGAGCACCATGCCGACATCGCCGCTCTTGGTGAGGAAGGTCGTCTCATTCCAGAACCCGTAGAGGTTGATGTGGTCGTTGAGTGCCGCACTTTCTTTCCACGGCTTGATGACCTTATGGAGACGCAGCATCACAGTACCTCTACGCGGGGGATGAGCTGTTTGGCCGCGTCATAGCGCAGCTTGTAGCGTTCGGACCTCGCCAGGATGCGAAGGAACGCCGGATCGCTGTTCGTGACCCAATGCCCGAAGGCAAAACCGCCGATGAACACAGCGATCCCCGCCAGGATGGAATTGAAAAGATTGAAGGCCCCCACCGCGCCCACGCAGACGAAGTAGAACAAAGTGCGCTCCACGCCTAAGTAGGTGAGAGGCTTATGCAGGCTCTTGAACACCCGATTTGTTCGATGTTTTTGTGTTTTGTCTGCCATAAGCCCCTCGCCTAACAAAGCGTGTTGGTGAAATGGGTCGTAGGTAGCTGGGAAGGGCGCTAAACGCCCCAGAGCCAACTCAGGACATTGACGGCGAGAACGGCAATGCCCGTTCCGGCGGCAACTCCGGCGAGTGCTTTCTTGGCGCCGGGTTCGCCGTGGGCGAAGCCGTAGCCGCCGATCACGATGGCAACCAGACTGGCAACCTTGGCAATCGTGCCGGTGAAAAGGCTTTGGATGGCGGTAAACCCGGTGTCGAATGGTGACCCGCCCTGCGCCAGCGCGGTCACAGGCATGAGAAAAAGCAGGGTCAGAACAGCCGCGGTTGGACGCGCCCACTTCGACCGAAGAAGGGGCTGGACTGGGTGAATAAGATGAATTTGGAACCAACGTGATGACATCTGCGCCTCCAGGAGCAGCTAAAATCTGCTGCGTGTGGCGCAAAACTAACCGCACTCAAGTTCGCTGTCCAATGAAAGTTCGGGAGTCTGTTATTCCCTGGGGGACTAATAGCCGTTTGTGCTTATGGTTTAGCGGACAAGCTCATATGCGAGGTAGAAAGACAAAATTTCCATCCGGTTGGTAACGAAGTACATAGGCAATGTAGTTTCGTTAGTTCTTCGCTCGTCCACAACCCCTCTAAACGCTTCGCTGAAATGCTCTGACTGGTATCGGAATCTGCGGGACAAGGCCGAGAAAAGATGGGCTGCCACTGCTGCATCAAGACCTTTTGGCATTAATGTTGAATTGTTGTCGTTTCCGCAAGTCTCGTTATTTCAACAAACTAAACCTCCACGAATCCCTCCGGCCAGAAAAAGTCGAAGAAATTTGTCAGTTGCGGAAAGTTATTAGTCGCTGAAGGAATAACACGTTCCCGAAAATTCATTAGACAGGGCGGCAGAAATGAAGCAGGTTGGGAAAGATTGTCGGTTGCACACGGACTCGACCAGCCGAAAACGGCATTGGTCGGTTCGGAACCTCCGTGTCCGGCCCGACAGAGGACTAGAATGTCGATCCAGCCCAGTCGGATTGCTCGACCGCAATCCCCGCACCTGATCCGTGAAGCCCCAATCGAGTCAGCATCAGACCCAGCCCTGATGTCCCATGTCTCGTCTTCAAACGATCAAGTCGGAGCTGTTACGCCACAGAATCTAGCCAAGCCAGTTGAGACAGTTGTCGATTCGAACGTCCATTTTGAGTCGTTGCTCGACAGCGAAGAGGCAGGGCGGTTTCTACGCATTCACCCGGCGACGGTGAAGCGATTGGCCCGTAGTGGTCGTCTCCCTGGATTTCGCA
>PKUV01000055.1 GCA_003131315.1 Acidobacteriaceae bacterium
AAGCGCTGGGCTAAGCTGGTTCGTCCCTGCCGGGGCTGGATCCCGGATTCGCTCCACCACCAGCCGATCCGTGAGGTCGGTTCTCACGCACGATCTAAAGCCTCCGATGATTCTGCCGGACTTACGGCACGACTGAAGAGGCTGCGGAAAAATGCAATCTGCCGAGGAAGAACGGCCACCGGGGCTGAAGAGGCTGCGAAAGAACTAATTGAGGGCGTAAAAGGCACACCTCAGGCGCTAAAGCGCGAGCACATTTTCAGCGACTTAACGGCACGAGTAAACTCGTGCCCTTCCCTTTTCGCGGCGAAGTTTGAGTTCTTCCGCAGGCTGTTCAGCCGCTTGTGTGGCGGGTTCTAACGGTATGGCTGAACAGCTGAAGCCATGCCCCTTCAAAGCTAACTCCAATCAACTTAATTAGAGGCTCCCTAACGGTTCCACGGGTGAGGCCGACGGAAAGAATATCGAAATCTGGGATCTACTCGGAATCCGGGCTCTCCGGGGTTTGCCCCGTCCATAAGTAACCTGCTTCTTTACCGGAAACGGTACCGGTTTTGCCGATAACTTTCGAGTGAGGCAAAAAAACGGGATCATGGAATCCGTCAAACGAGCCACCCACGCAATACGTGCCTGGCTCATGCGTTACGGATTCGCCGTGCTCGCGGTTGGGGCCGCCACCGCACTCCGCTACTGGCTGGGAAAGTCTTTCGGACTCACTGCTCCATACGTCACTTATTATCCGGTGGTTATAGTGGTGGCAGTGCTGGCGGGCCTTGGGCCGGGACTTGCCGCAATGTTGCTCTCGGCTGTTGCCGCCGACTATCTTCTCCTTGAGCCGGACGGCTTCGGGATTGCTAGCCTAGGTGACAGGATCGGGTTGGCGCTGTTCATGTTCAACGGGGCCGCCATCAGCATGCTGGCCGGAACGATACGGCGGCGCAACGCGGAACTGGGACGCAGTAAATCGGGTCTCGACCACGCCCAGGCCGTGGCTGAGGTTGGCAGCTGGCATCTGGACGTTGCCAAAGATGCGCTCACCTGGTCCGAAGAGACCTACCGGCTCTTCCAGGTCCCCATCGGGACACCGGTCTCGCGAGGAACGGTCCTCGAACGCGTTCCCCCGGAGGACCACCAAAAATTCATGGATGGGTGGGACGCGGCTCTCGAAGGAGCACCTTCTGACGTCGAGCACCGCCTGGTAGTTGGTGGCGAGACGCGGTGGGTGCGGTCGAGAGCGCAGGTTGAACTCGATTCCGGAGGTAAGCCACGGTTCGCAACGGGGACCGTCCAGGACATCACCGAGCGCAAGCGGGCGGAAGAGAAGTTGAGGACCGCTGCGCTCTACACCCGCGGCTTGCTTGAAGCCAGTCTCGACCCGCTGGTGACCATCAGCCACGAGGGCAAGATCACTGACGTCAATGAAGCCACCGAACAGGTAGCCGGAGTGGCGCGCGAACGGCTGATTGGAAGCGACTTTTCGGATTACTTCACCGAACCGGAGAAGGCCCGACAGGGATACGAGCAGGTGTTTGCGCAGGGCTCGGTGCGGGATTATCCGCTCGCCATCCGGCACACCTCCGGCGGTGTGGCTGACGTGCTCTATAACGCCAGCGTATTCAAGAACGAGGCCGGTGAGATCGAAGGCGTTTTTGCGGCGGCCCGCGACGTCACCGAGCGCAAGCGGACAGAGGAGGTCATGCTCGCCCGGCTTCGGTTGGCGGAGTTTGCTCTGGCCCACTCGCTCGATGAACTGCTTCAGGCAACCCTGGACGAAGTTGAAAGACTTACCGGAAGCGCGATCGGGTTCTTCCATTTTCTGGAAGCCGATCAGAAGACTCTTTCCCTGCAGAATTGGTCCACAAGGACGCTCACCGAGCTTTGCACGGCTGAAGGCAAAGGACGGCATTACGACATCGAGGAAGCGGGTGTATGGGTCGATTGCATTCGCGAACGTCGCCCGGTGATCCATAACGACTACGCCTCGGTTCCGCTGCGCAAGGGACTGCCGGAAGGACATGCCCAGGTGATCCGCGAACTGGTTGTTCCTATCTTCCGCGGAGACCGCATTGTGGCCATCCTGGGGGTGGGAAACAAGCTGCAGGCATATAACGACGAGGACATTCAGGCGGTCACTCTCCTTGCCGATCTGGCGTGGGAGACTGCTGAGCGCAAGCGGGCGGAGGAGGAAATCCGCAGACTCAACGAGGAACTGGAACAGCGCGTAGTTCAGCGCACCGCTCAATTGGAAGCGGCCAATAAAGAACTCGAAGCTTTCACTTACTCCGTCTCTCATGACCTGCGTGCTCCCCTACGGCATATCAGTGGGTTCTCCAAGATTCTGACCGAGGAATACGGTTCCAGCCTTGCACCTGACGCCCAGCACCATCTCCAGCGAATCCAGGAAGGCACGCGCCGCATGGGGTTGCTGGTGGATGACCTGTTGAATCTCGGCCGGGTCGGCCGCCACGAATTGCGGCTTCAAGTCACCGGTCTGAATTCTGTAGTGAACGAGGCAGTCGCCGAACTGGAGGTGGAATGCGAGGGCCGGCAGATCGAATGGAAGATTGGCAACCTGCCCTTTGTGGAGTGCGATCCCGGGTTGATAAAGCAGATCTTCCAGAACCTCCTCTCGAACGCGGTCAAGTTCACCCGGCCTCGCCCTCAGGCCATCATTGAGGTCGGACAGAAGAACCAAGAGGGGACGCCAGTTGTGTTCGTGCGTGACAACGGCGTCGGCTTCAACATGAAGTATGCCGACAAGCTCTTCGGCGTGTTTCAACGCCTGCACCGCGCCGAGGATTTCGAGGGCACAGGGGTTGGCCTGGCCACGGTGCAACGCATAGTCCAGAAGCACGAAGGCCGCATCTGGGCCGAAGCTGAACTGGACAAGGGCGCAGCCTTCTATTTCACCCTCGGTGTGGGAAAGCAAGCTGAATCGAAGAACAATGCAGCTACGGCTGGAGGCCAATCATGAACTCAGGGAAACTCGACATACTGTTGGTGGAAGACAATCAGGACGATGTGGATCTTGCCCTGCACGCGCTGCGGCGGGGAAAGCTGGCAAACAACATCTTCGTCGCGCGCGATGGCGAGGAAGCCCTGGACTTTATCTTCTGTCGCGGGGCGTTCACGCAAAGATCGTTTGATCATCCGCCCAAATTGGTGCTGTTGGATTTGAAACTGCCCAAGGTCGATGGGATGGAAGTGCTCAAACAAGTCAAGAGTGACCCGCGGACCAAGAGCATCCCGGTCGTCATCATGACCTCGTCGAAAGAAGAGCGGGATTTGGTGGCCAGTTACAACCTGGGGGCTAACAGTTACATCCAGAAACCAGTCGACTTCGACCAATTCCGGGAGATGGTCAAGACCATCGGCCTGTACTGGCTGGTCATCAATCAGCCGCCGGCAGTGGAAGGTTCCCAGCATTTGGCAGGCCTGGCTTATGACCGCCGCTAACGATAATCAACTCCGGGATGGCCGCCCGGTTCGTGCATCAGGCGGAACAGCATCATGGCTCGCGCCAGAATCCAACCAACTCCGGGTGCTGCACGTTGAAGATAACGAACTGGACGCGGAGCTCGTGGCTCAGGCTCTGCGAAAAGGCGGCTTCTCGGTTTCTGTGGTGGTAGTGCAAGCGGAAGCCGAGTTTGAGCGGCAGCTTCGCTTGCACCGTCCCGACGTGGTGATCGCCGACTACAACCTGCCGCAGTGGAAAGGCATGGACGCGCTGGATGTGCTGCGGCGCGAGGGGCTGGATACGCCACTGATCCTGGTCTCGGGCGCATTGGGAGACGTAACCGCGGTGGAGTGCATCAAACGGGGCGCGACGGATTACGTTCTGAAAGACGGTCTGGCTCGGCTTCCCGAAGCCATCCGGCGCGCTTTGCAGGAAAAACGTCAGCTTCGCTTGCGGCGGCAAGCGGAAGAGGATTTGGCGCGGAAAGTCGAAGAGCTGGCCCGCTCCAACGCGGACCTCGAGCAATTCGCTTCTGCAGCATCGCATGACCTGCAGGAGCCGCTGCGCATGGTGGCGGCCTACACGCAGTTGCTTGCCGAACGCTATCGCGGCCGACTCGACGAGAACGCCGACAAATTCCTCGGCTATGTCAGCGAGGGAGCTCTGCGCATGCAGGCGCTGGTTCAGGATCTGCTGGCTTTTTCGCGAGTAGGCCGGGACAGTGCCGCTCGCGGACGCGTCGATTGTGACGCGGTGATGAAAGAGGTCCTGCTGAGTCTGGGTCCGGCGATTCGAGAGACCGGCGCGGTGGTCACACATGCTGCGCTTCCGGCAGTGTGGGCGAACCGCTCGCATATGGCGCAGGTCTTCCAGAATCTGATCGGGAACGCGATCAAGTTCCGCGGCAAAGAACCGCCGGCGATTTCCGTGCAGGCGGAGAAAGCGGGCCAGCAGTGGTTATTCAGCGTGAGCGATAACGGGATCGGCATTGCGCCGGAGTACGCAGAAAATGTTTTTGTTGTCTTCCAACGCTTGCACGCCCGGACCGAGTACCCGGGCAACGGAATTGGTCTGGCAATCTGCAAGAAGATCATCGAGCGCTGTGGCGGGAAGATCTGGGTCGAGGCGCAGGCCGGCCATGGTTCCATTTTCAAGTTCACGATGCCCTGCGATGGTCCGGCGGAGAAGGAGTTGTGCGGCGAGCGAATGTCGATGCCCAGCGCCAGAATCTGATTTCTTGTAGAGACGCGGCTTGCCGNNCCCGTCTCTACAGGCGGAAGAAGTTTCGGCAACCAGGCCTCTGAATCAATCCCGATTAGTTTACAAATCTCTACCCAAAGTATTCGCAAGGGCAGTGCGTGGGCTGCGTTCTTCGGGAAAGGAACGGAGGTTTGTCATGGAGAACCGAACGACAGTGTTTTACGTGGACGATAATCCCAAGTCGAGCCGATTGCTAACGAGCGTTCTTGAGGAATGCGGATTCAGAGTTATTGCGAAGAATGATCCTTTTGAGGCTCTCGCGCTTTGCCAGAGGACCCGTTTTGATCTGGCGCTTCTTGACTACGAAATGCCTTTGATGTCGGGTTCGCGGTTAGCCCAGGAAATGAAGTTTCTGGTGCCGGATGTTCCCGTGGTCCTGATCTCTAGCCGCGTGGATCTGCCGGCTACGGAACTGGCGTTTGTGGATGCCCACTTCGGGTTTGGGACCGCCCTGGACGATCTCCTGTGGACGATGCGGATACTGGTGCGACCGAAGCTGGCGAGGGTGGTGGATCAGTGCGCGATGACACAGTGGGCGGACTCGACGTGAGGGGGCACGGGCGCTCCGGCGCCTCCGACTAGTGGAGGGACGGGCGTCTCNNTCGCCCGTCCAGCCGGGCGGGGACGCACGGCTCTCCACCAGCAAGGCCACCCCGGGGCGGCAAGAAAACTCTTCCCTCGGCACGCCCATCGACCCTAAACTGGAGGCAAGCAGGCCGAGGGTAGTTCCCAGCCCTCGAATCACGGGGGTTCTGTGCGCGTACTGGTGACGGCTGACACGTTCAGCGGAGTTTGGACTTACTCGCGCGAACTGGTTTCCGGTCTGGTGACCCACGGGGCGCAAGTCACGCTCGTCAGCTTTGGAGAAATTCCACTTCCTCATCAGACCGCTTGGATGGATGGGCTGCACGGCCTCGAATATCATCCCACCGCGTTTCGTCTCGACTGGATGCAGGAAGGTGAGCAGGACTTCCACGCGGCACAGGATTATCTGTGCGCGATCGTTCGCGACACGCGTCCTGATTTTCTGCACTTGAATCAGTTGAGTTTTGGGGCGCTGCCGGTGGCGACGCCGCGACTGGTGGTGGCGCACGGCGATGTGATTACGTGGTGGTTGAGCGTCCACGGACACGAACCAGCCGGCTCGGCATGGCTGAAGTGGTATCGCGAGACGATGGTCGCGGGCTTGAAGCGGGCCGAGGCCGTGGTCACTACTTCGCGCTGGATGGAAGAGATGCTCCGCGTTGCCTACGGCGACGATTTCGAGGGACACATCATTCCGCCCGGACGCAATCCGATCTACTTCAATCCGTTTGTGACCAAGGAAGAGTCGGTGCTGGCGATCGGGCGCCTGTGGGATACGGGGAAGCAGGTGGCATTGCTGACCCAGCACACGCACGGCCTGCCGGTGTGCATTGTGGGGGCGGACAACCCGATTCCCGCGCCACCGGTGCCGATCCGCGCCGACGTGCGCGTCTCCACCGGCGAACACGAGATTTCGGTGAAGGGAGCGCAGACCGAATCGCAACTGCGCTCGCTCTACAGCAAGTCTACGATTTTTGCGGCGACTTCGCGCTACGAGCCTACGGGACTGGCGTCGATCGAAGCCGCGTTCTCGCGCTGCGCGCTGGTGGCAAACGACACAGAAGTGTATCGCGAACTGTGGGGCGACGCGGCCTTGTACTTCGAACGCAATAACGCCGAGAGCCTCAGCGAAGTGCTCGGCCAACTGGACGAAGACCGCGAACTCGCGCGCCTCTACGGGACGCGCGCCTACAATCGGGCGCGCGAACGCTTCACGGCGCGACGGATGGTGGACGACTATCTCCGGCTGTATCGGCAGTTACGGACTTCGAAAGTCGCGGTGGCGTAACCGCTGCCAAGGTGCACCACCTCAGATTACCTTCCCTCCGGCTTGGCAGCGTCACGGAAAGCATCGGGCGGCGAGAGGTTGTGCGGGAAGAGATAGTACCCCTTGGTTTGGCCAGTTTTTTTGAGCAAACACTTCCTCAGAGAGGTAGTACAGTGAATGGGGATGATTACTCGCAAGCACACTTGCGCACGCAGGTGCGGATGGGTGCTGACATCCTCTGCGTTGATACTCGTGCTTTTCGTGGACCCGCGCGCGTTTGCGGGTCCCCCCTTTCAGACAGACGATCCGGAGCCGGTGGGGTTTCGGCATTATGAGGCATATCTATTCGGTACGTTCGATCGCACAGGTGGCGCTACTTTCTCGCAGGTTCCAGCCGTCGAATTCAATTGGGGGGCCGTTCCTAACCTTCATATCCACCTCATCGTTCCGGGCACGTATTTGTCTGCGAATGGGGCTTACGGAATTGGCGATGCAGAGTTCGGCGTCAAGTATCGGTTTGTCCAGGAGAGCAGCAAGCGTCCCCAGGTTGGCGCGTTTCCGCTGATAGAGCTTCCAACAGGCAACAGGCGGCTGGGTCTCGGGAACGGACAAGTCTGGGCGCGATTGCCGCTGTGGGTGCAAAAGAGCTACGGGCCGTGGACATCCTACGGAGGTGGTGGATACCAGATCAATCGCGCACCTGGCATGAAAGATTCTCTTTTTGCGGGCTGGCTGTTGCAGCGGGAGATGACGAAGCGTTTGACGCTCGGGGCTGAGATCTATCACCAAGAGTCGCAAACGGTGGGTGGGCGCCAGTCTACGTTTGTCGACGCGGGCGGGTACTACAATGTTCGTCAGAACCTAAGTTTCCTGTTCATGGCGGGGCACACAGTGACGGGCGAACGGCACACGGTCGGCTACCTGGGCCTGTACTACACATGGGGAAAAGGCTGACGCCCTCCCGCGGCTGTATCGGCGGTCGCGAACTTCGAAAGTCGCGGTGGCGTAACCCAGCCCCTAAAGGGGCATCGGATTTCCAGGAATTTACGGCATCGCTAAAGCGATGCCCTGATACGAAGCCCGAATCGCCAAACAGTTCGGTGGGCGATTTCCTCTAGAGAATTCTGATTTCATTTTCCCTTAATCTTGCAGTCATCGTGCAGAAATATCTCCCGCCTAATGTTCTTGCAGTTTCTCGCCACGCGGTAGGCCTACGCCTTGCGCCCGGCAAATTCGAAGAAACGGAGAACTCAGCATGTTTGAACAGCAGCAACCCTTTGCCAACCTCAGGCGGATGATGGCGTCATTACTGACGATGACCATTGCCCTGGGACCAAGCATCACTCCCGCTTTCGCCTCTTCCGCCAAACCGGTAACCAAACAAGCAACCAGCGCCACCGCCACGCCGATCCAGCACCTGGTGGTGATCTTCCAGGAGAACGTTTCTTTCGATCACTACTTCGGAACCTATCCCAACGCGCTCAATCCGAAAGGGGAACCGAAGTTCAAAGCGGCAGCCAACACGCCGACCGTCAACGGGCTGACCAACGCTCTTCTCAACAACAACCCCAACCTGAATCCCGCCAATGGCGCGGGCGCCTCCAACCCCTTCCGCTTTGATCGCTCCCAGGCGGTGACGCCCGACCAGGATCACAACTACCAGGCGGAGCAACAGGCGTTCGATGCCGGTCTGCTGGATTTGTTCCCGTCCTATGCGAGTTCGGGCGGCAATGAAGTCATGGGCTACTTCGACGGCAATACGGTCACGGGCCTGTGGAATTACGCGCAGGCATTTGCGATGAGCGACAACTCTTACGGCACGACCTTCGGACCGTCGACACCAGGCCTGCTGAATCTGGTTTCGGGCCAGACCAACGGAGTGACCGCGACTCTGAACGGAACCAGCAATGAAGTGAGCGGCGGCAGCGACGGTTCTCTGTCCGTGGTCGGCGATCCCGATCCGATCGGCGACGTTTGCTCCAACCCAACCCGCAACCAGGTCACCATGGGCAGCCAGAACATCGGCGATCTGTTGAGCGCGGCTAACGTAACCTGGGCATCGTTCATGGGCGGCTTCAACCTGAGCGTCGTGAATCCCAACGGCACGACCGGTTGCACTCGCAGTTCCAACGCGATCAATGGCGTGCCCACCGCCGACTACATTCCCCACCACTCGTTCTTCAACTACTTCCCTTCCACGTCCAACCTGGCGCACACCCGGCCCGCTTCGATTGCCGAAATTGGAAATGCCGGTCCGGCCAACCACCAGTACGACCTGCAGGATTTCTTTACCGCCGCTGCCGCTGGCAATCTGCCCGCCGTCAGCTTCCTCAAGGCGCAAGCCTTTCAGGACGGCCACGCCGGATACTCCGACCCTCTGGACGAGCAGACTCTCCTGGTGAACACGGTCAACTTCCTCGAAACGCTGCCCACCTGGAGCAGCACCGCGGTAGTGATCATGTATGACGACTCCGACGGCTGGTACGACCACCAAATCGGACCGATCATGAACACCTCAACTGGCCCGGCCGACGCTCTGACCGGACCCGGCGCTTGCGGCACGGCGGCGACCGCACTGCCTGGCCTCAACCCCGCGAACACGCACGCTCTCGGCCGTTGCGGTTACGGTCCCAGACTGCCTCTCCTGGTTGTCTCACCGTGGGCGCGGCAGAACTTCGTCGACCACACCGTCACCGACCAGACTTCCATCATCCACTTCGTCGAGGACAACTGGCTGGGCGGACAGCGCATTGGCCAGGGCTCTTTCGATGCGATCGCCAACTCCCTCACCCAGTTCTTTAGCTTCAGCAAGATCAGAAGCAACGGCACGCTGTTCTTGAATCCGAGCACCGGGGAAAAGGAATAGCGGTACAATCGCCTTAGATCTGGCCTTTGGCGGGCATGCGAACTGAAAGTTGTTCGCATGCCCGTTGTTTTTTGGTGCAGGTATGAGGTCTTGACACTCCGCGGGAAAAAGTCGACATTCGATGCCCAGTCCGTAAAGGGGCGTCTGATTTCCCGTAGAGACGGGGCTTGCCGCGTCTCCACAGGCGGAAGAAGGTGGCAGGAAGGAGGTCCGGGCGGCCCCATGCTATACTTTCCAAGCATCTTTCCTGTCAGATCAAAAGACGGAGGACGGTATCGACAAGCGTTTTATCCGCATGAACGAGCGCATCCGGGCGCGCGAAATTCGCGTGATCGGTGACGAAGGGGAACAGATTGGTGTGATGCCTCCCTTCGAGGCGCTCAAGATGGCCCGCGAAAGAAACCTGGATCTGGTGGAGATTTCCCCGACCGCGCAACCTCCGGTTTGCCGCATCATGGACTACGGGAAATTTCTGTACCAGAACGAAAAGCGCGAGCGCGAAGCTAAGAAAAAGCAGAAGACCATTACGGTCAAGGAAGTAAAGTTTCGTATCAACGTGGACGATCACGACTACGAAACCAAAAAGAATCACGTGTTGCGCTTCCTCGACGAAGGAGACAAGGTGAAAGCGACCATCTTCTTCCGGGGACGCGAAATGACGCGGCAAAGCCTGGGCCGCCAGATTCTGGAACGTCTGATTAAGGACGTTGCCCAGAGAGGTTTGGTGGAGTTCCGTCCACGGCAGGAAGGCAATACGCTGCACCTGATTCTGGCGCCAGTGAAGAAGGAGACCGGAGGGAAAGAAAAGCCGCCGGCTCCTCCGAAGCCCGCACCTCCCGCATCGCGAGGCGGCGCGCAGACAGCGTAGGGCAGCTTTCAGCCGTCAGCTATCAGGAAAATCTCTTGATGCGATCGCGGCAGACCGGTCGGATATTGCCGTTTGAACGCTGACAACTGCAACTGAGAACTGACAACCGAGAACTGAGAACTGATTCTTATGCCTAAACTAAAAACACACAAAGGCGCTTCCAAGCGCTTCAAGAAAACCGGGACGGGAAAGGTGAAGCGGCACAAAGCGTTTCTCCGCCACATCCTGACCTCGAAGGCCAAGAAGCGCAAGAAAAAGCTGGGGAATTCCGTGCTGGTCAGTGCTGCGGATCTTCACAAGGTGAAGCGGATGATTCCGTACTAACAACAGTGGCCAGTGGTCAGTTGCCAATGGCCAGTGAAACCACAACCCTGAAAAGTCTGCGGAGCGAAATGCACCGCAGCGGCGCGTGAAGAGGCTGGGCTTCAGAAATCCCTTAGGGTAGAAGCCTCCTTACCTCCAGCCGCCAGACGAAACAAAAAAGGAGAGCACCATGCCTCGTGTAAAACGCGGAACCAAACGCCGCGCCAAGCGCAAAAAGATTCTTGAACGCGCCAGTGGATACTTCCTAACTAAATCCAAACTTTACCGCTCGGCGAAAGAAGCCGTCGAGCGCGCGCTGAAGTTTGCCTACTCCGGCCGCAAGCAGAAGAAGCGCCAGTACCGGTCGATCTGGATCGTGCGCATCGGCGCCGCCGCCCGCCTGAACGGACTGAACTACAACCAGTTCATCAGCGGACTGAAGAAGGCCGGCGTGGAATTGGACCGCAAGATTCTGGCGGATTTGGCGGTGAAAGATCCGGCGGGATTTGGCAGTCTGGCGGAGCAGGCGAAGAAGGCGAACGCGGCGGCAGCGTAGAACAGCTTTCAGCCGTCAGCTTTCAGTCCTAGAAACATTTGTCATCCTGAGCGAAGCGAAGGATCTGCTTTCTTGTCACTGCAAAGGACAGCAGGTCCTTCGCTTCGCTCAGGATGACAATGCTTTGAGAATTGCTCGGGAATATGCCTTACACCGTTCCCAAATTGACGGACTTCTCGGTAGCCGCGCTCGACAACGCCGTGCGCGAGCTTCTGTCCGCCATTCAAAAGGAAAAAGAAGTTCTCGTGAGCGAGGCCTCGGAGCCATCGGTCGCTAGTTCGACGAAGACTACCGGTCTTAAGGTTTTTCGCGATCGCTGGCTCGCTCGGAAAAACGGGATCGTAACCCAAATTACGGAGTTCTGGCTCAAGGTTGCGCCGCCCGATGCTAAACGTGAGGTCGGACAGCGAGTGAATGCCGTCAAGGCTGAAGTGGAACGGTACGTAGCGGAGACTCAGCAGCGTGTCGAATTCTTCGCCAGGCAGTCCGCTGCCGCGCTCGAATCCGTAAGCAGAGTAGACACTGACCTGCAAGCTTTGAGGCGGGAAGCAACAAGATCAGAACTTGAACGTGGCCGTCTCGACATCACTCTCCCCGGCATTCGTCGTCCCATCGGCGCGGAACATCCCGTCATCAAGACGATGAACGAGATTGTTGGCGTCTTCCGCAATCTGGGCTACTCGGTCGAGGAAGGTCCGGAGATTGAAACCGATTATTACAACTTCGAGGCGCTGAACTTTCCGCCGAACCATCCCGCGCGCGACACGCAGGACACACTGTTCATCGCGGGGCAGGAATCGAAAGAATTGCGAGACCGGCTGCTGCTGCGCACGCATACTTCGCCGGTGCAGATCCGGACCATGCAGAAGATGAAGCCGCCGGTGCGCGTGGTGTGTCCGGGAAAAGTGCACCGCAATGACGCGCTCGACGCGACACACTCGCCCATCTTTCACCAGGTCGAGGGTCTGGCGGTCGATACCAACATCACGTTCTGCGACCTGAAGGGCACGCTCGACCACGCCATGAAGGCGCTCTTCGGATCGAGCGTGAAGACGCGGTTCTATCCGTCGTTCTTTCCGTTTACCGAGCCGAGCGCCGACGTGCAGATTAGTTGCATTTTCTGCGATGGCAAGGGCAAGCGCGACGGCGCCGCGTGCCGTAACTGCAAGGCTAGCGGATGGATCGAGTTACTCGGCTGCGGCATGGTCGATCCGAATGTGTACGGTTTTGTCGATTACGATGCGACGAAGGTTTCGGGATTTGCCTTTGGCATGGGTGTGGAGCGGATCGCAATTCTGAAGTACGGCGTGGACGATATTCAACTGTTTTTTCAGGGTGATGTTAGGTTCCTGGAGCAGTTTGGGTAGAAGTCGTTAGTCGTTAGTCGTTGGTCGTTCGCTATTCGTCGTTCGCTGTTCGCAACATCGTGCTGTGTTAGGACGGTCATCTTAATTGTTGTCATCCTGAGCGAAGCGAAGGACCTGCTTTCTTGTCAGTGCACGAAACAGCAGGTCCTTCGCTTCGCTCAGGATGACAGGCAGTAAGAGTGAAGAACTGAGAGCTGAGAGCTGATGGCTGAAAGCTAACAGCCAAGAGCTAACAGCTAAAAGCTGCTTTCATGAAAATCTCTCCCCATTGGTTACGCGACTTCGTTGACCTGCCGGTCGATTACACCCGCCTTGCGGACGAACTTACTCTTGCGGGCGTCGCCGTTGAAGGCATTTCCGGCGAAGGCGACAGCACCGTCTTCGAGATGGAGATCACGACCAACCGTCCCGATGCGATGAATCATTATGGCGTGGCTCGGGAGGTCTCGGCGCTCTACGATCTGCCGCTCAAGCCGATCGAGCCGAAGCTGCCGCCGTCGCAAGGCAAATCCGACGTCACCATCGACATTCAGGAGCCTGAGCTGTGTCCGCGCTTCACGGCACGCGAAATTCGCGGGGTCACCGTCACGGACTCGCCTGCAATCGTCGCCAATCGCTTGTTGCTGCTCGATCAACGGCCCATCAGTAACGCGGTGGACGCTACCAACTACGTTTTGTGGGAGAGTGGTAAACCCACTCACGTGTTCGATCTCGACTTGCTCGAAGGCCGGCGACTGGTCATTCGCAAAGCCCAGGACGGCGAAACGCTGAAGACTCTGGATGGCGTGGAGCGCAAGCTCTCCACCGATGACCTCGTGGTTGCCGACGGGAAAAAGCCGGTGGGGTTGGCCGGTGTGATGGGCGGCTTCGACACGATGATCACCGAGCGCACAAAGAACATCCTGATCGAATCCGCGTGGTGGGACCCGGTCACGGTGCGCCGGATGTCGAAGCGGCACGGCATTCACACCGACGCTTCGCACCGATTTGAGCGCGGCGCGGATTTCGAATCGACCGTTGTTTCGACCAACCGGGTGGCCGAACTGATTCTCGCATCGGGCGCCGGAACTCTGGTTGGCAACGTGATCGACGTGATCGCCCGCCAGCTTGACCTTGCTCCGGTAGAGCTCGACCTGCGGGAAGTACACCGGATTCTCGGCGAAAAACTCAGCACACTTGAAATCAGCCGCATCCTTACTCGTCTCGGTTTCACGGTGCTTCCGGGCGGCGAAGATACTTACCTGGTGCATATTCCGAGTTGGCGGCTCGATATCGAGCGTGAGATCGACATCATCGAAGAACTGGCGCGGCTGCACGGCTACGACAAGTTCCCCAACACGCTTCCCGCCTACAGCGGCGAGGTTCGCGAGCTGCCCGAGGCGCACAAAGACGCGCGGCTTCGGTCTTCGCTGCTGGCGCTCGGTTACAACGAAACCATTTCGCTGACCTTCATTTCGAAAGAAGACGCCCGTCGCTTTTCGGCCGCTGCGGAACTCGACCTCGCGAACCCGCTGAGCGACGAGGCTTCGGTGATGCGCACGTCGATGGTTCCGAGCATGCTGAACATGCTGGCTTACAACCTGAATCGCGGCAGCAACGATGTGCGCCTGTTCGAATCTGGAAATGTATTTGAGGCGTCGGACTCGAAATCCTTGGAGTTGAAGCGAATCTGCATCGGCGCAACCGGCAGTGCCGTCGAAGGTGGAGTTCATCAGGCGGCGCGTCCGCTGACCTTCTTCGACCTGAAGGGTGATATAGAAACCCTGCTCGCTCCGTTCAACCAATGGACGCTTTACTACGATACGCAACTCGATGATGTGAAGATCGCCGATTACTACCATCCCGGACGCTCCGCCCTAGCTATCATGGATCGAATGATCGTGGCCCAGTTTGGCCAGATTCATCTTCATCCCGATGTGGCCGCGGCGCGCAAACTACGGCAGGATGTTTTCGTCGCCGAGATCTATCTCGACCGGCTCTACCAGCACGATCTGCGCCAGGTGCGTTATGAAGCGCTACCGCGCTTCCCTGCCGTCGAGCGCGACTTCTCCTTTGTTTTTGACGACGGCGTGGAGTTCGAGAAAATCCACCAGAGCGTTACCGCATTAGCCGTCGCCGAGCTGCGCAGTTTCGTCCCGGTAGAGATTTTCCGCGGCGACAAAGTTAGCGCGGGCAAGTACTCGATTCTGATGCGAGCTAGGCTCCAGTCAAGCGAGCACACACTGCGCGACGACGAGGTAGCGCAGTGGGCGGGGCAGATTGCGAAGGCGCTGGAGGGGCTGGGCGGGGTGCAGAGAGCGTAGGGGCTCTCTGGCTCACAAATTCCCCTTCGGGATAATTGCTGCAAGGGCCTGTTCTCGACAGGCTCGATTCCTGTGCTCCGGTCAACGCGGGCGGACAAGGCCGACTTTCTATCTATTCCTGGAATACTCCGCTAGTGGAGTTCGCTCCAGCAGCACTATACCCGCACGCCACTTTTCGGCCATGCGAGCGGCGCGCTCGGGCGCGAGCCGGTTCATCAGATGAAAAATCCACATCCCGCCCATGGTGCGATTGATACGAATCGAGTTCTCGAACAGCTCATGGAACTCGGCTTCGCGCCAGCGGTGGGGTACGAAGAACTTTGTCCCCTCTTCCGGCGCAAACTGGTACTGCGTTTGCGCCTGCTTCAACTGTCGGCCCTGCCAGCGATTTATGCGCCGCTTGATGATCGGGGTCGCGAGGTCAAATGCCCAATGGCGAAATGAGCTCTGGGCGTGCAAGTCGTCAGCCAATTCGCCCACTAGAGCCGGTGGCAAGTACACCAGCAGGCCCTCGCTCATGATCAGCACATTGCGCGTCTCGGCCCCGATTCTTGCAAACAATTCGCGCCGCTTTGCCGCGTCGGCCAAATCGAGCGGCACCCGATCCAGCCGGCACACCGGCTTGTCGGCGGCTAGCGCGTCGCTCTTCTCGCCTAGCAGGTCCGGCAGATCGACCTCGACCCAGCGCAGTAACGGTGGCAGTGGCAGGCGGTACGGCCGGGCGTCGAGCCCTGCGGCCAAGTTCACGACTGTGTCGACGCCTTGCCCGACCAGGCGAAGCACAATGGCATCGAGCAATACCGTGCGCACGATCGTCGTCCATGCCAGCGCCCGTCCGCGGGGGAGCTTGCGCGCGATCTGCTCGCCGCGTCCTTGGCTCAGCCGCACCGCGAAATCGTCCCTAAAGAGCGCATCCGGGCGCTTCGTTTCCATCGCCCGGTGGTACGCCACCAGCAGCGCGGTATCGGAGACCGAGCGCAGAACACGCGGTTCGGAAGTCGTCCCCATGGGTGTGTAATTATAGGACCACAGCAACTGCGGCGCTTCGCCGCCGATTACTGTTGCAGAATCGCCATGTCGCCAGTAACAGTCTTGTGGCTTGTTTGTAAGCCGGGCTCCGCTGGACCAAGGGCGGCTGTCCCTACGTGAGCATTTCTTGTGCTAGCCTTACTTTCCATGACACAAGTTTCCGCACATGCTAAGCACTTTCTCTCCGACAAAGTTGAGCATTTTACCGAGTCCGTGATTCGCGAGATGACTCGGCAGGCGATGCAATATGACGCTGTCAATCTGGCGCAAGGCTTCCCCGATTTCTCAGCGCCCGCCGAAATCAAGCGCGCCGCGCAGGAAGCGATTGCCGCCGACGTGAATCAGTACGCCATCACCTGGGGCGCGAAGAGCCTGCGTTCTGCTATCGCGCGGCAGATGCGGGAGTGGCAGGGGATCGAGGTCGATCCGGAAAGAGAAATTGTGGTGTGCTGCGGCTCGACCGAAGCGATGATCGCTACGCTGCTGGCGGTGTGCAATAAGGGCGACGAGGTGGTGGTCTTCGAGCCCTTCTACGAGAACTATGGGCCGGACTCGATTTTGAGCGGGGCCAAGCCGCGCTTCGTCAGTTTGCGTCCTCCGCAGACGGCGGGAGGCGAGTGGACGTTCGACGAACAGGAATTGCGCGAAGCATTCAAGCATCAGACCGCGCAACATCAGGCGAATCAGTCTAGGACCAAGGCCATCATCCTTAACACGCCAAACAACCCTACTGGCAAGGTGTTCAGCCGGAAAGAACTGGAACTGATTCGCGACCTGTGCGTTGAATACAACGTGCTCGCCATCGCCGACGAAATCTACGAGCACATTCTTTACGAGGGATCGGAGCACATTTCGATCGCGCGGCTCGACGGCATGCGCGAACGCACGATCACCATCAACGGGCTCTCAAAAAGCTACAGCGTCACGGGATGGCGCGTCGGCTGGGCGGTCGCGCCGCCAGCCATCACGAACGCGATCCGCAAGGTGCATGACTTCCTGACCGTGGGCGCGCCTGCGCCTTTGCAGGAAGCCGGAGCGGCGGCGTTAAGCCTGCCTGCCAGTTACTACCACGAACTGGCCGACCGGTACCGCACGCGGCGCGATCATCTGATTCCGGCGCTGGAGAAAGCCGGTTTCCGCTGTTACCGTCCGCGGGGCGCGTATTACGTGATGACCGACATCAGCGCCTTCGGGTTCAGCAACGACGTGGAGTTCGCAGCGTACCTGGTAAAGGAAATCGGCATCGCGTGCGTGCCCGGGTCGAGTTTCTACAAGGATCCGAAAGACGGATCCCAGCAGGTACGTTTCGCCTTCTGCAAAAAGCCTGAGACACTGGATGAGGCGGCGCGGCGGCTGGAAAAGCTGGCACGAAAGTAGCGTAAATCCACAGCAAACTGCGTTATACTTCGCCTCAACGCTCAAACATTCCCCGAAAGCGAGTGGTGCCCATGTCCGTGAAAACCGTGGAAGAGGTATCTGCGCAGGTTCCTGCCGAAGATTTTGAGGCGCTGGAAGAGAAAGTTTATCGCACCATTGAGTTGTACAAGGCCGCCAAAGAAGCTCGTGCCACCGCCGAGCGCGACGCGAAGCGGCTGCGGGAGCAACTCGAAGAGCGCGAGGAAGAAAACGAAACCATGCGCCGCGAACTGCTGCAACTGCGCAAGGACCGCGAGGACATACGCGGCCGGGTGGAAAAAATGTTGGGCCAGATGGACAGCCTGACGCATGAGCAGGCGGCAAGCTGAACGATCATTGCGAACTAAACGATGGCGGCAAACATCCGCCCGGCAGTGATCTGGCAGATAGTAATCCGCCGAGGAGTGACATGGCCACTGCGAGCAAAGAACCTCCGACAGACGCGTTGACGAAACCTGTTCTAGCCAAAGATGCCCCGGCCACAAATGGCGTCAGCGGCAGTGTGCGCGTCGAAATCTTCGACCAGGTTTACAACCTGCGGGGATCTGACGCGGACTACATTCTAAAGCTTGCCGAGTATGTGGACGGCAAGATGCGCGCGGTATCCGAACAGACTGCGACGGTCGATTCGGTGCGGCTGGCGGTTCTGGCGGCGCTGAATATTGCGGATGAATATCATTTACTGAAGCGGCGGCTGGAGAAGCCTTCGCCGGAAGCGCAGCAGCGGGCCAGCAAACTCGCAAGCGCGCTGGACGAAGTTTTGCAAGATACCCGGCGGACGGGCTGAAGTCGATCATAACCTGGGGTTCATCTTCGCAATACATTTGGAGCACAACTGCTAGCAAACCTCCTGCCAACTATTTTGCATTTTCCTCTTGCGAAACTCTTCCCGGTTTCCTAGCATCCTAAGTGAAAGCCGACCTACGGAGTTGGTGATGGTGGCAACCGATTTTTGAACCAATGCCGAATGAACGGGGACTCGACTCGCAAAAAGATCCTGTGTGCTACGTTCCGCCATGCGGAAAAGCCTAATGGGTCGCGGCGGGTTCCCACCGTCTGAGACGGGTTCATTCTCGGCCCACCACACGGCCCAGTGGGTCGGCTTTTTTAGTGCAGGTCTCAGGTCTTAGGTGTCAGGTCTCAGGCAATTCGTCCTTGACATACGATTCGGGGTGCAATGCACGAGCAAGAAGAATCCCGTGAAGAGTGGGAAAAAGATCTCATAGACGTGCAGCACGGTGTTACTCCCGCTGAGGGGCTCCGCGCGGGTCAGATCATCACAAAAAAGCTTTGCGTCTCCCCTGCCCCAATCCAGGATTTTCCCCACCTCGTAAGGTTGTTGCTCAGTGGCATTTTACTGGTCATAGGTTTTGTTGTCTTTTCCTCCGACATCCCACAGAAGGCGGCACTCGGCGTCGCGGCCCTGGCGGCGAGCTGTTGCCTGGGAGTTTCGGCATTTCGGTGGTCCCGCAAGCGCGGATAGTTGCCGCTTCGCTGAGAGCTGACAGCTGAGAGCTGATTGCTGCTAGACTCTCGGTAGAACTCAGCCCCTTACTGGAGCATCTAAACTAACGTGTTCCCCAGACTTTTTCACATTGGCAGTTTCTACCTGCCCACTTATGGTGTCCTGGTCGCCTCGGGCGTGCTGGTCGGGCTCTGGATCACCGTGCGCAATGCAGAGAAGCAGGGCATCAATGGCGACGATGCCTGGAATCTTGGCATTCTCGTGGTCCTCGCTGGAATTATCGGGGCGAAAGTTCTTTACATCATCAACGACTGGAGCGCCTACGCGAACAACTGGCGGGAGATTTTCAGCCTCAACACGCTGCAGGCGGGAGGCGTATTTTCCGGCGGACTGATTGCCGCGCTCCTCATGGGGATCTGGTACATGCGGCGCCATCACATGCCGGCGCTGCGCACCACCGACGCCATCGCTCCCGGGCTGGCCTTTGGCCACGTCCTCGGACGCTTCGGTTGTTTCTCGGCAGGCTGCTGTTACGGCAAACCGACAAATCACTTCTGGGGCGTCATCTTCACGAATCCGTTGGCGAATGCCGTCAGTGGAACTCCGCTCGGCGTCAGGATTGAACCGACACAACTGATCGAAGCCGCAGCCGAGTTCTTCAATTTTCTGCTGCTGGTCTGGCTGCTCAAGCGCAAGAGGTTCGATGGACAGGTGTTTGGCAGCTTCATGATCCTGTACGGAATCGAGCGTTACTTCATCGAGTTCCTGCGCGACGATCCGGGACGCGGTGAAGTCTTCGGCGGGCTGATGACGGGAACGCAGTTGATTTCGATTCTGCTGGTCATCGGCGGTGGATTGATCTGGTGGCTGAAGAGCGGAGCGCCGAAGCGAGTGCCGGCGCAGAGCAGCGTTTAGTTGCCTTCCAAATGCCCGAATTCCCCATAACTCTCGTCGTCTCCGCAAACGGCGCAGGACAGCGTCTGGACCAATATCTCGCAACGCAACTTTCTGAGGTCAATCGGGCAGAGGTCAGCCGGGCCCGCGTGCAGCAACTCATCGCGAAGGGTGAGGTGCTGGTGAACCAGACGGCGGCGAAGGCGTCGCTGCGACTGAAGGGCGAAGAGCAGATCACGGTCACCGGACCACCACAAGCTCCACCGCTGCGCGCCATTCCGGAAGAGATTGCGCTCGACATCGTCTATGAGGACGACGACCTGGCGATCGTCAACAAGCCCGCGGGCATGATGGTGCATGCGGGAGCGGGAGCGACCGAAGATGCGCGCAACCGCGGAACGCTGGTCAATGCGCTGCTGCATCACTTTGGAAAGCTTTCCGCGGTCGGCGGCGAACTGCGTCCAGGGATCGTGCATCGCCTGGATCGGGCGACCAGCGGGCTGATGGTGGTGGCGAAGAACGACGAATCGCACCGCCGGCTGGCGAAGCAGTTCAGCGGACGCGAGGTGCGCAAGACTTATATTGCGCTGGTACACGGCTGGCCGAAAGAGGATCGCGGCACGATTCAAAGCGCGATCAGCCGCCACTCGCAGCGGCGCACACGGATGACCACGCAAGGCTTCGGTGGCCGCGAAGCGGTGACGCATTACGTGGTGCAGCGAAAGATCGATGCGCCTTACGGCAAGTTTGCGCTGGTCGAACTCAAGATCGAGACGGGACGCACGCACCAGATTCGCGTGCATATGTCGTCGCTCGGGCATCCGGTAGTGGGCGACGCGCTCTATGGCGCGCCGGGCGAATTGCGGTCCCAGTCGAACAAACGCCGGGCGGCAGGCATGCCCGCGACGCTGACGCTGAATCGAAATTTTCTGCATTCGGCGGTACTCGAGTTGGCACACCCCCGAACGAAGGAGTTGCTCAAGTTCTCTCGGCCGTTACCGGAGGAACTGGAGAACTTGCTCGATAGCCTGGAAAATGCCCGGCAGGAAGGTCCCCGGCAAGAACCTGGTCAGTAAGAACCTGGCCGGCTAGAGCTGGTTTCATCAATCGGTTTTGGGTAGGGCACGGCTTCAGCCGTGCCGTTCGAAGCTTGGAAAAATGCGGGCTTTAGCCCCTGAGGGACGGGCCTTCCAGGCTGAAAGACATTTATGAAACCAGATCTCGAACCTCGTCAGTAAGAGTGAGGCGCCTTTCAGCGCTGGGCCGCGAGCTATAATGAAGAAATAAACCCTGATGAAATCACGCATTTTTCTGCTTCTGGTTGTTTTTCATGTGCTGGCCGGCTCGCTCATCGGCCAGACGGCGCCACCTGCTTCCACGCCGGCCGCGGCGCAGAATTCACCCGGGAAATCGAACGCTCCGCCTGACGGCAAGACGCAGGCTTCGACCGCACCAGCCGCGGGCACGCCAACTTCTTCTACACCGGCTTCCGGCACATCAACTCCCGCGGCGCCAGCAGGGCAGACTCCGGCGCAGCCGGAAAATCCAGCCAAGTCCGATTCCGATGAGTCCGTCGCGACGATCGTCCATGTCGTCAACGAAGTTCGCGTCGTGTTTACCGTTACCGACCGGCACGGCCGCTATATCAAGGATCTGAAGAGAAACGACTTCAGAGTGATCGACGATCAAAAGCCCGCGGAGCTGCGCAGCTTTCGGAGCGAGACCGATCTACCCCTGCAGGTGGGGTTGCTGGTGGACGCGAGCAACTCGGTGCGCGACCGCTTCAAGTTCGAGCAGGAAGCGGCCATCGAGTTTCTGAACGCCATCATTCGCCCGCGCTATGACAAGGCATTCGTGGTCGGCTTCGACGCCACGCCTGAAGTTACACAGGATTTCACCGACAGCACGGAGGGTCTTTCGGCCGGCGTGCGAATGTTGCGGGCGGGCGGCGGCACCGCGATGTACGACGCGCTCTACTTTGCGTGCCGGGACAAGCTGTTGAAGCAGGAGCAGACGGGGCCGGTGCGCCGCGCCATCATTCTGCTGAGCGACGGCGAAGACAACCTGAGCCACGTAACGCGTGAGGAAGCCATCGACATGGCGGCGCGAGCGGAAGTGATCGTGTACACCATCAGCACGAACATCAGCGGCATGAAGGGTAAGGGCGACAAGGTGCTGGAGCGCATCGCAGAAGCGACGGGCGGCCGGGCGTTTTTTCCGTTCCAGATGCGCGACGTGTCGGACGCGTTTCTCTCCATTCAGGAGGAGTTGCGCAGCCAGTACGCGGTGGCCTACAAGCCGGCGAATTTTACCGCGGATGGGCGCTACCGCACGATCGAAATCCAGGCACAGGATAAGGGCCTGAAGGTGCGCACCCGCAAGGGATACTACGCTCCCAAGCAGTAAGCCGGCTGAATTCCGGGTACCCCCTTCATCCGTCGGGTGCCCCATTCATCCGCGTTCTTTGCGGATGAGTGGGCCGCTGCCAGAACCATCATCTCTCTATGCCTGGATATTCGGGAACTTCGCTGGCGAAGAAGTTTGGCATCAAGCCAGTCAAGAATCGGCCGAAAGAGAAACGGCGAAGCGTCTAGTAACAACTTAAGATTTGTCATCCTGAGCGAAGCGAAGGACCTACTGTTTGCCGGCAGCGGCCAATGGCCCCGCCGATCCGTCGCCATTTCTCTATGCCTGGATATTCAGGGACTCCGCTGGCCAAAAAATTGGGCACCGACCGCGTCGGAGACTGGCTGGGACAGGGCCGGCGGGTGGGCCACTTTAGCGGGGAAGTATAACGCGGGTTTGTTTCTTAGAGCATTTTCACAGATAC
>PKUV01000077.1 GCA_003131315.1 Acidobacteriaceae bacterium
GAACATGCACGGCGTACAACAGGAAAGCCCGGCACGTGAGTGCCGGGAAGGCGGAAGTGGGCAATCGAGTCCCGCTAGGGACGGCACCTGGGCTGAGATAGACTCCGGAGGGACGACCGAAATTCAGAAGGCTTACAACGGCGGGATGAATATATGGTGGGCGCTGTAGGATTTGAACCTACGACTTCCACCGTGTGAGGATAAGCGTACTAGGTTTTTCAACGACTTACAAGACCGCGGGGACTGCCAAAATTCGCGGAAGTCGTACAAGACACATCAATCTGTGGGTTGGCTTGTGGGTTGGCTTTCCCCAACGACAGGACTGTCCCTAACGAAAATTTTGCGGAGCCGATGGCGAATGTCATCCTGTCATTCCCCAGGCGAACCGCAAAGCTCAAGCAATTTGCCTAGCTGATCGGGTCTGGTGAATGGAACTTGCCATCGTGGTTGTACACGAAGAGCAAGCCGCAGATGTCGGCGTTTAGCCCTGTGCCACGCAGTGGTGCCAGTTGGCTGATGGTCTCGATGGTGGGTTCATCTGCGTCGTTGGCGGTCAGTTGAGACAGGGGAACCGCCATATTCGTAATTTGCAAATCCTCCCACATTATCAACAGCTTACACTCGTGGAGGCGCGTCAAGTGCGTGTTTCAACCCCAGTATTCGTGCGGGCCCGCGCTGAGTCGTGAGCTAACACGAGAGAAACACGAGAGACTTTTCATCGCCGTGACGCCTTTCGCTGCAGCAGCTTCAGAAGCAGATTCCCGATTACTGCCGGTGGTGCTCCCCCCCACTTCCCACCAACGTGTACGACCGCTCAAACCCGTTCGGTCCCTTGACGATCATTTCCCAACGGTCGTTTTCGCGAGAGCTGTCCCCGATCCGTATAGCGGTGAGCTCTCCTGCTGGTTGCATCCACCATCCACCCCATCAACGGCGGAAGCGAGAGATCCATCCTGACAGATTTCCGATTTTGTTTTCCCAAATCGCTGCGGTTCCGGCCCCGCGGAATCACAGCTGGGTTGGAGTCCTCAATCAAAAGAAGGGCACGAGATCACATTTCCGTCGCAGGCGACGAGCGGCGATAGCGTAGTCTAGTTCCCCGCACAGGGGAGAAAGATCTCGCTGCAAAGTGTGAGCACGTTCTTGGAGAGCCTAAACTGCGGTTCATCAGTGAGTTTCACAACGGCAACTGGCGAAATGCAAGGGGAGGCTTTGGACGAACCATGCCCTGCGAGCGACCAGTACACGATCCGCAGACGGGAAGCGTCTCGCTGAGGCCGCCGCACTAGGGCGTGTTAACACTATCGCAAGGCCTCGACAATTAAGGCGAAGTTGAGAAATCCAAGAAAGAGGACGCCGAGTTTGTCGAAGCGGGAGAAGATGCGCCGGAAGCCCTTGAGTCGGCGAAAGAGCCTTTCCACTTCGTTTCGCTTGCGGTAAAGAGCCTTATCGTATTGCCACGGTTCCAATCGATTGCTTTTGGGAGGAACCACGGGAATGAAGCCGAAATCCAGCGCCAGTTGCCGGGTTTCGTTGTCTTCGTAGGCGCGATCCATGATGAGATGCAGGGGCGCGGGCAGCGGTCCAATGCCGCCCAGCAGGATGCGGCCATGCTTCGCGTCGGAGGCTTGGCCGGGCGAGAGCGCGAAACTTATCGCCGTTCGAGCATTCGCGGCAACCAGATGAATCTTGGTGGTCCATCCGCCGCGGGACTTGCCGATGGCCTGGGGACCGTTTTTTTAACGCGCCGGTGCCATCGGGATGCACTTTGACGATGGTGGAGTCCAGTTTGACGGCCGTGATCTTGATGCGCACGATCTGCTCGCGCTGCAATTGCTCAAAGATGCGATCCAATACGCCATTTTTGGACCAGCGGTTCATCCGGGTGTAAATCGTGTGCCAGTTGCCGAAACGCTTGGGAAGCCCACGCCATTTGCAGCCTTGCTCGGCCACATACAGAATCGCGTTTAACACTGCCAGGTTGGTGAGGCTCACGTTGCCGCGCTGCCGCGGAAGACTGGACTCGATGCGACCGTACTGCACCTCGGTAATCTCCATGAAAAGAAGGATATCACAAAATCCTATTTAGTGTTAACATGCCCTAGTCAGGTTGGCAACTGACGTAATGCTGCTGCTTGAGATCAAGGGCGAGGAAGACAACCGCGATAAAGCTAAACATGACGCTGCAAGGCGCTGGATATCGGCGGTGAATAATTGGGTTGCTGTGGGGCGTTGAATTCATCGCTGACAAGTCCAGCAAGCTGCCTTTCGCTCCGGAATTAAATTTCGCGGGACGCGTGGCACAAGCGGCGGGTAAACGCGGGCTCATCGTTTACCCAATCCAGGGGTGCGTAGACGGACTTTCGGGAGACCATCTGCTACTCGCGCCACCGGCGATCATTACAGAGGAACAAATCGTGTGGGCAGTTCAGCAGTTGCGAGCGGCCGTGGAGGAAACAGGCTGCTCACTGCTGACATTTCTCTAGCACAGGATTTCTGAAAAGCCACGCGACGTCCGTGAGCGGTCGCAGACAATGGCTTTGCAAAATCGCATGCCATGAACTCTTACATCGGCAATTGCAGTTCGCGACGACAACTTGCAGCATCGGTACACGTCATCTTTCCAACCAGAAGTGCACCTGCGGGTGTTAACCGCCGTCACTTTACCAATCGATTGTACTTCCTCAGAACGTCTCGTAACTGATCGTGTGGCAATGCAACCACCGTGTGGCCATTTATTCCTGTCATCGTCTTCGCGGCAATCATCGCGTTCACTACGGCTTCCTCGGTCGCCTGGACAGTCGCCAAGAAAAGAGCATTCATTTGGTCATTGGGAAGCATAGCTAATTGGTGAAGCCCTTTGAATGCAGCTGCTCCAGGATTCGCTGTGGAGAAGGCAATGAAGATATCTCCGGACCCATTACCGGAATAGCTGCCATCCCGCGCCAAACCCAGTGACACACGCTTGGCTAGTCGCTTGAGTTGTGTCGGAATCAGTGGAGCATCCGTGGCCACGACGACGATGATCGATCCGACGTCGTCATCCCACACTTTATTCCCAGGAATCTCGCGACCGACGGGCACGCCTGCAATCCGCAGTTGATCGCGCTGTCCATAGTTGCATTGAACCAGAATACCAATTGTGTATCCGCCGTACTTAGCATCAAGGACACGGGAAGAGCTGCCGATCCCGCCTTTGAATTCGTTGCAGATCATGCCGGTGCCGCCGCCTACGTTTCCTTCTTCCACGGCTCCTCCATGCGCGGTATCGAGAGCATGGAATACATCTTCTGGCTTGACATGGAATCCATTGATGTCATTTAAGTAGCCGTCCCAAGTTTCGGCTACCACGGGCAAAGACCACGAATAGCCGCTCTCATTTGGGGGGCCGTGTTTTAACCGCCATGCAATAACAGCATCGCGGACCACGCCTACGCTGTGCGTGTTCGTGATCATTACGGGGCCCTCCAAAAACCCCGACTCTTCAACCCAAGTAGTACCCGTCATCTCGCCATTGCCATTTTCGGTGAACCATCCCGCAAAAACTGGATCCGTTGAATCCTTACCACGAGGGAATACAGCAGTCACTCCGGTGCGAATTGGGCCTACTCCCACTTTCGATAGTCCATCCCCAGATATGAGCGTCGTGTTCCCCACCTCCACAGCTTTAACGTCTGTGATTGCATTCAGCGGTCCCGTCATGCCGTCGAATGGGATACCTAGGTCGCGGGCACGCGCATTATTCTGAGCGTGTACCGCACCAGTCAAACAGAAGAAGACAAAGGCGACGAGACTGAGGATGAGCTTCAGAATCCTCCGAAAGTTCGAGAAAGCTTCACACGTTTTGTTCACAAGATCTCCTCTCATCAATTGTCACCCACCCCGCCACGGGTCGCATTCGCCTGCTAAATCGTTCTCTCAAGAAGGTGCCCAGCCACCAAGAAAATGCGGGCGTGCGATAGCCGACCCAATGTGCGAATAACGTACACCAAGAATCACCCTCTTGTCGATCATGAAACTGCGTTTGGAAAGGCACAGGTTTTAGCTGAGCAATTGACCGAGCATTTGAGAATGTTCACGCAGGATCGGTAGGAGTCGTTTCATCATCTCGACAACCGAAACCCTGGCCGCATGAACACCTATGTTCATTCCGGCTACCATGCGTCCTTTGCGGTCCTTGACGGGTACTGCGATCGAGCGATGGCCAAGCTCCAATTCCTCGCTGTTAAGTGCGAAACCCTCCATTCCGACTCGGGCAATGACATCAGCCAACGTGGCCTTGTCAACGATTGTCTTGGGGGTAAGACGTCTTAGCTCGGCTCTTTTGAGATAGGCAGACAATTCTTGTTCCGACAAGCCGGAGAGAAGAACACGGCCCATTGAAGTGCAATAGGCTGGAAAACGACTGCCCACTGAGAGTCCAATCGACATGACGCGCTTCGCCGTGGCACGAGCAACATAAACGACTTGATCGCCTTCGAGCACGCCCACCGAGCTCGATTCGTGTACAAGTTCGATCACGTGCTCCAGAATCGGCTGCGCGAGGGTTGCAAGGGAGCTCGATGATAGATATGAAAACCCAAGCCTCATCACGCGCGATTTAAGCCGGTATACTCGCCCATCGGACTCCGCATATCCGAGCAGCTCCAGCGTTATTAATATGCGCCGCACGGCGGCTCGCGAGAGCCTCGTTCGCCGAGAAACCTCCGCAGGCGAGATTCCCCCCGTGTGTCCTTCGAAAACCTCAATGACTCTTAGACCACGCGCAAGCGATAAGAGGAAATCAGGGTTGCCTTCAAAAGGAGCAAAATCCCCATTCGCTGGTAGATCAGAATGAGGCGCTCGGTTTTCATCAGTTAACGTTCTCGATTTTGCCATAATTCAAATAATCCGAATTCACTAGCTTCTGTGCCTACCAAGAAGGCGAGTTCCAGCCTAGCTCGCTTGGTTTCACCTCGATGCCTTGCCAGCCCGACGACAAAATTCTCTAGTCTTTTACATTCGGGCGCAGAGGTATCAATCTCATACGAGCACCGTTTCATACACCAACCCTGACGATGAACAGAAACTAATTTACAGGAAGGATTTACAAGAAGCTGTTTACAAGAAGCTTGACAAGTGGGTTCGTTTTGACCTACTTTCATTCGTCGCACATTATTGCGATTATCGCACAAGGAGGTGGAGGCGAGCCATGGGAGTCTTGCAACGATTCATCTTTACCGCAGGAGCCATCGTGCTGTTCCTCTCCACGCTCAGTTGGGGGCAGGCTGCCACAACTTCCCTTCGCGGAACAGTTTCAGACCCACAGGGTGCGGTTTTGGCAGGAACTAGCGTGAGCCTTTCGAATTCGAGCACGGGGTTTTCGCAGTCCACGAAGACAGACGATCATGGCATTTACCAGTTCCTGCAACTTCCGCCAGCCACGTACAGTCTGACTGTTAGCATGCCCGGATTCGCCACCCAGAAGCAGGAGAATCTGCAATTGCTCGTAAACCTCCCGAGCTCTGTGAACGTCGCCATGCATATAAGAGCGGAGGCTACGACGGTTGAAGTGCAGGCCGAGAGCGCGCAGGTGAACACTGAAAACGCCACGCTAGGTAACGCATTCGGCGCGTCACAGATAGCAGCCCTTCCGTTCGAAGGTCGCGATCCAGCACAGATTCTGAGCCTGCAACCCGGCGTAACTTTCGTAGGAACCAATGTCGATCAAAAGTTTGACAGCCGGGGCGGAGCAGTGAACGGAGCGCGCAGTGATCAGACGAATATAGTGCTCGATGGCATCGACAACAATGATCAGACAAAAGGATTTGCTTTCCAGGGTGCTTTGCGCTCAACCTTGGATTCACTGCAGGAGTTCCGTGTCACCACAAGCAATGCCAATGCTGATGAGGGCCGTTCCTCAGGAGCGCAAGTCTCACTGGTCACTAAAGGTGGGACGAATCGCTTTCACGGTTCGGCCTACGAATATAACCGAACCAATGTCGGACAGGCCAATGACTGGTTCAACAAGCGTTCGGAGTTGCAATCCGGACTGCCTAATGTTCCCGGCCAACTGATCCGCAACACCTTTGGAGCGACCTTTGGGGGCCCAGTTCTCAAGGATCACGTGTTCTTCTTCTTGGCATATGAGGGGCAGCGAACGCGGGAGAGTACGCAGATAACTCGTGTCGTGCCCAGTGACAATCTGCGGCAGGGGATTCTGAGCTACCACTGCGCGGACGATCCTGCTTGTCCGGCCGGCGGGATTCAGACGTTAACGGCGCAGGACTTGGCCAAGATGGATCCTAACTGCCCTGCAAATGGTACCTGCCCGCTCGGCGCAGGTCCCGACCCAGCGGTATTAGCCCTTTTTCAACAGTATCCGCATCCCAACACTACCGGGGGTGATGGTATTAATTTTCAAGGTTTCACGTTTTCGGCGCCCACTCCGGGGAGTCTGAATACATATATCGCCAAGCTCGACTTCAACCTTACGCAGAATCATCGTGTGTTCGTAAGAGGTGGATTAGTGGGAGACAATTCTTCATTGGGTGCGCCCCAATTCCCCGCGCAGCCGCAGAGTACTGTGGCGACCAACACAAGCAAAGGACTCATTGCGGGTTATGCCGCCAATTTAGGGCCGAGGTTGTTTAACAATCTCCGCTACGGGTACACCCGTCAGGCGACAGGGGATAGTGGGTTACAAACCCGCCCGTACATTCAATTCGGGGATCTCGATAGTCTCTTCGCCTTCACTCCGACAGATAGAGCGAATGTGCCCGTGCACAACTTTGTGGACGACGTCGCCTGGGTGAAGGGCAACCACACTCTGCAGTTTGGGGGCAACCTTCGCATCATTACCGATAACCGCGTCTCTAACGACAACTCATTTTCGTCGGTCATTGCGTACTTTCTTTGGGTGGGGCAACCCGGACTTGCACGTTCAGGGGGCAGCCTGGATCCCGCAGCTTTTGGTTTTCCAGCCGTGGATGTGCTCACAGTGCCTAACTACAATGACTCGGCGGTGGCGGTAACCGGTCTACTCTTGCAATCATATTCCAACTTTAACTTCAACAAGCAAGGAACCGCTCTGCCGCAAGGCGCGCCGGTCGTTCGCCATTTCCGCGATCACGAACTCGAGTGGTACGGGCAAGATTCCTGGCATGTGAAGCCAAACCTCATGCTCACCTACGGACTGCGCTACACCCTGTTGCAGCCTCCCTACGAAACCACAGGCACGCAGGCGGCCCCTACGACCAGTATGAACGACTTTTTCCGCAAGCGGGCGGCAGCGATGGTTGCTGGCGAGACCTACGACCCGCTGATTAGCTTTGATCTCTCGGGCCAAGCCAATGGCCGCAAGCCTTATTGGGCCTGGGACTACAAGAACTTGGCACCACGAGTCGCCATTGCCTGGTCGCCGAAAGCGGAGGGTGGTTTTCTGAAAACCTTGCTGGGAGGTCCCGGAAAGAGCTCGGTCCGGGGCGGTTACGGAATCTACTTCGACCACTTCGGCGTAGGAATCGTTAACACCTTTGACAAAACCGGAACCTTCGGCCTGACTACGTCGATTGGCAATCAGGTAGGCCAATTCGGCGTCGACGATGCGCCGCGATTCACGGACCTCTACTCAATTCCACCGGCCTTGATTGCGCCGACACCCCAGGGAGGATTCCCCAACACTCCCTTTGCCAACACCAGTCCGGCCATTTACTGGGGGTTGGATGACAAGCTCAAGACCCCATATTCGCACGTGTTTGATTTTTCGATTACCCGCGAGCTTCCGAAGGGCTTCGCGTTCGAGGCGGCTTACATCGGGCGGCTGGGCCGACGTTTGCTGCAAGAGGAAGATCTTGCCATGCCCCTGGACATTCGTGACCCCAAATCCGGCATGGACTACTTCACCGCCGCGACCCTCTTGGCTAAGGCTGCGGAGAATGGGGTTCCCCTCCAGAACCTGGCTCCGATTCCCTTTTGGGAGAATGTATTCCCAGGCGCTGCAGGTACGCCTCCAAATCCGGGAAACGGTGAGAGCTGTGCACCGGGGGGATCCAGCTTCAGGGGGTCCACGACAGCGACCCAGGCAATGTATGACTTCTATTCCTGCGGTCTGCATAATGAAACCTTTCCTCTGTTCATTGCGGATTCACCGGCATTTGCGTCCGGCAACCTGCCCCCTGGCGTCAGCCCCGGTCCAGGAGGCTGTTACCCGTCCTGTGCAACCATTGATGGCAAAATCACGCCAAACGCGTTCTACCATCAACAGTTTTCGTCACTGTATGCATGGAGAAGCATAGGCAGCAGCTCTTACAACGGACTGCAACTGATGCTGCGCCATAGAATGGCTGGCGGTTTGCAGTGGGACTTCAACTATACTTTCTCGAAATCGCTCGACATTGGGTCCAACGCCGAGCGCATCAACCAATTTGAGGCGTTTGGCCAATTCGATCAAGTTATCAATTCCTGGTCACCCAAACAGCTTCGAGCAGTCTCTGATTTCGACACGACGCATCAGTTCAACACTAACTGGGTATATGACCTGCCATTTGGCCGCGGACGGCATTTTGGAGCCAGCTCGAATCGCTTGATGAACGGGCTACTAGGGGGTTGGCAGTGGTCTGGGCTGGCACGCTGGACTAGTGGCTTCCCCACGACGATCTCGACCGGCTGCTGTTTCCCCACAAATTGGGAACTGTATTCATCGGCGATCCTAGTTGGACCAAAGCCGCAGACTGGTCGATTTACTGACCAAAATGGCAATCCCAACTTGTTCAAGGACCCGGTCGCGGCTGCCAAAGCGTTTCGCTTCTCCTACCCAGGTGAATCGGGACAACGCAACGAGCTTCGCGGGCCAGGTTACTTCGGGATAGACTTCGGCCTAAGTAAGTCGTGGGACTTTACTGAATCACAAAAGCTGAAATTTAGCTGGGAAGTGTTCAACGTCACGAACGCAGTGCGATTTGATGTCGCGCCATTGCCCCAGAGTAGCAATGGCCGGCTTGATTCTGCTGGCACAGACGTCTTCGGTACGTTCAACAGTACATTGACCAAACCCCGAGTGATGCAGTTTGCAATGCGATACAGCTTTTAGCGAACTCGCGGAAGGCTTTTCCCGTGAGGATGCGCCAGAGACCTGTGCCTGAACCTATCTGATACGAAGCGGCCGACCGCGCATTCTGGGAGCTGATGGTTGTGAACATAACGAAGTTTCTATCGCAATGCCTCGGATCGTGGCACAACTGGAGCGGCGGCATGCAAATGCGCCCTGTGACGTGCCTGAGGATGCGCGGGGCTTTGCGCGTCCGCGGTCGGTTTCTTGTCGCACTTGTCACGCTGCTGGTCGTACCAGTCTTTTCCCCACTCCGGGCGCAATCGCCGACCCCCGACACCATTTTCGTCGGCAAGTTCCTGACACTGGATCGCTCACATCCGCAGGCCGAAGCTGTAGCCGTGTCTGGAGGCCGCATAGTTGCAGTTGGTTCCCGGTCCGATGTGGAGGCGCTGGCAAATAAAAGCACTCGGAGAATCACGATCTCCGGCGTTGCGCTGCCCGGTTTTGCCGACGCGCACATACACGTCGCGGGCGTCGGTGGGGAGCTCGAGAGGCTCAATCTCAGGGGTCTAACCAAAGCGGAGATCCTGGCGAAGGTCGCGGAGGCGGTCCGCTCCGCTCCCCCCGGGGGATGGATCTCTGGCGGGGGTTGGGATGAAGGCTTTTGGCAGCCAGCAGTCTTTCCCACGGCGCGTGAGCTCGACGCCATCAGCGGGGATCACCCGGTTGTCCTCAGTCGCATTGATGGGCATTCCACGTGGGTCAACTCCAAGGTGCTGGCGCTGGCCAAGATCTCCCGCGATACTCCTGATCCTGACGGCGGACTGATTCGCCGGAACGCCGCGCACGAGCCAACGGGTATGCTGGTTGACAACGCCCAGGAATTGATTAGGCGAGTAACACCGAAGCCCACCCACGCCGATCAAGAACGCCGCATTCGCGCCGCCCTTCAGCAGCTCACCCGGTGGGGGCTAACCAGCGTTCATGACGCCGGGGTGGATCTCGACACGATTGCCATCTATAAGGATCTGCTCAAGCGTGGAGAGCTTCCCGTCAGGGTCTATGCAATGGCTGATGGTGAGGCGGCTATTACGCACTACCTCGCGAGCGGACCAGAGCCTGACCTGGGCAACGGAATGCTCGCGGTTCGAAGCTTCAAGCTCTTTCTTGACGGCGCCCTGGGCTCGCGCGGGGCCGAGATGACGGAGGCGTACAAGGATGCGCCGGGGGAGCATGGGCTGCAACTGATGAACGACGCGGATCTTGAGCGAATCGTCCGGGCCGCGCGCCAAAAGGGATTCCAGGTCAACACCCACGCGATCGGGGACCGCGCCGTGACGCGTGCGCTGGATGCGTTCGAGAAAGGTGGTGTAACAAAGGGAGAGCGTTTCCGGGTAGAACATGCTTCGATTGTCACGAATGGCGACTTATTGCGGTTTGCGCGTCTCGGCATCATCGCCTCGATTCAGCCAGTGTTCGTGGGTGAATACAGCCGGTGGGCCGAGGACCGAGTGGGGCCGTCACGCGTTCGCTGGGTACTTCGCACGCGCGATTTGCTCAACGCGGGTGCGACCCTGGCATCGGGCTCGGATTACCCCGCTTCCGATTCGGGCACGCCCATCGCCACCCTGCATGGCCTGGTGACACGTCAAAGCGCCGCCGGGAAGCCGGAAGCTGGCTGGTATAACGACCAACGCGTTGACGTTGACCAGGCACTCCGCATGATGACTGCGGGTCCAGCATTCGCGGCTTTCCAGGAAAAGGATCTCGGCGCGCTCACCGTCGGCCGTTACGCCGATTTCACTGTCGTTTCTGCGAACCCGTATCAGGTGCCAAGCAACGATCTGCGGACACTCACTATCCGCATGACCGTGGTGGCGGGACGTGTGACTTACGATGCCCGCCAAGATCAAACTACGGCTCGCCGCTGACTGTACGAGCAGCAATTCGCAGCCAGCAATTAGCAATCAAATGCGTGGCCCTTATTTACAGCCTTGCTAATGCGGCAACCTCTGCATCGACTGCCGATCTGCATGTTGTCCGCCGTAAGGAATTCCGTCGCTTTGCGTATGAATGTGAAGGTTCGCAGACAGGGCTCTCCGAAATAGCGGGCCCTTCCTTATGAATTCTTATGAACAAGATCGTCGGTAGTGCACAGGAGGCGGTAAGCGACATTTTTGATGGCGCCATCATTATGGTGGTGGGGGCGGCCTGTGTGGCATTCCCGAAAATTTACCCACAATAACTGGTGATTCTGACCCCGCCCAGTGGGAGTATCCCTCTCCCTCCGCCAGCCTCCGACGCAGTGGTAACGGGTCCCACAGACGAAGAAAATGCCTCTCTCGGCATCTGAGCGGCAGAGCGGGTGATTCGAGGGGCAATTCCAGCCCGTGATTCCAGCCCGTGAATTGCTTCGCGTCGGTCGCAAAGCAGGGAAACTTCTCACCTGTAAAATCACCTGTAAGAATTCCGATTTGCACGTATTAACACGTGCTAAGTCAGTCCCCGACGGTCTCTAAGTTATTGGAAGTATGGAACCACGGAAGCGTGTCAAGGTAGCGCTCTAACCAACTGAGCTACGCGCCTACAGTGAGCCGTTTCAATAGTTTAGCAAACTTTTGCTGACGGCCGAAGACGGAAATCACCTGTAAAACGTCACCTGTAAAACTCAGTTTACCGCGTTCGAACCGTTTCGCAAAATCGCGCTGAGCTATGCGAGATGACATTTCTCCCATCGTCGGCACCTTCTCCCGGCGTCCTCTAGTCCGCGGTCGGAACTCGGTCGATGAGCGTTATGACGGTTTTACGTCACCCATCCTTTTGAGGCCCCGCCAAATCCCCGGCTTCATTGACTTGACCGTTTCGCGCACGTAGGATTCTGCCCGAGTGATCGACCAAACCATTTCCCTACCGCATCGTCTAAAGTTCGGAGTTTCGGAGGATCTGCATGCCGCATTCATTTTCCCATCGTAGAGGCGCTGCAGCGGTTTTCGCGGCTCTATGCATTGCCCTAACCGCAACCGCGCATGCGCAGAATTCACCTGGCCCACAGCCAGTACCGCTTCCTCCGCCCATTGTTGCGCCGGCTGACACGCCTTATCCCGGCACGATTTCGCTGCTCGTCGATGCCACCAACATAACGGATCGCATACTGAGTGTGCATGAGACGATTCCCATCAAAGGCCGCGATATTACGCTGCTCTACCCTGAGTGGCTTCCCGGGACGCACTCGCCGTCGAACCCAGCGAGCGAACTCGCCGGCCTCATCGTCACGGCGAATGGCAAACGCATCCCATGGGTGCGCGACCGCGTGGACATGTACGCGTTCCATGTCGAGGCGCCAAAAGATGCAACAATGCTGGATATAAATTTCCAGTACCTGGCCCCGCAGGATCCAAAACGAGGCCGCATTTCCGCGAAGTTCGCCGACGTTACCTGGAACAGCGTGCTTCTCTATCCCGCGGGATACTTCTCGCGCGATATCAAATTCGAAACTGCGATCCGTTTGCCGGAGGCATGGCAATTCGCCTGCTCCCTGGACGTGAAATCGCAGAATGGCAATCTGGTTCAGTTCAAAGAAACGACGCTGAATACGCTCGTCGATTCCGCCCTTTATGCGGGCGTCAACTTCAAGCGTTTAGACCTGTCCACTGGGCCGGACAACCCGGTGTACCTCGATGTCTTCGCCGACAAACCTGCCGATCTCGAGATCACTCCGGAAGAACTGCAATACCACAAGAACCTTGTGATCGAGGCGCAGAAGCTTTTCAATTCGCATCACTATGATCGCTATGATTTTCTCTTTTCTGTCAGCGACATTGTCAGCGGCAAAGGCCTGGAGCACCATCAATCGAGTGAGGACGGTTCTCGCGCCAATTACTTCACGGACTGGGGTGCAGGAGTTGCCGGCCGGGCTCTCCTGCCCCACGAATACACCCATTCGTGGAACGGCAAGTTCCGCCGGCCGGCTGACTTGTGGACACCCAACTTCAACGTCCCCATGCGCAACGACCTGCTATGGGTTTATGAGGGATTGACGGACTATTACGGCAACGTGCTCACAGCGCGTTCCGGAATGCGTGCTCCCGAGCAGGCCCGCGATGTATTCGCACAAATCGCCGCGGGCTTCGAAATCAGCCCGGGACGCACCTGGCGCTCTTTGCAAGACACCACCAACGAGCCCATTATTTCGTCTCGCTTTGTCCCGGGGACCTGGCAAAGCTGGCAGCGTTCCTACGACTACTATCCGGAGTCAGACCTTATCTGGCTCGACGCCGACACGAAGATCCGCGAACTGAGCGGCGGAAAGAAGTCTCTTGACGATTTCGCGAAGCTCTTTTTCGGGATCGATAATGGGAGCTATATCACCGTTACTTATACGTTTGACGACATCGTGAAGGCCTTGAATACCGTGCAACCCTACGATTGGGCAGGATTGCTCCGTACCCGGGTTTACGAGGTCAACCCGAACGTTCCGGAGAACGGGTTTACGCAGGGCGGATATCGGCTTGTCTACAACGATAACGAACCGGAGTGGCTGAAGAAGGCAGAGAGCGTTCGTGGAGTGAGCTTCGCTACCTCACTGGGCTTCTCGGTAAAGTCAGACATCAGCGGCCCTGATTCCCATGGCGGCATTGATCAGGTTTGGTGGGACAGTCTGGCTTTCAAAGCTGGCATCACGCCGGATATGCAACTGCAAGCCGTCAACGATCAGAAGTACACTCCCGCGGTCCTGCGCGAAACCATCCTCGCCGCAGAGAAAAGTCAGGAACCAATCAAGCTCTTGCTTAAGCGTGGTGACGAATTTGTCACAATCTCTCTGGACTACCACGGCGGAATGCGCTACCCGCACTTGGAGAGAGTCGAGACAACCCCAGATCGGCTGGATGCGATACTCGCGCCGGCGAAATAGAAGTCAATAACCGAAGTGCGATTAGCCGGCATGCGCTCGTGGGCTTTGCCGCGTTTACCGACACCGGCGTATAGTCGCTTCGCCGCCTACAAAGAATTTCTTACCCTCTGGAAGGCGCCGACCCCGACATCCCCATCCAGAAGGAAGCCAAAGCCGAGTACGCGAAGCTGCAATAGCCCAGCCGCCTGGGAGAATCCTTGCCGTTCTAGTTCGGACGTCTGGTCGTCGGCTGCTCAGTTTACGGCGTTCGAACCGTTTCGCAAAATCGCCTTCAGCATCGATAAGGAAGATCTTAACCGAGAATTGGAAATTTCAGACCGGCCAGTTTTGGCATTGGCGTGCCGTTTCTAGCCGGGATACTTTCCGGTAATGTAGCCCTCCAGATCCTGAATAGTTTGCGCCTGACCCGAGATGATCCACTTCACCAGATCGCCAATCGACACCACACCCACGACAGTGTCTCCCTCCACGACAGGCAGATGACGAAAATGGTGCTTGGTCATGATCGCCATGCACCCGTCCACTGTGTTCTGCCGAGCCACGAAGACCACCGGGCTGGTCATAATCTCCTGGACCAGGGTCTCTTTCGAGGATCGGCCTTTGAGGATGACTTTGCGGGCATAGTCACGCTCCGACAGGATGCCAACCAGCTTGTTTTTGGATATCACCAGCAACGCACCTATACCCTCCTCAGCCATCTTCTCGATGGCTTCATAGACAGACTGGTCGGGCGTTACGGACAGGACTCTATTGTCGCTCTTCTGCTTTAACAGCGATTCAATTGTGTCGGTAAGTTGCATGAGGAACCTCGCGCGGGAGAATCATGAGCAACGGGTTCTCGGTTGCCTAAAAGGTTTCGTTACGACTCGGGAAGGGATTAAACCTGAGCTACGCGCCTACATGAGCCGTTTCAGTAGTTTACCAAACTTTCTCAGGCCCACGATGACGCTTTACACCTGTAAAACGTCACCTGTAAAACTCAGTTTACCGCGTTCGAACCGTTTCGCAAAATCGCCTTTAGCATCGATTCCTGCGCTTCCACCATCGACGCATTCACGCTTTGAGCATACAGCCCGAGCGTGGTAGACACGTTGGCGTGGCGGAGCAGTCCTTGGACCGTCTTCGTGTCGTTCTCCTTATTAATGAGGAAGGTCGCCAGTGAGTGACGAAGATTGTGAAACCCGAACCTCTGTCCCGGCTTGAGCACAACGCCAGCCGCGATAGCAGCGGGACGAAGATGATCTGCTGCAAGAATGCTGGCGGTTCGAGGTTGACGCCCCTTAAGTCTGGAGGAGGCAAAGATCCAGTCGCTCGGTTGAGCGTACGGGGTCTGCTGGTGCCAACACTTTAAGACCTCCGCCAACGTGGGACTCATCGTGGCGGGCGAAAACCCGATCCTCTGGCTTCCTAAACCCTCTCCCCCGTCACAGCTAATGTTCACGATTGCTCCGCTGCCGGTTGTTTTGTCAAAGTGCCATGCCGCAGCGCGCGGCGCTTCATCAAGAAGAAAAAGACCGGCACCAGAATCAAGACGTGAATCGTCGATGTAATCATCCCGCCCACGATGGGAGCGGCTATCGGTTTCATGACATCGGATCCGATGCCCGACTCCCACAAGATCGGGGCAAGACTGAGGATTACGGCGGTCACGGTCATTAGCTTGGGGCGCAACCGCTGGACCGCACCTTCGATTGTGGCCTGCTCTACGTCTTCGTCGGTTAAGGTCGTACCTGTGGCGAGCCGGTGCTGAAGCGCTTCGTGCAGGTAAACCACCATCACCACCCCGGTTTCGACCGCGATGCCAAACAGCGCGATGTATCCCACCCACACAGCGACGCTGAAGTTGTAACCCAGCACCCATTGCAGGATGAGTCCCCCAGACATGGCATAGAGGGTCGGAAAGATCAGCACCGCCGCCTCGGCTGCGGACTTGAAGACCATGTAGAGCAACAGAAAGATGACGAAGAACACGATCGGCAGGATGATTTTCAGCCGTTCTTTCGCGCGCAGTTCGAACTCATACTCGCCCGCCCAGCGATAGGTGTACCCCGCAGGGAGGTTCAGCTTGCTCCGCAACAGCTTGTCTGCTTGGTCCACGAATCCGCCGTAGTCTTTTGTTTTCAAATCGAGATAGACGTAGCCGGTGAGCGCGCCGTCTTCATCGCGAATCATCGCCGGTCCCCGCGAAAAAGAAAGCCGCGCTATTTCGCTGATGGGAATCTGCGCTCCTGACGGCGTACCGACGAGAGCCCGGCCTAACGCTTCGGGATCGTCGCGGAAATCGCGCTCGTAGCGGACATTGATCGGAAAACGCTGGCGGCCTTCGATATTCTGAGCGATATTTGCGCCGCCGATGGCAGAGGTAATAACCCGCTGAACGTCTCCCACTGTTAGCCCATATCTTGCAGCTTCGGGTCGATTCACCTCTACGTTCAGGTAAAACCCTTGAGACACTCGCTCTGCGAATACCGAACTGGTCGTAGGTATGCTGGTAAGAATCTGTTGCATTCGTGCGCCGATATCCTGAATATGCGCCAGATCGGGCCCTTGGATCTTCAGACCAACCGGGGTTTTGATGCCCGTGAGTTCCATGTCGAGCCGGTTTCGCACTGGCATGGTCCAAGTGTTGGTCAGACCGGGGAATTGGAGCTTGGCATCCATTTCCGCAATCAGCTTTTCATACGTCATACCCGGTCGCCACTTCTCCTGAGGCTTCAACATGATGGTGGTGTCGTACATGTCAAGCGGTGCATTGTCAGTGGCGCTATCGGAACGGCCCACGGTGCCGAATACGCTTTCCACCTCCGGAAAGGAACGGATAATACGGTCCTGCTCCTGCATCAGCAGGCTCGCCTGCTGAATGGAAATCCCCGGCAGGGCGGTCGGCATGTACAGGGCTGATCCCTCGTACAAGGCGGGCATGAATTGGCTGCCTAGTTTGAAATACAACGGAATGGTCACCGCCAGAAAGATCAGATTGATCGCGATTAGCAGTTTCCAGTGCCTCAAACACCAGCGTAGGACGGGGAGATAAACAGCTTGAGTGATGCGGGCCGCCGGGTTTTGCGATTCAGGACGCAAGCGGCCTCGAATGAACAACGGCATCAGCACGGGAACCAACGTGATCGAAAGCAGCGAGGAAAACGCCAACGCCAGCGTCTTGGTCCAGGCCAAGGGACGGAACATTCGGCCTTCCTGGGCCTCCAACAAGAACACGGGAAGGAACGACACCAGAATGATAATCAGTGAATAGAACAACGCAGGGCCAACCTGCTTTGCCGCTCGCACCAATATAGATCTGCGTTCCTGGGAGCTGAGTTTGTCGGTATGTTCGCCGGCGCCCAGGCCGCTACGTTCCGCCAGATGCTTGTAACCGTTCTCGACCATCACGATAGCGGCATCGATCAACACCCCAATCCCCAAAGCCAGTCCGCCCAACGACATAACGTTGGAACTTACGTTGAGGTAGTACATCGGGATGAAGGCCGCTAGCACCGCAATCGGCAGCGTGATAATAGGCACCAACGCCGAACGCAGATGGAACAGGAAGGCAATGCATACGAAGCTGACGATGATGGCTTCCAGGATCAGATCCCGCTTCAGAGTCTTGATGGATTCATTGATAAGCCATGAGCGATCGTAGCCGGTCACAATTTCCACTCCAGGAGGGAGTGACGGTGCAATCTCACGCAGTTTGGCTTTCACCCCAGTGATCACGTCAAGCGCGTTCATACCGAACCGCATGACTACAATGCCGCCAACGGCTTCCCCTTCGCCCTGCCAATCGGCAGCCCCGCGACGTACCTCCGGCCCAAAATCTACGCTGCCCAGATCGCGTAGCAGCACGGACGTTCCATTTTTTGTCGCGACGGGAACGTTCTCCAGGTCGGCGACTGACCGCAGGTAACCAAGCCCTCTCACCATGTACTCTGCGCCGTTCATCTCCAGAACATTGCCGCCAACTTCGTTTGTGCTGTCGCGCACGCGCTCGATTACGGTAGAGACAGGAATGCCATATGAGAACAGCTTGTTGGGATCGAGCTTCACCTGGTATTGCCGGACGTAGCCACCGATGGTTGCGACCTCGGCCACGCCGGAGACGGTTTCGAGCTGGTAGCGCAGATACCAGTCTTGCAGAGCACGCAAGTCGGCCAGGCTCTTGGTGTGAGTACGATCAATGACGGCGTACTCATACACCCAACCGGCTCCGGTGGCATCGGGTCCGATGGCGGGATGAACGTCCGCTGGCAGCCGTCCCCCGATCTGCTGCAGGTACTCAGTCACCCGCGAACGCGCCCAGTAAAGATCCGTTCCGTCTTCAAATACGACGAAAACGTACGAGTCCCCGAACATTGTCTGCGCACGCACAGACTTAACGTGAGGTGCTGCCAGCAGAGTGGTGACGATTGGGTAAGTGACCTGGTCTTCGATAACATTGGGCGGTTCCCCCGGCCATTCGGTGTGGATGACCACCTGCACATCGCTGATATCGGGAAGCGCATCCAGCGGGATGTGACGCAGGCTCCAAACACCCGCTACCGTTAGCAGCACGACCCCGGTAAAAACCAAGAAACGATTCTGTTCACACCACTCAATAATTCGGGAGATCATTACATGCCTCCCGTGGCGCTTACGCTGAGCTGCTTGCTGGCAATCGTCTGACTGCCACGTTTCACCACTACCGTGACTTGCCAGGTCCCGCTGGTTTCGAGATTCAGCGGGCCTTCGTAAACGCCATCCCCTTTTTCGCGGAGCGTCGCTACGCTTCGCACAGCGGCCATACCCATCGCCGGCATTGCTGCCATGAAGAAGGTCGCGGTCACTTCCGCTCCGGCGACGGGTTTGCCTTCCGAACTGGTGAGCTTCACTCGGACCGAGTTCGCTCCTTTATGTGGCGGTGACGGATCAGTGCTGAAATCGACAGCAATGCGCTCGGCTGGTGCATTCATCGCCGCCGCTGCTCCTGCCCCTGGCGGAGGAGGCGTGAACGACCCAATTGCTGCCTGCAGCTGCGATTCTGAATCCACAAGGAAGTTGGCCGAGCTGACAATACGCTCGCCAACCTTCAAGCCCGTCAGAACGACTACGTGATCATCCAGCCGCGGTCCGACCTTAATCTCCCGCGGTTCGAGATAACCGTCGCCACGGTCGATAAAGGCCATTTCCTGCGTGCCGGAATGCAGGACGCCAGAAGAAGGAATGACAAGTTGACGGCCAAGTGGAACCGCAATGCTGACGTTGACGTACATGCCAGGCCTGAGCGCGATTCCCGGATTGTTGAAAACGAAGCGCACGGGTACGGTGCGCGTCGTGACATCGACCTGAGGCAGGACTTGATCAATGCGTCCTTTGAACGTACGTCCTGGATAGGCATCAACCGTTACTGTGGCGGGCATTCCTGGCTTCAGGGCGCCGATGCCAGTCTGAAAAACGTTGGCGTTTACCCAAACTGTGGAAAGATCTGCGATGGTGTAAAGCTTCGTTTCAGGTTGCACGTATTGATTGGGAAGTGCGTTGAATTCGGTGATGTAGCCGGATGCAGGGGAATCAATGGTCACATCATGCTGCACTGTGCCTGTTTGCTCCAGTCTGGCGATCTCGCTCGGCGGCACGCCAAATTGGCGCAAACGATCGGCAGCAGCCTGAAGAAGCCAATCGCTCTCGTGCGATGCAGTCCCATGCGCGTCGCCCGCGAAAGCCTGCTGGTTTTGCTTGACCAGTAGATACTCTTGCTCAGTACTGACCAACTCGGGGCTGTAGATGGTGAAGATCGGCTGCCCCTTGCGCACGTACTGGTATGTGGCATTAGCAAAGACCTTCTGGATCCAGCCAGGAAAACGGGTTTGCACGTAGGCGCGCTGCCTCTCATTCATGTCCACGTTGCCCGGCACGCGCAGCTCGTTGCTGACGTTTCGCATCTCAACAATCGCAGTCTTCACGCCTATTGCCTGCATCCGCTGCGGAGAAAGTTGCACCGGAGTGAGGGACACAGCTGTACCGGAGGAGGGCACGGTGCTACCCGGCGGGTGCTCCGGAACGTCGGGGCCTTTGGCCATCACAGGGCTCGCATCATCGGTTGCAGGCGCCACGCGACCGCGACCCCAGATGACATACGCAAGCGTGCCGGCCAACACAAGGCAAATTACTGCACTAATTACAAAGGCTTGCTTATAAGTGCGCTCGCTCATTTCGTCACCTCCGGGGTATTGGGTTGTCCTGTCCTGTCGATTGGCGCTCCGACCGCGAGTTCCAAATCAGTGAATCGCGTTTCGAAGTCCGCCATGGACTGGAAATAAGCGAGGTCTATGTCCACAACAGTTGTCTGGCTGTCGAGGAGATTTAGGAAGTCCGTGCGGTCATTCTCGTAAGCTATGACGGTCGAGCGCAGAGTGGCTTGAGCTTGGGGCTGCAGCAAACTCTTATAAAGGTCTGCAAGCCTTTTCGCGGACCGCACCTGTGCCAGTGCTTCCTGAATTTGGCCGAAGGCGGAGTTCCGCAAAGCAGCAAGCTCGGCATCTTGCTCGCTGACCTGAGCCTTGGCCTCAGAAATTTCGGCGTCATGCTTGCGCCGGTTCAACCAGGGCAGGTTGATCGAGCCTTCAACCATGTAGCTGTTGCGGTAATTCGAGCCGCTCGGCATCAGCATGTAACCCGCTGAAACGGTCAAATCGGGGGTGTAACTCTTGTCTGCCAGCGCTTGCTGCTGATGACTCTTCTCCAAGGCGGCTTGCGCCTGGGCCAAGTCCGGCCGCGAGGCAATCGCCAATTTTTCCAGCGCTTCTGTTCCCGGCAAGTGCTGCGGAATGGCGTAGTCTCCGCCAACATGGATGGACGCGGCTGGGTCATGGCCCAGGAGGGTGTTCAGGCGAGCGCGGGCGACTTCGGCATCCTGCTCGAAATGAATCAGGTGCTCGGCCAGGCGAGTCAGTTCGACTTGTGCCTTCAGGATGTCTTGCTGAGGCACTTTGCCCACCGTGTATTTGATCCTTGCTGCCTCCACTGCCTGCCGAGCGATGGCCACGTGCCCGTCGTGGATGTGAAGCTCATCCTCAGCGCGCAGCAGATCATAAAAGGCCTTGCGCACCCGGACGCGGACATCGAGGCGCGCGTTATCCAGCGCCGCCTTTGCTTCGGCTACATCGCTGTGGGCAATGTCAGTGCGTAGAGCTCGTTTTCCGAATCCCGGAAACGGCTGGCTCACCATGAACATGTTTTGAGCCGCGTTGTAATCCCAGAGTCGGCGCAGCGGTACGCCCCAACCCCGATACATCAATGAGGGATCATCGAGGGCGCCAGCCGTGGGCACGTGGGCTTCAACGACAGCCAAGTGCCGAACTGCAACCTGAATGTCCGGGTTGCCGAGCAGCGCCATTTGCTCGATCTCGTCAAGCGTGAAGGCGGGTCCTGATGCGGCCGAGTGCTCGTGCTGCGGCAACAACGCATTTGCAGCGGGAAAGGGGTCCTCGGCTGCAGCGCTCACCACGCACGCGCACACTAAGAACAGTGCGTATGGAACTCTCATCATTCTCTCCGTCAGTTAGAAAGACACTTCGGGCTTTGGCCCAAAACAAGCAGGAGGACGGAGAACTGCCTAGACCCTCAGGACAGTTGTGTCAGGGAGATATTCGTTTGGTGGATGGTCGGAAATGTTGTGGTGGAACCAGTTCAAGCACGGCAGCGATGCCGGAACAGGGAGAGCTGCAACTACCTGCAATATTGGACGAGCCTGCTGGCTGCGTGTCACAACGATCGTTGTGCCCGGTCGAACTTCCGTCTTACAGCAAGAGTGCGACTGCGGCATGTTCGCCGAACCGCACATCTGGGCCATATGCTTGCAGCATTCCCGCTCTGGAGCTGTCATCGCTCTGTCTGGGATCATGCACGCCAACAGTGGCGCTGCAGTCCAGCAGATTACCAGGAAGGCAACGGCAATGGCGGCGAAACGTCGCATGATGTGAGTCTAGGCCGGCAGTGTCTCGGGCGCAAGTGATCCCAATCACAGCGCTGAGTGACCTTGGGCTTCCGACTCCTGGCGCGCAGAAACCAATACCGCTACCCAAAGGCGGTCGTCACAAAGCCATTCACACAGGCTCAATGATACCGATGCGGGCACATACCCGACTGGAGCGGGAGAAGCCGTTGTCGTAAAGCGGGTTCACCGTTTATTTGCACGACGTGGGGCGCTACCAGTCATAAACGTTCTTCGCAGTATTTCCAAACACCCATTCCTGTTCGGATGTCGATAGACCGGAAATGGCATGGTCGACAACATTGACCCATTCTTCGTAAGTGCAAGCAACCAGAGATACGGGCCAATCAGAACCGAACATGAGCCGCCGTGGTCCGAAGCATTCCAGAAGAATATCGATGTAAGGCTTGAGGTCCGCCTCCGTCCAGTTCTTCCAATTCGCTTCGGTCACCATCCCTGACAACTTACAGGAGACATTTCCTCGCCTAGCAAGTTCCTGCATCTGCTCCCGCCAAGGCGAGATCAAGCCATCCTTTATTCTTGGCTTTGCGATGTGGTCGATGATGAACACCTGGCTTGGATGGCGATCCACTAATTCGATTGTCTGGGGAAGATGGCGTTCGAAGATTAAAATGTCATAGCGCAACCCGAATTGTTTCAGTAACCCAATGCCGTTATTGAAGTCCTTCCGAAGCATGTAAAAATCATCCGGTTCGTCGTGAAGGACGTGCCGAACCGCTTTCAGCTTAGGGTGGTCGGCGTATTTTTCTAGGTGGGAAGCAACGGTTGGATCGGTGAGAGGAACCCATCCCACAACAGCGCGCATGAATTCATGACGAGAAGCCAGATCGAGCAGCCACTCAGTTTCCGCTGTGCTCTGTCTAGCTTGAACGGTCACGACGCCCTCGATTCCTCCTTCTTGCATCGCGCGTTTCAGTTCAGGAATCAGGAAATTGCGGCGAATGGACTCCATGCTATCCAGCATCCACGGATAATCCTCGGGGGTGTACCTCCAGAGGTGATGGTGCGCATCGATTCGCTCGGCGCTCATGGCTGCTAGTTGTTTTCTGGCCGGCCAAGAGTCCAGCCGTGGTCCTTAATGGGCGCAAGAATTTCCTGCACTTTTGCCATCAGCATTTTATCGATCGGCTCCTCGATCCATTTCACATCCTTTTCGATATTGGCAGGATCTGCTGTTCCGACCAATGTTGTATGGATACTCGGATTGCTCAGCGAAAACTGCATCGCTAGTTTAGCAATGTCGGTCCCCTGGCTGCGGCAGTACTCTGCCGCAGCCGCACAAGCTTTCCTCACGTCTGGTTGGGCAGGATGCCAGACTGGGAGTTCGTGATTCGTGAGCAAACCTTGGGAAACCGGCGAAGCATTGATAATGCCGACGTCTTTCTGGCTAAGCCAGGGCAGCAGGCCCGCCAATGTCGTGTCGTTCAGAGTGTAATGGTTGTAGGAAAGAATGGTGTCCACGTCGGTGCGAGACAGAATGGATTTGAAAATCTTGAGCGGATAGCCTGTCACCCCTACGAAGCGTGTTTTGCCTTGCTGCTGGATGCGCCGCAGAGCGGGGATAGTTTCATTGACAACCTGATCCAAATCCCCGTACTCGTTATCATGGGATTGGATGATATCCACGTAATCAACTCCCAGCCTGCGCAAGCTCTCCTCCACGCTGGCGAGGGATCGCTGGGCTGTGAAATCGAATTCGTCGTCGCCATAGCGCCCGACTTTTGTCGCCAAATAGTAACGATCACGCGGGACCCCCCTCAGGGCTTTGCCTAGAGCTTCCTCTGCTTTCGTGTATCCGTAGAATGGAGATACATCGATGAAGTTGATGCCAAGATCCAAAGCAGTATGAACCGTCCGGATCGCCGTAGACTCCTCTACCGGTTTGAACACACCGCCCAGAGAGGAAGCCCCGAAACTTAGGGCTGAGACCTTCAAACCAGTCTTACCAAGCGTTCGATATTCCAAGACAGACTCCTTAAACCGCGAAGAGCGCCCCTAGCGGAACACGTAATAAAGTACAGCCATGGTGAGCAGCAGTACGCCGGAGAGAAGCCTAGGCGCCAATGAATTTGTTCCGGATTCACCGAAAATGACAGAAATAGGATTTTTCCACGTGAGGCCCTCGATCTGTTCGGGCCGAGGTGGTGGTGTGAGCAAACTCACGATCACGTACAAGACACTGCAAAGGCAGAATACCCACCACGCCTGCATGAGGAACGGAATCCCCAGTTTATGGCTGATGATTTTCTCCGTGCCGAATACCGGAAGGTCGAGTACGAATGACAGTGCTCCTATCAGAAAACCGAACGTGAGCGTCGCAATCGAAGCCTGTTTTGTGCCGCGGCGCCAGAATATACCAAACAGGAACACGGTCGTAATCGGAGGAGCGAGGTCGGCGGCAATGACATTGATTGCTTCAAAAATGCTGGAGTACCTGCCGCCCTGGGTTGACCACAGTATAGCCAGCAGCATAACTGCGACAGAACTGACGCGACCGACGAGCACCTGCATTTTGTCCGATGTCTGGGGCCGGAGCCTCTTGACAATGTCCACCGCGACGAGCGTTCCTGAGCTGTTTAGCGCGGCTGAAACTGCACTCAGGAGAGCCGCGAGAACAGCTGCGGAGATGAGCCCTTTAAGACCAGTCGGTAGTAACTGATTGATGAGAACCGGCAGGGTTTGATTGCTTGACGTACCGATCAGGTCCTTGAACAGCACGTAGGCGATTACGCCGGGTAGAACCAGGAAGAACACCGGCAAAATCTTGAGAAACCCGGCTAGCAGTGGGCCAAGCTGCGCATCACGCTCCGACCTCGCTCCTAACACGCGCTGCACAATTGTTTGATCGGTACACCAGTACCAGACGCCCAAGATCGGATAACCAAGAAAGATCGCGTACCAATTCAGACCGACGGCGCTATGCGATTGGAGCATATGCAACTGGTCAGGCCGCGTTGCCGCCGTGAATTGGGCGAGCGTGTGAATACCATGTTGGGGCAGGGCAAGCAAGGCGTAGACGGTGATGATACAAGCGCCGATCAACAAGAATACGGTATTGAAAGTCTCGGTGATAACAACTGCCTTCAACCCGCCGAGCACCGTGTAAATCGAAACTACAATTGAGATTATCAGGATCGAGGTGACGACGCTGATTCCAAAGAACTGCTGGAAGACTGCGGCTCCCGCGTAGATGCTCATACCGATGTGGATGAACAGTGCGGCTACGATCGCCATGAAGGCCAGAAAAGAACGCGAGGCGGGGCTGTAACGCCGCTCGAGAAACTCTGGCAATGTCGAGATTCTGCTACGGAAATAAAACGGTGCAAAGACGAGTGAAAGCAGGATCAGCGTGAATGCCGCCATCCACTCGAAATTTCCCCAGACCAGACCTTCGTTATATCCGGACGCCGTAAGCCCAACCAGATGGATGGTAGAGATGTTGCTCGCGAAGAGCGCCGCACCCACAATCCCCCAAGGAAGCGAACGACCGGCGAGGAAAAAAACTTGCCCGGTTACTGTTTGTTTCCGTGTGGAGAGTATGCCGATGCACAAAATCGCGATGATGTAGCCAACTATGATTGCTAGGTCGAGGATAGGAATTCGCAATTGCTTTCCTCCTTGATGAAGCTTGGCGTTCTATACGTCCGAATCATCCAACTCGACGATCGCCTTGATTAATCTCGATTTGCTGGGAAGATCTTTGAATCGCAGGGGCACCTCAGCCAGTGTCAAACGATCTGTGATCCATGGAGTTGTGTCAATCTTTCCTTCTTCAATCATCCGGATGATCCTGGGGAATTGAGCACAACTATTGCGGCTTGCGTAGATCGTAACCTCGCGCCGGTGCAGCAATGCGTCATTGATAACGACCGGATCCTTCGTGAGTCCCACAAACACCAAACGCCCGCTTGCAGCTACATGTTCCAAGCTGTTGCTCATCGATTCTGAGCTTCCGGTGGCGTCGAACACAACGTCAGCGAGTTGGTCATTGATCTGGGGGAAGGCCTCCGCACCCATCAGTGCGGCAAACTTGCGACGCCACGGATTGTGCTCTACCACTCGCACGATTGCGCCAGCAAGCTGCGCGAACTGGATGACACCAAGCCCGATTGGACCAGCTCCGATGACCAACGCGCTTTCGTCCTTCTTTAGGCCACTTCTGACCACAGCATGCGCGCCAATCCCCAGAGTTTCAATCAGCGCCAACTGATCGAGCGATAAAGTCCGGGATTTATGAAGAAGATCAAGTCGCACGGACAGGAAGCCCTGCATCCCGCCATCAACATGAACGCCGTACAGGCGAAGTTGCTCGCAACAGTTGGTTCGGCCTCGGCGACAGGCGCGGCAAGAACCACAATAGATATAAGGGTCAATGGCGCACTTGTCGCCAACGCTGATGCCATTTTCGTTCTTCGGAATTTCGACAATTTCCCCCGCGAGTTCGTGTCCCAGTACGCGAGGATAGGTGTACACGGGATGGCGGCCAGCGAAGGCATGGAAATCGCTGCCGCACACCCCCACCCGCCGCATGCGCACCAAAGCCTCGCCGGTTTGTGCTGAAGACCGTTGCACTTGACGTTCGACCAACTCACCCGGCGCGGCTAGCAGGATCTGTCTCATTCTTACTTCCTTTTGCTGAACAGTCTTGTGAATGTAGAAAGCAATTGGTTCAGCCAAGTTAAGTGCGACAGCATTATAGGTACCCCGGCCACTTACGGTCAAGGGAATTCAAGGACAATACTAAACCGACCGTCCAAAGCGATGATTAACACAACCAAGCCCAAAACCCAGACCGCTTATCGAGGAGCCGCCTAATTGCTGTACCAATGATGGCATCATCGTTAGGAATACGCTTTGGTCTACGCTTTTCTCTGTCAAAGATCGAGGTTCCCACCTATAATCTGGGCGCAGTGCAATGGCAAATTCAGTAAAAGCCCGTCTCAAGGAGCCGGTCGACACTCGGGTCACCGCCAAGTTGATCGAGAAGATCAAGCGCCTTATCTCGACCGGAGCCGTCGCGCCAGGAGCTAAGTTTCCGCCCGAACGTGAGCTGGCGAAAGAGTTTGGTGTAAACCGGGCCTCCCTCCGTCAGGCCTTGAAAGTGCTTGAGATCATGGGTGTTTTGACCCAGAGAGTTGGCGACGGGACGTATCTCAGTGCAAGCGCGGAGTTGATTCTGAAGGAACCGCTTGATTTCCTGATCCTCCTGGACGATCTCTCGCACCACGAACTCATGGAGACACGCATGATCGTCGAACCGGAACTTGCGGCGCGAGCCGCCGAGAGGGCAACCACCGAGGATATCGTCAGCATGAGGCGTGCGATTGCCGCCATGGAAAGGTGCCGCACCAACCAGGAAAGACTGGAAGCAGATCTCGCTTTTCACCAGTGCATTTTCCGTGCCAGCGGGAACCGCATCTGCCATTTGCTGTTCAATGTGATTCACCGCAGCCTCTTGACCAGCATGTCGCAGCTTTCCACCCGCGTGCCGCTCGACCGGCCGCTCACATTTCATAAGCGAATCTTTGCAGCAATTCAACAGCGGAATGCGGAAGACGCCCGCCGCCAGATGCTTGAGCACATTAATGACATCAAAACACTTCTGGCCTCGACTACGAAGTAGTCCCCCCTGTGATGCAGAGCACTGCGGGTCGACTTACTATTTGCTGACGGCTGCGACCTCCAGGCCAGTTGATTTCGTTGACTCCAGCCCCAACCAGACTATGAGGTCGCTGCCTTCGAGGGTGGGAACGAAACCGTATCGGAAAGTTGCGCCGCGGGCGACTACCTTCCCGTCGATCCTCAGTTTGGGTTCAGCATCTCCCCAATTCTTGATGACGAAGGCCGGGTTGACCAGAGGGGATTCGGAGCTTGCTTTAAGCACTGACCGGAACTGCGCGGCGGAAGAACCCGACTTACGAGCGATTACATAGGCACGCTGGGTCTGGTCGTAGCCCTGACTCTGGAATCCTTCGCCACTGACCTCGATACTGGGGGAAGAGAGCCAGGACTTGGCCAGCGGAACCAACTCCGCCGCAGATTTCGTAGTCAGCCCATGCAGCAGGATCTTCGTCATCGTATTTTCTGTCTTCGCGTATGGCTCCCAAAAGATGTGCGACAACGAAGAATGCGAGGGTCTGTCCGGCGCAACCGCAGAAATACCGCTGGATCTCACTTGCGCTACCGGCCAGTGATTCCACCACTCAAACATCGAATAGGTGACTTCTCCCGTATAGGCCTTCATCGACGAGTTCACCGGCGACACGATCTGAAAGGGCTTCCAGTTGGATTTCATGTTTACAAGCTGGATGTTGGGGTTCTCCGGACGTTCCATTTTCTTGGGAGGAAGGCCATTTCCCCAGGAATAAGTCACCATCTCGCCTTTCATATTCCCTATGGTCAGGGCGTCGGCCTGAATGTTGTCCTCGGGTCTTGTACCCGGTCCGTTGATAACAATGGTTTCCTGGAACTCGTGCCAATTCTTGAAATTCGAAGTCCAAAGAACCTGCTTTCGGACAGCCACGCCGTCTGGATAAACCGTGAAATACTCGTCCGCCCAATCAGTCCAGCCGGTGTTCGGGTCCGGATTGGCACAGGCATAGTTCACAACCTCGCAAAGTCCGTACCGCCAGTGAACCACGGCGCGTGCATCCGTATTCTCCAGAATGCGAACGTGGGAGTACCGGTTCTCCTTGTCCGACATCGGTTCGCAATCCTCGCCCCCCGGACAGTCGACTTTCCCACCGGTTTCCAGGAATTCGTCGGTGTACCACTTATTATTTTCGGTGACCCAGTCTCCGCCGTAGTTAGTCCCCTGCCAGAACACCAGGCGAATGGGAGCCTGATCGAAGCGAACCACGACGTCGGAATTCGGTCCGACGCGGCGTGGCGCATCCCACATCTCGTCATACTTGAGCGTTGTGTAGTAAGCGCCGAAGTGTCCTACTCCCGGCGGGCCTGACGGAAGAACCGGCCAGGGCAGCACATCTGTAGTCGGCGCGTGCGCGTCAGCGTATGCTTTCGCGATCTCCTCGGAAGGCAGGCTACGGTCGTAAAGGCGGATTTCATCGAGAACGCCGTCAAACGAATACCGGACCGCAATCTTGGGATGGATCCACTGCGCGGGAAGAACCGCATCCTGAACTCTGCCGATGACAAGGTCTTCCCGTTCGGCCGGGCTGAGAGGTCCCTGCAATGACAACTCTCCGACAGATTGTCCATTCAGATAGATGGCCATTCCTATTGCAGGATCATACGTGCCAGCGACGTGAGCCCATTTCTTAAGCGGGATCTGGGACTTCGAAACCAGGGACCACCATTCACCGTTGACCGCGACTTTCAACCCCACGTGGCCGAACGAATCGATTCCGAAGGAGTAGCCAGCCTGTTCTTCTCGCCGGTGTTCCACGATGGGAACCCAGTTCCACGGATATGCGTTGACCGCCACCCATGCTTCCGCCGTCAGCCCGGCAGCGGTCGCGGGGACACTCTTGTAAGAGCGAGTGATGACGGTGGACTCTCCGTCAAAGCGGAGGCCCCCTCCGGAGACGCCATTCACGCGCTTGAACAAACCGCTGATGGCATCATCCGTGCCGCTGACTGAGTCGTGCGCGATCGGACCGTTGGCCTCGTCGAATGACCACTCGGCAATGGGTCCGTTCGCTTGGGCAAGTGCAGAAACCGGGACGAACAGAAACAGAAGAAGACAGAAAGCTCCAATGAGAACTCGTTTCATCGCCTGCCTCTCATCAGTGGACCAGTCTATGAATGGCTGAACCACTTCGTCGAAAGTCTAGCCACGGAGATTCAAACTGTCAACCCCGTTCCAAGTTGTGCCCAATAAGTTGGCGTAAAATATATCCACTGCCCTTGACTTGTTGACCAACTGGTGTACGATTTGGTTCGTCCATTCTAGACTTTGTTATGCAGAGACGAGAATTCTTGAAGCTGAGCGGCGCGGCCTTGGCGGCCGCAACGGTCGTTCGCGGCCACCGTGAGGTTCTGCAAAGTGTAGCTGACGCCCAGTCGGGTTTGGCGGGAACATTCTACGTTGCTGCCTCCGGCAACGACAACAATCCGGGCACGGCGAATCGGCCGTTCGTAACTCTCCAGCGGGCACAGCAGGCGGTTCGCCAAACGAACAACGGTTCCGCGCCGATCAAAGTCTTAGTCCGGGAAGGGACGTACTACCTGGAGGATCGGTTCACCCTCCGCCCTCAAGACTCCGGCACCAGCTCTGCACCAGTCATTTTTGCCGCCTATCCGGGCGAACGTGTCACCATCAGCGGCGGACGCAAACTAGCCTGTGATTGGACGCCTTACCAGGCCGGCATCATGATGACATCGGTTCCGTCGGGCCTCAATTTCAGCCAGCTCTTCATTAACGGCAAACGCCAGATCCGCGCTCGATATCCCAATTACGATGCCTCCGATCCAGGGAAATCGGGATACCTTCAGGCTGTTGGTCCGATCCCGCCAGGAACCACAAGCCTCTATGCGGGCCCTGACGACGATATGACATTTCCCACCGAAGCGCCCAGGGGAATTCGATTTGACCCCGCTACGTTCACCAAGAAGAAATGGGCGAATCCGCAGGATGCGGAGATCAACATTTTCCAGGCCGCGTATTGGGGAAACTTGCAATGGAAGATCAAAGGGATAGATTTCAGCACGAACTCGATCTGGTTTGGCGACGGCGGGAAGCAGATCGGCGCCAAGTGGAGCGAGAATCCCGCGGTTCTTAACCAGAGATCACGGTTCTTCATCGACAACGTCCTCGAGGAACTGGATGCACCCGGGGAATGGTTTCTGGACAGGCAGAAAAACCTCCTCTACTACTATCCAGAACCAGGAACTGACTTGGGGACGGCTTTGGTAGAAGTTCCTGTGTTCGAAGAAGCGATACGATTCATCGGCACGCAGGAAAACCCGGTCCATCACGTTTCGCTGCAGGGCTTTCGCATTGCGCATACGGTCGCGACATATCTCGACGCTTATGAAGTGCCATCCTTGAGCGATTGGGCGATTCACCGGGGCGGCTCCGTCTTCGCCGAGGGTACCCGCAATTGCTCCGTCGAAGCCTGCTGGTTTGACGCCGTGGGCGGTAACGCCGTGTTCGTGAACAACTACAACCGCGGATTTTCCGTGGCGGGCTGCAAGTTTACCGAGACTGGCGATAGTGCGATCTGCTTTGTTGGCGATCTGGAAAAAACCAATGGCACGCAGCGTGCGTTTCCGTACGAATGCCAGGCCAGCAACAACCTCATTCACGATTGCGGGTTTTTTGGCAAGCAGATCGCGGGGGTGTACATCTCCCGCGCCAAACGCATCACGGCCGGTCACAATCTGATTTACAACATGCCACGTTCAGCCATATGCATTGGTGACGGCACTTGGGGAGGGCACGTCATCGAGTACAACCAGACTCATGACACAGTCCGGGAGACCAGCGACCACGGTCCTTTCAATGCTTGGGGACGTGACCGAGCATGGGCCTTGGCCCAGTCGCACGCGCCCTACACCGCGAACCGTAGCCTGGATGCGTGGGATGTGCTCGTCGACGCCATGGAACCCGTCATCGTTCGCAACAACTTCTTTGATGAGAAATCCGGCTGGGGTCTGGACTTGGACGATGGTGCTTCGAATTACGAGATCTACAACAACATCTCCGTGGGCGGCGTCAGTGTGAAGTTGCGTGAAGGCGCATACCGCAAGGTTTACAACAACATCTGGTACTTGTCGAAGGGTGCTCCCTGTTTCCACGTGGGAAACAATGACAACCATGACCAGTACTTCAACAACATTACCGTCATGGATCCCGGTCAAACCAAGTGGCCTGATGGCTGGCCATGGTGGCCGCAAATGGTTTACTCGGTGATTGCACCGCCTGCAGTGGGACCATGGTTCGAAAAAATCGACAACAACTGTTTCTACTGTGTAGGCGGAGAATTCCAGGCAGTCGTGGATCAGTTGCGCTCCGAAGATGGAAAACGCAATGCGAAACGCTACAACCTGGAGGAGTGGCAGAAGTTGGGTTTTGATCAGCATTCCGTCTTCGCCGACCCTCTTTTTGTTGATCCCAAGAACCATGACTTCCAGGTGCGGACGGAATCGCTGGCCTTGAAAATTGGCTTCAAGAACTTCGAAATGGGCAAGTGGGGATTGAGCGAAAACTTCCCTAAACAGTGGCGCGAACCCAAAACCTATCGTGCGAGTGAGAGGAAACTATGAGAAAGAAACTTTTGGCGATACTGATTGCAGGCGCTGTGTTTTTCGCAGTGGGGCTATATGGGAAGAGTCAGAGCCCCCAGGTGCAGCGCGTGGGTATGGTGATCGGGCTAAAGCCCGATCAGATCAGCGCCTATGAAGCGCTGCATGCGGCTTCCAATGCGGGTGTGCGCGATCTGTTGGAGAAATATCACATGCACAATTTCTCCATCTACATGCATAGACTCGACAATAGGCAGTACTACCTATTTGGGTATTACGAGTACACCGGCACGGATTACAACGCAGACATGGCAAAACTTGCGGCTGAACCCCGCAACCAAAAGTGGCTCTCCGTTACGGGTCCGATGCAAGTTCCGCTTCCCGGGGAGCAGTCCTGGGCGACGATGAAAGAGGTCTATCACAACCCTTAACCGCGCGAATTCGACTGCCAATGAAAGTCAGAAGCGACAGCCACCTGGAACACTTAACAATCTCAGGGGGATGACAGTTTTATGTTGCTGTTAGGGTGAAAGTCCTGGGCGACGATGAAAGAGGTCTATCACAATCCTTAAGGCAAGAGAATTCAGGCGGCAAGCTGAAATCCACGCGGAATTTCAGGATCGCGCAGAGCTTTTGATGGGATACCCATGCTGATGCTGGCGCATGTGTTGGAATTTGTTCTTAGTCGTGGTCCTTTGTCGCTGTGTAATCGGGCAGAAAAACGGTTTGGCAGCATACTGGCCGTGGTCTGGATTTGGGCGCAGCTAACTGGGCCGTCAAACTTTTCGGTAACGCCAACGTCGGGATCACACTGAATTCAGAACGGTGGCCACAGTGATTAAGCCTCGAGAGGCTCAACCAGATAGAGATCTCGTCCGGCTTGTTCCACGATCAGAGTGTCAGGGTCGCTGTCGTAATCTTCCCGATGGAAGGCGTGTGGGTCCATAAAGCGCAGATTCACTTGCCGGCAGGTGTCTGGATCGACCGCCGATGCCAAGGTGATCGAATAACGCGGCACGATTGTGCCGTCGGTGAGCCGTCGCCCCGCAAAACTGACGTGCGCAAGGTGAGCTGCCACGCAAAGGTTCTGCTGCAATTCTGGCGATTGCGCGACCAGTTCGCGGATCCTCTCCAGCGGGGCATAACCGTATCGCTTGATCAACGCGCCGTGAGTCTCAGACAAGGAAGTAAGGTGCGGGGCGTAGATGATCAGTGCACCATCCTCTTCGATCACCGGGCCGAGACGGTAGCTCGCTTTGCCGCCAACCCAGAGATCTTCATAGTGCTCATCGAGCAAAGCGATGACTCGCTTGTACTTTCGTCCCGTGTATTTGATATGGACGTGGCGGCTCACATCGGCCGCTTTTCGAACAGCTTGCCGGAAGTCCCCACAAAAAAGCGCGTGCGTACGGAGTCGGCCACTGTCGCGCGTTACGACTGAGCTAAGCGAGATTACCCGGGAGGGCACGAAATCCGCAGCCGCTTCGAACAGGTGACGCGGAGGTGTTTCCACCCGGCCAATGACATTTTCAATGGTTGCTAATGCACCTAACCAGTGCGTGGCGTGGGTCAGTTCCGGTCCGGCCACGCCGGGAAAGAAGTATTTTGCCCCGCCAGAAAAACCTGCAACTTCATGCGGAGCAGTTGTTCCGAAGATCAAGACAGTATCGTAGAGTCCAGGGGCCAGCAGTCGGTTGACTTTCAACTCTATCGACCTGTCAATTAACCCGCCGGTAATCTCTTTCACACGTGCAGCATTCAAAACGCCGATCGTCACCAGTTTGTTTGGATCCGCCCAGTCGTGGTCGAAGATGTGACCGAGCCCGGGCATTTGTGTTGTGCCAACGGCTCCGATCTTTGTCCGCTTATCCCGCTCGCTCATTGGCGCGTGGGTGCCTTGCGCGACAAGAGCATCAAGCTTTGCAATTTTGCGATCTGCCAGGATCTGAACCGCCGAAGGGAACAAAACATCCGTGTTATCGTCCCGCGTTTTATCTGCCACAATCGCCAAGACAGATGAGCCTGAAGAGATTGTGGAGAGGGCCTCCGAAAGGATTTCGCGCAGTTCGGCTGGAGAGAGATCGAAATTCGGGTGGCCTTTCCCGGTTATGAAAGACGCCGGCGCGGATACGATGCTCACTTTCGAACCTCCCGGTTGGAACGGCATTGTTTCATCTTTGCTCAGCGCTGAACGCGCGCCGTCCCGCCCTGCGCAAAGGATCGGACTTGGTCTAATGTCGCCATTGTCGTGTCGCCGGGAAAAGTCGTAAGGAGCGCACCATGTGCCCAGCCAAGTTTCATCGCTTGTTCCGGTGACTCCCCGGCGAGAATCCCGTAGAAGAATCCGGACGCGAAACCATCGCCGCCGCCGATACGGTCGTAAACGTCGAGTTCACATTGTGGAGACATGCAGGTTTGACCATTGATCCATGCCACACCGCCCCAGCCGTGACGGTTCGTGGAATGGACTTCACGTAAGGTAGTGGCGATGATCTTGATCTGAGGATACCGCTGCAGAACCTTATCAATCATCCCCAGGAAGGCGCGCGGGTCGAGTTTTGATGTCGCAGTCGCCTCGGGGCCGGTAATCCCAAGCCCTTTTTGCAGATCCTCTTCGTTGCCGACGAGAACATCGACGTTTCTTAGAATGCGTCCAATCACCTGGCGCGCACGCTCTTGTCCACCCGATAGATTCCACAGCTTCTCCCGGAAGTTCAGATCGAAGGAGACAACGGCCCCGGAGTTCCTCGCGGCCTGCATGGCCTCAATGATCAACTGCGGGGTCGTATCAGAAAGAGCCGCGAAAATCCCGCCGCTATGAAACCAGCGTACGCCGGAGCCGAAAATTGTATTCCAGTCAAAGTCGCCTGGTTTCAGTTCCGCCGCTGCCTCATTCGCCCGGTTGTAAAAGACCACGGGCGCACGCACACCGTATCCACGGTCGCTATAGACAGCAGCGATATTGGGGCCGTTGACGCCATTATGCTGGAACATTTTATAGAACGGGGTCACACCCATGGCCCGAACCCTATCGGCGACAAGGTCGCCGATAGGATACTTGACCATCGCGGTAACGATGCCCGTCTGCAGGGCGAAACAGTCCGAAAGGTTGGCGGCTACATTGAATTCACCACCGCTGACGTGAATCTGGCATTGGTTCGCCTTGCGGAAAGGAATGATGCCCGGGTCGAGCCGATGAACAAGCGCGCCGAGACACACGAAGTCTAGGGTTGCCGAGTCACGAATTGTAAGACCGTAGTTCATGGCGATCACTCTCGAAAAGCACATTCAGCGCCGGAGCCGCATGTTGCCGGGGTCACTTCTCTTCTTAGGCAGCTGAACACAAGTTGTACATATTGGATGAACCATCCCGCTACATCGTAGGAGCAAGACGGGTGCTTCGTCAATCGTTAAGCCCGAAATCGATAAACAACACCAATATCACTTCATTTATCGCCTAATCGAAGCAATCAAAGCGGTCATTGTGGCTTGCAAGTCCCCTTGAAACAAAAAGTGCTTGACAGCGAAAATGGGGCGGTGCTACCGTTTGCGGTCGTGATTGGTTGGATCAATTTGCACCCGTCTTTGTAGAGCTAAACTTCTTGGGAAACAGAAGAGGGTAGACACATGAGATCTCCGAATTGCGCTTCGTTGAGAATCCTGATTTTGGCAACGTTAGGTACGGCTATCTGTTTCGGCTTGTCCGGCACAGTCGCAGCTCAAGCCGGGACCGCTGCAGCCGCTCTGAACGGCACGGTCCGAGATCCTTCGGGGGCGGTGGTGCCAGACGCAACGATCACCCTGACCAATACCAGAACCGCGTTCAAGCAAGTGGCGAAAAGCAACTCGACCGGAAACTATTCCCTGGTTAATATCACTCCGGGGAACTACACAGCTACGGTTTCGAAAGAGGGTTTTTCCACCGGGAAGTCACCCGAGTTTGAACTCTCGGTGAATCAGACAGCCACCATTAACTTCGATTTACAAGTTGGCAGCGCCAACAGTACGGTTGAGGTCTCCGCGGGCGGCGTACAGATCGAAACATCCACGGCCGAACTTGGGACTGTGATCGGAACCAGCGAAGTCAGCTCCTTGCCGCTGAATGGGCGCAATTTCACAGAGCTACTGCTGCTCGGACCTGGAATCAGTTCCATAAACACTACGGAGGGCGTCAGTGGGATCGGTAATCCAATCGGGACCGTCGTTCTTCCCGCGGTGAATGGCCAAAACAACCGCAGCAACATGTTTCTGCTGGATGGCGTCAATGACTATGGCTCGATTCGCGACACCTATGCCGTGCAGCCCACGATGGATGACATCCAGGAGTTCAAACTCCAATCCCACAACGACGAAGCGCAGTTCGGACAGGTCCTGGGTGGGATCATAAACGTGGTTACCAAGTCAGGAGGCAACCAGTTCCATGGTGGCGCCTGGGAATTTCTGCGAAACGACGCAATGGATGCGGCAAACTATTTCAACCCAGTCAAGACCCCGCTGAAGCAAAACCAGTTCGGTGGAGCAATCGGTGGCCCAGTGATTTTGCCGCACTATAACGGCCACGATAAGACGTTCTTCTACGTTTCCTACGAGGGATACCGCAACCACACCGCATCGAACAACTTCTTTCGGACCCCAACCGCGGCGCAATTAGCCGGCGACTTCAGCAATCTCGACGGCCAAACACAGATCTATAATCCGTTCAGCTCGGTCGCTGACCCCACGACCGCAACGGGATTCGCTCTCCAACCGTTTATGTGCGATGGGACTGGGGTGCCGCTCCCGGCCCCGGGCAATATCCAGCCAGCAGGAACTCCTTGCAACAAGATTCCGTCCAGCATGCTCAACCCCTCGACGGTTTACTTTGCGCAGACGTTCTACCCGGCCCCGGTCGACGTACCCGGTTACCCACAATGGAATGGCCGCGATACGACTCCGAATATTACCCGTCAGGATCAGGTTTCCGTTCGTTTCGACCAACAATTCGGCACGAAGGATCGCCTTTTCGTGCGGTGGACGGCAGCCTGGCAGCCTGTTACCGGATCCGGAGGTTACCCGGGGTTAAACACAAATACCAAGAATAGCAATTACAACGTGGCGGTGAACTGGACCCACACTTTTGGTCCAAGTTCTGTGCTGCAGCTAACATTTGGTCGTGTTTCAGCACAGAACAACCGCACACCAAATTTCGCGAATGTGCCGTCGGACTTCTCCCAAAACTCTGGATTTGCTAGCTATTTCTACAACCACGGGGTTTTTGGTGGCCTCCGCGTTCCGTCGATTCAAGTTGGCGAAAACTACATCGCTGGCACCAATTATGTCGGTAAGCTGCATTACTCAAACATTTGGGAATACCGCGGCGATTACTCCAAAACTGTTGGACGGCACAACTTCCGCACGGGCGCGAGCCTGGCCACCGATGGATGGGAACAACCATTCTACGGCTCCGAGGCTGACTTTGCTCAGACGCAGACGCAGAATGGTAATCTGGACCCGAATACCGGCGACGCCATGGCGTCCATGGTGCTGGGTGTCCCGGATTATGCCGAAGTGGACAACGTGTATTCGCTGCTCCACGGCGGAAAGATCATCGGAGGCTATTTCCAGGATCAGTGGAGGGTCACCGATAAGCTCACAATCAACTGGGGCGTGCGTTACGACCTCACCGTCAATCCTCGCCAAGGCAAGGCATCCAACGGAAGCAACATTACTGGCAACTTCGACTTCAGCAACGGAACCTACATTCTCCAGAACCCCGCTCCGGCATGTTCGTCAAGCCAGGGGGCACCCTGCATCCCCCCTGGAACTGATCTTACACATATCACGATCGCGAAAAACGGAAAAATCAACAACGATAACTACGACAATTTTCAGCCCAGAATCGGTTTTGCCTATCGCCTGACACCGGGAACAGTTATGCATGGTGGATATGGCAGGTTCTTCGACAATTGGGCGGGTCTAACTGAGAATCAGTCGAACTACACCCAGCTCTGGCCGAATGTGGCGTTCGTAGCCTCACCCGGCGGCTTCAATCTCTTCGGACCACCCACCGGGCTAGCTAATGATCCTCTCAACTTTGGAAACAATGCGGTTATTCAGCCCGCGCCATCGCCGTTTGACCCTCTAAATTGGAGTCCTTACACCGACCCCCACCTCAAGAACGGGTATTCGGATCAATGGAATTTCGGATTCCAGCGAGATCTGGCTCCGGGTGCTATCGCAACCATCAACTACGTAGGCTCGCGTAACGCGCGAATCGCCACCACGGTCACGGCCAATGCTGCGCCCACGCCTGGGGGGGCCATCCCTTACCCGTACATTTTGATTGCGCAAGTGCCATACACGAAGAGCATCTCGTCAACCGACTACAACGCGCTGCAAATTTCCTCACAAGTCAAGTTGCATTCCGGGATCACTTCTACGATTGCATACACCTGGTCGAAGGCGCTCACTATCGGTTGTGACGGGTACAACTCCGGCTGCGTGATCCAAAACCCATACAATTTGAAGATGGATCGAGGCCCAGCGGCCCACGATCTCCGCCACATCTTCACCGGCAGCTTTGTACTTCCGCTTCCGTTTGGCGGAGGAAGACGATTCAGCGCGGGCAGCAGGTTTGTGAATCACATCATCGGTAACTGGCAGCTGAATGGAATCGTGTCTTTGCACAGTGGGCCGGGTTATAGCGTGTTTACCGATAATTCGATTTCCAATATCCAAAACTTTAATGGCGCCGAACTTGCCAATCTGGTGGGAGATCCTCACGCGAGCACCCCCGGGTATCCGCTGGACAAAGTACATCCGATTAACCCAGCAGCTTTCGCCAACCCCGATCCGGGATCTTTCGGGCATATGGGGCGAAACACTCTGCGCGCCGACTGGGGCAGGAACTTGGATCTTTCGTTGTTCCGGTCGTTCTCCATATCCGAGTCCAAGAGATTCGAATTCAGAGCCGAAGCTTTCAACGCGACCAATACGCCGATAATGGGGTATCCCGACACCAATCTTCTAGATGGCCCGGGTTTTTTTGGCGTAGTTTCTTATCAAGCAAACACAGAGCGCCAGATGCAGGTTGCGTTGAAGTTTTATTTCTAAGCTGCTTTCGAGCATGAGGCACACGGCGGTGGAGTACGGGCCACTCCGCCGCCGTGGCCTGCAACTAAGCAAACGCTTAACTGAGACTCTCCACCGAAACTCGGAACTAAAGCCATGCTCAGACCAGCTAATGTTCATGCAATTGAAGCTTTCACCAGAAGACAGCGGAAATTGCGGGAGGGAAAATGGCTTACCGTGGTTTGGATCTAAAGGGCAGAACCGCCGTGGTAGTCGGCGGTACGTCCGGCATTGGCCGGGCAATCGCCCTGGGACTGGCAAACGCGGGTGCTGATGTCGTCGCAAGTGGTCGCCGACCTGACCAAGTAAAGGTAGTTGCCGCCGAAATCGAAGCCGTGGGCCGTCAGGCTTTGTCCATCACAGTGGATGTCAACGACAAGTCTTCACTCGAGCACCTGCTCTCTGCTGCCTTGGATGCATTCGGAAAAGTGGACATCCTTGTCAATTCCGCCGGTCAGATAAAACGGGGACCTACGATCGACTCGTCCGAGAGCGATTGGCACGGCATTCTGGATACGAATCTCATGGGTGTGCTTCGCGCCTGCCAGGTTTTCGGCCGACACATGCTTCAAAAGGGATATGGGCGAATCATTAACATCACTTCGCTCAATGCATTCGTCGCGCTGCACGAGGTTGCTGCCTACGCAGCAAGCAAAGCGGCGGTCCAGTCACTGACGAGGTCCTTGGCTGTCGAATGGGCAACCTGTGGAGTTTGCGTCAATGCGATCGCGCCGGGTGTATTTCCGACCTCGTTGAATTCGAAGTTACTACAGGGCGCCGGCAGAGGGCAAGAACTGCTGATGCGGACACCGATGAAAAGGTTTGGAGATGCGGAAGAGGTAGTGGGTGCAGCCATTCTTCTTGCTTCAGACGCAGCCAGCTTTATGACCGGTTCCGTAGTGATAGTCGACGGCGGTTTTTTGGCCAGCGGTGTGAATCAGTGACTCTCATGCCTGCGACCTTGGCACATTCGCGCTTGGGAAGTTGGGCCGGCTGAGGACCATTTCAGGAGAGTTTGAACCAAGGGCAAGATTACGCGATGAGCTACACAAGACGACACGTTTACAAGCCGGACTCGTCATTTCAGCAGGGGCTTTGATTGCGTTCGGAGTTCCATCAGAAACAGAGCCGAACAGAAAGTCCATCTGCTCAGCCGCTGGTCGGTTGCGACGTTTCAGTACGGCTGAACCCGTTCGCGGCTGGCGACCGTTGTTGGCGTAGTCGGATGTCTTGTGATCGAGCGTGACTTCAATGGATTAACAGGCTGGTTACCGGCGCGAGTAGCGGCATAGGTGCAGAGACGGCAATCCGATTTGGGGCCAACGGCGCGTATACGCTTATTCACTACTATGAAAACCTGCAGGGCGCCACAGAGGTTCTTGAGCGGATCCGCCGTACCGGTGGCGATGGGGAACTCATCCCCGCAGATTTAAGTCATGCTACGACGATTGCACAATTCACGCGTCTACTGGAGAGCATGCAGAGACCGATTGACATCTTGGTCAATAACGCGGGCTCGCTAATAATGAGAAAACCGTTCCTGTAAATTACCCAAGAACTGTGGGTAGAAGTCTTCACATTGAATGTAACAAGTGCTTTCCTTACGACAAAGGCTGTTATTCCCTTGATGCTGCAGCGCCAGCGAGGTTTTGTGGTGAATATTTCCTCAGTACCTGCTCGCTTTGGCGGCGGAATTGGGTCAATTGCGTACTCCTCTGCAAAGGCGGCACTGTCTGCCATGACCAAGGGACTCGCTCGGGAATTTGGACCAAAAGGCATCCGCGTAAATGCAGTATCACCTGGCGCCATCGATACCAATTATCACAAGAAGTTCTCTACGCGGGAGGCACTTGATGCAGTTGTAGCGTCGACCCCGTTACAGCGCCTTGGAACCGGGGCTGATATTGCCGATGTGGTTGTTTTTCTTTGTTCGGAAGGGGCACGTTTCATCCAGGGCCAGATTATCGAGGTGAACGGGGGCTTTCTGATGGTTTGAGGTGCCCAGCCGGCAATTGGACAACCTTGGAGAGAAAACGAAATATCGGTCGATGCTTCGAGTAATTTCACAAGTCGCGGTACGCCAGCACTACGAGGAGACTAAATACGATGAGCTACACACGACGAGATATTCTAACGGCCAGCTTGGCCCTTTCTGCAGGGTCTCTGCTTGCAAACACCCCTTTAGCGGCAAGTGCAACCAGTGCGGCAAAAGAGACGAATGCAGGCGCGGCAGTTGGCAAGCTTTTTCAGCCGACGTGGAACTCCCTAAGAACGTTGAGCACACCGCAGTGGCTGAGGGATGGAAAATTCGGGATCTACACGCATTGGGGCGTGTATTCCGTTCCTGCTTTTGGGAAAAATGGTACCTGGTATATCAACAACGTTTACTGGAAACCAGACTCTCCTCAGAGAAAATACCATGAGGCTACGTACGGTCCCCTCGAAAAATTCGGTTATAAGGACTTTATCCCGATGTTCACCGGCGCGAAGTTCGATGCCGATGAGTGGGCAGACCTATTCCGTAGGGCGGGAGCCCGCTTTGCGGGGCCAGTGGCAGAACACCACGACGGATTCTCGATGTGGGATACCAAATATTCGGAATGGAACGCAGCGAAGATGGGGCCTAAACAAGACGTTGTTGGCAAACTCTCAAAGTCAATCAAAGGCCACGGAATGAAGTTTGTCACAGCATTCCATCACGCAGAAAACTGGTTCTTCTTCCCCACTACCGATAAACGCTATGACTGCTCGGATCCCCGCTACTCCGGTTTGTACGGCCCAATTCATGAGGAGGGCGCGCTGCCATCAAAGGAGTTTCTTGATAAGTGGAAGGGGAAAATCATCGAGGTCGTGGACAAATACGACCCTGACCTCATCTGGTTTGATTTCGGATTAGAAATGGTTCAGGAGAGCTACAAGAAAGATATGCTTGCATACTATTTCAACAAAGCGGCTCGAGCAAGGAAGGATGTGACCGCTACGTATAAGCACCACGATCTTCCACCTGGGGTTGGCGTGGATGACTTGGAATTAGGCCAAGAGCGCGAGTTGACGTACAACGATTGGATCACCGATTCCTCCGTCGATAATCAGGGAGCATGGGGCTACGTTCGCGATGCGGGTTTCAAGTCTGTTGACAATTTGGTGGACAATCTCGTCGATCGCGTGAGCAAGAACGGGTATTTGCTACTCAACGTAGGTCCCAAACCAGATGGCACTATCCCGGATGAGGCTAAAGAGCGGCTGCTCGGTCTGGGGAAGTGGCTTGATACCAACGGCGAAGCCATCTACGGCACCACACCTTGGCTTATTGCCGGTGAAGGCCCAACGCAACTCGAGAAGAACGGACCGTTCAACGAGAGCAACGAGCTCCGTTACACAGCGCAGGATATACGCTTCACTGCCAAAGACAACGTCCTTTACGCGATTGCCCTCGATTGGCCTAGCGATAAGATTCTTATCAGGAGCCTTGTCCCGAAGGGACGGACTTGGACTGGGCTGTATCCGTCGGAAATCGCCTCCATCAGTATGCTCGGGGATGGAAACGAGCTTAAGTGGGAGATGGCGAAAGAAGGTCTAATTGTAGAGACCCCGAAAGTGAAGCCATGTGATTACGCTTTCGCTTTCAAGATCGTCCGCAAATCGCCATTTTGAGCAGATCAATGCACCATCACGAAAGAATTCGAACAACAACAACCAGCCTGCAGGCGCGAAGTATGAGCCATGGGGAATAGATGGTGATCCAGAAGAAGATCCAGAAGAACTGTGGAGCACCGCCGCCCCAGGAGTTCCCCCACCAAAGTGGACCTGTGGTGCGCACAAATTCGATCAGCAGCTTGCAACCTGTAGAAGTCCCGAGGCATTCGGAGCCTTTCACGTTCGATTCTATCAACCCGAGTTGCGGGACGGACAGCTCACACGCGTGCAGAAGTCGCACCGTCTCTGTGCCAAGGATCGGAAGCACTACTCACCGAAGTCGAAGCCAGTGCAGTTGCTGTGCGATGACCTCTTGCGCAAGGTGAACACAGCGACGGTGACCGAGCAGGACACGACGGTCGCGCAGTTCTGGGAGAAGCACTACCTGCCGTACTGCGAAGAGATGGTCAAGCTGACCGGCGAACCACGCAAGAAGGTTTCGACGATTCGCGGCTACAAGCAAATTTGGAAGCAGCATCTCGAAGCGCACTTTGGCAAGCTCACGCTGCAAGAGTACGAGCCACACCTCGGCACTCGGTTTCTTCAATCCTTAACCGGTACACAGGCAAAGAACACACTCAAGCACGTCCGCGCGTGCGCGTCATCCTTATTCAAGCGCGCCGTCAACGAGCAGCGGATCAAGACTAATCCCTGGCACGAGGTGCAGATGCCGGACGATGCGATCGAGTCGAGCGAGACACAGCACTACACGCTCGAAGAAGCCGAGAACATCATCTCGGCGCTGGTGGACCACGTCGATTGCCAGCTGGTGATGGCGCTCTCTTGCTTCCTCGGCTTGCGTCCGGGCGAGATCGCTGCGCTGCGCTGGGAAGACTTCGACCCAGAGAGTGTGAACATCAGGCGTTCAAGCGGTGCGCCGATGCGTTTGTCCGCGCCGATTTGCGTCTGCGTGTTTTAGGCTGCTGGCTGCGCCGCCTCGGTGGTATCCGCCGGTGCGGGCAAGTAACCTGCATCTTGGGTTTCGGGTGTCGCCTCGGGCGCGGACTGCGGTTCTTGTGCTTCTGCCGGGGCAGGTTCTTCCATTTGAATTGCCGCCAGAATCACGGCTGAGGTTTGCTGCACAACCTCAAGACTTTCCATCAACAACTCGGCGTTGCCGTGGTAAAGCTGAATGTATGAGGCGCTGGAATTCGGATTCAGCCCGATGGCTTTCGAGACCACAAAAGCAATGGCTTCGGCTTCCGTTTCGCGCACCGTCTTGGTCGTAGTTGTACGGCGCTCAGAGTGCCCAAGTTTCAAATGAGCGTACTCATGCACCAATGTGGCTAGTTCCTCCGCCTCGGTCTGTCCTGGTAGCAGGCGAATGGTCTTGCCGAATGCCGTGCCCAAGGCCGGGGCAATGTCGCTGCTGAGTTCGACGGTGATACCTTGCGCGTGAACGAACTCCCGCAAGCGGTCGAGATACACAGTGGCGTCTCCGGTGACCTCGCCGATGGATGGCAACGGTGCGCCTTCGGTTTGAGTTTCAGACCACACATACACGCGGCGGAATCCTAGCAGCGTGGATTTGTTTGCCTCTTCTTCGGTTCCGGTGTCCGTATTCTGCTTCTTGCGGCGTTTGCCGATCATTGGGGCAAGAATGACAATTCCCTTTTCGCCGCGCTTGACCCGGCGGCCAAGCTGGTTCCAGGTGAACATCCCGGCAACTCTGGTGGCGTCGGGCTTTTGCCTTGCTATTAGGAGGACGTTACCCAGCGAATACGCGTGAAAATTCGCCATCGCGTTCAGAAAGGCGGTGAGCGTCTCGCTGTGTCCCGCTTCAAGCTGCTCGATGAGATACTTCACGTTGTCGCGGATGAGTTGCTGTGCGGTGGCTGGCTTCCGGTTGTTACTGCCGGAAGCAGCATGGACGGCGGCTGAGCCGTCGCGGTTGGTGTTGTTGTTGCTGTGATATTCCATTGTTTTTTCCTTTGTCTGCCCGGTGGGGCGTTTTTTTCTTTCACCCAGAGCGAAGCGAAGGAAAAAACGGACCACCGGGAGACAAAGAGGAACGACGGAGGGCGGGGGGGAAGGACCGAGAGGCGGGCAGGGCAAGTGCCAAACAGCCTTATCGTTTGGCGCGCAGCCGTGCTGTCCCGAAGGGCCGTCCCGAAGCGAAGCGGAGTGGTCACCCTCGACCGTGGGAGTGGAGAAAAGACGCGCGGCCAAGCGCATCCGGGCAGTTGCTTTTGCGTTGCAGAATTAGGCACTGGAGCGAAAAAATAAGCTTGTCAGATATGACTACTAAAACTGATGGGAATCAGCACACAGCGGGCACCCACGGGAAGTCTCAAACGTGGTGAGCGTGGCGTTGGCGACTCACCGACATCCATGTAAGTCGGCGGGGCAAGTAGCTTGTTCCGCTCAGAACGCTGCCGTGACAGCGCTGCGTGATTAGGTTTTACAACAACTTACAAGACCGCGCGGACTGCCAAAATACCCGTAAGTCGTACAAGGCATCATCTTTTATGGGTTGGGTTGTGGGTTGGAAAATCCGCACCCGAGGCCCCTGCCCTCTCCCGGCAGCGGTCAACGTTGGGTCGCGCCCGCTGCAAGGAAATTACACGACGGCTAGAGGGATGGTGGGTATATCCACTGCTTGCCAAGAGGACTCGAGCCCGCGACCTCCTACGTGACAGACAGGTGACTCGCCTTTCACCCTTGTCAATTCGGATGGTTGCGGGGTATTCGGAAGGCGTTGGCTCAGAACAGTTCTTGGTTGCGGAGGCTGGATTTGAACCACCGACCTTTGGGTTATGAGTGCCCCAGTTAACGGAATCTAATGGACTTACGCGGCGCAAAGAGTAACGTAATGTCTTTGATTCGAACCTATCGGAATCGTAACTGCCCTCTCGTTGCCCTTTTTGGCGCATGGCCATTTGAGTCGCTTGAGTCTACGAGGATTACACTGGCGCACTGAACAAATCGAAAGGTCGCGGCCATTCGTTGAGATCATCGCACGTGCTTGGGACCGATTTTCCAACTGGCGGTATGCTGTGGTTACCGAAAATCTCGTCCATGCCGATGACCTGCTTCCATCGATTGGCGTGCATTCTCGATGCTAGTCAGTCCAATAAATTAGCCGAGCACTACAAGCCAGCGTTGCAGACACTGGCTCGGCCGGCTTACACTAAAAGATGAAACCAGCACAATTCTCTAGCTCCCGATCTTCAGACCTTTCCTTCTCACATCCCCCTTGTAACTCTAGTTCAGCGGCATCCCGTAGTTCCGATTCGGACTCGCTGGCACAACGCTGTGCCACAGAGACCCCAGAATGCCCCGACTCGGCCGCTCCTGATCACTCTGTTGCCGATGTCCTCCTTCGGCAAGAGCCCGACGAGGAAGAGGACGAAGAGGAAGACGACCCCAAGAAGGACGATGACGATGATGACGACACGACTGACGACGGCTACTCCGAGTTAAATGCTTGCATTTACTTCAGTGGATGAAGGATGAAATGTGAACATTTCGTCAAGGTAGTTGAGGAGGCGTTCGACTCGCTTCGGCACGAATTTCGCAGTGGCATCCGTAACGTTGCTGTTCTGGTAGAGGATGTGCCGCCGCACCAGAGATCCCCGCAGTCGGGACAGAAACAACGGTTGATTCCGAGTTGCCCAACCTTCACTCAGAGATAGCAGTGTCCAGTGAGCATCAGCAGCTTTTTTGCCGCCAGAAACCGGACCTACTGACTAGGTTCGAGAACCAGTTTCTGCACACGCCAGTTCAAGATTTCTGCGACATACAGCTCGTTTTCCGAGGGACAAGCGATTTCGTGAATCCATCCGAACTGTCCCAATTGCTTACCTGACTTGCCAAATGTGCCGAGGACTTTTCCGTCAAGGCTGAGTTTGTAGATCCGTCCGGGAAACGCATCTGAGCTATACAGCACCTGGTGTGGTGGAGGCGTGATGCAGATTGCCCAAGGCGAACCCGGCGTCCTCGACCCAGTCGGGTGCTCCGTCTTGTTACCGATCGCAGGCCGTGCGCCTGGGTCGACAGCTACATCAATGGTGATCTGGCGCAAGAATGTCCCGTCACGGCTGAACACCTGAATGCGATGATTGCCGCGATCTGCCACGTAGATGTTGTCCTGCGCGTCGACAGCAATACTGTGGGGAGTGTCGAACTGTCCTGGCTTGTCGCCGGGCTCGCCCCAGGACTTCAGCCAATTGCCCTCTTTGTCGATCTTCGCAATTCGGGAATTGATGTAACCATCACTGATATAGGTATTGCCAGCCGCGTCCCAGGCCACATCCGTTACTTGCCGGAACTGTCCATCTACCGGGGGAAGCGGTGGCTTGACTTCCTTGAGGGGTCCCGTTCCCTCGTCCGAAGCTTCCTGCTTGCGAGCGAAAACCATGGCAACACGTCCTTCAGGATTGAACTTGATCACCATGTCAGAGCCCTTGTCCGTGACCCAAATGTTGTCGTGAGGGTCGACCTTGACTGTATGCGTGTAAGACCAGGCATACAGGTTGTGGCCAATCTCGCGAAGAAAGTTACCGCTGGCGTCAAACTCCAAAAGTTGCGCGGCGCTGGCCGCGTAGGCTGGACCAGTGGAGTTACAACGGGAAAAGACAACAATGTGTCCTTTGGAATTCACAGCGACTCCGCTAACTTCACCGAAATACAAGTCTGGTGGAAGTTGCAAGAAATCGGGTACTGAGCGGTACCCCACTTCGGGTACCGGAGACTGTGCGAAGAGCGAGCAGACCGCAACAAATAGCAGAAGAATGACCCATCTCATGGAGGCCTCCGAGGAGTCCGAGGTTGAAACACAACACATGCATTCATCAATTGTCTTAGCGTACGTCCAACGCGAGGCTGGGATGCCGCAACAAACGTCCTGAGTGCCGTGGCCCAACGGCAAGCCGATGTCTATGTTTTCGCTCTTTTGAAGCACCGCGACAAGGACACTGTCGACCCTCTGGACGCAGATCAATGGGAGTTCTATGTCCTCCCCACAAGTGTTCTTAACGCGCGAACTCGAAGCCAGCACTCGATTACATTGAAATCGCTAAGCGAGTTGTGTCGTCCAGTGAGGTGCTCCGCGCTCTCTGAACAAGTTAGTCGGGCCGGGAGTGTCAGGAAGTCCTGACAATCGCGTCCCGCAATCGAGCGACAACTGAGATCCAATCCGCTCCGCAGCGTTTCAGTCGTCGCCCGAGAACCTTCTTCCCTTATTCTCCGGGCCTAGCCAAAAGACGATCACGAGCGCGGTAATCGTAACACTTTCAAAAATCGCCAGAGCGCCTCCATAGCCACAGCGATTCTTCAATGAATATTCAATCGAGCCGGCCGGAGATCCTAATAGTACGCCGACCTGATATGATAGGCCCCCAAACAGAGCGCGCACGGCGTTCGGGGCTAGCTCAACGAGATGAGCTGGTATCACGCCCCAGGCGCCGGAAACCCCGACTTGCATAAAAAAGGCACCTGCAGCGAGAACTATCAGTGTTTTGCCAAAAGCCCAAGCAGGAATGGCAAGAACGCAAAGCGCCAAAGCCCAGATGATTGTTTTTCTTCTTTCCAAGAACTCGGAACCTTGTCCCGCGCAGATCGAACCCAAAATCGCGCCCACACTATAGATCATTGCCACCTCAGCCGCAAGGTTCGAATTCACTCCGCGTGCTGTTTTCAGGAAATCCGGATACAAATCCTGAGTACCATGTGAAAGGCCTACCATCAAAGTTAGGGCGATCACAACATAGACAAAACTTCGCCGATGCCCCCACAGTTCATGAAAGATCCCACCCAGATTCGGTGTGCGCCTGTGATCCCACGCCTGCGATTCCTCTGACTTATAAATGAGAAGCATCGTTACGATTGTTGGCGCGATCCCTGCCCAACACATTGGTCTCCATCCCCAGACAGGGAGTATCAGCCTTGCCATAATGGCCGCAAGAAGATACCCAAGGGGATATCCGGCCTGTATGAACCCGGAGAGAATGCCACGCCATCGATCCGGAGCAGTTTCCAGTGCCAAACTCGCTCCCACCCCCCAGAACCCACCCATACCGATCCCGTATAAAGCCCGCAATGCCAGAAAAGTGACATAGTTTGGGGCTGCGCCACTCAAGAACGCAATTACGACGAAGTACGCTGCGAGTCCGAGGAGAGGCTTCCGGCGACCGTATCTATCGGCAATCGTCCCGAATAGTAATGCTCCAACAGGACGCATCGCCAAGGTCGCAACAAACGTCATGATTATAGCGCTCTTGGAAACGCGGAACTCCCTGCCAAGAGTGTCAACTATGAACACAACAACAAAGTATTCATATGCCTCCAACGTCCATCCTAGAATTGCTGCAGAGACTCCATAAAAGCTAGATTTACGTGCATGAGCCTTTGTTCCGTTCAGATCACACGTCACTTGCCTAACTAGCATCAGATCGGCCTCTGCACATTAGTCATTCCTTATAGAAGACACTACGACACCGACGACTAAGGCACGTGCCCATGCGCTGAGTGCAATAGTCGTAGATTAGAACTCTACATGATTACAGCTCGCCAATCACTTTGTCTGAGTGGTTGTTACCCGATAAGCCGTTTCTACATTTGCAATAACCGTCTTGGAAAAGTCGCGGGGAAATTGTGAGCCATACTTGTCCAGGAGAGTTGGTATGATCCGACTCTTAGTCTCCTCGAGACTAGCACCCTGGGCAGCAGCGCTGGCCGTTTCTGCCAATAACTCGGTGAAGTATTGTCTCCAGAGAATAAGTGTGTCCTTTCCCTGCAATACATCCCCGTGTCCGCCAATCACGTATTTAAAGTCCAGATCTTCGACTGCTTTGAGCTGCTGAAGCCAGTCGTAAATAGAGGCGTCGCCCATTGTAGGCACCCAACCCTGCAGCGCATCACCTGTCGCGATGACTCTTCTCTTTGGGTCATAAACAAACACATCGCCATCGGAATGACCTTTGCCCAGGAAAAGAACCTCAAGCGTATCGGTATCGCTATGAATCGTTAAGCGCCGGTCGAAGGTCACATTCGGAAGACTGACCTTCATCTGTTTAAGTTCAGTCAGATAGGCTTGCGCCTCACTTAGTTGATGCTCAATTGTCGCCTTTTCCTTGTCATCACTCGCCTTCTTCAAGTCGGCGGTCAATTTCTCCATGGCGATGGGAACTGTCACGAGTTCCCGCTGCATCCTGGTAATCCCCTGGCTCCGTATCCCGTCGCGCGTTGATTCCGAGGATATGATCTGCACTCCGGGCCAGGCGTCCACGTATGCCTCTGCACCTTGAAAATGATCTCCATGCAAGTGTGTGATCACCAGGTATTTCACAGGCTTGTCTGTCAACCGCTTGATTTGTGCGATCACTTCCCGGGTAGCCGAGGGTTTCGACTCGGCATCAACAACAACGACCTCGCGATTAAGGATAAAGATCGCAGCATTGCAGTTAGTCCTAAACGTGGGCCTCGCAATCGCAGCGTAAACATCATCCGTAACCGGTTTAACGTCGAAAAGTTGCGCAGCAAGGAAATGGCCCTGAACCGCGATCAGAACGAGAAACAGCCAGCGAGCACACTTCATGATTCCTATCCCTCCTACCACCTTGTTAACTCGAGTCGATCGATTGTCAAACGTGGCGCTCACGCGATTCCTAAGGCGTGAGGCGGGTAGATTGATACGCGATTAACTGCCAATGTCCCTTGCGTTGGGCATAAACCTCAGTGACCCGAATAGAAAGGACATTCTCTTTGCTCTCATGGACCACGTGGATTTCGCTCCGGGCCGTAATGACCGCGGTGCTTTCTAGAACACGTATGTTGACGTCAGAATATTTGATCGATGTGTAGATCCGTTTACCCGATTTGAGATCGGCCATGAGCTCCGCCTTGTTTTGAACTAGTCCCGAGGCGTGAATATACGTGAGATCGTCTCCCAACATGCTGTCCAGAACTTCGAAATCTCGTCGGACCTGCGCATCGGCTCGCTCACGGTCCAGCGTTGCGATCGTTTTCGTGATCTGAGCCGTATCTGATGCGTGAATATCGGTCTGCGAATACAGCAAGGGTAGAAGAACCAGGAGGACGCAAAGGATCTCTCTGGGCTTCATCTTCAACTCCTTCCGAAGCGTGGCTAGCAGTATCAGAACGCGCAGCCACGGTAGCACGTAGCGCCCGGTGAAGCCTTAATCGGCAGTTAATTTCTGTTAAGCTTCCACATCATACCCAGTTGGTCTTCGGGGGCTAGCGATCCCATCGCAGCCCAGCACGGTCGTGCGGACGGCTTCGGTGGCAATAACTCAGCAAGGCAGATTTGTTCGCGTTGGCAGCATGCACATGAACGGGAATTAATCTCCATTTCATTCTCTGTTTTCTGGGTTGCAGTAGGCTATCCCCGAACCGCCACACCTAGCGGGAGAACGCACCCCACTGCCGACCGAAGGAGTACCAGTGAATGTCTGCGACACTTAAGAACGAAGACGGAGCGAAGGCAGCGTCAACTGGAGCCGCATACATTGCGGAGTTTTTGATTCAGCAAAGAGTGCCGTACGTCTTTGGACTATGCGGCCACGGCATACTCGGGCTCCTCGACGGACTATTTGACCGCCAGCAGCAGATCAAGACTATTTCGGTACACCATGAGTCGGTTGCAGCATTCATGGCGGATGCATATTTTCGGGTTACTAAAAAACCTGTTGCTACTTATACGTCCTGCGGACCTGGATCTACAAATCTGCTCGTTGCCGTTGCGGCTGCTTTTGCCGACTCTTCAGCGATGCTCAACATCACTGGAAATGTGCCCACCGGCCAGTGGAATCGCGGCCCGTTCCAGGAGACTGGAAAATACTTCCAGGGCGATTTCGTGAATGTAATCCGACCGTATGTCAAACGCAGTTTCCAGCCGACGCGCCCGGAGATGCTGCCCCTCGCGCTGCGGCAGGCTTTTTCATTGATGACGAATGGACGTCCGGGGCCGGTTCACGTGGACGTGCCACTCAACGTATTTGTCGAAACCGTCGAGCAGGGCGCGATTGACCGGGAAGGAAACTGGCCAGAGGCTGATTGGTCACGGCCCGCCGGGGACTCCGTGGCAGTTGAGAAAGCAAGACGAATGCTCGAACAAGCGATACGCCCAGTGATTGTTGCGGGGCACGGCGTGGAATTGAGCGGCGCGGAGCACGAGTTGCTTGCCTTCGCCCAAGCTATGCGCATTCCGGTGGCAACGACACCATTTGGGAAGGGAGTCTTTGATTCCCGCCACTCGTTAAGCATAGGGTCGACAGGACGAAATGGTTCCTACATGGCCAACGCGGCGTGTCGCAATGCAGACGTCATCCTGGCACTCGGGACGCGATTTGACGACCGGGCAACCAGCGCATGGCTCCCTGGATTCACTTACAGCATTCCCCCTACTCAGTTGATTCATGTGGACATCGATGCGAGCGAGATCGGACGCAACTTTCAGCCGGCAATTGGAATTATTGGCGACGCGAGGCTCGTCCTGCAGCAGTTACTAGGCGTAGGTCCCGCTGGCACTCCTAGCCGAAATGGCGCTTGGCTTGAGAGAATTGCGCGCTGGCGAAAGCGATGGGATGCAGTCACTGCACCGCCGCGTAACTCGGATGCTATACCCATTCGACCTGAGCGCGCGGTTGCTGACTTGCGGAAGGTTGTACCTGAGGATGGCATCGTGCTCGCAGACGTGGGTATTCACCACAACTGGCTTGTTGCAGAATGGGACGCCTCGAAGACCCGGACCTTCCTCCAAAGTTGGGGGTTTGCTTCGATGGGCTTTGGGGTCGCGGGCGCGCTGGGCGCAAAACTGGCTGCTCCCGACCACCCGGTGGTGGCCGTGTGTGGAGACGGCTGCTTCGCCATGAATGCCAGTGCCGTACTCACGGCCGTGGAGTATGACATTCCAGTCGTATGGCTGGTCTGGAATAACCATGGTTACTGCTCCATCCGCGATCAACAGATGGGATATTTTGGCAAGGGCCGCGAACTCGCTACGAGCTTCAAGGACAGCAGTGGCAAGCTCTACTCCGCTGATTACGCAATGATGGCTCGCTCGATGGGCGCCACAGGTGTACTCGTGGAAAAGCCGAGCGATCTGGCTCCGCAGCTTGAGGCTGCAATTGCCTCACAGCGGCCCACGGTTCTTGACGTGCGAATCGATCGAGAGGTGCGCCCAATCTCTACCGGCAGTTGGGATCTCCCTCCCATTCCGCATCCGCTTCCTTCCTTCGGATGGGGAGAAGACGACTAGCAGCATCGCTCTAGGATTCTCGGAACCGACAGATTAAGGAGGACACACGTCCGCAAAACATAAAGTCGAGAGAGGCGAGTCAGTGTGGAAGAGCAAGCGACTTTATGTCGCTGTCTTCCTGTTCTTCAATCTCTTCATTAACTATATGGACCGTACCAGTGTGTCCATCGCCGCTCCGGTGATCGCCAAGGAATTTCATTGGAATTCCGCGACTGTGGGCGTGGTCCTTTCCTCTTTGATGTGGACCTACGCGCTTTGCCTCATCCCTTGGGGCTGGCTGTCAGACCGTATCGGAACGCGCAAGGTCAACGGCTTGTCTGTGTCGTTGTGGTCGATCTCCGCAATGCTGATGGGGGCTGCCGTCGGGTTTGGCAGCATGATCGCGGCCATGTTGCTTCTCGGCATCGGAGAGGCGGCATCTCTGCCAACTGCGGGGAAAATCGTGAGGCAATGGTTCCCCGCTCGGGAACGAGGACTAGCGACTGCAATTTTCAACGCAGGTACTTTCGCGGGACCAGCTTTGTCAGCCCCGATTGTGGCGTGGATTGTGGTTCGGTTTGGTTGGCGAATCTCGTTTGTTGTGGCCGGAATGATTGGCCTGTTGTGGGTATTTCTGTGGCTAACCCTGTTCCATCCTCCTGCAGATTGCTCATGGCTGCCATCGCAGGAGCGCGACTATATCTTAGCCGCAACTGACATGTCGGCACCTGCAGCTCCCGCGGGAAACAATGTGCCTAAGCTCCTGCGGCGACAAACCATGTGGGGGCTTCTCTTAACTCAAGGATGTTGTGCCTACAGCAATGTTCTCTTTCTTTCTTGGCTGCCTTCCTACTTGGTCCAGTCACGCCACATGCTTTTGATGAAGGCAGGATGGTTCACTTCCATACCTTATTTGATCGCCGCGGTGCTAGGGATTCTTATCGGGAAGCTGAGTGATACCTTACTGACCCCTGAAGCAGTGAAACATGGGAAGCGGCGCACTCTTCTGGTCGTCTTCATCTTATTGTCCAGTTGTGTTTTCATGGTCAACATGGTCGGCAACGAGTATGTCGTTCTCGTGTTGATTGCAATTTCTCTCGTCTGTATCTCCAGTGCTCTGACATTGAATATCGCCATGACGAACGACCTTGTGTGGCAGCACGAAATGGTGGGTACGGCTCTTGGCATTCTCATCACCGGCGGCATCACGTTTGGGATGCTGGCTCCAATGGTTACGGGATACATTGTGAAAACCACAGGCAGCTTCGACAATGTATTCTATGTCGCCGGCGGTTTGTTGGTTTTAGGGGCAGTTATTTCCTTCACCATGACGCGCCGTCCGATGAGTTTTGATGAGGTGGTCGAAACGGCCGGTGTCCAGGCTGGAGCAGCTAATTAAATTCGAGACCGACTGGCTAGGCAACACTAGTAGAACTGGCGCCACTTAAAAATGTCTGGGCGGTAGGATGCGGGATCCTGATACTCGACGAACTCAAGGTAGTTTTCCTCGGGATCGAGCGCGAAGAGGGCGAGAAATCCCTTTCGAACTTCGAGCGGTTCTGGGTTGACCAGCTTCACTTGACACTCGTTCAACCGCGCTAGCATCTCCTTCATGTCCGCAATCACAAACGTCATATATGCAAGACCCTGCCGCTCGAACGTCCACTCAGTGATGGGCTGCTTCTGCGGATGCATTTTGGTCTGAATGAGTTTGATTCTTTCTCCGTATGGCGTCTGCATTCGTACAATCCGGAAACCATCGGGCGCAGCTCGGAACGGTCTACTCATCTCGGGAGTAGCTTGCGCGTCAGAGACCACCTTGAGCCCGAGCACGCCCGTATAAAAATCGAGCATGCGGTCGATGTCAAAACATACGATTCCCGGTTCCAGGGGAACTACCATCTTCAGGGACCACGGTTGCCGGGCATGAGCGTCCATCGGTGTTCTCCCCTCAGCGTCCAAAACCATTCCCGAAGCTCCAGCAACAGCAGCGCTCTTCAGAAATGTGCGACGATCTAGATTCATTTTGCCAGACTCTGCCATCAAGTCCCCATTTGTTATTTCGGATCAGGAATGCCGTCCCGAGCATCTTCAACGTTGCGCTGAGAAGTCATTGCCGGGGATCACGTTTCCGATCACGGAGATGAGGCTACCGCGGTCGCGAAACCAAAAAATGAAATAAAGATTAATTCCTGTTCAGCTTTAGTCAACACACAAGGCTGATATGGGAAACTTAATAAGAATTAAGGGTCAATTAAGGCTTCGAAGAGGTCGCAGTGTTAGGTTGACAGTGCGCGATCTCAGATCTCCTAGCCTTCCCCCTTGCACAACCGTTCGCCAGATGTGCAACGAAGACGAACGCGGAGAATCTGAGATGAGCCGGCTGGTCCAGCGCTCGGAGGCTGGTTGGTACTGACCACAGAGGAGAAAAACTTTAATGGCATTGACCTCGACCTCGACAAACCTGAGCACAATTCCATTCCTGATTGGAGGGAAGTGGATCAGCGATACATCCGCGCATTTCACGCATATCAACCCCGCCACTGGCGAGGCGAACTACAACATATGCGCGGCTACGGAGGCTCATCTCGACGAGGCTGTGCAGTCTGCTCACGAAGCTGCAAGAAGACCATCGTGGCGCAACATGTTGCCACACGAGCGAGCGAGGATACTCCACCGGATCGCAGACCTGATGATCGAGCGTTCTGACGTGTTGGCGCGTTGTCAGATGCTGGAGAACGGGAAGGTCTGGAAGGAGTGTAAGAACCAAGTCATCAACGGAGCTGCGACCTTCCGCTACTGTGCCGCAGCCATCGAGACTCTGGGTTCGGAAATCACCCCACCTCGAGGCAACTACCTCTCCATGACGGTGTACGAACCGTGGGGAGTGGTTGCTGCCATCACGCCATGGAACTCACCGATAACCCTTTCGTGCAACAAAATCGCAGCTGCCCTGGCCGCCGGCAATGGAGTGGTTCTCAAGCCGGCGTCTTATACACCGACCTGCGGCATCGAGTTGGGGCGTGTTGCGCTGGATGCTGGTGTTCCGCCCGGCATTCTGAATGTCATACCGGGTTCTGGAAGCAAGATTGGCGATGCGTTGGTATCGCACCCATTGGTTCGAATGGTGTCGTTTACCGGAGGCACGGAGGTTGGAAGAAGAATCTCTGAACTGGCGGGCAAAAAACTGATTACTACCGTGCTAGAACTGGGCGGGAAATCCCCCCACATCGTTTTCCCGGATGCCGATCTCAACGCCGCCGCGGATGCAGTCACCGTCGCTATCTTTGAGGGAACAGGGCAATCGTGCACCGCAGGATCGCGGCTTTTTGTCCAACGCAAAATCATCGACGAGTTCATCTCGATGGTGATGGAAAGAGCGCGTAAGCTTCGTGTGGGAAGGCCGGATTCGCCCGACGCGCAGCTTGGGCCTCTGGCAAGCTTCGGGCAACGGGAGTTCGTCGAGAGTATCGTGGACGGAGCGCGCCGCGAGGGTGCAGAGATTCTGATCGGCGGTGCTCGCCCCTCGGATCCGGATCTGGAAAAGGGTGCATTCTACATGCCCACAATGGTTACGGGCATCACGAACAGTTCGCCAATAGCGCAGCAAGAGATCTTCGGGCCGGTGCTGTGTGTATTGCCCTTCGACGACGAGGAAGATTTGATGCGGCAGGCCAACGATACGTCGTATGGCCTGGCATCTGGTATCTGGACTTCAGACTACAAGCGTGCCTGGCGAGTGGCGCGAGGTTTGGAGGCGGGTATGGTTTGGATCAACACGTACAAGCAGTTTTCAACCGCGTCGCCGTTTGGTGGCTTCAAGGACAGCGGGATAGGCCGAGAGAAAGGTCTGATGGGCATCCGAACCTATCAACAGGTGAAGTCCATGTTCTGGAGTATGTCCGATTCATTCGACGGTGGGTTCAGCATAGCGAAGTGAGCGCCGATCTCGTGGAAAATATCTCTCAGGCGAAGCCTTCATCCTTTGTGTACAAGGATGCCAGTGCAAAGAGTGGAAACTGCATCTTACTTCGGTGTAGATGGCTCTACCGGTGCTGTAAGCGCGGAACGCACCGAAGTTGATAGCGTATCGGCATGGGCCAGCAAAAGCGAGACCTCCCACGCTTGGCGTTCTGACAGAGATTGCCGGAAACCGGGCATGCCGGTCAGTCGAATTCCATTGACAACCTTCCAATACGTTTCGCCGGGCTCATCATCCGTAACGCCCTTTCCCTTGAAAAGCGCGGGAGCGTGCGGAAATAATCCTATGGCTATCGCAGATTGAGGAAGACCAGGAAGACCGTGGCAGACCGCACAGTTGTCCCGATAAATCTTGGCGCCTTCCAGGTAGATTGTCTCATCCGCCATAATTGGAACAGATTTTGGCCTCTCGCGACTAATTCGAGCCCTTAAGGCTGATTTCGCAAAGAAGTCTTCCAGGGGCATCGGGCTAGACGCCGTGGCCGCTGGAGCGATCCCCGCCATAAAATACAGCGCCACTCCAGCCACAAGAATAGCTACGCCAGTCACAGCACCTAAAAGGAAAATCTTCGGCACGATAAAGCCTCCCTCAAGAAATGAAAGCACGGATGTGAGATTAACCAGCCACAGATTTACGAGAACCAGGGTTTCCGAGGTTGCTAAGTCGACGACTATTTATCCAACACGAGAATCTTGAACGTGCCGGGCGCTCTCACGACAGCGGGACGGGGGTTCTCGGGCGTCGCTTGCGGAACTGTCACAGTTGCACTGGGAAGATAAACCTTACGAGTTTTAGGGTCGACCGCCAAGGTGTTCGCTTTTTGCTTCGTCGTCACCGTTTCGACGGCGCTGTATTCATCCGCCGAGTCTTGATGAATGATGGTCACAGAACCGTTGTTGGCGTTGAAGATCAGCCTAGTTGCTGGATCAAAGGCGGTGGCATCGACATGGGGACCGATCGGCAAAGTCGTGATGATTTTTCCAGAGTCCGCATTTGCGACTGCCATGAGCTGGTTGTTGCAGCCGATAAACAGGCGCCTTCGTTCACGATCGATTGCCATACTGGACGGGGCCTCGCATGGAGCAGTTGGCCAACGCCCGATTACCTTAAGGCTCTGGGCATCAATACGAACCAAAGTGCTTTTATCTTCGAGGTTCACCCAAACGCTTCCCTTTTCGTCATTGACAGGGAACTCCGGTTCTCCCCCAAGTTCGATCGTGTTTGCGACTTTTCCATCGCTTGCTCCGAAGACAGTCACGTTGTCACCGTGATGGTTAAATGCGAACACCCGGCCTGAGACAGAGTCATATAGAACGCCATCTGGACTCTTTCCAGCTGGTACTTCACCCAGGTGTTTTAAAGTGTTCAGATCAAAGATAGTGACGGTGGATGATAAGCCACTGGTTATAAAGCCGCGTCCCAATTTCGAGGCGATAGCGATACCATGAACGCCGTTCAGATCGGTGACCCGGCCCACGAACTGTTCCGAATCGAGATCGAGGACTTCTACTTGTGTTTGGTGAGATACATAGAGCCGGCGGGCGTCTGGGTCGATAGTCATGTAATCCCAGGAGCCGTCTCCGCTAATCGGAATCTCTTTCACCAGATGATAGCCACCAGCAGATGCTGCCGAGACCAATGTGGCGGCACCGAAAATAAACAAGGCTAAATGATTCTTGACTACACGTCTCACCAACCTGAGCATAGCTTCTCCTTCGTGGAACAATAGATGTCCGGACAAACCAGAGATTCCTTAATTATTCATTCTCTCGTGCGGGATTGGACGGTCCAGCGTTAGGCGACACCATGCGAATAATCCATGGCATCGTGACTTGCTGAAAGATTATGGGATCGGACCAGACCTTGGGATCCCTGCCCATGTGCCCGCCTAGAGGATTAATCCACGCTTCTTTTGGCGTCTGACCACTGTGAAGAAGCAAATCTACATCCGCGATCGGCACCTGTGTATCAAGGACGCCGCCGATTACCAGCATTGGTGCCATCGGTTTATCGAGGAAGCCCTGCTTCTTGAGCGACATTCGTTCCCGCACATCAGCTAACGCGTCCAGATTCGTCGCTCCCTCATACATGAACAGTTGGGCTTGGACGAAGCCAAAGAGATATTCCCTATTTTTGGAGAGCGCCATCGTCCGTGAGCGTGCAAACGTCTCGTCGATCGGTGGCGACTGTGATACAACGGCGCAAAGTCGATTCCCTTCGATTGCCGCTAGCAAGGTCGACCAGTATCCACCTAGACTGCTGCCATATATCGCGACTCGTTTCTTGTCCACGTCCGGCCGCTCGAACAAATAATCAACGGCGCGGACAAGCATGCGCTCCGCTCCGGGAGCGGCCTTGATGGGCGCCTGGCCACCACCCGGTGGGTCCAGCGCTAGATAGCCGATTCCATAGGTAAGCAGCGGCCGCAGACGTTCGGCCATGTCTTCCTTGCGGCTATCCAGACCGCCAATCCCTACCACGATCGGCGCTTCTTTAATCCCCTTCGGCATTTGGAGATAGGCGATGATCTCCTTTCCCTCAAAGGGAATCCTCACTACCTCCAGCGGCGGAGTCAGCAACTTGCCATGAGCAAGATAGGCCTCGCGGGCCTTCTGGTAAGCTTTTTCTTTTCCCGGAGAATTGGGCACTGGCCAGCGAGCCATCGTGTGGTAGAGCCAAGCCTTGATGAAATCATCGTCCGCATTTTCTGATGATTTCTCCGACCGCGCCTTCTCCGTATAACGATTGCCAATGACCATCCAAGACGCTGCCCACTCATCCGGGTCCAGACTCTTAAGGCGACCCAAGGCCTCGCGGACATCGTCAGGAGCCACTCCGTTGAATGGATAGGCGTTGTGATCGGCTCTTTTCTGAGCTTCCGCCTTCAGTTCCTCCAAGGTGCGCTCTTGCGCCCGGCAGCGAAGCGCACCTGACACCAGAACCAAGAAGCATGCCCAGATTAGCAGCCGCGTGACAACAATTGGTCTTTCAAACTTCATCATCATTTGTCATGATCCCAAACCCTCGGAAAGGGCGATGTCATCAGAAAATTATCTTCAATGCGAACTGCACCTGTCTGGAGGTCGTAGAGGTGCTATCAATAAAACCTGCTCCCCCTATCGGGTTACCGCCCTGATCAAAGAGTGTGTTGTTGTCCAGGGGGGGTAAAAAATTGGAGTGATTGAGCGCATTAAACAGCTCTGCCCGAAACTGTATGTTGAAAGTTTCCGAGATGCGGCGGATGTAGGTGTTCTTGAAGAATGAAAAATCAAGTTCCGTCGTTCGAGGACCGCGCAAACTGTTGCGCCCCGCATTTCCTAACAGGGTTAGAGGGTTAGGAGGACTAAAACAGTTAACGTTGATGTACTGAGCTGGATTGCCAGGATTGACCGCCGTCTTGCATCCTGGCCCCGTCGTCAGACGATTGGGGTATGCGTAAGGTGAATTGTCAAGCGTACCGAGGGGATCACCCCCGACGAGCGGCGTAAATGGAGCACCGGCATGGATGCTGAAGATGGCGCCTAACTGCCAGCCGTTGAGTGCAACCGCGGCGGGACCATGCAGGGACTTGAGAATGGGCGCGTTCCAAAGTGCGTTGAACGTCGCATTGTATGGCTCATCGAAATCGGACACGCCGCGGCTCAGACGCCGGTCAAAAAAGAACAGGTTGGAGATGGAGTTGTTGAAGGGATCACCCACGTTGCCCATGGACCCGGTATCAATGCTTTTGCTCCAGGTAAAGGAACCCTGGGCCTGAAATCCGTGCGCCATTTCTTTTTTCACTTGCGCCTGTAGTGAATCGTAGTAGGAACTGGATTGCCAATCTGTGTAGTCGATTCGGCCGAACGTTGGGTTGATTACAGTCCCCGGAGAAGACGGCCACAAGTAGCCGGCTGGGGTTAGAGTCGGCAATACCATGTTCGCATCATCTCCGCGGAACAACATATGTTTTCCACGTGAACCAACGTAGGCGACGGTTGCTGCCAGGTGGGGCGCCAGTTCTTGCTGTACGTTCAGGTTCCACGCGATCAAGTAGTTGCGCTTTGGGTTGTACTGGATATAGCCCTCGCGCAACTGATTCAGGCCCTGCAGAAGCGTAAAACATTCTGTTGGGAAGCACCCCGGCGGCAATGCGGTGGCGCGTCCTTGTTCTGTGAACGGAGCAGAACTGAAGGCTGTCAGCCCGTATTGGTACACGAGAGGCAGGACATCAAGTATGCCGGCGCCGCCGCGAATGGCCGTCTTCTGGTTTGCAAAGGGGGCCCAGGCAAAACCGACTCTCGGTTCAAAGTTGCGGCGAGTAGGATTCTGAAAAAATGGATCGCCCAAGTGAGGCGCCGTAGCCGTTAGACTCCGCATATTTGCCAGCTTTCCGCGGGCCTCTGTCGGCACCGATGACGTCTCGTAGCGCAGCCCCAGATTCAGCGTAAAGTTGGGCTTCCATCGAAAATCATCTTGAATATACAGACCCAGGATGTTCTGCCGGTAATCTCTCGGGCTGTGCGCTGCCAGAAGTCCGGCCGACAATGCGACCGGGACGTTGGTCAAGAAATTTCGGAGTGAACCGAAGGAGTACTGTCCTCCATCCGTGTTGTCCTGAATCACGCTTGTGTACATGCGTTCGAAGGCGAAGCCAAATTTCACAATGTGTTTTCCCTTGGCCAGGAAAGCGTCATCGTATCCCTGATAGGAAGTGAAGCCAGCCTTAGTAAAACCGTAGTTGTTAAGGCCCCCCTGAAAGGTGGTAATCCCGGACACAGATAATTGCGGGGCGGTAAACCCGGGCACGGCCGCCAATGCTGGATCGGCGGCAAGAGGATTCAGGGCAGCATTGGCATAGCCACCATTGGCGGTCACTCGATTAACACCTATCCGGAATGAGTTGATCAATTGCGGATTGAAGATGTGCCTTTCCTCGACGGCAAGGAACTGGCGACCTCTTTTCTGTCCCACTTGAATATTTCCCAGGGCATCAGGCAGGGTGGTAAGACCCCTATCAAATTGGTAGGTCCCGAAGATGCTGTCCGCCGAGGTGATCGTCTGATCAACTCGACCGGTCACAAAGTTCCCGTTCGTTACCGCCTGTGCGGCAAACTTGTAGACGCCAGTGTCCCCGTCGCCTTGCAAGCCCGCGTTTGGCAGATGCCACAAGGGGAGATATGGCGCTACCAATGGGTCCACAGTCACATTTCCGAGACCGTCATGCAGAATGCCATTGTGAGCGTCCCCTGACGGTACAACATCATTATTCGTAATTCCTAGCGATTGACGAATCCCCTCATAGTTCGCAAAGAAAAACGTCCGGTCTTTACGGATGGGGCCTCCAAAAGAGGCTCCGAATTGATTCCGCCGGAAAGGTGGTTTCACTCCGTCAAAGTAGTTACGAGCGTCCAGAGCGCTATTGCGCAAGAAGTCGTATGCGGTGCCATGCCAGTGATTGGTTCCGGAATGAGTGACGGAATTGATCACGCCGCCTGAGGTGCGGCCGTACTCAGCGGAGTAATTGCTCGTCATCACTGAGAATTCCTCAACGGAGTCTACCCCTGCGGCAGCCCCGAGCACGCTGCCCGGGCCTCCGTTCAGCCAGTCGTTCACATTGACTCCATCCACGCGATAGCTGCTCTGTTGGGGACGGGTACCGGAGATCGTAAGCATGGTCCCGAACCCGCGATTCCCGCGGCCGCCACCGGCCCCCCCGGTTGACGGTTGGATCGACTCCATCGAGTTGACGCCAGGAGTCAGAGTGGCTAAGAGAGTCCAGTCTCTTCCATTCAGGGGCAAATCGGTCACCGTCTTTGATCCCACTTGATCGCTGAGCGCGGAAGTGGTTAATTGCACGCCGGACGCGATATCTTGCACTTCGATTCTCTCTTGAGTTGTGCCCGGCTTCAGCTTCATGTTGATCAACATCTGCGAACCAACGGTGACATCGATTCCTAGCTGCGCCTCGGTAGCGAAACCAGCGGCCGTCACGGTAATCGAGTAAGTGCCTGGTAAAAGATTAGATACGGAATACGACCCATTCCCATCTGTCGGTACAACTCGCGAGGTTCCAGTCGCAATATTTTTGATGGTCACTTGCGCTCGCGCAATCACCGCGCCGGACGCATCACTGACTGTTCCGAGAATCGTTCCCCCAGCCACCTGCGCATGCGCGGGAGTAAACAGTGAAACTCCAAGAACCATCACGAGAACAACACCGAACACCCACCGACCTTTGAGCGACATGGCTCACGACCTCCGTGTTATTTGAGCTGAGAACGACCAAAATGCTCACCTGCCTTTTGCAGCCGACGAACGACGACTCAAACCATGCTCGCTCGCCTTCCTGCACGCTGCTGGTTAGCGGCGAGACAGTACCACGAGTCGTGAAAGGCATGAATTAACCAAAAATTAATTTACTTTAACTTAATCCGCGCACAGGGCTCGTTCACCCCTGGACTTCGCAATTACACCCCAACCTTGCGATGTGCTATGGCTCCGCAATGGTGGTGGCTTAATGGGCACCCAGGCGCAAGAACGAAAGCAAGAAGACTCGTTGCACCGTTGTTTCACTCCTTTTCCCTCGAGGCTTCTTCACTGTCTCTTCTCGCGCGGGGAGAGATTTGGCTCATTGCTCCGCGATGGTCGTCGCATGATGAGCCACGAGCCGCCATTGGCCGCTCTGCTTCATATAAACATTCGTAAACCGTCTCGCCTTGTTGTTGACTTTTCCGCGGTAGTTCACAAGCCCGCTGGCGCGTCCCGTCATGACAACCGTGTCTCCATAAACGTGCACGCTAAAGTCGTCCTCCGTGAGGGATTCGTGCTTAGCAGCCCCAGACTGGATAGTGGAGAATCGTTGGGCTTTAGTATGAAGCTCCCCGAATACGTTTACGTACACATAGTCGTCGGCTAGGATCCGGTCGAGCACGGCGACGTCGCCTTTCTCCAGCGCTTGGGCCCGCTCTTCCTCGATTTTGAGGATGTCTTTCTTAACTTGCTCGGCCTTATCCCCGGTCAGCTCTTGCGCTTGAATCGAGCCGACGAGCCACACTGTCAACAGAACGGCTAAAAGTAATCTCTGCACCATCGTTCCACTCCTTAACTTTTGTCTTGCCCTTCTCTATGGCGCCGGCTCTGTTATCGTGGTGGCTTGGTGAGCCACCAGGCGCCAGTGTCCGGCCAATTTGATGTAAACGTTTGTGAATCTGCGCGGAACGCGATTCACTTTCCCCTTGTATACGACCTCTGACGTTGCGCGCCCGGTCATCACCACCGTGTCCCCATAGACGTGCAAGCTGTAACTGTCTCGCCCGAACGAGATAAATTTCAGGCTCCCGGAGCGGAGATCCTCCAATCGTTGCGCCTTTGTCAGAAGCCCTCCATGCGTATTCACAAATACAAGATCGTCGCCGTAGATTTGTTCGAGTTCGGGTCCGCCTTCCGCGCCGTGGGAAGCTACATAGCGTTGCATCGCGTGGTCCTTCTCGTCGTCAATCTTCAGAATCTCCTTCTCGATTTCAGCATTCGCATTGGTACTGTCTGCTTTTTGTCCGCTCAGAACTGCGGGAATTGTGAGCATCGCGAGCGAGAGTACAAGGGCAAATCGCATAGCTGTTCCTTTCCAAAACCAATGGTCAGTTGCTGCAGTACTGGAGGTCTTCGGCTTTCTGGTCGCTAACCAGCGTTGCCTGGTGAGCCACAAAACGCCAGTGTCCGTCGAGTTTCACGTACGTGCTTGTAAAGCGTCTGGGTATCCGGTTGAGGGTTCCGTGGTAATCCACGACGGAGCAGGCGATCCCCGTCAGGACGACGGTGTTTCCATAAATGTGAAACCGGTATTCGCCCTGACGGAAGGAGACATACTTGATATTGCCAGAGTCGAACTCCTTCATTCGGTCGTTTTTTGTCAGAAGGTGTCCACGGGCATTTACGAACAGGAGACTGTCACCATAAATCTGTTCGAGAACCTTTGTGTCACCCTTCTGCATTGCATCATTCTTCAGATTTTCTATCGCAATGATCTCTTTCTCAGTTGCAGACGCATGGCCGGCTGTGTCTTGCTCTTGAGCTCCCAGTAAACCGGGCAACAAGGTTGATACGATCACTAGGCATCTCAGGAATCTCGCGCGCGGGTTACTTCCTTGACTCATAACTGCTTGCTCCATTTATCAGGCACTAGGGCTGGTCGATGAGGGTCTCGTTCTGAGCGACGAGCCGCCATTCTCCTTTGAGCTTCATATAGGTGAGGGTGAATCTCCGCGGAATCCGATTTTCTTTCCCGTGGAATTGGACGATTGAATTGGCGCGTCCATTGAGAATGACCGTATCTCCGTATATGTGAAAAGAGCAATCCCCTTGATCGAAAGACAAGAACTTGAGATCGCCCGATTGAAAATCGGCAAGCCTCTGCTCTTTTGTCAAAGAACGCCCGCGCGTATTCACGATAACAATATTGTCGGCGTAGATTCGATTGAGGACAGGCATGTCGGCTTTCTGCATCGCCTCGTCGCGCTCTGCTTCTACTTTGAGGACTTCCTGCTCGACGCTCGCTTGCGACGGAGCATTCTTCTGCGACTCGCCAATGCAGGGACACACAAATGCGCTCAGCAAGATTACTAGCGAAAGGCGCCCTACCGACATATCCGTTTTCTCCCAATTCATCCCGTACCGAGGCGCAGAAATACTATTCATCAGCGATCAGCGTGGCTTGGTGAGCTACGAGGCGCCACTGCCCTTGCAGTTTGATGAACACGCTTGTAAACCGCCGTGGTTTCTTATTCACCACGCCGTGGTATTCGACAACGGAGTTGGCCCGGCCGCTCATGATCACCGTGTCTCCATAAATACCAAAATGGTAGTCCGTGGTTTCTACTGACAGAAACTTTAGATCCCCTGATCGGACCTCCTCTAAATATTCCGCCTTGTTGAGCATCCGTCCCTTGGTATTGATGAACACCAGTCCGTCGGCGTGAAGGCGGTCCATAGCCGCCATATCGCGTTTCTCCATAGCCTGATATCGCTCGTTATCGACCGCGAGAATCTGCTTCTGGATTTCCGCGTCTGAATCGTGCTTCCCCGAATCCTGGCCTTTGGCACTGCAGATCACGGCTATCGCCATGATCGATAACAGGGCTGCATCTCTTATCTTTGCCATATCTGTACACTCGCTATTCTGTAATGTCACTGCTCACAAAAGTACGTTTACTTGTCAACAAAAGGAGTCGCCTAGTACGCACCAAGGCGCCATTGTCCCCGACTTTGACGTGGATTATGGTGAACTGCCGTGGGATCTGATTGACCCTTCCCTGGAACTTCAGGACAGAACCGGGTGCGTCCCGTCATCACCACCGTGTCGCCGTACACATAGTAGTCGTAGTCCCGCTGTTTGTAGGAGAAGTATTCGACTTTCCCGGCGCCGAGATCGTCCAGGCCCGGCTCCTTCGTGAAGCGCTGACCTCGGTCACACTCTTCCTCTACTCTGAGCACCTCATTCTCGGTTTGCGGAACAGAATTGCTGTCTTTCCTCACCTGGCCGGCCAACGAACACACCGACAAAACGTCCGCTGCGCACAGGACTGGGACTCGGCACACAAGCCTGGCTTTGTTCCCCATAGAAGCCCCCTTCGATACTCTCAGCGGCGGACTGCAGTCATAATTCTCGTTGGCGGGAAGCCTACACCGTTCGTCTGAATTGGACATGAAAGGAAAATTAACTTTTGTTTATCGCGGTTTTGTTGGGCAGAGACTTTGGTAGACTCTTCTGGCAACTGACGCCTGCCGTCAGAACCTGGAACCGGGCAGCAGTCGTGCAACCCAAATCGAAAAAGGAGTCGGCCCCCATGAAGTACGTCTCTCTACGCACACTCGCGGCGATGCTGTGCTCTCTGTTCTTCGCGTTTCCAGTTGTCGCCGGTGAACAACTCGGAGGTTACCATCTGCTGAAGAAAGTCCCTTTAGGGACTGCAGCGAAGGGTGCTCAGCGAGAATACTTTGACTACATAACGGTCGACGCGTCGGAAAGGCGTGTTTACCTGTCACATGGAACTGAAGTCCTCGTGGTGAACGCGGACGACAATGCGGTGATAGGTGCGATTCCTGGATTGAAACTGGCCCACGGGACTCTGTTGCTGAAAGACCTTGAACGGGGATTCATCAGTGATGGCGGGAGCGATATGGTCGTGATTTTTGATTTGAACAGCCTGAAACGAGTGGGCGAGATCAAGACCGGCGGGAATCCTGATTGCATCATGTACGACAGCGTCTCGAAGCATATTTTCACGTTTAACGGTCGAACCAAGGATTCAAGTGTCATCGATCCCGCAACCGCGACCGTGATCGCGACTATCCCGATGGGAGGCCGCGCAGAGTTCGCCGCTGCCGATGGCAATGGGATGATCTATGACAATATTGAGGACACCAACGAAGTCGTAGCCTTGGATTCCCGCACACTTAAGATTAAAGCCCGGTGGCCAATTGCTCCTTCAGGTACCCCTACTGCGATGGCCATTGACGTGAAACATCGCCGCTTGTTCATCGGGGGGCGCAACAGAATGTTGGCGATAATGGATGCGGATACCGGAAAGATCGTGCAAACGTTCCCGATCACCAACGGCGTCGACACGAATATTTACGACGCGGATTCCGGGCTGCTATATATCTCGACTCGCGAAGCGATTCACATATTCCATGAAGACACCGCAGACAAATTCACGGAAGTGGAGACGGTGAAGACCGGATATGGCGCTAAGACGATGGGCCTTGATACGGCTACGCATCGGCTCTTCTTGGATACGGCCGATTTCGGCCCCCCATCGCCTACCGCAGAAGACCCTCACCCGGAACCAGAACCAGTGCCGACTCCGGGAACATTTCGTTTACTGATCTACGGACGCTAAGCCAAAGCAGAGGAACATGCAGGGTCGCTTTCCGCAGAACTGCTCCAGTTTTCAATGCTGACAGGAGGGATCGCGATATAGGGTAACGTCACGATAAAGGTGGTGTTGGACCCGAGTACGCTGTTGCACTCGATTGACCCGCCCTGGGCCTCCACAATCGCTTTAGCGATAGCCAAGCCGAGGCCACCGCTGCGGCTCTCGCTGTTACCGACGTTGTGCCCACGGAAGAAGCGTTCAAAGATACGGGGACAATCTTCTTTGGCAATTCCGCAGCCCTGATCTTCAAACATCATGCGTACTTTGTCGTGCTCTCGCTCAAGCTGAATCCTCACCTCGGTGTCGCATGGAGAATACTTGATGGCATTGTCTAGAAAGATAATCGCCAGTTCCTGCAGAAACGCCTCATCGCCAAAATAAGCCAGGTCCGAATTCAAATCCCGCGCAATGCGAATCCGCTTGGAATCTGCGATCGGGTTGATCCTGATGCAAGCCTGCTCCAGGACCTCGTTGAGATAAAGCGGTTCGCGCATTAAGCGCAGCTGCCCTGAATCGGCCATGGAAAGAGTGAACAAGCTCTCAACAATCCTCGTTAGAGTCTTGAGTTCGCCATCCATGACACGCACCGTTCTCTCGTATTCTTCAACGGTTCGTGGGCGGGAGAGCAACAGTTCGGTTTCGCCTTGTAGGATAGCGAGTGGCGTCCGCAATTCGTGTGAAGCATCCGTCACAAATTGGCGCAATTGCCGCATCACAACGTCGATGCGGCTAAAGAGCCGATTGAAAGTAACAGCCAGCCGGTCTAACTCGTCCCCGGGGTTCGAGACGACCAGGGGTATCTTGAACGTGCCGTTCGACTCGGCAGCAGAAGGGGGCGCCTGTCCCACGATCTCTGTTAGCCGAGCGGCCCTGGAGGTAAGTTCCTTAACGGGCCGCAAACTGCGTCCGACGTACCACGTCGAAATAGACGCTGTTACCAACAGGCTTATCGGCAACAGCCACATAATGAGCTGTCTAAAGCTAACAAGCACCGAGTCATTGCGGCGGGCCGGCATCGACAGAGCTAAGAATTGTTGTCCCGTCCTTTTCTTGAATGGAATTAGAATTACCCGCTGGCGTCCCAAGTCCTTATCTTCGAACGTCTCGAAAGTTTCTCGCGACGGATTTGTCGCCGGGCTTAACTTGAGCTCCGAACGCGCCAGGTTTTTCGATTTTTGCAATACGTGTCCGGAGGCGTCCAGGACTTCGAAATACTCATCCGGTACATTGAGTTCGCCTACTGCTCGGGACTCGCTATCGGGATCGGATGCAAGAACCGTCGCCACTGGCATGGCAGCCTTTTGGAGCCGACAGCTAAATTGTGAGTCCAGTTCACGAGAAAATAAAACATAGAGCACGCACAGCGTGCTTGTGAGCAGCACTCCCACCGCAGTGCAGAAAAGCAGAATCATGCGACCACGAAGCGATAGTCGATTCATCAGCATTCCCCCATTCGATAGCCCACGCCGCGGATCGTGTGAATCAACCTGTTGCTCCCAGGGCGATCGACTTTCTGACGCAACCGGTTGATATACACTTCCACGAGATTGGTCTCGCTATCGAAGTGACAGTCCCAAACGTGCTCAATTATTTCAGTTCGCGAGACGGTGTTGGGCGCATTCATGATCAACAATTCGACGAGAGCGAATTCCTTGGCCGTAAGTGGGATCACTGAACCTTCCCGCTGCAGGCGTCGCTTCTGGCGATCTATTTCCAAGCCTCCACACCGGAGAAGATAGTTTCCCTTATGGAGGCCACGGCGAGTCAACGCACGTACACGAGCCCGAAACTCCGCCAGCGCAAAGGGCTTGGTCAGGTAGTCGTCAGCACCGGCATCCAACCCCTCTACCCGCTGCTCTACCAGGCCACGAGCGGTCAACATGAGCACCGGCGAACAGTTGCCTGATTGTCGAAGTTCGCGACACACCTGAATCCCGCTCAAACCTGGCAAGCGGACATCGAGCACAATCAAATCATGAGCAACACCCTCTGACATCTCTAAGGCCTGCTCCCCGTTTTCGGCAATATCGACCGCATACGCGTCTTCGCGCAGCGAACGAGCAATGAAACTCGCTACTTTCCGCTCGTCTTCAACCAACAGAATTCTCATTTTTGACACCCAGTTAAGATACGCGACCTTGAGCAGACCCCCTCTGCGAGGGGCGGAACTTGGCAGAGATTTTAACACACGAGGGGGCTCCATGACAGGACACTATTGCAGATGGGATGGATATCACCTCGGACATGGCAGTTTCCACGCCGGCGGCGCTGTGCTAACCAAGGGCGTCGCGGCAGGATTGGCATTTTTCAAATTAAACAATCAGGCGGATAGCCACAATTCCATTTGCTTTGGTGGCTGGCGCTGGGGCGCTATTCTGCGAAGGAAGGACTTGCCACTGCCTGTCATCCCAAGAATCAGCGTGTGGGCAACCTCGCCGTTATGCAGGTTCAGAAAATAAGGCGTGCTGTTGTCGGTTTCGAGGACAGCCAGGTACTCCGTGCCGAGATGCGCATTTGTCTTTTCGCCCGGAAGGATCGTAAAGAGGAACGATAGGTCGGCGTAGTTCGTGTTCAGGAGATACAGCTTGCGGAGGTTGAGGGCATAGTTGCCCGGTACGGTGGCGAAGTAAGCGTTGAGTTGGTTGTAGGTCTCCGAAAACAGGCTGCCGTCGGCGTTGGTGAAGATGCCAGCGAACTCGGCCCCGAGTTGCTCCAGTTCGGCTTTTGAGCGGCCGTAGAGGACAATCGTCAGCGAGAAATCGCCCAGCGATTGACCGTCGCCCAAGGCGCGGAGGCAATCGCCAAGGTTTTCGATGTCGGCCTGCTTCGACTCGTCCACTAGCACATCGCGCGGATTCGTCTTCGTGGCGTCGTTGCCCATCTGGGAAACAAACCCGGTCTTCGACATATTGAAGTGGCGGCGGCGCTTGTTGACTTCTTTGCGGGCTTTGTCCGCGGGGAGTGGCGTCCACTCCGTAACGACACGGAAGTTGGCCGGGATCTTCAGCAGCGCATCCAGCACCAGGGGCCGCGTCTCCGTGATGGCCTCTTTCATCGTCAGCACCCGGACGATGTGGTCGCCTACACGCAGATGGTCGCGTTCCGCTTCGATATTGGAGTTCACGACCTGATAGTCGAGAAACTGCGTGGACTGCGGCCTGCCAGCAACACGCCAGTTGTCGTAATTTAGCAACCTGCGGAAAAACGTGAATTGTCCCTGCTGGTTCAAGACTTCGATTTGCATGAAATCCGCGAGCTGTCGAGTGAATGCCTGCACGTGTTGGTCGAGCCGTCGAAGATCGTGCTCGATATGTGAGCGCAACAGCGTCTTCATGCTGTCGTTGGTGAACTGCGCTCTGAGTTCGCCAACCGCGCCCGCGGGATCGCGCAAGATTCGAGCGATTGCCGCGCCCACGCCGGTCTTCGACCTGGCGCCTTCGACGAGGATGCAGTAGAAGATTTCAACCTGATACAGATGGTCACTCTTTGCTTCAAAGAACTTTCGCCGCTGGTCGATGGCCGCTTCCACAATCGGGTCGTCATATTTTGCGAATGGTATGTCGGGGCGGTTCGATTTGAAGAGGTATTGGTAAACATGGAAGCCTGGGCCAAACGCTTTGAGCGCTGCCTCCAACCGCTTCACCGCATACTCCTGTTCCGAGCGGTCCAGACTTTCGTAGTCCACGCCGGGAACACTGAGCACGATGCCGACATCGCCGCTCTTAGTAAGGAAGGCCGTCTCGTTCCAGAAGCCGTACAGGTTGATGTGGTCGTTGAGAGCTGCACTCTCTTTCCACGGCTTGATGACCTTATCGAGACGCAGCATCACACCACCTCCAGACGCGGGACTTGTTGTTTGGCCGCGTCATAGCGCAGTTTGTAGCGTTCGGACTTTGCCAGGATGCGGAGGAACGCCGGATCGCTGTTCGTCACCCAATGGCCGAAGGCAAAACCGCCAATGAAGACGGCAATACCCGCGAGGATGGAATTGAAGAGGTTGAAGGCCCCCACCGCGCCGACGCAGACGAAGTAGAACAGCGTGCGTTCCACGCCCAAGTAGGTGAGCGGCTTATGCAGGCTCTTGAAGACTCGATTTGTGCGATGCTTTTGTGTTCTGTCTGGCATAAATCTCTCGCCTAGCGAAACGTGTTGAGTGAAAGGGCGAAGGCGGCAGGGAAGAGCGCTATACGCCCCAGAGCCAACTCAGGACATTGACGGCGAGAACGGCAATGCCCGTTCCGGCGGCAACCCCGGCGAGCGCCTTTTTGGCGCCGGGTTCGCCGTGGGCGAAGCCGTAGCCGCCGATCACGATAGCAACCAGACTGGCAACCTTTGCAATGGTGCCGGTGAAAAGGCTTTGGATGGCCGTAAAGCCGGTGTCGAACGGTGACCCACCCTGTGCCAGCGCGGCCACGGGCGTGACAACCAGTAGGGTGAGAAGAGCGACGGTTGGACGCGCCCACTTCGACCGAAGAAGGGTCTGGATTGTGCGGACAAGATGGACTTGGAACCGACGTGATGACATTTGCGCCTCCGGGAGCAGCTAAGATCTGCTGCGTGTGGCGCAAAACTAACCGCACTCAATTATGATGTCCAATAACTTCTCGTTATAACGTTATTCCTGTAGGTTATAAGTCCAGAAAGATAGAGCGTTTCTGTCGGTCAGCTCGGAGCCGACTCCGACAGGAAGAAACTCGATCCACTTCGCAATATAAGGACATAGCCCTCATCATTTCGCTAAACCTTCGATCACCCTTACACCTTCTGGACATCGGCCGGAACGGTCTGAATGGCATCGGGAGAAGGCCCGGACAAGGCCGACGGCATCGTTGTCTCAAGATGTTTTGGCGCTTTTGTTGAATAATTGTCGTTTTTGTAAGTCCCGCTGTTTCAACAGGCTAAACCTTCTCGAAGCCGCCTGTTCAAGAAAATCTGATGTAACGAGTCGGTCTCGTGCTCTCCGTTATAACCTGTAGGAATGACGTTATTCCGAAAAGTTATTGGACACGGCGGCAGGAATGGGTAAAGTTGGTTAACTATCGCCGGTCCCGCACGGACTCGACCAGCCGAGGACGGCAGTGGTGGTCTCCGAACAGCCGCGCCCATGAGTTGGCGCAGGAGCGCATCGCGAGATTTGGCAACACAGGAGGTCAACGAGGCATGCCTACTGAACCCTTTGTATCCGCTGAAGAAGCCGCAAGCTTCCTCGCCATCAAGCGCCGCTATCTGCTGGCGCTCGCGCGCAACGGCATCGCGGGGGCGTATGCGCTCGGGACGGGGACTGTTCGGAAAGTCTGGGTGTTCCGGCTCTCGGAACTGGCGGCTGCGATTGCGGGCAAAAACAGTGATCCAAAAATGCGGGAATTGTGCGATCCTGCATCTGGCAGTCCCCGCTGAAAAGAGGAAACATGGCTTATCAGCGAGGAAGTTTGAAAGCAGTGAAACGCAAGGAAGGAGCCACCTGGGTGCTGCGTTACCGGGTCACAGCTTCGGACGGCAGAAGAGTGGAAAACATCATGCAGGTGGGTCCCGTTCGGGATTTCCCGAAGGAAAAAGACGCATGGCGTGAAGTGGACAAACTCGGACTGCTCGTCAGAATCAACGAAGCTCCCTGCCCCGGCCGCATCCGGTTCAGCTCTCTTTGCGAGCAATACCTAAAAAACGACTTTGGTGCGGATGCTGTCCGCCCCAAGACCGAACGCACCATCCTTAACACCGAACACATCGTTCGCGCTTATCTCATTCCCCGTTGGGGAAAGGAAATCGCGGACGACATCAAATCCATCGATATTCATCGCTGGCTGAAATCTCTTCATGACGATGGCAAGCTTGCCTGGACGACGATCTCCAAGGTGCGCGGCACCATGCTGCGCGCTTATAAGGTTGGCATCCTGCACGAGCTTGTCAGCAAGAATCCCATGCTGCCTGTCGAAACACGCTGCTCGACCAGCTACAAGGCGATTCTGGTCACTCCGCAGCAGACCCTGGCCATCATCCAGAGCCTGCGAAACGTCCTGCACCGCATCCTGGTGCTGACCTGTGCGGCGACGGCATTGCGCTTTTCGGAACTGCTTGCTCTTCGATGGAGCGACATGCTCTGGGAAGACGCGAAAATCGCAATCACCAAACGCTGGTCTGCGGGCAAAGACGGGCCAACGAAAACCCGTAAGGCAGAAGGTCACGTCCCTCTTCACCCTGCCCTTGCCTATCACCTGAAGGAATGGCGTGCACAAACGCCTTACGCCAAGGTGACGGACTTCGTATTTCCGTCGCTGACGGCAGAGGGCCGTGTGCCGCTATCTCCCGCCGTCTTCGTTGCAGACCATCTCCGGCCGGCAGCTCTAAAAGCGGGCGTGCAGATTCCTGATGGCCATCGCTTTGGCCTTCACAACATGAGGCACAGCCTCAGCCACTGGTTGGTGAACAAAGCCAAGGTGGAACCGAAGACCGTGCAGAGCATCTTGCGCCACTCACGCATTCAAACGACGCTGGATATCTACACCCAGGGCGACGACGATGAAACACGGGCGGCGCAAGGCGCATTCCTGAAGGAATTGGGGATGGCCTCGGAGATGATCCAGTGAGGGCCGGATTGTGGGTTGAGTTGTGGGTTGGGCTCTCGGGGTTGATTCCCCTGCAAGCCCAAGAAAAGAAATGGTGGGCGCTGTAGGATTTGAACCTACGACTTCCACCGTGTGAGGATGGCACTCTACCGCTGAGTTAAGCGCCCACTGAATGCGGTTTTTTCATTGTAACAAATCGTGCCCGGAGGCTGCGGACCGGGCGTCTAGCGGAGCGGAGGCCGTTGAGCATGGGGCTGATGGCCGCATGTCTTTGACTGGGCTGCTATCCTAGCGATCATCTGTGAGGTACAACCGATGCCCGGTGGCCGCTCACGATCCTTTCGTCTCGGTGATCGCTCCGAGCTCCTTGTTGAACATCTGTTGGCAGGAGTTGCTTTCACCACCCCTGTCCCACGGCAGGAAGATATCGGCGTCGATTTCATGTGTAGCTTGATCACGGGCTACGACGAGCGCGCGAATCTTCTTAAGGCTGGCCCCTTCTTTTTCGTTCAGGCGAAAAGCTCCGCAGAGGCTTTGGCTTTCGAAGAACCTCACGGGCTTGAGTGGATCAAGAACCAAGAGAATCCGATTCTGCTGTGCGTTGCCGACCGCGAGGCGGGCGCGATGGACGTGTATTCGACCTGGAATCTGCTTTGCGGCGTCTTGAACGGATGGAGAGGACTGAAGGCGCCAACTTGCATTAGGCTCTGTCCCGGCAGGAGCGGCAGTGACTGGCGGGGGGTGGAAGATCAGGCGGACGGGTCTCAGGATATCCTCCTCGGAAAACCCATAATTCGAATAACCCATGACCAGGTGTTTGACGAGAAAAGCACGAGGGGGATCGTAGAAGTAATCAGTGAATGGATAGCGCTCGACCGCGAGAACATCACCAATCGTCACGCGGGCATGTACTGGGTGGTCGGACCCCAGAATTACCGAACAGGTGAACCACCTTCGCGGGATGGAATAGCGATATCACTAGTGTCCGGCTAAATTTT
>PKUV01000137.1 GCA_003131315.1 Acidobacteriaceae bacterium
TGATGGTCATCGATGTGGTGATGGTTTCGAGGTTGATGCCGTCGAAGAGAATCTCCATATCTTCGAGCGAATCGATGGCCACGCCGCACTTGCCGACTTCACCTTCGCTGGCCGCGTGATCGGAGTCGTAGCCCATGAGCGTGGGCAAATCGAAGGCAACGGAGAGTCCGCCGCCGCCGTGTTCGAGGAGATATTTGTAGCGCTGGTTGGTTTCTTCGGGCGAGGCGAAGCCGGAGAACATGCGCATCGTCCAGAGCTTGCCGCGGTAGCCGGTCGAGTGAATGCCGCGCGTGTAGGGCGGTTGGCCGGGATAGCCGAGGTACTGATCGTAGTTCCAGTCGGCGGGGAGATCGGCTTGGGTGTAGAGCCGGCGAATCGGCGAGTTCGAGATCGTGCTGAACCGCGCGCGGCCGTTCTCGTCGAGGTTGGTGCCAGTGGGAGCGCCAATCGGTCTTTCGGGAGACTTGTCGAGCGTGGGCGCTAGAGTTTTTTCGGCCCAATCCTTTTCCGACGTGGCGGGATGACGGCCTTCAAAGACGTCGGAAATCGGGCTTTCAGCGACCGATGGCGGCTTGGGCGTTTTCTCGGGCATTTCACCTTCAGGGGAGCGCGGCGGATTTCTCAGATCACATGGGAGGTCCGCCATCGCTTTCCTGGAGCAACCAAACGATTGGTAGATACCTTGTAGTTGTTTCCGGAGTGGCTGTCAAGTGCGGCGAAGGCAGAGGCTCCAATCGGCGCAGGCGACGGGGGCTGAGCCGAGTAAGAGGCGCGGTTTGGGCGCGAGTCATATGCCATGGCGCGCCTTTCGTGGACGGGGGAGGCTTTGCGGCCAGATGACCTGGAGGAAACTGTCCAGCGAGAGAAAAAAGTGTAGGGCGACAAAAAACGGCAAAAAACTGCTTGACAAGGAGTCCGGGAAAGGATAAATAAGTCACCAACCAAGCGTTTGGTCAAATCCAAACGGTTGGTAGGTAAATTGGAGTTAGTTTCCGTCGGGCCACGAAGCCGCAGTGGAGCCTCTACTTCCATCTCGCTACAGGCGGTTGGTATCGCCGATGAGTATGCACCCTTTGCCAGGGCTGCCCGCCATTCCAGCGTTCTATCCTCATACCGTTTTCCTGTTCCCTAGCATCATGAAATTCCGCACGTCGCCGAGTAGCACCAGGAGACCCTCTATGCCCGCTTCCAAGCCATCCGTTGCTGTTGTTTTTCTTTCCCTCGTCTGTGCCATGGTGTTTTGGGCGTCCGCGCCCGCTTGGGCACAGGGTGCCGTGAACTATGCCTCGCTGGTCGGAGACGTTTCCGACAAGACCGGAGCTGCTCTTCCGGGAGCGACGGTCTCGGTCGTGAACAAAGCGACCAATCTGGCCCGAATTGCGACCACGGATGCCAATGGACACTTTTCCATTCTGCAGGTGCCGCCGGGTGTCTACTCTGTAAGCGTCGAGCAAAAGAGTTTCCAGAAGGCAGTGATTGACGATGTGCATCTCGACATCGGCGCGACCCGCACCCTCAAAATCGCTCTCACCGTGGGGCAGATCACCGAGACCGTCGAAGTAACCGCCGAGGCCGCCACTGTGGAGACCGGTCAATCGGAAGTCTCGGACATCATTCAGACCCAGCAGTTACGTGATCTGCCGTTGAACCAGCGCAGCTTTACAGCGCTGGTCACGCAGCAGCCGGGACTGGTGCAGATCACCAGCACGGCGGCACCCAGCGTGCTGAGTGCCGCCACGAACACGGGCTCGTACATCTCGGCGGACGGCTCGATGGGGAGCTCGATGGCGTATCTGATGGACGGAGTGAATTTCAGCAACGGAAGTCTCACGGCGCCGGGTACAGCTGCCGCAGGCGACATGCCAGGGGTGGAAGCAATTCAGGAATTCAAAGTACTCACCCACAACTACAGCGCGGAATATGGCGGAGCTTCGGCAGCGGTCGTGACCTTCGCCACCAAAACGGGTAGCAACAAGCTGCATGGCAGTGCCTACGAGTACTTGCGAAATGACGTCTTCGACGCCAGATCATATTTTGACTATGGTGCAGATGGTCTGCCCTACAAGCCGGCATTTCGCCGAAATCAGTTTGGTGGGACGCTGGGTGGTCCGATCATCAAGGACCGAACTTTCTTCTTTGTGAACTATGAAGGACTAAGGCAAAGTCTGAACTCCACCAACATCGCGTTTGTACCCAACGACAATGCCAAGAGCGGAGTGATCGGCGGGATTCCGCTACCGGACTGCGCATCAAACGCCCCACCCTGTTTCAACGCGGCGGTGATTGACCCGTTGCTGGCGTTGTACCCGAATCCGACGCCCGGGCTGGACGCACGCTTCGGTCTAGATCCGGCGCAGGGGGTTTCGGCCGCGGCCTTCGTCAGTCCGCAGCCCACCCGGCAGGATTTTGGGGTGGCGAACATCACGCACGCACTCACCAACAAGGATCAATTGCAATTCCGGTATCAGATCGTGGATGCCAGTGCGTCCCAGGCCTTCAATCTTCCAGACTTCCAGTTCAATCGTTTCGACCGCGACCAGAACTACATGGTCAAGTGGACGCGGACGATCAGCTCAAGCCTGGTGAACACGGCCAGCGTCAGCTTACTCCGCCAGGTCATCAAATCCAGCACGAACCCGCTCGTGACTCTGACCGCCAGCCAATACACGGGCAATCCCTCGCGACAAACCATCGGTGTGATCACGGTGGGCAACGGCAGTGCTGGAACCTCCGGCGGCAGCCTGTCGCTGCTGGGCAATGACGACGCCAGCCCGTTCAGTCTGGCGAAGAACGTGGCGCCCTTCAGCGATGACTTGCTTTGGGTGCGTGGCAAGCACACGCTGTCTTTTGGCGGAATGGTGGAACGCATTCAATGGAATTGGGACTCGGCGGTGATCACGGGGGGGAGCTACACATTTCCCACACTGACGAACCTTCTGGAAGCGAATCCAAGTGTGGCCCTTATTCGCCGGGACGTCCCTCCCGCACACTTCAACGTTCGGACAACACCCATCGCGTGGTATGTGAATGACAAATGGCGAGCGAGCAGCCGACTCACCGTGAACTTCGGACTTCGCCACGATTTCCAAGTGCCCGTGCTGAGCGATGCCCACAATGCGATCGGCAACTGGCAAAGTCCCAACGCTACATCCGTGCACGTGGGGACCCCGTACAACAACTACTCGCTAACCCAATTTCAACCGCGCGTCGGCTTCGCCCTCGATCCCTTCGGGGACGGCAAGACCGTCTTCCGAATGGGCTACGGAATCTTCAACGATTTTGTGGATTTTGCGGGGCTCGCACAAGGGATTATGCAATGGAATAATCCGCAGCCGATGCTGAACACGTTTTTCGGACAAGCGCTCGCTCCGTCGCTGCCGATCATCCCATTTCCCACGTGCAGCAGTTGCACGGCGACGACTGGGTATTATGGACTCGTCACCGGCGTGCTGGAACCGATGAACTCCCCCACATCGCAGCAGTGGAACGTGGGGATTGAACGGGAGTTGCCCGGGCGTATGAGTCTGGAACTGAACTACACGGGTTCGCAGTCATGGCATTTGCCCCGGAAACTGGAGGCGAACTATAACCAGCCGTGCGGCGGGGATGCGCATCCCCTACTGGACTCGAACGGACTGCCTGTATTCCCAGGTACGAATCCGGTCACATACGGGCCGGAGAACTGCGGGCCAGGCTCCCTGAATCCGAACATCCCGCTCCCAGACCCATTAACGGGCGCACCCGGTTTCGCGCAGGCGGGCGTTGGCTTCTCTCTGTACTCTCGGCGCTATGACACGAACGCCCTGTATAACGGCCTGACGGTCAAGGTGGCCCGTTCCGTCGGAGCTTTAACTTTCCAGGGCAGTTACACGTGGGCAAAGAACATTTCCGAATCCGATGCCTACAATTCGAACAACATTCTGACGGGCGTGGCGGAGGGAAGTATCTATCCCGCCAACATTCGCTTGGATCGTTCCGAATCGGCATTCAGCCGCCGGCAACGCTTTACGGAAAGCGCGACCTACGAACTTCCTTTCGGAAGAGGCCGCAAGCACATGTCCGGTGCCGGGGGGGTAGCCGATGCGATCCTGGGAGGCTGGAGTATCAGTTCTCTGGGATCAGCTCAGACCGGTCAGCCGTTCTCGGTGCTGCTTGGCAACGACATTTCTGGCGTCGGGGATGCCATCGACTTCCCGGATCGGCCGAATGTCTCCCGTCCCAACCCCGTGTTGGGCAAGGTGAATGAGTATTTCGATGTGAGCGCTTTCAGCACTCCGGCGATTGGGCACATTGGTACGGCTTCGCGGACTTCGGTCATCGGTCCCGGCTTCTATCAATTTGACGCGTCCGTTGCCAAGGTCTTCCGGATTACAGAAGGCACCCGCCTGCAATTCCGGACGGACTTTTTCGATTTCACAAACCGTGCCAACTTCGCGTTGCCGAACTCGAACCTCTCGTCTCCGCAGGTAGGTGTCATTAGTTCCACGGTCGGCGTGCCGCGCCAGATTCAGTTCAGCTTGAAACTCAGTTTCTGATGAGAGGTGCTCCTTCCATTGGTGCTATGACTGCGGAAGAACAATGTCGTCCTGTTTGGTGGACACGCCAGTATGTAGACTCGTACGTGCTGTCGGAAGAAGAGGCGTGGCAGATCATTCAAAGCCCGCCCTGGAAGTGCGTGGTGGCATGGGTAACTCGAGATTGCCAGCCGGTTGTGTGCGAGATGGCATACGTCATCCTGGATGACAAGATCATGCTGACTTCGACCGAGAATCGAGACAAGGTGAAAGCGTTCCGGCGCAATCCGGCGATTGCGCTTTGTTTTCAGGGTCGAGGGATGAAGCAGGTTACGGTGCGAGGACGGGTCGAGTTGAGCAACGATCCAGCGCTGGTGAGGCGATGGGCGGAAACGACCGTTGACGCTGGTGGCCTAAATTTGTCAGGTCCGGGACGGGAGCAGGAGATTCAGCGGTATTTAAGTCCGGACCGGTTAGTACTCATCGTTCACGTGGACAAGATTCGCACGTTCGATGGCGCGCGGATGTTCCGGGAAGAGCAGCAGTCGGCCGCCGGATCGTAGCGAGGAGACTGGCGCACGCCGATAGGTGGAAGTGTTTCGAGAGATGTACGCAGGGTGGTCAGGACAAACAGAATGAAGATTGGCTATCTTTTAGACACACATGGCGGACCGTATGACCAACCACCGCCCAGTCGTGAACGGGTGAGCGCTTTTGCCGATCAGTTGCTTGAAGAGGCAGATCTGGCGGAGGCCGGCGGGTTCCACTCCATCGTCGTACCGGAACGGCATGGTCGGACCGAGTGCATGTTCCCGTCGCCGCTGATCCTGCTCTCGGCGCTCGCTACACGCACCTCCAACGCGCGTCTCGGCACTTACATATGTATCCCGCCGCTCTATAACCCCATGCATCTGGCCGAGCAGTTTGCCATGATCGATCAACTTTCCCGGGGCCGCGTGATTGTCGGGATCGCATCGGGATATCACAACGGGTACTGCGACTTCGTGGATGTCCCGTTCAAGGAGCGCGGCGCGCGTTTCGAAGAGAGCTATGAAATCATGATGCGCGCCTGGACCCAGGACACGTTTTCTTATGAAGGGAAGTTCTGGAAGTTTAAGGATGTGCGGCTGACGCCGAAGCCCTACCAGCAGCCAAGGCCGGAAATCTGGGTGGGCGGAATGTTCCCGAAGACAATCGCGCGAGCCGGGCGGCTGGGGGATGCGTGGTGCAGTGATCCGTTTCCATTGGACCCGAAGGTCTGGAATGCACAGGTGAAAACTTATCGCGACGAGGCCAAGAAGCACGGCAACAAGTCGATGGTGGTGCTAATGCGGGACGGCTGGGTGTCGCGACGGCGGGAAGAGTCCGACGAAGTTTTTCTGGACCTAGCGCTCCAGGAGTGGCTGTTCTACTACCGCTGGGGAATTCTCACCCATCACCCGGAATTTCAGAAGGAATCCGATTTCACGCGCGATCGGGCGCGCCGGCACTTTATCACCGGAACACCGGAAGACTGCATTCGGCAGGCACAGCGCTATGGGAGCGAGTTCGACACCGACTACCTGATTATGCGTTTTCGTTTGCCGGCGGGCCCGGAACGGCAGAAGGTTCTCGATTGTCTGAAGTTGTGGGGAAAAGAAGTGATGCCGGCGTTTCCCGCGCAACCATCGGTTGGTGTGAACTTATAGGAGGCCAGATGCCCGTTTTACCGCTCGTAAAACCCGAAGACATGGAACCGGATATTCGGGAAGCCATGCAGATGTTTCAAGACTGGATCGGTGATTCGATCTATTCGCAGTTTATGGCGCACGTCCCTGACATTTTTCGGAAGTTTAATGAGTTCTACATGCTGATGCTGAATGGCCGGGTCGAATCCGAACCCAAGGAGTTAGCCCGGCTGCGCATGGCCCGGTTGAATAGCTGTGAGTATTGAAAGTCCGCCAATACCGTCTGGGCCAGACGGAACAACATACCGGAAGCGAAACTGCGGGATCTCGATCATTATTGGGATTCGGATGCCTTCACCGAGAGGGAGAAGGCGATTTTCAAGCTGGCGGATTGGCATACTTTCGGATCGAAAGGCCGAATTGATGCCGAAGATCTCGCTTTGCTGCAGAAGCACTTCACCAATCCGGAGATCGTGGAACTGGGCTGCTATTTCGCGGTAGTAAGTGGATTCCAGAAGTTTAATTCCGTCTTCCAGATTGAGTTTGCCTGCCCGCTTCCGCAGCTGGGAGAGAGCGGTCACGACTAGCGAAGTGAGGCGAAGTTGCCCTGGTGTCCTGAGCCCGAAGACTGTGAATCAAGTCGCGGGGCTTTGAAAGGCGGAGCCTCAGCCGCTCCGAAACGTACATTGTTCAAGACCCGGCTTTGGCTTTCGGGCGGCAGAGGGTGGCGAGGCCGCGTCATTCCCGATAAAGTGGTATTGACGCCAGCCATTTAATCTGATACAAAACAATCGTTTGGTTGGCTTGGAAGGAGAACGAATGAGTAACGCTCCCGGCAAGCCGATGTCATTGATCATGGGCGGCGCCGACAGCGCCGGGCCCTCGCAGCCGAAGATTCATGAACGCAACGTCAATGTGAAGGTGATTGACGAAGGGAAGCCGTACCTGCGAATCCATGCTTCCTTGCTCGACGTGGAACACAGCTTTCAGGCGGAGATGGTGGTGGACATCGCCACCGGCCGTATCGAAGAGGTCGCCGCTGCGATGGCGCAACGGCCGTACCAGAGTTATTGCCCCAATGCGTTGGGCACCGTCCAGAAGTTGAAAGGGGACGTGATCGGGCCCGGGATCAGCCGACGCATTATCGAGAAGGTCGGACGTAGCGCGGGATGTTTTCACCTGGTCGAGATTTTTCAGGCGGCAGTGAGTTTTGCCGCCACCATCCTGATCGGGAAGCGGGCCTTGGCGGACGGGTTGGCGGGCGAAACGGCGGGGTCCGAAGACGAACACCGCGAGAAGTGGATGCCATATTTGAAGAACACTTGCCAGGTTTTCCGCGTGGATGACCTGGCGAGCGGGCGCAAAGAATAACGGAGAAGCGATGGCGGCTGGCAAAGAGAACAAAGTGATGTCGGCGGCGCAGGCAGTTGGCATGATCCGCGACGGCGACACCGTCGCGATTCAGGGCATGGGTACGCAGATGAGCCCGTTGGCGCTGGTGCGGGAAATTATCAAGGCAAGGAAGCGCAATCTGATCGCAGCCATGATCGTGGGCGGGATCGGGCTCGACTGGCTGATTGCGGCGGGCTGCGTCAAGAAAGTCATGGCCATCATCGTGAACCTCGACGAGTTCGGCATGGCCAACGCTTTCCGCCGCGCGGTTGAAGCGGGCGAACTCATGATGGAGGAGTATACCGAGCACCAGATGTTGACGCGCTTCAGCGCCGGTTGTTATGGTTTGCCATTCATGACCACACAATCGGGAATAGGCAGTGCCATCGTCGATCTCCATCCCGACACAACGAAGGTGATTGATTGTCCTTTCACCGGACAGAAAGTGATCGCATGCCGGGCGCTCACACCGGATGTTTGTATCCTCCACGCCCACCGCGCGGATGAAGTCGGCAATGTGCAGTTTTTTCCCAAGCCGATCTGGGGAGACGTGGATGTTTTCCCGCGAGCCTCCAAGAAAGTGATCGTCACCGTCGAAGAGATTGTTTCTACGGACGAGATTCGGCGCACGCCGGAACGTACCGGCCTCCCCTATTTCAAGGTAGATGCGGTGGTCCCGGTGAAGTACGGGGCGCATCCCTGCTCTCTTTTTCCCAGGTATAACTTCGACCGGCAAGTGATGGAACGGTACGCGGCCGAATCGCGCACACCGGAAGGGACGCAGGCCTTTCTCGAAAAGTACGTCCGAGCGCCCAGGACCCAGGAGGATTACCTGGATCTCGTCGGCGGTTCGACGATGGAAGCGCGGATCCAGAGCTTTTGGAGTTGAGTAGTTTGGTGACGAGAATGTCGAAGCTTTCTGAAGATTACACGATCGACGAGCTGATGGTGGTCACGCTAGCCCGGCAGTTCACGGATGCCGACATCATGCTGAATGGCACAGTGTCCTACATTCCGGTGTCAGCTTTCATGCTAGCCCGGGAGACGCACGCTCCCAAGCTGACGTGGGTGGCCGGCGCAGTAGGAGTGGACGCTGATCCCGGCTACATCGTCGGCAACACGCTGGATCCTACGATGTGGAAGGACTGCGTCATGTATCTGCCCCAGATCAGCGACATGTGGGGCTACGTGCACAGCAACACGCTGGAGACGTTCTGCATTCGAGGCGCGCAAATTGATAAGTACGGCAATGTCAATAACAGCGTGATTGGGAAGGACTATCACCGGCCCAAAGTCCGTCTGCCCGGTTCGGCGGGTATGGGCGACATGTGCTCGCTGCACAAGAAGATTTACATCTGGTCGACGACTCACAATCCGAGGACCTTCGTCGACAAAGTCGATTTCCTCGCTGCACCCGGATATCTGGATGGGGGCGATGCGCGCGCCAAGTTGGGTCTGCGCAACGGTCCCGAGGTGGTGGTGACCGACCTCTGTGTGATGGACTTCGAGCCCACCAGCAAACGCATGCGGTTGAAGTCGGTGCATCGCGGGGTGTCCGCGAAGCAGGTGCAGGACGAGACGGGGTTCGAACTCGTCACGCCGGATCATGTTCTAGAAACCCCCGCGCCCAGCGTCGAAGAGATTGAATTATTGCGCAAGAAGATCGATCCCAAGAACATGCGCAAAATCGAATTTCGCGGTTCGAAGACGAAGGTTTAGTAGAGACGCCGCTAGCCGTGTCTCGGAGAGTCCATGGGGGAGATCAAACTCGGTGTGCCCGGCAGCATCATGCCGCCATTCGATAAGGTGATTCAGCAGGCGCAGCGCGCTGAGAGCAAGGGGTACGACTCAGCGTGGTGGCCGTGTCATCTCATGGGCTGGCATCCGCGCTCCATCTGGACGCCGGATATCACGCCACTCGCCAAATATCAGAAGAGTGCCGATGTATACTTTGACCCTATCGCTGCGTTATCGGCAGTAGCGGCGACCACAGAGAAAATCCAACTTGGCATCGGCGTTACCGATATTATTCGCCGCCATCCCGCCATGCTGGCGCAGGCGGCGCTGACGCTGGACCATGTTTCGCGGGGACGTCTCATTCTCGGCCTCGGGTCGGGCGAGCAGTGCAATCTCACGCCCTATGGTTTCGATTTCGCACAGCCGGTCGGAAAACTCGAGGAAGGACTGCAAGTTCTCCGGCTGATGTGGAAGTCGGCTGGGGATCCGGTGGATTTTCACGGAAAGCATTTCCACCTGGAAGGCGCTGTTCTTGGCCTCGAGCCATACGAAGGAAAGCCGCCCAAAATTTGGGTCGCAGCGCACGGGCCGCGCATGCTCAGCCTCACCGGAAAGTACGCCGATGGATGGCTGCCCACGATGATGACTCCGGCGGAATATAGTCAGAAGCTCTCGGTCATTCGCAAGACGGCTGCGGAGTGTGGACGCAGCGGCGATGCGGTGGAGCCGGGCATGCTCGCGTATGTGGTTGTTGATGAAGACCGCAAGGCCGTGCCGCAGCTTCTCGATCATATCCTGGTGAAAGGACTCTGTCTGCTGCTGCCGGCGGAGGTCTTCAAGAGATTCGGCTACGAACCGCCGTTTGGGGAGGGCTCGGCTGGGTTTCACGATTATGTTCCCTCACTCTTCGGGCGCGAGGACGCGGTGCGGGTCATCAACAAAGTGCCGCGTGAGGTTGTCGAATACTTCACGCTGCACGGCACTCCGGAAGATGTGGCGGAGCAAGTGACCGCTCTTGCCTCGGCGGGATTGAGGCACGTTGTGCTCTGGAACATCACCGCGTTTGCGGACCCGGGGCGCGCGAAGTCATCGTTCCAATGCATGGATCGTCTAAAACAGTTGCTGAGCGCGACGACGACAGCAGTTCAGTAATCTTTGTCAGTAATCAAGGAGGCGGAAACTTGCGACTGATGGGAAAGCGAGCGCTGGTCACGGGTGGTGCGTCGGGCATAGGATTCGCCATCGCCCAGCGATTTCTGGATGAGGGAGCGCGTGTGGTGATCGCCGACCTGAACCCGAGTCAGGCTGATGAAGCCGTCAAGAAAACCGGCGGCAAACTGGGGCGCACAATTGGCGATGTGTCAAAACTCGCCGACGCAGAACGCATGGTGCAGGAAACCGTCGCTCAACTCGGCGGACTCGAAATTCTGGTGAACAATGCCGGCATAGAGACGACTGGGTCGGTGACGACGGCTGCGGATGCTGACTGGGACCGCCAGATCAACGTCAATCTCAATGGCACGTATCGTATGAGCCGTTTTGCGGTACCGGAAATTATCAAAGCCGGTGGCGGTGCGGTTGTGAACATGGCATCGGTAGGCGGTCTGGTCGCGGTGCGTGAGTACTCTGCGTATGGTGCATCCAAGGCTGGCGTCATTCAGTTGACCCGGAGCATGGCCGCCGATTACGCGGAAAACAACATTCGCGTGAACTGCCTCTGTCCCGGCGCAGTCGACACGCCGCTTTTGCGGCGCTCTTGCGAGAAGCTGGGTGGCGGCGACCCCGGCAAGATACGCGAACTGTATGCGAGCTTCACGCTCCTGAAACGCATTGCAACCCCCGAGGAAATAGCGGTCGCAGCGCTGTTTCTGGCCAGCGACGAATCCAGCTTTGTCACGGGCGTGGCTCTGCCGGTGGACGGCGGGTTCAGCGCTCAATGAAGTTGGTGTCATGCAAGAAGCATTTTTGTCAGCCGCGACAGCCAGGACTGCGCTGTCGAGGGTTTGTGTGAGGAACAACATGGCTTGTCCGAGTTTCCACAACGTGGCCCTCGCCAAGACTTATTTTGCAGCTGTGAATGAGAGGCGAATCGGCGACATCGCGGCAACATTCGCGGAAGATGGTGTCCTCACCTTTCCCACGCTTGATCCCATCCAGGGGCGCAAGGCGATTCGTGATTTCTATGCCGGTGCGCTGAAGTTCTATCCAAAGTGCCACGACGAAGTCACTCGCTGGTTTGTCAGCGAGGCGGGCGACGTGGCTGCTGACATCCACTTTGAAGGCCAGACCGCCACCGGTCGCGAGGTGATCTTCGATGCCGGGGACCTGTTCATGATCAAGAATGGCCTGATCCAGAGCCTGCGGATCCTCTATGACAGCGCCAGCGTGCTCAAGATGGTGGGGGAACTGCCGAAATGAGCCGGTCCATGCGCGAAGGCGCCGCCCATGAAGCTTTAGACCGCCTTGCGTACTTGCGAGGTCCGGAAGACGAACCTGGGATGCCGTCGGATGTGCAATGGGATAAAACGACGTTATCTGTGGCACTGAGACGTTGCGTGGCCCGCTGGGGTGATCGCGAGCTACTCGTATTTCCTGGTCGCTCCCTTACGGGGAGCGCTTTTGCTGAAGAAGTGAGCCGTTTGGCGCGCGGCCTGATGGCATTAGGTGTCGGCCCAGGCGACAACGTCGCGGTCTGGCTGGCCAATCTGCCCGAGTATGCGGTGGCGGAGTTTGCCCTCGCCGCTTTGGGTGCGGCCATGGTGCCGATCAACATCCGTTACAAGAAAGACGAGGTCGAGTTCGCGTTACGCCAATCGGACTCGAGCACGCTGATCTTCGCTCCCGCTGTTCTCAAGACGGATTGCGTGGCGGTTTTACGGGAGATGTGTCCGGAACTTGGGCAGCAAAGCGACTACATTCTCAGGAGCACGACTTTACCGCAGCTAAAGAACGTGATCGTTCTCGGATCGAATGTCGCTGGCGCCAGGTCGTATGACGATGTGTTGCGCCTCGGAGACTCACGAACCCGCGCCGAACTCGACCGCCGCGAACAAGAAGTCCGGCCCGAGAGCGTGCTGGTATTGCAGTACACCTCCGGAACCACCGCATTTCCCAAAGCGGCGATGCTCACCCAAGCACAGACGCTGCGCAATGCCTACCAGATGTCGTGCCGCGCGGGCTTCACGGACCAAGACCGACTGCTATCGGCGATGCCCATGTTCCACGTCGGCGGCTCGGTTTGCGCATTGCTGGGGGCGATCACCATTGGCTACCGGCTATACATGTCCCCGAATGTCGATGCGGCGGAAACCCTGCGCCTGATCGAAGAAGAACGTATTACTGCCTATGTGGGTTTGGAACCAATGTATCTCGCGATGAGGAACCATGAAGATTTCAACCGGCGTTCCCGAAAATCGTTGAAAAAGGGATGGTCAGCGGGGACGCCCGCGATTCTGCGCATGGTGGCACAAGATATTGGCATCCGGAATATCTGTTCGCTTTACGGCTTGTCGGAAGCGAGTCCCAACGTGTGCATCGCGCACTGGGAGAAAGACCCGTACGAAAAGCGCATCAGCACCATGGGACGCCCGCAGGCTGGCACGGAGGTTAAGGTGGTCGATCCCGCTAGCGGCCAGGTTGCTGCTCGCGAAGTACGCGGAGAAATCTGCGTCCGCGGCTGGACGGTGATGAAAGGTTACTACAAGAACCTGGCCGAAACCTCGCGCGTCATTGACGCGGAAGGCTGGCTTCACACTGGGGACGCCGGCCTGATCACCGAAGACGGCTACCTGGTATGGACGGGAAGATTGAAAGACACGATTCGCGTCGGCGGAGAAAATGTGTCGGCGGTGGAAGTCGAACACCTGCTGTGCACGCACCCGAAGATCGTGACCGCGGTCGTGGTTGGTGTCCCCGACAAACGTTACCAGGAAGTCGGTCTGGCGTATGTACAGCTCAAGCTCGGAGAGCAGGCAACCGAAGACGAGATGATTGAATACTGCAAACAGCGGCTTGCGGTCTTCAAAGTGCCCAAACACGTTCGCTTCGTAGAAAGCTTCCCCACGACGGGGACTGGGAAAGTTCAAAAGTTCATGTTGCGTCAGCAAGCGATTCGCGATCTGGAGCAGAGCTCGAAGTAAGGCGTTCTGAATAAATCAATTCTTAGCGGTTGGAGATTCTATGCAGAAAACTGTGGTGATTCTAGGCGGCGCACGCACCTCCATGGCGGACTACTGCGGTCAGTTCAAGGACATGTCAGCGACCGATCTGGCCACGGTTGCGGCGAAAGCGGCCCTCGAGCGCACCGGCACCGACCCCGCGCAGATCGACCACACCATCATGGGCAACGTGGTGCAAGGTGGTCCGGACGCCATCTACGCCACGCGTCACGTCGCATTGCGCGCGGGAGTGCCAATCGACCGCCCGGCGCTCACGGTAAACCGTTTGTGTGGATCGGGGATTCAATCCATTGTGAGCGGCGCGCAGATGATCCAACTGGGGGAGGCGCAGCGAGTGCTTGCGGGTGGCATGGAGTCCATGAGCCAGGCGCCTTTCGTCGTTCCGGGGGCGCGGTGGGGTTTGCGGCTCGGTTCCGGGCAAATTATTGACATGCTAATGGCGTCTCTGTTCGATACCTACTGCGGCCTTTACATGGCGCAAACCGCGGAGAATGTCGCGCGGAAGTATGGCGTCACCCGCGAGGATCAGGACGCCTTTGCCGCGCTTAGCCACAAGCGCGCGGCGGAAGCGCAGGCCGGCGACAAACTTAAAGAAGAGATTCAACCTGTTGAGATCAAAGCGAAGAAAGGTGTGCAGCACTTCTCTGTTGATGATCACGTCAAGCCCGACACGTCGCCGGAGGTTCTCGCTAAGCTGAAACCAGCATTCGGCAAGGACGGAAGCGTGACCGGGGGGAATGCCTCTGGGATTGTCGACGCTGGCGCAGCAGTCGTGATCGCCGATGAGGCTGCCGTTGCGAATTCGCAGAAGACACCGTTGGGACGCATTGTGTCGTGGGGAATCGCTGGAGTGGATCCGTCAGAGATGGGGATGGGGCCGGTTCCTGCGACGAAACAGGCCTTAGCAAAAGCGGGTTTGAAGCTGGCGGATATCGATCTGATCGAACTCAACGAGGCATTTGCAGCCCAATATCTTGGCGTGGAAAAAGAACTCGATCTTGACCGTGAGAAAACTAACGTGAATGGCGGCGCGATTGCGTTGGGGCATCCGTTGGGCGCAACCGGGACTCGACTTGTGCTTACGTTGCTGCTGGAGTTGCGCCGCAGGAACAAGAAATATGGCCTGGCGACTGCGTGCATTGGCGGAGGGCAGGGAATCGCGATGATCGTAGAGGCCTACCGCTAAGTGGGTTCGGCTCCGGCTCGCTGATTTCCGTGGAGACACGGCCCGCCGCGTCTCTACAACCGCGAAATCTTATTCGGTGGCTTCGTTCAAAACCTCGGCGATATCGCGCACCCTCACCTGCGCATCGGGCGCCACGGTCTTGGTGCCGTCTTCAAGCATGATCATGCAGAAGGGGCAGCCCACGGCAATCGTGTTCGCGCCCGTGTCTAACAGCTGCTTCGCGCGATTCTGATTCATGCGCGTGCCCTGTTTTTCTTCCATGAAGGAGAAACCGCCTCCGCCTCCGCAGCACAAGGAATTGCGCCTGTTCCAATCGGGTTCGGTCCGCTCCACTCCCGGAACACTATCGAGGACCGCTCGTGGGGCATCATAGACCTGGTTATAACGCCCCAGATAACACGGATCGTGAAAGGTGACTTTGGCCGAACCGGTGGCGCTGGGCTTGAGCCGGCCTTGTCGCACCAGTTCCTCCAAAAATTCGCTGTGATGCACGACTTCGTATTGTCCACCAAATTGGGGATATTCGTTCTTGATGGTATTGAAGCAATGTGGGCACGACGTAACGATCTTGCGTACCTTGTACCGATCGAGGGTCGAGATATTCTGCTGGGCCAGTGTCTGGAAGAGAAATTCGTGGCCAATACGGCGCGCGGGATCTCCGGTACAGCGCTCCTCGCGTCCGAGCACAGCGAACTTCACGCCGGCTTTCGTGAACAACTCGGCAACCGCCCGCGTGACGGATTGGCTTCGCTGATTGAGCGCGCCCGCGCAGCCGACCCACAGCAGAACTTCGAACTCTGCGCCGGGTTGATCTGCCAGCTGTATAACAGCCAAACCCTTCATCCAGTCGATACGCGAGGCGCTGACCCCGGGATAGGGATGTCCGCGGGCCTCGAGACTGCGCACCATGTTCTGCAGGTCGTCCGGGAATTCGGCTCGCTCCATGACCAGCGAACGGCGCATTCCGACTATTTTCGACACGTGCTCGACTGCAACCGGACACTGCTCGACGCACGCGCCGCAACTGGTGCAGGACCACAGCGTCTCTTCCTTAAGCACCGCGCCCACAAGAGGTGATTGGGCCAGTTCTGCCGGAGAGATTTTGGGATCGGCATTTGCGCCTCGACCGTTTCCGCTCTCAGCGTGGAGCGATTCCCGCAGGTTCAAGATCAACCACTTTGGGGAGAGCGGCTTGTCGGTGAGAAAGGCCGGGCAGTTTACCTCGCACCGGCCGCACTCCGTGCAGGCATCGAGGTCGAGCAGGTCCTTCCAGGTAAAATCCTGCAACCGACTGACGCCTAGCGGAGCATCCTCCTTCTCGATATCCACTACGGGAAGGGCTCCGCGCGGGCCCAGATCCTGGGTCAGGATGCTGGCGGGCGCGGTCAAGATGTGGAGGAGCTTGGAATACGGAATCCAGCCAATGAAGGAGAAGACAACAATCAGGTGGAACCACCACGTCGCCCGATGAAGTTCGCGCAAAGCTGGCTCGCTGAGGAAGTGGGCAAAGACCATGCCGACCGCGCGCCCGACCGGAGACCACGCCGCCCACGGATCATGCGTCAAGTGAATACGCAGACCTTGAATGATGAAGCCAGTAACCAGGATGACCAGGATGCTGACGAGGATGATCGTGTCGTCCGGCTTGTCGGGCTTGAGACGTGGTGCTCGCCGGATAGAACGTTGGATGAGCGCGACCGTGACTCCCGCAATGCAGAGTGCGCCGGAGATATTCAGCGCCAGCGACTCAAAGTACAGATACAGAGCGCCCTGCATGATGTGGATGTGCAGGTCCTCATGAATGAAGACGACGACCGTGCCGAGAAAAAGAAATACAAATCCCCAGAAGATGAGAAGGTGAGCAAACCCCGTTCCGGAGTACCGTTTCAGCAGCTTTTCATGCCCCGGCGCCTGTTTGAAAAGGAGTCTCAGCCGTTCCCCGAGGCGGTCGAGCCGAACCACCGGACGACCGATCTGCCAGAGACGCCAGCGCCGATAGACACCATAACCAAATACCAGTAGCGTCAGGGCGAAAAACACATACATCAGCCACACGCCCGTGATGTTGAAATAGACCTGCCGGGTCGGCGTCATGTTGTCGCAGAAGTCTTGTGCTTCTTGAGTGCTTCGATCAACTTCGGGATGAACACCTTATAATCTTCCGCCACGCCCAGTTCCGCCATCTGAAAGATGGGAGCTTTTTCATCTTTATTAATCGCCACGATGTGCTTGGCGGCAGCAATACCCACCATGTGCTGGCTGGCGCCCGAGATACCCACGGCGACATAGAGCTCGGGTGCGACTTTCTTGCCGGTTTGTCCGATCTGCCAGGTAGATGGGACCCAGCCGAGGTCCACAGCTGCGCGCGAAGCTCCGAGCGCTGCGCCGAGAACGTCTCCCAATTCAGCCAGGCAGGAAAAGTTTTCTTTCCCGCCCATGCCGCGGCCACCTGAGACGATGATCCGCGCATCTTCCAGGCGCGGACCGCCGCTCTTTTCCAAATTACGTTCAATCAGTCGCCACGTTCCAGTTGATGGCCTGACGTTCACTGGTATCTCGATGACTTCTCCCGATGCGCCTTCCTGCGGCTGGAGCGGGTCGACCGAACGCATGCGAAGAGATAACACCACGGGCGCCTTTTGCGCAACCAGTTCGGATTGTGCCTTGCCTCCAAAGACCGGTTTTTGAATACGGACACCACCGCCTTCGACCTTGCCGTCGATTCCGGTCACGTCCATGATCACGCTAGCCCCGAGCTTGTATCCGACCAGCGGAGCCACTTCGAGCCCCGATATCGTGCTCGAGAACAGTAGTACGTCCGCGTCCGCCGAGCGGGCAATCTGTTCAAGAGCGTCTGCGAAAAGTCTCGGCTCGTAGTGGGTCAAGGCGGGGCTGCCGGCAACGTACACACGTACGGCGCCGTAAGAAAATGCTTCTCGCGCCCAAGACTGATCCGAGCCACCGACCACGGCAGCGACTGAAGTGCCCCCCAGGTCCGCGGCCAGCCTGCTTCCTGCGCTGAGCACTTCGATTTCTGCCCGGCCAAATTCGGCGCCATTTGCGATCAAGACAGCCAAGACATTGCGCATGTAATCTCTCAAGGCGGCGCTTAGATGACGCGGAGCCCCGCCAGTTTCTCGACCAATTCTTCTGCCCTTTGAACCACGCTGTCTCCGGAAATCATCTGGCATTGGCGGGAGACGGTGGGGATGTAAAATCTTTCGGTTTTGAGTCTTGTATTGGGCCCGCAGCCGGACTCTGAGGTCAAGCCCAGGTCAGCGGCGGTCCACACCGTGATCGTTTTGCGGAAAGCCAGCATGTTGTCGCGGACCTTGGGGATTCGGGGGAGGTTCTGCGCGTCGTTGGTCACGCTGACCACGGCCGGTGCCGAGCAGGCAATGGTTTCCCATCCATCATCGGATTGCCGGCGCAGGTTCCACTCGCTCCCGGTCTTCCGGATGGCCGCCACCAGTGCTGTGTAAGGCCAGTCCAACTGGGCAGCGAGGAAGGCCGGCACTTGACCTCCATACCAGTCGCCCGACTCACGTCCACAAAGAAGCAGGTCCGCCGGCGGCAGTTTGCCAAGAGCGGCAGCCAGAATCCGCGCTGTGCCGAACGTGTCGAGAGCGGGAAAATCTGCTTGGCGAATGAGGTAGGCATCATCCACCCGCATGGAGAGCGCCTTGCGCAGCGCATCGACGGCTGACTCGGCACCGATCGAAATCGCGGTAATCCTTCCCTCGCCGGCGGCTTCGCGGACCTGGAGTGCAACCTCGAGTGCATTCTCATCGAAGATACTGATCACCTGGGGGGCAATTCCCTCAGCGGGGCCCCGGCCGGCGGAATCGAGGCGGAAGTCGCTGGGGGGGATTTCGGGGTCGAGGATCTGTTTGATACAGACAACCAAGTGCATAGAATATCTCTGGTGGTACCAAACGTTTGTTTGGTAGAATAGCACAGGTCGGCGGCTTGTCAAGTGGCTCCCGGTGGAAGCTCGACAGAACGCTCACGGCAGCGGAGAAGGGCCAATCGCGGCTGGTGACCACCGGCGTCTATGGCATCGAGACGGCGAAAGAGGATGGCCGCTGGCGCGTCCGCAAGCTGGATCTCTTTCTGGACGCGGCATTTTGATGCATGCTCTGGGCAGGGTTGGTATCCTGCGAGTTTGTTGATTGACGGCGGCTTCGGGCTCTGCTATAAAGCAAACGTTTGGTAGATACCTTGAAATGCTTGGTCGTTTCAGCCATATCGGCGTTCTCGTCGAAGATCTCCCGGCCACGGTGAAACGCTACCAGTCGTTTCTGGGCGCCCGGCTGGTGGAAACCGGGCACCTGCATGAGACGGAGACAGATGTTGCCGTTCTCGATCTTGGCGGCATCCATCTGGAATTGTTGAGCTCGCAACGTACGGACTCCAAGGTCGGACGGCTTCTTCGTGAGCGCGGCCAGGGTGTCCATCACCTGTCATTTGAAGTAGAGAACATCCGTGAACGGCTGGAGGAACTGCGGCGCTCCGGAATCGGTTTGCTCGACTCGGTTCCGCGTACGGGATTGCATGGCCGGCAGATTGCCTTTCTCGCACCCCAAGACACCGGTGGCGTTCTGATCGAGTTGGCGGAAGAGATTCAGCACCCAAAGGAGAACGACTAATCATGGGCGCAATCGATGTGTGGTGCAATCCTTTTACTCCCGAAGGCATCCAGCACCTCTTTATTGACAATGAAGAGGTCTACTTCATGATGGGCACGCAATGGGGACGCACGGAAAACATGAAGGGCTATTCGGCCAAGGAGTTTGTCGCCCACATGGACAAGATCGGCGTCGAAAAGGTTTGTGTGCCGGCGCTCAAGCAGGCGTTTTATCGCAAGAACAAGATGGGCGCCGATTTCAAGTACGAAGACATTGCCAGCCTCGTCCGGCAGTATCCGGATCGGATTGTCGGCTTGGCGGGTATCAATCCGTTCGAGCGGATGGAAGGTGTGCGCAAGCTGGAACACGCCGTCAAGGAATATGGGTTTAAGGGAGCGCATGTGCATCCGTTCGGTTTCGGCCTCCCGATCAACGCCGCGGAATGGTTTCCGTTTTATGCCAAGTGCGCGGAGCTGGATATCCCCGTTGTTTTTCAGGTCGGGCATTCGGCCGAGTTCATGCCCAGCGCACATGGACGGCCCATTCTCCTGGACGACATCGCGCTCTACTTCCCCGAGTTGAAGCTGATCGGCGGACATACGGGCTGGCCTTGGGTGGAAGAGTTGATCGCCATGGCGTGGAAACATCCCAACGTGTACATCGCGGTCAGCGGGCACGCACCCAAATATTGGGAAAAGAATCTAGTGCATTTCCTGAACAGCCGCGGCAAGGGGAAGGTGGTGTGGGGCACGGATTATCCGCTGATCCTGCACGAAGAGAGTCTGAAGCAGATCGAGCAGCTTAAGCTAAAGCCTGAAGCCAAGCAGGCGCTGCTGCACGATACGGCAGCGGCGATCTTCAAGTTCGAACCAGCTTCCGCAAAAACTGCTGCGGCCAAAAAGAAGTAAGCTTGTCGCCCGCGAGGGCACGACGATGACTTTTGATTCTTTCAAGTTTCTCAGCGTGGAGCAATCGGGTGGTGTCACCACCGTGTATCTCGACAAGCCTCCCGCCAACACTCTCGACAACGACCTCTACGCCGAGTTGATTAGCCTCAGTGACCAACTCGACGCCGATGGGGAAACCCGAGCGGTCGTCTTCGCCAGCCGCCATCCCAAAATTTATATTGCCGGCGCGGATATCAAGCGGATGAAAGAGTACCGCTTCGAGGCGGACTATGTGGACGGCGTGATCGCGCGCGTGCGCCAGACCCTCGGCCGCATCGAGCTTATTACCAAACCCACCATCGCCGCGATCACCGGCTATGCACTCGGCGGTGGCTGCGAGTTTTCCCTTTGCCTGGATTTCCGCTTCATGAGCCGCGGTCAGGCTCGCATTGGTTTGCCAGAGGTGAACATTGGCATCATTCCGGGCGGCGGCGGGACGCAACGTTTGCCGAGAGTCGTCGGCTATGCCAAGGCGCTGGAACTGATGATGACCGGCGTCTACCTCGATGCGGATGAGGCCGCTCGTATCGGGCTTATCCATCGAGCCTGTGACGCCGACCAAACCATCGCGGAAGCTCAAAAGTTCGCAGCGCAGCTGGCCGCCCAGGCTCCAGTTGCCATCGCGCTGATCAAGAAGTGTCTGCGTGAATCGATCGGCAGAACCTACGACGCTGGTTTCGCCGTCGAAAAAGAACACTGCAAGCAAGCCGTGCTCTCGCAAGATGCGCGCGAAGGGATAGGCGCATTCGTAGAAAAGCGGAAGCCGCATTGGGTGGGCAAATGATGGGCCGCGTAGTCATTGTCGGAGCGGTGCAGACCAGGTACGAGCCGCGCAAAGCGCACCAGGCAATCAACGAACTGGTGTACGAGGTGGTTGCCGGCCTGCTGAAGCAGACCGGTGTTCGCATGCAGGAAATCGACAGCATGGTTACCGCTTCGCAGGATGCTTGGGATGGCAAGACAATTTCCTCAATGTCGGTCAACGAAGTCGTGGGTGCATACCTCAAATCCGAGGCCAAGGTTGCCGCCGACGGGATTCAGGCATTGATCTATGGCGCCGCCCGCATCCTTGCTGGAGCTTTCGACTACACGCTGATCGTGGCCCACTGCAAAGAGTCCGAAGGGCAGCCGGATGAAATCACAAAGGTGATGTTCGATCCATTTTGCGAGCGTCCTCTCGGCCTAAATGACGCGGTGGCAGCGGGCTTGCAGGCGCGGCGATACATCAGTGTGGCGGGGATCGATTCGCGGGCGCTGGCGCTGGTTTCGCAGAAGAATCATCGCAGCGCCAAGCGCAATCCCCTGGCTCAACGCAGCGGGGATTACTCGCTCGACGAAATTCTTGCGGCACCAAGTTTTGCGGACCCGCTTACCGAACTGATGGCAGGTCCGCGCTCTGACGGCGCCTGCGCCCTGCTGCTTGCGAGCGCGGAGAAAGCCGCGGCCTTCGGTGACCGCGCTGTTTGCATTGCCGGCATGGGGAACTCGACCGACTCTTACTGGACGGATCGCGATCTCTCCGAGGCAGAAGCTCTCCGGCAGGCGGCGCAGCGCGCGTACACGAAAGCAGGCATTTCTCCGGACCAGGTCGACGTCGCCGAGATTTCAGCCCGCTACGCGCACGAAGAACTGCTATACGGGGAAGCTCTGGGGCTCTGGAAGCGTGAGGAATTGAGCGCTCTGCTCGCCGAGAAAAATCCGCTGCGAAAGCGCACCAAGGTGAATCCATCAGGCGGGCCCATCACCGGAAATCCTACGACAGTTGCCGGACTTGCCCGCGTGGCAGAAGGCTATCTGCAGCTTGCCCAACTCGCTGGCGATCGTCAGGTTCCAGGCGCCCAGGTGGCCGTGGCGCACGGAGCTTCCGGAGTTTGTGGACAAAGTCAATCGGTCGTCATCCTGCGACGGGGGAATGCATAGATATGGCCGAGCGAGTAGCCATCGTCGCCACCGGACAGACCCGGCACACGGCCAAGCGTCTCGACGTCAATCTTCGCGAGCTGATCACCGAAGCAGTGACGCGCGCACTCGAAGATGCCGATCTTCGGATACAGGATATCGATGCAGTTTTCCTCGGAAATATGGAGCCATTCGAAGGTTTCATGTTTCCCGAATTGTGGAGCGTAGAAGGCTGGGGCGGCTACGGCAAGCCGGCGATCAAGTTCAACACCGGCGGCACCGTGGGTACGACCACAACGATGGCTGCTTACTACTATCTGGCAGCCGGACTCTACGAAACGGTGCTGGCCATCGGTTTTGAGAAGCAATCGGAAGGACACACGCAAGCGGCGATCACGACCGTGGGGGATCCCATTTGGGAGCGCACCATGATGGCGGGTGCGGTCGGCAACTTTGCCGTCATGGCCAGCACCTACGTTCACGAAAGCGGAGTTACCCCCGAGCAGGCGGCCAAAGTGGCGGTGAAGGCCCGTCGCAATGCATGTAACAACGAATACGCACATCTCCAGATGCCGAACATCACTGTTGAAGAAGTGATGCAATCGCAGATGCTCGCCCATCCCATTCGCAAGCTCGACATGTGTCCGCAATCCGATGGTGCAGTGGCGATGGTTCTGGCCTCTGAGGCGAAGGCAAAAAAGCTGGCCAGCCGTCCGGCATGGATCAAGGCCGTTGCGACTGCCCACGAGCAGCAATACATGGGCGATAGCCCGAAGCGTCTGGCCATCATGCGGAGCCAGGTGACAGCGTCGCAGAAGGTATACAAGGCGGCCGGTATCGCGAATCCGCGCAAGGATCTGGACGTCGCGGAAATCTACGAAGTCGCCACTTACGCCGAGATGGCGATGTACGAGAATCTCGGCTTCTGCGAGCGTGGGCAGGGAGGCGTATTGATTGATCAGGGCGTCACCAGCATGGAAGGGGAGCTTCCAGTGAACCCGTCAGGTGGCGTGCTGAGCGCGAATCCGATCGGAGCCACGGCGATGATCCGCGTGGCGGAAGCCGCATTGCAGGTGATGGGCAAAGCAGGGAAGCGCCAGGTGCCGAACGTTCACACCGCCCTTGCTACCGGGTACGGCGGCAATGCCTGGACAGATGCTCTGATTCTGAGCAGTCGATAAGGAGACAGCATGGTTTCCGTGCAGAAAGTCGAAGCCGTAAAAGAAGCGCTGCGCGTACCGTTTCGCATGAAGCTTGAATTCGATTACGCGATGGGCGCGCACGCGGAGAGATTTTTCCATGCCTTGCGCGATCACGCGCGCATTCTCGGCGTGAAATGTCCCGCTTGCAAACGTGTTTACGTTCCGCCCAGGCCGGTGTGTGGAATCTGCTTTGTCGAAACCAGGGATTGGGGTGAGGTCAGCGACGAAGGTACGCTGGTCGGCTGCACGGTTGTCGATCTGCCTTTTATCGATCCTATGACGGGCGAGCGCCGTCCGGTGCCGTACGGATTTGCGATCATCCGCCTCGATGGCGCCGATACCGCCATGTATCATTTCCTCGAGGAAACCGATCCGAAGAGGATGTATGTTGGTCAACGGGTGAAGGCGGTGTTCCGCGAGCAGCGCACCGGCAGCTTACAAGACATACTGCATTTCCGGGCGGTGCAAGGATGAGTATGGCGGCAGAGAGTTGGGCGGTTCACCAGAAGATTGAAATACCCTTCCAGTACACCGCTGGACCCGCAGTCACGCGTTTTCTCGAAGGCTTGAAAGACAAGCTCATCGTAGCCAGCGTGTGCTCCAAATGCGGCCGGCGCAGCGTGCCTCCTCTTTCTTTCTGTGGGAGGTGCTGGAGGCCGATTGCCGAGTTCATCTCCGTGAGCGGTGAGGGCACCCTCCTCAGTTTCACGCGTCGCGCCGGCGGAGACGTTTTGTACGGGATGATACAACTGGAAGGCACGGATTCGAGTCTGGCGCACTACGTCACGGGAGAAGTCGGGAGACTGAGGATCGGCTGTAAGGTCGCGGCGGTTTGGCGCGCCGGCCGCACGGGCAGCATTTTGGACATCGAAGGTTTTCGGGAAGTCGGAAATTAGCAGAGAAGCTTGACACGTCGTCAAATTGGGAGTATATAAACAAACGTTTGGTAGAATGTATTGGAGCGAGATTTGGACTTCGGCTGGAGCGACGAGCAGCAGCAAATCCGCAAGACGGCGCGCGAATTCGCCGAGCGTGAAGTCGCTCCCTTTGTGGCGGAGTACGATCAGCAGGAACATTTCCCCAAAGAGATTGTTCAGAAGGCCGCGGAACTGGGTTTCATGGGAGGTGTCGTTCCCACCGAGTACGGCGGCTCCGCTTTGGATTTCGTCAGCTACACCATCATTCTCGAAGAGATTTCCAAGGTGTGTCACGCCGTGGCCTGCGCGCTGTCTTTTCCGAGCGGTTTGTGCGGCGCGGGAATCTTGCAGTTCGGCACGGAAGAGCAAAAACAGAAATATCTCTCGCCGCTCGCCCAAGGCAAGATCTTCGCCGCTACGGGCGTAACGGAACCCCACTCCGGAACCGATGTCGCGGCCATGCAGACGGTTGCGGTGAAGGACGGCAACAGCTATGTGCTGAATGGAAGCAAGTCGTGGATTAGCTTCCTCGACGTTTGCGATTTTGTTCTGACCTTTGCCACACTCGACCGCTCCAATCCTCGAAAGAACATTTGTGCATTCATCATTGAGCGCGATACGCCCGGCCTGAAACTCAAGCCGTACAAGAACAAACTCGGCTTCCGTCCTTTGAGTTCCGGTGACGTGTTCCTGGAAGATTGCCGGGTTTCCGCCGGCAGCCGGGTTGGCGCGGAGGGCGAGGGTCTGAAAGTCGCGATGTGCGCGGTGGAGAACGGCCGGCTGGGTGTCGCCGCACGCGCTTTGGGTCTGGCGGAAGCGTGTTATGACGCTTCCGTGAAATATGCGCGCGAGCGCATTGTGTTCGATCAGCCGATCGGGCGCTTCCAGCTTGTGCAGTCCATGCTCACCGACATGCTGACCGGGATCGAGGGTGCCAAGGCTGCCACGTACCGCCTGGCTTGGATGAAGAATCAAGGCTTCGCGGGAACCCGCGCGCAAGCCAGCCTCGCCAAGATGATGGCCAGCGATACCGCAATGATGGCTGCAACGAATGCCGTGCAGATCCACGGTGCCTACGGTTGTCTGGGAGAGTCGCCGGTCAGCCGGTACTTTCGAGACGCCAAGATTTTTCAGATTGTGGAAGGACAAAACCAGCTTCACCGCAGCTTGGTCGCCGAGTGTGCTCTCGGTTTCCGCGACTAGGCGGCTGCCAACGGAGAGGGAATGGCCAAATACGACGTAATTGTTCTTGGAGCGGGAGCCGCCGGACTGACGGCCGGGGCGCTCCTCGCCAAGCAGGGCAAGAAAGTCGTCGTTATGGACCGCGACAAGTATCTCGGTGGACGCGCCATGGCTGTGCCCTTCGAAGGCTACCGGCTCAGTTTAGGCGGACATCTGCTGGAAGATGGCGGCTCCGGCATCACAAAAGTCATTTCCTACTTGGGCGGTGAGTTGAAGCACGGCCTCACCAGCAAAGGCATGCCGGTCTGGGTGGACGGAAAGTGGCAAAGTATTCAGGCGCTCTATTCCACCGACAAAACCGAACTGAAGAAAGTGATCAAAGTGCTGGTCGAGTCCGACTGGAAAGAACTCGACAAATGGGACGACCGGCCCATGCGCGAGTGGCTCCTGCAGCACACCACCAGCGAAGGCGTGATCGCGCTCTTCGAGTACATCACATGCGCCGAGTGCATGACCGAGCACTGGTGGGATCACTCCGCCAGCGACAACCTCTACATGCGCAAGATGCACTACATGGAACGCCGCGCGGCTGCCTATTCCTGCTGGCCCGAAGGCGGTTGGCACGGCATCTTCGACAAGCTGGCGTGCGCGCTCAAGCAGAATGGCGGCGAACTGTGGACCGAAACCACCGCCCAGAAAGTCATCATCGAGAAAGGCCGTGTGCAAGGCGTGGCGTTTGAGAAGGGGCCAAAGGCCATGATGACCGAGGGATTCAACTGGGACGTGGTCGAAGCCGATGCCGTCATCAGCACCCTGCCCGTATGGAACGTTCTCAATGTTGTTCCCGAAACACATTTGCCCGATTGGTATGTAACCAAGATCAAGACCCTGGCGCAGGATGCATACAAAATGTGCTGGCTTGGTCTGTATGTTGCTAGCCATGAGCCGATCTTTACTGGGCTTGATCCGACCGAACTGGCCATCTGGTCCGAATCTGAGCACAGCAAACTCCCGGGTTTTGCATTTCTTGTAACCGGCTACGATCCATCGGTGGCGCCTCCCGGTGTTCACCTCTACAACTGCGGGTTTACTTACCAGGGATCGCGCAGCCGCGATTGGATCGAGAACAAGTTCAATCTGGTGGAGAAGGATCTCGAGACGTTCTATCCCACCACTTTCACGAAGAAGAACATCATCTGGAAGCGGCGGCACATCGTTCAGCAACCGGCATTCGGAGTGTCACAGAAGCCGGGCCTGGTCGGCATCTTCCGCCCGGACTACACGGCGCCCGGAGTTGAGGGACTGTGGTTCGCCTCGGAAACTTTCCGGTCACGCGGCATTGGCGTGGATCGCGCCGCCCGCGCCGGCTTGACCTGTGTCGAGCAAATCCTGGGCACACGCATTCCGGAGTTTAAGGACTCCTGGCACGACTAGGCGCAACAATAATGATCAGCGAACGCAAAAGTCTGGTAATCGACGAGTCGACGGCTGGCGGCATGATCCGCGATGGGATGACCATTGCGATTGGCGGCTTCATCAATTCCAGCCATCCCATGGTGCTGGTGCGCCAGATCATCCAGCGCGGGATCAAGAACCTTACCGTGGTGGGCGCTGCCTCCGGAGGTCCCGACCTCGATCTGCTGATTGCCGCGGGATGCATCAAGAAGCTGGTGACCACGTACATGGGCGCCGAGCACTTCTGTCCCATCACTCCCTTTTTCCGGACGGCTGCACAGCGTGGTGAATTGGAAATTTTCGAGTGCGACGAAGGCATGTTCTACTGCGCACTGCGTGCGGCTGCGCAGGGCTTGCCCTCGACACCGTGGAAGGCTGGTCTCGGCACCTCGTTCCCGGAGGTGAATCCTGAGATCAAGGTCTACAGTGACCCGATCACGGGCGAGCCCGTGCTGGCTATTCCTGCCATTGTTCCCGACCTGGCGATCATCTACGCGGCGCACTCCGATGCTTACGGTAACGTTCAACACATCGGAACGGGCTTCGGCGATCGCGCCATGTGGCGGGCTGCCAAGCGCACGATCGCGCAGGTGGAACGAGTCATTCCAAACGAGGAGGTCCGCAAGAACCCGCTGGCGACCTCTTTGTACGGTGTGGATGCGGTGCTACGTGCCCCTTATGGCGCGCATCCCTTTGCCGGCCCGGGCTACTACATCGAGGACGGCATTCATATTCGCGAGTTCATTGCGGCTGGCAACGCCTACGCGAAAAATAACGACCGTAGGCCATTCGAAGAGTATCTGCAGAAATACATTCTGAGCCCGAAAACTCACGAGGACTATCTGGAAGTGGTAGGGATCCGCCGGTTGGTTTCCCTCCACGAGCACTAACCGAGTACTTATTATGACGAGCACCGCGGCGAGTTTCACGACGAAAGAATTGATGGCGACGTTCATTTCCCATCAGGTGCGCGACGGAGAGCGTGTTGCCGTGGGCGCCGGCCTGCATGTGCCGCGCGCGGGAATTCTGCTGGCTCACATGTTGCGTTGCCCGAATGTCCGGCTCTATCTGGCCATGACATTCACCAACCTGATCAAAGAGCCAAAAATGGAGCCGTTCTACACGACTTACGACATCCGTCCCACGAAGTGGGCGGAGGCCTACGTTTTCCACGAAGATTTTCAGGAAAAACCTCGATTCATATCCGACACTTTCGTGGTCGGTGGCCTGCAGATCGACAAGTTCGGCAACTCGAACCTGATCGGAGTCGGCAAAGATTTCAAGCATCTGACATTCCGCGGACCGGGTGCGGTGGGCACCACTTCCATGGCGCACTATGTCGACCGCTACTACCTCTTCGTGCAATCACACGACAAGCGCATCTTTGTGGACAAGTGCGACTTCATCTCGACCGTAGGTTGGGGACAGGGCGGTGCCGATAGCCGCAAGAAACTCGGAATTCCCGGGGGTGGCCCGGTTTACTGCATCACTCCGCTTTGCGTGATGGACTTCGAAGAGAAGTCCAAGCACATGCGCCTCTACAGCGTGCATCCCGGCGTCACCGTCCAGCAGGTTGTCGAGAACACCGGTTTCGAACTGATCATTCCGTCGAATGTTCCGGAAACTCCCGCCCCGACGGATGAGGAGTTGCGAACACTGCGGGAGAGGATCGACTTGGAAGGCATGTTGCGGAAGTAGAACTTTGGGCAACAGTGAGGCGGCTCCGCGCGAAATTATGAAGCTTTTCGAACCCATCAACGTCGGCCCCTTGCGGGTGAAGAACCGCATCGTGATGCCACCCATGGGTATGGGATATGCGCATGAGGACGGCAGCGTCTCCGACCGTGTTTTGGGTTACTACGACAAACGGGCTGCGAGCGGCATAGGGATGGTGGTGGTCGAGAACTGTATTATCGATCCCGATGTGCTCGGCGTAGGTCCCGAACTGCACCTCCACAACGACCGATACATTCCGGGTCTTGCGAAACTCGCCCAGACAATTAAGAAACACGGCGCGGTTGCGGGAATCCAGCTCAACCACATGGGACGGCAGACCACGTTGGGCCAGCCGGTGGCCCCCAGTCCGATTCCAATTTCGCCGCGCGGCCCTCTACCCAAAGTTCTGACAATTCCGGAAATTGAACACGTCGCGGAAGAATTTGTTGAGGCCGCTCGGCGCGCGCGAGACGCCGGTTTTGACTTCGTAGAGATCCACGGTGCTCATGGATATCTGGTTTGCGAATTCATGTCGCCACTTGCCAACAAACGCGAAGATAGCTACGGCGGTGACCTCGACGGGCGAGTGCGATTCCCGGTTCAAATCATCGAAGGAATTCGGACGGTTACACCGGGGTTCCCCATCCAGTTCCGAATTTCCGGCTCCGAGTACGTTGAGGGTGGACTGACAATTGAAGAGAACTCGAAGATCGTAAAGAAGCTGGTGGCGGCGGGCGTTGCGTCCATCAGTGTTTCTGCCGGGAACTGGCAGACTCTGCATTACATCATGGGCCCGATGTTCATGCAGCCGGGCTACTTGGTGGGCGACGCGGCCGCCATCAAGAAAGCAGTGGATGTGCCGGTGATCGCTGTCGGACGCATTCACAGCGTCGAACTCGCGGAGCGCGTGCTCCAGAATAACCAGGCCGACATGGTTGCTTTGGGGCGCGCTCTAATCGCCGATCCTGAATGGGTGAGCAAGCTCGAAAGCGGCCACGGCGAAGACATCCGCCCGTGTATCTCCTGCAATACCTGCGTGGATTACGTTTCCCGCGCGCTCGAAGCCCGATGCACGGTGAATGCCGACCTGGGCCGCGAGTATGACTCGCAATTGACTCCGGCGACCCATCCGCTCAGGATTTTGGTTGTCGGCGCAGGCCCCGCAGGCCTCGAAGCGGCGCGGGTGGCACGGCTCCGTAAACATGAGGTCACGCTGGTCGAACGAAGCTCGCGGCTGGGCGGGAAGCTTCACGTGTCGGCGGCGGCTCCTTCCAAGGGCGATATTCATAACTTCATCAACTATCTGTCTCGACAGGTTTGCAAGACAGGAGTCAAGGTCGAGACGGAGCGTGAACTCAGTAAAGACGATATTCTTGCGATGCGGCCGAATGTCATTCTGCTGGCTACGGGAAGTTCTCCGGTTGTGCCGCCGATTAATGGCGTGAAAGGCCCGAACGTTGTAGTCGCAGAGGATCTTCTGATGCAGCAAGTCGCCGTCGGCAAGCGAGTGGCGATCGTGGGCGGAGGCGGCACGGGCTGTGAGACCGCCGAATACCTGGCCGCGCGCGGGCACAAGGTCGTGATCCTGGAAATGATGGCCCACATCGGCCTCAACATCGAGGCCATCACTCGCCGCTGGATGTTCTACGAGCTGCGCAAGGCCGGGGTCGAACTCATGACGAAGTCCAAGGTCGTTCGCATTGAGCCCGACCGTGTTTTCTATTCCAACCACGATGGCGAGGAGCAGGTTTTCGAGTGTGACAATGTGGTCATTGCGCTCGGATACCGGTCCAATGACGATCTCGACTTCTGTGACGAGGACTTTGAAATATCGAGCTATCGCATAGGAGATTGCCAGAAACCAGGAACTATCTTGGATGCAGTTGCGGCGGGAGCTAATATTGCTGCTCGTATCTGAAAGACCAATTCGCTGCAACGAAGGAGGTCAACTTGGCGGAAGCCGTAGAAACAACGAAATCCAACACCCGGATGGCGGAGATTCTGGAGAGTGCGGCCAATTTTTTCTACACCAAGGGCTACCACGCAACGTCGATTGAAGATGTCGCCCGCGACGTGGGCATGTTGAAGGGCTCTCTTTATTACTACATCAAGTCCAAGGAGGATCTGCTCTACGAGCTTCTTCTGAGCGTCATGCGGCAGGGGCATACCCGCGTCGAGCAGGCACTGGAGGGAGTCACCGATCCCGTCAAACAACTCGAAAAAGGGCTGGTATCTCACATTGAACATGTCATCAACAACCAGGTGCGGGTCGGTTTGTTTCTGCACGAGTTCGATTCGCTCTCCGGACGACGCAAGAAATCCATTCAGGACGTCCGGAAGGCGTACCAGAAGATCTTCACCGACATCTTGACGCGCGGACAGGAGTCGGGCGCATTTGTCGCAGGAGATGTGGATCTGCTGGCGAACGGCATTCTCGGCATGTGCAACTGGATCTACCGCTGGTACCACGCGGACACTTCCCCCAAGCTGGAAACGGTCCAAAAGACGTTCATCGGTTTGATCATGGGCGGAATCCTGAAGAGGGGAAAGTAGGAGCAGATTATGAGCAACCATGTACTACAGGCGGTTGGCGAAGAAGCAACGTCCGGCCTTAGTTTCGACCTCGGCAAAGAGAAGGATTTTCTGCGTCAGAACATCCGCGCCCTGGTTGAGCGGGAGGTGCCGCGCGAATATGCGCGCGAATTAGACGAGAAAGAGGAATTCCCGCACAAAGTCTGGAAGGCGCTAGCCGAAAACGGCTACCTGGGGATTCCCATCGAAGAGCAGTATGGCGGCGTGAATGGCGACATCGTCGACATGGCGATTGTTACCGAGGAGTTGGCCCGGCGCAGCGGTTCGATCGGCCTCACGTTTTTCATGTCCAGTTGCTTTGGCGCCAAGACCCTCCAGTTCGCCGCCAGCGAAATGCTGAAGCGCAGGTATCTGCCGGATCTTGCACAGGGGAAGATCATGTTCGCCTTTTCCTTGACCGAACCGGATGGCGGCACGGATGTGCTGGGCGCCATGAAGACGTATGCGGTCGAAAAGGACGATCACTGGGTGATCAACGGCCAGAAAGTTTGGACGACCTGTGCGCACGTGGCCGACTACCTTGTCGTCATGACCCGCACCAACGACAAACTACCCAAGAAAGCCGAAGGCATTTCCGTATTTCTCGTCAAGCGAGATACCCCCGGTATTCGCCTGCGCAAGCTGGAGAAGATCGGGATTCTGGCCACGCCTTCCTTTGAAGTCTTTTACGAGAACGTGAAGGTGCCCAAGGATCATTTGATCGGCGAGAAGGACCGGGGTTTCTATCAGACCCTCGCCATGCTTAACAATGAACGCATTCTCACCGCTGCGCTCTGCCTCGGGGAGGCGCAGGCTGCGTTCGAAGATGCGCTCCAATACGCGAAGGAGCGCCGCGCGTTTGGCAAGCCAATTGGGCAGTTCCAGGCCATCCAGCACAAGCTCTCCTGGATGCGTACCAAAGTCGAACTTGCCCGCCTGATCACGTACAAGGCGGCCTGGCTCCAGTCCCTCGGACGCGATTGCGCGGTGGAAGCCAATATGGCGAAGCTAGTTGCTGCCAACTTCGCTGGCGAGGTCACCGATGCCGGGATGCAGATTTTCGGCGGCTACGGTTACAGCCGCGAGTACGACATGCAACGCTACTGGCGCGACTGCCGCCTGCATAAGGTAGGTCCGGTCAGCGATGAGATGGTCCTGAACTTCATCGGCGAGCGCCTCGGCCTGCCGCGCAGTTATTAGAAAAGAGCCAGGTACGCAGTGGGTTCCCGGGATCACACTCGCGAATCACGACGACGCCGGGCATCGGCAATTACGAAAGCTTTTCGACGATGCCGTCGATACCGGCAGGATCAAAGAGATCGATCCATTCGTCCGCAAAGCGAGTGCTCGGCAAGCTAAGGCAGTTGGTGGTTAGACACTTAACGATGAAACCCTTTGAAGGCAAAGTCGCAATCGTCACTGGTTCCGGACGAGGCATCGGGCGCGCGGTTGTCCTTCGTCTCGCCGAACATGGCGCTCGTGTGGTGATTAACGACCTCGATGCCCAACCCGCCGCGGAGGTCGAAGCGGCCATTCACTCTGCCGGCGGCGAGGCCGTGAGTGTTCTCGGAAGTGTGGCTGATCCGAAGGTCGCCATTGCCATGGTCGAAGCCGCGCACGGCAAGTGGGGACGCCTCGACATTCTGGTGAACAACGCCGGCGTTACCCGCGATGCCATGATTCATCGCATGACTGACGAGCAATACAACCTGGTGATGGATGTGGTGGCACGCGGCGCGTTCAATTGCATCCGCGCCGCCGCTCCCCTGCTGCGTGATGCCGGCAAGAAGGACCGTCAGGCGGGAAACTTTGTCCATCGCAAGATTGTGAATGTGTCTTCCATCGCGGGCATACACGGCGCAGTCGGCAATGCCAACTATGCGGCAGCAAAAGCGGCCCTGATCGGGCTTACCAAGGCCATTGCCAAGGAATGGGCGCCGTGTTTGGTCAACTGCAATGCAGTGGCGCCCGGCATCGTCGATACAAGAATGACCGCCGCGCGCGATGACGCGCAGAATCCCGCCCTCGGCATTCCGGCGGAAGTGCGCGAAAAAATCAAGGGCCAGATGCCTTTCGGGCGGATTGGTACTCCCGAGGATGTGGCCGCTGCCATTGAGTTTCTCAGTTCTTCCGCGTCGGACTTCATTACCGGTCAAGTGCTTCAGATTGACGGCGGCGTGGAGTTCATCAACGTGGTTGGGTGACGAACAAGATCTATGACAAGTTATTAAGGAGAACAAGCGATCATGCCAAGACTGAAGTTCGATCATGTTTCTTTTCTCGTCCGAAACCTGGACCAGGCCGTGAAGGACTACCAGGAAATCCTGGAGGTCCTCGATCCGGAGCAGGCCAAGCAGATCGTGTGGGACGAAGGCATCGAACAGGGATACAAGCTGCGCTGGGCTACCTTTGCCAATCCCAACGGAGCCTCGCTGCAGTTTTTCGAAAGTGAAAATCCCAACGACCTGAAACTTCTGGAGAAGCACGGTGAGCGCGTTCACCACATCGCCTTCACCTCCGATGAGATCGAGAAAACGGTCGAGAACCTCGACAAAGCTGGCGTTCCGCTGACCAGCAAGCAGCTGACGAGTCCAAGCCACATGCAATGGCTGAAGTGGACTTTTGTGCCGCCCAAAAAGGCCCATGGGGTACTCATCGAGGTAGCACAGCGGTACAAGGTTCAGGACGGCAAGTGGGTCAAGGACGAGATCTGATTCCGCGCGGGAGGAGAAGATTGCCGTGAAACAAAAAATCTACAACTCCGCGGACGACGCCATCGCCGATGTCCCCGATGGCGCCAGCATCATGTTCGGTGGTTTTGGTGGCGCCGGCTTCCCGAACAATTTGATTCAGGCACTGCTGCGCAAGGGGACGCGCGACCTGACGGCCATCAGCAATAACTGCGGCACAGGCGATGGCGAGCTCGGCATCCTTTTCAAGAGCAAACAGGTCAAGCGCGTGATCGCATCTTTCCCGGGTCCGAAATCAAACTACTTTCAGGACCAATTCGCAGCCGGAGAAGTTGAGCTGGAGCTGGTGCCGCAAGGAATCCTCTGCGAGAGGATGCGCGCGCAAGGGGCCGGCATCTATGCCTTCTTTTCGCCCGTCGGAGCCGGAACTGAAATCGCCGCCCGAAAAGAAGAGCGCGTTCTCAACGGAAAACGTTGTGTGCTCGAAGCTGCACTGGGCGCGGACTTCGCTTTTATCAAGGCCTACCGCGCCGATACGCTGGGCAACCTTGTCTACCGCAAGGCTGCCCGAAATTTCAATCCTATTATGGCGACTGCCGCGGCCACGACCATCGTCGAAGTGGACGAGATCGTTCCGGCCGGCGGGCTCGATCCGGAAGTGATCGCCACGCCGTTCGTGTTCGTGGACCGCGTCGTTCAGGCAAAGACATTGCGCTCATGACCAAACCACGTCTTACTCGCGAACAAATCGCTCATCGGGCAGCGCAGGAGCTGCCCGATGGATCCTGTGTCAATCTTGGCTGGGGAATTCCCAACCTCATTGCCGCCTACATTCCCGCGGATGTCACTGTCTACTTTCACAGTGAGAACGGAATTCTCGGCATGGGATCGCGTGCGACTCCGGGCGAAGAAGATCCCGACCTGGTGGACGCCATGAAAGTTCCGGTTACGCTGCTTCCGGGCGCCTGTTTTTTCACGCAGGCTGACGCGCACATGATGACCCGCGGTGGCCATCTCGACTTCTGCGTGATGGGCGGCCTGCAAGTTTCCGAAAAAGGCGATCTTGCCAACTGGAAAGTTCCGGGAGCGAAGGGCTCGGGAGGAATTGGCGGCGCCATGGACATCGCTGCCGGCGCCCGTCACCTCATCATCTGCATGGAACATACCACCAAAGACAACGAGCCTAAGATCGTAAAGAACTGCACATATCCGCTAACGGGTCTGGAGTGCGTGAAGACGATCATCACCGATATGGCCGTCCTTGATGTTACCTCAAAAGGGCTCGTTCTCCGTGAGGTGGCTCCCGGTCTGACTCCTGGCGACGTGCAGGCGGTAACCGAACCGAAATTGATCGTTCCAGAATCTGTTGGTGAAATGCGGTTGAGCAACGTCGCAGCTGCTGTATAGCCGGTCCTTGGACGCAATCTTGCTAGAACGTTCCTCCAAACTCGTCTCCTTTGATGAAGCCGTCGCGCGGATTCCAGATGGCGCCACCATTGCGGTTGGCGGCCTCTCCTACTACGGCGCTCCGATGGAACTCATTCGTGCGCTGGTTCGGCGCCGGCCTCGCAGCCTCACGCTCGTCACAGCCGCTGTCACGGGCATTCAGGCCGACATGCTGATCGCAGCGGGATGCGTGCAAAAAATCATCAGCCCCTATGTAGCTTTCGAGGAATTCGGGCTCGCTCCCAATTTTCGCCGCGCAGTAGAGAGCGGATGCATCGAACTGTTGGAGATCGGCGAAGCGTTTCTGGCTTTCGGTCTGAAGGCAGCAGCCAGCGGTGTGCCGTTCTATGTTCTGCCTTCCACTCTTGCTGCATCGGATTGCGCCCGAGTCAATGGACTTTATAAACGGGCGGCCGATCCATTCACCGGTAGAGAAGTAATCTGTGTTCCCGCTATCCCCGTCGATTTCACGTTGCTCCACGTCCGGCGTGCGGACCAATTCGGCAACCTCCAGCACGAAGGCACCTCTTTTATGGATTCGCTACTGGCTCGCGCTTCCAGACGGGTCCTTGCCAGCTGCGACGACCTTTTGGACGACGGCGAACTCCGCAGGAACTCTGGAGCTACTACGATTCCATCCATTCTGGTTCAGGGTATCGTGCATGCACACGGGGCAGCCTGGCCCACCGCCAGTTTCGGCTGCTATGACGTTGACCGAAGTGAAATCAAGCGCTACGCGAAGGCGAACCGCAATGAAGCCAGCGTTAATGCCTTTCTCGATCCGGTGACGCTCGCCCGATCAACCGCGCTCCCGCCCGTCGCGGCAAGAGATGATCAGCCAGCCGCGCCCGCGCGCGATGCTCTTCCGCCTTCCAAAGCTGAAATCATTGCGACGGAAATTTCCCGCTGTGTTGAAGACGGCATGTTCACAGGAGCAGGCACCGGATGCTGGGAAGTACTCGCCGGGCTTCGCCTTGCGCAACTCACGCGTACTCCCAACCTGTCGTTCACCATGGGAGGTTCTGGCGCTCTGAATCCGCGCTTGCATTTCCTCCCAGCCTCGCTGAATGGCGACGAAGCTCTCAACGCCTGCGAAGCCCGCGTCGGACTCGATGACCTCTTCGACCTCGAACTCGCCGGCGCTTTCGACATCATGTTCGCCAGCGGCATGCAGATCGACCAGTACGGAAACCTGAACCTCGCTTGCATCGGTCCACACGAAAAACCTGTGCTTCGCGGCCCGGGCACAGTCGGTCTTGAATTCACACCGCAGGTCCGGCAGTGGGTGGCGTTTTTCCGCAGTCACAACCAACAGGTATTCGTGGAAAAAGTGGATTTCATTTCCGGCATCGGATATGGCGCCGGCCCCCGTTCGCGCGAGCAATTCGGCATCTCGGACGATCGCGGTCCAAAGTGCGTCATTACCGATCTTTGCGTACTGGATTTCTGTCCAGAGACGAAACGCATGCGCCTCAAGAGTGTTCATCCCGGCGCTACCGTAGAACGAGTTCGAGAGAGCACCGGCTTTGAGCTGGTCATCCGCGGCGACATTCCGCAGACTGCACTTCCGACGCAGACAGAATTGTCGCTGCTGCGCAACGAAATTGACCGAGGGGGATTGCTGACGACGTTGATCGCCTAACCCATTCAAACTCGACCGCCGGAGAAGGCGCAACGGAATTGACATTGACAAAATGAAGAGCACCCAATGAAAGGAATCATCGGACATGCGGTGCGCGTGCCAGCCTACCGGATCGCGCGCGAAGAAATCGCCAGGGCCTGGCAGTCGTCTTCACCGGGTGGCTACAAGCGCTGCGTTCGCTTCGACGAAGATTCACTGACGCTAGCCGCCGCCGCGGCCCAGAATTGCCTGCAGGCGCTGAGTGGAACGAGGGTGGCTGGGCTGATCTTCGCGTCTACTACAGCCCCTTATCTGGAGCGCCTGAACGCTGGAATCATCGCGGCGATCTGCGATCTCGGCGCTGGCAGTTTTGTGCTCGATGCCGCATCCTCTCTTCGCGCGGGAACCACTGCGCTACAACTTGCTTTGGCAGCCGTACCTGACGATTCGGCCATCGTTGTCTGTGCTGCCGATATGCGGGAAGCCGCACTCGGTTCCCCGGAAGAGATGCAGTACAGCGACGCCGGCGCGGCCGTTGCTGTGGGAACGCAGAATGTGATCGCGGAGCTGCTGGCGAGTGCCACCACGAACGATGACTTCTTTGACTCCGTGCGGCGTGATCGCGATGAGCGCGTAACGTCTTTCGCATCGAAGTTCTCCAGTGATTACGGCTACATCGCACCCGTCACCAGGGTTGTCAAGGAAATCCTGGCGAAAGCGGGTAAAGTGTCAGGCGAGATTGCCAAGTTCGTAGTTTCCTCGCCCGATCGCCGTGCCCACCTGCAACTGGCGAAGAAACTTGGGTTCAACGAAAAGCAACTGCAGGACATCGGTTTCGAAGATGGCGGATTGACCGGTGCCGCAATGCCGCTGGCGCTGCTGAGCGCGGCGCTCGAGTCCGCCAAACCCGGTGATTTAATTGCAGTTGCTTCTTTCGGGAATGGCGCCGATGCACTGTTGTTTCGAGTCACCGACCAGATCCAGTGCTACAAGCCGCGCGTGCCCCTTGCCGCACAGAAGGCGGTTGCACTTGATTACGCCTCTTACACGCTGTACCGCAAAGCCCGCGAGTTCTTCCGCTCCGCCGATCAGGGCCTGGAGATCAGCAATGTCTTCTATGCGAAAGAGGAGCACCAAATCACCCGGCTTCACGGCAGCGCCTGCCGCCACTGTGGCATGCGTCAGTTTCCCTTGGCTCAGGTGTGCGTAGGCTGCAGGAAAGCGGATGCTCTCGACGAAGTCGCGCTCGCTCGCACAGGAACGATCTACACGTTTTCGGAGGACACACTGTATCCTTCGCCACTGCCCCCCACAGTGATGGCAGTTGTGGACCTCGACGGAGGCGGACGCATCTATTGCGAAGTGGTCGATTGCTTGCCGTCGGAAGTTCGTATCGGCATGCCTGTAGAACTCACCTTTCGAAAGCTGAAGGAAGGCGGCGGCCTCTACCACTACTACTGGAAATGCAGCCCGAGGAGGACGGCATGAGCGCTTCTTTGGCAGACAAGGTAGCCGTCATCGGCGTTGGGTGCACCAAATTCGGCGAGAACTTTGGTCAGAGCTTGCAGGAGATGATGGTTGAGGCAGGCACGGCTGCGTGCGCCGATGCAGGAGTTAGCCTGGATGACGTTCAGGCCGCCTGGTTGGGGACGTTTTCTCCCGGCTTCAGTGGCGGCAAGGCCACGATCACACTGGCGGACTCCCTCAAATTTCGGGGCCGCCCCATTACACGGGTCGAAAACTACTGTGCGACGGGCACGGATGCTTTTCGTAACGCGGCGGCAGCGGTTGCCGCCGGGCAATACGACATTGTCCTGGTCCTCGGAGCAGAAAAACTTCGGGATCGTCCCGTGCGCGGGTTGCAACGCGAAGGCATTCACCCTTACTTCGAGGCAGGCTCCACGGCGCCTGGAATTTTCGCGCTCGCAGCCAATCGCTACATGCACACGTTTGGCATGAAGCGGGAAACTCTCGCCAAGGTTGCGGTGAAGAATCACGCCAATGGCGCGTCCAATCCCAAGGCCCACTTCCAGATGAAGATCACGGAAGACCAAGTGCTGAAAGCGCCCATGATTGCGTATCCTTTCGGTCTGTTTGACTGCTGTCCGACCACCGACGGCGCCGCCGCGGCCATCATCTGCCGCGCTGATCTGGCCAGCAAATTCCGAAAGGATCGGATTGTCGTTCGTGGCATCGGCCTTGCTGTGATGTCGGGCAAACCGTATCTCGATCCCACCTGCGACTATCTCGGTTTTCCAGCTACCCAGGCCGCAGCGCAACAAGCCTACAAAGCTGCGGGCATTTCTGATCCCGTGAAGGAAGTGGATTTCGCCGAAGTCCACGACTGTTTTACCTGGACAGAGATTAGCAACTACGAGGACCTCGGACTCTGCCGCAAGGGGGAAGGCCCCAGGTTCATCGAAGAAGGCCGGAGCACTTTACAGGGTGATATGCCCGTGAATCCGAGCGGCGGGCTGAAATCCTTCGGCCATCCCGTAGGAGCGACCGGCGTGCGCATGATCTATGAGATCGTGACCCAGTTGCGTGGGGAAGCAGGCGAACGCCAGGTGAAAAACGCTGAAATTGGACTCGCTCACAATCTAGGCGGGCCCGGCGCTGTCGCCTGCGTGGTGATCCTGGGACGAGAAGGATAGGCGAAGCCCATCTCGTCTTCTACAATGAGCGCCGGTCATCGGCGAACGAAAAGAACTTTACGCTACCCAGTCATTAAAGAGCGCCTGTTTATCGACCTCGGGGCGGCCACGGTCATTGGTGAAACTGCCGTCATAGGCGACAAAGTGACGCCAGGTCTTTTTTCGCGGTACAAGGACGGTACAACGAGAACCTGTTCCCTAGCCTTTCTAGCTGTTCCTTACAGGGCATTGCTTTCACGGCGGTGTCCTACAAAAAGTGGAAGGTCTTCCTGTTTGCCGTGCCCAGTTTCTGTCCCGGAGGCATCGGTTCGGACGCTGTCATGAAGTTCAAGGATTAACTTGCGTAGGCAGGTTGGAGAAGGTACAGCGGTTTTCGTGCCTTTGTGCGGCTATAAGATCCTTTAGAATCAGCGAGCGGCTGACAGAGAATCCGGCTGTTAACCGGGGGCTGCAGGTTCGAGCATTGCCCTGAGGGGCAAGACCCGTGAAACTGAATGAAAACTGAATGACAAAATTGCCTTTGTGCCCTTTCTAGGCACTCAGGCCCATCGTTGAATCAATAACTTGCGTGGAATCAATAGGTGCCTGGGGAACAAATCCACCCCCCCGCAACCATGAGCGCCACTGCTCAAAAGGCAGTGGCGCTCGCCTGTTTCCGAATTCAAGTTCTCTGGATCCCGCCACTGCACCCAGACTTCCCACAACGCGGTTTCGGGATTGTTTCCGAATAGCCGGCGATACGGGAGCCTGGAACTGCATTGAGTTGAAGATTCAAGCAGTGACCAGGGAAGCAAGAACATCAGAATGAGTAACGCAGGGACTCGGTCAGCGAGTTCGCGTGAAAATAACGTGGCGCCGTGGGCCCGACGAACGAACCCTCGTTGTACTGGTAATAATTCCAGCCCATATTCCAAGCCAGCTTATGGCCCAAGTCCACGCTCAGGTTGGCCACCGGCTGGGAGTACTTGTACTGCAACGAGCCGAGAGGCTGCAGAATGTTGAACTGCGGTACGCTGCCGTCAACACTAGTGATGCTGTAGCCGAGGTTGACCGTGAATCGCTTCTCGGGCTTGAACCTGACTGTGCTCATTCCGAAATGAGTGTGGTTGGTGTAGTACGAGTTGGCCAGCAGAGGATCGGGCTTAGGACTGGCCGGATCGGGACAAGAAGTGGCATTGGTCACGAAGGGAAGGGTCACCCCGGCTGGCGGTGTGTCGGCGAAGCAGATCAGGGCATTCTGGATCACGCTGTTGAAGTTGTACGCCAAATCCAGCCCGAAGCGCTCGCGCGGTGTGAGCGAGGCGGTGAGTCCATAGTTTTGGTTGTGTCCCACGTAATTTGTTAATGCATCGGCGTTGGCATCTTGCAGAATGTTGATGGACCCGCCCAGGACCGCCCACGGCCGGGGCGTATAGGTCGTCTGGAACCGGTAGCGTGATTCCTTGCGCGGGGCCATGCGAACCACTACGTTGTCGTAGTTGGTGTGCTCCAGATCGAAATTCAAGCGCAAGGCATGGGTGGGCCTTGCCCAGAACCCGAGGAGAGCCGTGTACTCGTTGACCACGAAATGGTCCAAGTCTCCGGGTAGATAGTCATTGAAGTGGTTGAATACCCGATCGCCATACCGAAGACCGATGCGGGCTCCCACTTTTTTCGAAATGTCCCAGGCTAGTTCGGTCTGATTTCTCTTCCAGGTTTGGTTGAATGACGACTGGGTCAGGGTGTTTATCGGAGCGGCTGGCGTGGTAGCGCTCAGCGGAGTCAGCAGCGTGCACGTAGCTATAACGTTACACACACTGTCAACCTCGTTGAAATTGGCATGCTCCGGAATGCGGTAGGCCCAGAAATAAAACTTCTCGATCAGGCGCAAGTGTTGGGTCAGGTGCAGCGTGGCCTCGAGATCGAGTACGTCGGAAATTCGGCTCGCACTGGCTGTCCCAGTGTCGGTGAAGGCGCGGGCGTGGGTACGCGTTAGCAGACCGTTGAAGGACTCGTTCAATGGCGTGTTCGAATCGGCGGAACTATAGGAAAAAGAAGCGACCAAGTCTAACCGCTGGAAGTAATTGCTGCGCAAACTGAGCCGCTCCGTGGGTGTGGAAGTGCGAATCCGCTGGTTCCGCAAATAGCTGAAGTACGCGCTGCACGTGACATTGGTCAGGGTTCCATTGACAATCAGACTGGTTCCCGCTGGCTTCCCAGCACAGGGCACGCTGTTCGCAGTGTCGATGGGCAAGCCCAACTCAACGGAACCTACACCCGGCGAGGGCAGCAGCGCCGGCGCGAAGGGAGCCAGTTGCGTGTCCGTGTCTCCCTTGTAGTAATTGAGGAACTGGTCGTAGCTGAGGACAGTTCGCGGCAAGATCCTCCAGTCCACCCCGATACGGTACGAGTTCATGGTTGTGTTCCAGGGTTGAAGGAGCAGGGCATCCGTGCCCTCGTGGACGCTGCTGTACGAAGGCCCGGTCATGTTGTTGTGCGAAAACCCCAGGCGAAAGCTCACGCGGGACTGCGGAAGCAAAGTGAGGTCGACGTCGCTCATGCGCCGCGTCGTCGCAAATTCGTGGGGCGAGTTCAGGGCTGGAATCGACGGATTGGAGGTTGGGGGATTCAGGGGATTCGCCAGCAAGGCGAAATCGAAGAAGCTCTGATCGCGACGGAAACTGGCTTGAAGGTTGTACCACTTGTTTTTGTCTGCCCGAAGCCGCAAGGCGTTGTTGGGATCGCCTCCCCATCCAAAGCTGTTGATATAAAGATCGTCGAACAGCACGCCCTGGTGATCCAGCGATTGCATCGAAAGCGTCTCGTCGAGAAAACGCGGGCCGGTCTGCAGATTCACCAATGTGTCGTACATATCGCCACTGCCGGTCACGTTGCTGGACCGGTAGCCTACCTCAACCGACGAGTGAATCAGGTAACCGCCGCTGGTAACGCCTTCTGGCTCGCCAGACGGATTCTGGCCGGCGCTGGAAGATTGCGCAAAGAGCAAACGTGGTGGCGACACCATCAAGCCGCAAAGTATTGCCACAAGGACTATGGCGAATCCAGAGTTACTGCGGTTACAGGCAGCTGCCGAGCTGCGCTCNNGCGAGACGCCCGTCCCCACACGAGCCCGTCCCCACACCAGCGGGCTACATTGCAGATCGAGTTTTCTTGGCGACGCCATCGGTTTTCCCTCACTTGAAAAAGACATTGCTGAAGTTGGACCCATGAATCTGCCCGTGACACATGGTGCAGGCCTGATACTTCGCGGACTGATTGTGTGCTGGCCCGATTGGCCCCTGAGTCGGGAAGGTATGGCACTGCAGACAGAGCATGTTCACCAGGCTCACCTTGAGGAGCCGAGGATTGGTGGAGCCGTGGGGCGTGTGGCAAGCGGTGCAGCCCTCGGTCTTCACCGGCACATGCTCGTAAACAAAGGGCCCCTGCTTGTCGACATGGCACTTGAAGCAAATGGCATCCCCGCTCGGTAGGCTGCGCGCCTGTCGCACGGTCGCCGTACCATGAGGGTTATGGCAGTCAATGCATTGCACCAGACCCTCGTTGACCCGGTGGTGATAGGGTTTGGCGAAATCCGCTTTGGCCGAGGTATGGCATCCGTAGCACAACTGGGGCTGGTCCTGGACTAGCAGGTGCTGCTTCGCCTTGGCGTGATGGGGAGAGTGGCAGTCGAGACAGCCAACATCGCCACTGGCGTGGGCGGATTCGGCGAAATGTGACTGCTCATGACCTTCGCCATGGCAGCTCAGACAGCGAGCGCTTGTCTCCTGCCGTGACCGCCCCTCGAACATGAAGATCTTGGTTTTGTCGCCGCCGCCCGCCACGTGCTCCGCACCGGGACCATGGCAGCCCTCGCAACCTTGGTGCGAGGGGCCGCCCTCCTTATTCAGTGTGGTCTTCCAGTGCGCCGTCTTCTCCCACGCGTTGTAAATTTCCTCGTGACAGGTTTTGCAGGTCTCCGCTCCCACGTACTTGGAGTCTTCGGATGGAGGCGCACTGGCCGCGGGTGGGCTGGCGGATTGAGCGCTCTTATCGGCAACCTGCTGGCGAGCCTGGCCTGGAGCAAAGGCGACGAAGAGGAAAAGACATAGAACGGAGAACAGTAGAACTTGAGTGGCCCTGGAATTTGCTGGCATTAGCACTCGCACGCCCCCTCTCGACACCCGCGGTTTGTCATAAATGTGTGACCAAGGAATTTTGTAGCTCACAGGTTTGAAGTCGCCCGGCTTCATCTCATTACCAGTCCTCTCTCGCCTATCTCGTCGACGGAGTCCCGCCATTCGTGAGAACCACCTTGAGTGCGTCCTCTTTTGCCGCGTTTCCAAACGTGTCATAGGCCTTCATGATGTCGTTCATCGCGAAGCGATGAGTTACTAGCTTGCTTGGCTGCAGCTTGCCCGAGCGCACGACCTTCAGCAGCATCGGCGTGGTTACCGTGTCCACCAGCCCTGTGGTGAGAGAAATGTTACGGTCCCAGAGTTTCTCCATGTGCAGTTCCACCGGTTTGCCGTGGACGCCCACGTTCGCGATGCGTCCGCCGGCCGCGACAATGGCCTCGCAGATAGCGAAGGTAGCTGGAAGCCCGACTGCCTCGATGGCCACATCGACGCCGGCCCCCTCCGTCAGTTCCATCACGTGATGGGCGGCGTGTCCATCCGTGCTGTTGATCAGAGTCGTTGCGCCGAGTTTCTTGGCGACCGCCAGGCGCTTGTCGTCCAAGTCGATCATGAAAATCGCCGCTGGTGAATAGAATTGCGCCGTCAGCAGAACGGCGAGCCCCACGGGCCCCGCACCCACGATGGCGATCGCGTCCCCGGGCTTCACTTGCCCGTTCAGAACGCCACACTCAAAACCTGTCGGCAAAATATCGCTAAGCATTACCATGGCTTCTTCATCGCCGTCGGCCGGGAAGTGGTAGAGACTCCCATCGGCTTGGGGGATGCGCACGTACCCGGCCTGAGTTCCGTCGAGGGTGTTGCCCAAAATCCAGCCGCCGTGGCGACAGTGGGAATACATGCCTTTTCTACAGAAATCGCACCTCAAGCAGGCAGTGATGCACGAGATGATGACCTTGTCTCCAACGTGAAACTCCGAAACGCCAGATCCGACTTGCTCGATTACACCAATCCCTTCGTGGCCGAGAATGCGTCCGTCGGTCACGGAGGGGAGATCACCCTTTAGAATGTGAAGATCGGTTCCGCAAATCGTCGAAGTGGTAATGCGCACGATGGCATCGCCCGGATACTGAATGGCAGGGCGCGGCTTGTCCTCCCAGGCACACTTGCCCGGACCGTGATAGACCAGCGCTTTCATGGTGGTGCTGGAGCTTGGAGTTGCGGCACTCGTAGTCGCCAGTTCGAGTTCAGCGGTTGTCATCGATATCTCCTCGAAAACCGATAATCGTAGACCGATTCACAATGCCGCGACTGTTCAACATTGCACACTCTTAAGAATCTAAAGAGAGACAACCGCGTAGTGCACATTCAGGTCAGGTTGCGGGTGAAGGCACAAGTCGAGTTAGCTTCCAGTTTTGCTGCTGGCAATCTGTCTAACTCTCCCCGATTCATCCTCACCTTTCCGCCACAGGGAACTGATGGGACGTATGCTCGAACTGGCTTTTTGAACGGATTTCGACATCTCCGCAATGAGAAAGTTTCTGTCAGAACCATTTGCGAGCGAGACGAAGTCTTCAGTACTTGTCCGTCCACGCTGGTGATCCGTGCTGGGTCGGGTACTGCTCGGGCGCGGCGTGAACCGCCTTTCCATTAACGAGCAGATCGTATTGAAGATCGCTTGCGGCTGTCTGTGACGATTGAACCCAAGAAATGTGACGAAATCAAAAGCCAAGGCTACGGATGAGACGCACGCTCGAAGTGAGCTTTATTGCACAGACTTCGCCATTTCCGAAATGAGAAAGTTTCTGGCAGAACCATTTGCGAACGAGACGGAGTCCTCAGTACGTTTCGTCCGGAAATCGCCCTTTCGATCCGCGCAACCCGCAGCCGCAGAGCGACACCGGGCACGCGAAGGATAATCGGGCAAGAGGAAACACAATGCGTATCCATTTCATTCGTACGCTGTTGTTCGCACTCGTCATGCTGGCCATTTCGGCAGCATCGTTCGCGCAAATCGGCATATCGATCGCCTTCGCCCCGCCTGAACTGCCCGTCTACGACCAGCCGCTTTGTCCCGGCGATGGTTATATCTGGACACCTGGATACTGGGCTTACGCCGAAGACGATTATTACTGGGTGCCGGGTACATGGGTGATGGCTCCGGAAGTCGGTTTCCTGTGGACTCCAGCCTATTGGGGTTGGGGCGGCAACGGATATGTCTTCTATGATGGCTACTGGGGTCCGCACGTCGGTTTCTATGGCGGGATTAGTTACGGATACGGTTACTTTGGCGATGGCTACCAAGGTGGACGTTGGGATAACGGACAGTTTTTCTACAACCGCTCCGTGAACAACGTGAACGTCACCAACATTCACAACGTTTACAACACCACGGTGATCAACAGCACCACGGTGAACCGGGTCAGCTACAACGGCGGCACTGGTGGGATCAGCGTGCGTCCGAGGCCTCAAGAAGAAGCCGCGGCACGTGAGAAGCATATTCCGGCTGTAGCCGTCCAAACTCAACATGCGCAGGCTGCCCGCACGAACCCAGAGCAGCGGGCTTCCGTGAACCATGGCAAACCAGCAGTCGCTGCTACTCCGAAGCCTGGAGCTTTTAACGACCGCGCCGTCGTACCGGCCAAAGCGGCAGGGGCGCCTTATACCCCTCCAGCCAATCGTGCCCCAGTTCAGCCAGCGGCCAACACGCCGGCCGCGCATCCAGAGAACAACGCCGCTCGCCCCGACCGGCCTGCGCAGCCGAACACTCCGCCGGAATCGAACCGTCCGGCGACAGCGCAGCCGGCCACTCAGCCGGAAACGAACCGTCCGCCGGCAGCCCAGCCGACCACTCGGCCGGAGCCCGACCGGAATGAGCCTGCTCAGCGGCCGCAAACTCCTCCGCCGAGCGAGCGTTCGCAGCCCCAGCGCACTTCTCCTCCTGCGGAAACTCGGCCTGCACCGCAGCAACAACAGCGCACGCAGCCCGCAGCGCGGGCGCCGGCAGAGAAGCCGGCAGAGAAGAAGCAGCAGAACGAAAAGCCGAAGCAGGACGAGAAGCCGCCGCAGTAACGGTAGGGTTTGATGAGATTCACGTTCACGTGCACGAATGGAGGGTTGACATGCTTTGGACGGTCCTTGTCGTTCTTCTGATTTTGTGGCTTCTGGGTTTCAGTCTGCATATCGGCGGCGGCCTGATCCACTTACTCCTGGTTGTGGGGTTGGTGGTTCTGGTCATTAATCTGCTGAGCGGACGACGAACTGCGGGTTGAAGAAAGGTAGTACGAGTCCCGTCAGCAGGAGGTCCCGGTGTCCGCCTCCTGGCCCCTGCTTCACTCCGGGTTCGGGTAAAGGAAGAGCTTGATGCGTGGAGTGCTACAGCTGGCATAGCCGCGGGTGGGCTGTTCCGCGGCGGGGAACAACCTGTATCGGCTGCGGATTAGCACTTTGGCTCACTTCGGCATTCTAGGTCTCTGACCGTATAG
>PKUV01000031.1 GCA_003131315.1 Acidobacteriaceae bacterium
TGGGCCGCCAAAAACTTCCGCCTCAAATCATCATCGTAGGCTCGCGCCATCTCTCTCGCGTCGCCGGAGTTTCGCCATGTCTAGCTTACACTATCGGTGAAAGTGCTCTAGCCACGATTGCGGCGGTCCCGCTCTTCGTAAATGTGGTTGTCAAGCTGGCTTTTCCATCAGCCAGCGTCACAGTTCCGAGAGCAGTCGTGCCTTCTTTGAACGTTACCGACCCGGTCGGAGTCGCCCCACTACCGGAGACCACCACCGAGAAGGTCACGGACTGATCCACGTACGAAGGGTTCACAGTAGAAGTCAGCGTAATGCTGACACTGCCTCCCCCACCCCCTCCCGCAGCAAGCTTGAACACCATTCCGCAGCCCCATGGATTGCACGGGGAATTAGGATCAGAAACATAAGGGCCTAGACGTGTGGTGCCGTACAGGTTGCCCGCAGCGTCCTGGATCAGGCCAGCATAGGCAGGTTCCGCCCCGTCCGTGCAGTTCGGGGCAGAGCAGAAGGTGTAAAGCACCGTCTCGTGTCCCGTGTTGTCCAGCTTGAATACCGTTCCGCAGCCATAAGGGGCATTGCACGCAGTAGCTCCTCCGCTGGTCGTGGTACCGTACAGGTTGCCCGCAGCGTCCTGGATCAGGCCAGCCATGGGGTACGACCCGTCCGTGCAGTTCGGGGCAGAGCAGAAGCTGTAGAGCACCGTCTCGTGTCCCGTGCTGTCCACCTTGAACACCGTGCCACCACCTTGACCAAGGGGACCAGCGTTAGCACCCCCCGTAGATGTGGTGCCGTACAGGTTGCCCGCAGCGTCCTGGATCAGACCACCCCCGGGCTGCTGGCCGTCCGTGCAGTTCGCACCACCAACGGAGCAGAAGCTATAGAGCACCGTCTCGTGACCCGTGTTGTCCACCTTGAACACCGTGCCACCGTAACCACCACCAACGTCAGCACCGCCTGCAGATGTGGTGCCGTACAGGTTGCCCGCAGCGTCCTGGATCAGACCACCCGTGGGGGAGCTCCCGTCCGTGCAGTATTTACCCACTACAGAGCAGAAGCTATAGAGCACCGTCTCGTGTCCCGTGTTGTCCATCTTGAACACCGTGCCCCCGGCTCCTTCTGTGGTGCCGTACAGGTTGCCCGCAGCGTCCTGGATCAGACCAGCGAAGGGGTTCTTCCCGTCCGCGCAGTAAGGCGGTACAGAGCAGAAGGTGTACAGGACACTATAGCTATAGCCGGAGGCCGGGGCCGCAATCTTCGCCTTGTGAGCGTTCCCCGTCTTCCCCCGCGACTTAGGCGAACCACCCAGTTGGTTGAAGATGTTATCTTGCGCGCCCGCCTGGGCGGCGAAGCCGAACAACGACAACAGAGAAATCAGTGTGAAAGTACACAAGCGGCTGGTGCGGATCTGCATGACCTTCCCTCAGTTTGGAGATTTCAATGTTCTTGAGCTGACGTTCGCCGGACGTAGTAAGAGGCCGAGTTCTTGATGAATGCTTATATCGGGGCGGCGTTCCCCGTGAAGAAGCCGGTCAATGTTAGCGGGCAGCCGAATCCGTGGCAATGGCTCGAAAGGGGTACAAAAATGGAACGGCTGATACTTACATTACTGCCCGCACAGCGCTGTCGGGCTTCGCCCGACTGGACGGACGGGGGCGTCCGTCCCTACGTGATTCTTGGCTGGATCGGCGTGCGGCCTTTAGACAGACCCGCCGTGAGATCCGGCGCTTTCACTGGTTTATACTGAACCAATGTCGGAGACCGGCGACAAGACGTTTTACCTGGGAGAAGGGCCCGTGGATAGACGGGACGTTTCCCCCGCGTTTCACGTGGGGTAAAATAAGGTCATGAGTCCGGAAATTTCCGATCTTCTCAAACGGGCGCTCGCGTTATCGGTTGACGAGCGCGCCGCATTAGCCAACACCCTGCTCGACACGCTTGAGAGTACGAATGAATCTGTCTCTGTCCACGAGGCTTGGGATGCGGAAGTGGCGCGTCGAATCGAAGACCTGAAAGCGGGCAAGGCAGTGACCGTCCCTTGGGAAGAACTGCATCGCGAGCTTTTGGCGATGGTGAATGAGCGGTAAGGGTGTTGAGTACCACCAGGGCGCGAGCGTAGATGTTAAAAGCGAGATGTTAAGAGCGCAATCGCTTGGTATCAGAAGCGCAGCCCCAAAGTGGCCTTGGACTTCATCGAGGAACTGCATCGAGCCGCCGACACAATCCGTGAAGCCCCGGAACGCTGGCCGATGGGAAAGAACAACACCAGACGATTCCTGCTTTGGCGATTCCCGTTTGCCATCATCTATTCCGAACAAGAATCCGTAGTCACCATCTGGGCCGTCGCCCACGGCAGCAGGCGACCGGAGTATTGGGCACGTCGCCTCTAACCCATCATCGCAGAATCCCACTCATCGCAAAATACGCGATGAGTGGGGCACCCTCGTTTCCTTCTCCGCCACCGGAATGTCCCACCACCTTCACTGGTTTATACTGACTCCATGTCGGGGACCGGCGACAAGACGTTTTACCTGGAAACCTTTGGCTGCCAGATGAATGCGCACGACTCCGAAAAGGTGGTCGGGACGCTGGTGCGGGAGGGGTATCGGCAGGTTCCTTCCGTCGAAGAGGCGGGGCTGGTGTTGTATAACACCTGCTCGATTCGCGACAAGGCGGAGCAGAAGGTCTTTAACCGGCTGGCGGATTACAAGAAGTTTCGGGCGCAGGGGAAACAGTTTGGCGTCCTTGGGTGCGTGGCGCAGCAGGAGGGCGAAAAGATTTTCGAACGCGCGCCTTATGTATCGCTGGTCTGCGGGTCGGCTTCTTACCGCAATCTTCCGCAGCTGCTGGTGCAGTTGGAGACCGGGGGGCAGCGCGTTACCGGGCTCGACGATCGCGCTACCGACAAGTGCTTCGAGACCGAGTACACGGCGCGCACCAATCCCCATCGCGGCTACATCACGATCATCGAGGGATGCGACAAGTTCTGCGCCTACTGCGTGGTGCCTTATACGCGCGGGAAAGAGCGGAGCCGGACTTCTTCGTCGGTTCTGGAAGAAGCGCGGCAACTGGCCGACCTTGGCTATACGGAGATTCAACTGCTCGGCCAAAACGTTAACTCTTACCGCGATCCCGATGGAAAGAAGAGCTTTGCCGAGTTGCTGGCGGCGGTCGCCTCGGTCGCTGGGATTCGGCGGGTACGGTTCACTACCTCCCATCCGCGCGATTTTGGGCGCGATATTGTCGACGTCATCGACGCCGTGCCGGCGCTCTGCGACCATGTGCATCTTCCCGTCCAGAGCGGATCTACGCGCGTGCTTGATGCCATGCAGCGGCTCTACACGCGCGAGCAGTACCTTGAGCGCATTGCCTGGATTCAGGCGGCGCAGCGTGATATATCGATCACCAGCGATCTGATTGTCGGATTTCCGGGCGAGACTGAACGGGAATTTGAAGAAACGCTGAGCTTGATGGACGAAGTTGGGTATGACAGCGTCTTTACCTTCAAGTATTCTCCGCGCCCGAACACGCCGGCCTTGCGACTGGATGACGCGATCCCGGATACGGAAAAGGCGCGCCGCCTGGCCGTGCTGAATGACAAGCAAAAGCAGATCGGGGTTGAGCGCAATCGGCGGCACGTTGGGCAAGTGCTCGAGGTCATGGTGGAAGGGAAGAACCCGGCCCGCGGACAGTGGATCGGCCGGACGTCGCAGATTAAGGTGATGAACTTTACCGTTCCCGAAGGGGTTGAGCTTGCGACTGGGAGCTACGTCCAGGTGCGCGTTACTGGAAGCTTTCCAAACAGCTTGGTGGGAGAGATGGCCGGGGGATAGCTATGCGCAGCCCCTAAAGGGGCGTCTAATTGCGAATGACTTACGGCATCGCTGAAGCGATGCCCTGATACGAAGCCTGAGTTCTTCAGCAGCCTGCGCGACTGGCGACTGCTCTTTTTGAGGTGCACATGGAAGTCGAAATGAAAATTCGCGGACTGATGATGGATCCGGTTTCGAACATGCCGATTGTGCTGCTCAAGGACGTCGGGAGCGACACGGTGCTTCCCATCTGGGTGGGCGTGTACGAAGCCAATGCCATTGCGCTCGAAATCGAAAAAGTCAACACGCCGCGACCCATGACGCATGACTTGATCAAGAACGTTCTCACCGGCCTCGACGCGATGGTTCACAAAGTGGTGGTCACGGAACTGAAAGACGATACCTTCTACGCGGTGATCTGGCTGGAAAGGGAAGGCCACGTGGTTAGCATCGACTCCCGTCCGTCCGATGCGCTGGCGCTCGCGTTGCGCGTGGATTGCCCCATCTTCGTTGAGGACGAGGTTCTGAAGAACTCGAAGCAGGCCGCCAATCCCGTCCCCGCCGTCACCAGCGAGGAACTCCGCAAGTGGCTGGAGGACCTCGGCGATGACGACCTCGGCAAGTACAAGATGTAGAGGCGGTTGTCAGCTGTCAGTTCTCAGTTGTCAGTTTCAAATCTTGGTTTAACGAGAGATTTGGGTGCGCGATGAGATTATTCGTAGCTGCGTTATTTGCGCTCCTTGCATTCTCTGCGTTGTCTAATACTTCGTCGGTCGCGCAAGTCAATTCGGCAACGCCCGATGCGCCCGCCAATATCCCGGTTTCAGGATCGAGCATTTCCGGATCAACCATTGCGCTGCACGCCTCCTCCACCATGAACGTGGCCTCTGAGATGGGCGGAGCGTTCATGAGTCCCTCGAAGTGCGACGCGGACGGCAATCTCTACATTCGCAAGTACGCGATGGACCGGCCGCTGCTCGGGCCGGTGGTGAAGATCGATCCAGATGGCAAGCGCACCGCGCTTTTCGACCCGGCCGCATTTTCTCAGCTGGCGCTCGACCGCGCCGATGCGTTCTCGCCCGCGTCCGATGGCGGGATGTATCAGATCGCGCAGAGTGGCATATTGAAGCCGCGCATCTACGTGCTTCATTTTTCTTCCGACGGATCACCATCATCGCCGACGCGTCTCGACGCCGACTTCGAGGTGTATACGTTCGCAGCGTTTGCCAGTGGAAATTTCCTGCTGTCGGGCGTGCAGCGGGATGTGCAGAATAGAAACGATCGCGGCCACAACTTCACTGCGGTTTTTTCCGCCGATGGAAGGGAACTGGCGCAACTGTCATTTCAGGAACCGCAGGGACCGGCGAAAGCAGGAGCGAAATCAGATGCAGGCGGGCGTCAGAAAAACGCCCAGAAGGAAGCCCAGAAGGATGCTGAGAAGTCGGCGCCCACGCTCGATCTGGCGGATGCCGAAGTCGGAAGCGACGGCAACCTCTACGTCATGCGATCTTCTTCGCCGGCGCTCGTCTATGTGATCGCGCCGAGCGGAAAGATTATGCAGACGCTCAAAGTCGCCGCTCCGCTGCATGGCGGCGTGCCCAGCGCGTTTCATGTTTCCGGAAATCGGCTGGCGGTTTCTTTCTGGAATGAGGAAAGCCAGACCCAGACGGTGGTAGTCGCGGACGCGCAGACTGGCCGGAAGATCGCCAGCTATGCCGATCCCACGGGCCTGGGGACATCGTTTGCATGCTACTCGGCCAACGATGGAGTTTTCACCTTCCTGAAGCTGGGAGAGGGAAACGCGCTGGAAGTCATCCGCGCCGAGCCGCAATGACGACGCGCAGCCCCTAAAGGGGCATCTGATTTCGATTGACGTGCGGTATCGCTAAAGCGATACCCTGATACGAAGCCGGAGTTTCTCCGCTTCGTGTGAAAGCCGCACCCTTGGGTCTTTCAAATTACCAAATTACAAATTACAAATTTACCCAATTCCCCCCATGCCCGATTCCGCCGAACAGCTCCAGCGTCTTTACCTTGCGGGATTCGAACTCCAGACTTTTGAACGCTATCCCAAGTGCATTGGCGTAATGCGCGACAACTGTGTAGCGCTGCTTGTCCCGGGCGTGGACGGCTTGCAAATCCTGGGCACGCCCGGCTGGCGTATGGGCGAAGTGATGGGCGTGCTCACCGAAAGGGAAGGAGGCAAAGTCTTTCAGGCGAAGAGCGAAGTGGTGGAGGCCACGCCGGAGCGGCTCCTGGCATTGCAGAAGTTCCGCGAGGAGCTTAAAGGACTGCTGCGGGCGAAGAGCTAGTTCAAAGGGCTTGTTGCTCCTTGACAGGGATATACCAATGTATATACTTGAAATCTGGAGGTAACGTATGGCGAGCGCCAAGGCACAACTCGTGAAGTGGGGAAACAGTCAGGCAGTCCGCATCCCTAAGACCATACTCGAACAGTGCAACCTGCGGGAAGGCGAAGAGGTAGAAATTCGAGTGGAAAATGGCCACATTTGGCTGGAACCGTTGAGCCACCGGCCCACGCTGGAAGCGCTGGTCGCGAAGATCACTCCCGAAAATCGACACGGCGAGCAGGATTGGGGCAAGCCGGTTGGTAACGAGGCATGGTAAGTCCTGCATACGTCCCAGATAAGGGTCACATCATCAAAATCAATTTCAATCCTCAGGCGGGACATGAGCAAGCAGGCTGGCGTCCCGCCTTGGTTTTGTCGCCCGCGGTCTATAACAAGCATGGCCTCGCCATCGTGGTGCCCGTTACGAGCCAGGTGAAGGGCTATCCCTTCGAGGTTCCGGTTCCGGCAGGTCTCGCTACCACGGGAGTGATTCTCTCCGATGCCATCAAGAGCGTGGACTGGAAAGCGAGGCGGGCCCGTTTCGTCGAGATCATTCCGCCCGGGGCTTTGAAGGCTGTTCAGGGCCACCTGATGTTGTTGCTCAGCTTCCCGAAGCCTTAGTTTGCCGGCTCGTTCCATCACTTCACATAATATCCGTTATCGGACATGCCCATACTGATTGTGCTGGCGCCAATGCTTGCTGGGGTCCTTTTCAGTTCTCGCCAGTAAACACGATTCGGGGGTGGAAAAGCGTCCCGGCAATCCGCGTGGCGATGGCAATCAGGTCGCGTTGGCCATAGAAGACCTTTACCTGTGGAGCACGAGACATTTCCGGCAGATTCACGGCGCGACCGCTGCGGATGAGGGCGGCGCTTTCTTCGTTGGCGGTGACGCTCGGCAACTGCGGCACCAACTTTCTCGGATGGACAAACAGCGACTCAGCGATTCCCTGCTGCATCGCGGCTTCCAGCGCTTCCAGCGAGTGGGCGTCTTCGATTGCGAACTCGGCGACGGCGGTGCGTCGCAGGCTTGCCAGATGAGCGCCGCAGCCCAGGCTCTGGCCCATGTCGTGGGCCACCGACCGTATGTATGTGCCCGAGGCCACGCGCGCGCGGAAGGTGGCTTGATCGACCGTGGTGTCCAGAATCTCGAATTCCTTAATCTCTACTTGCACCGGCTTGAGCGCGACCTCCTGCTTTTTGCGGGCCAGTTTGTAGGCGGGCACTCCGGCAATCTTCTTGGCGGAAAACGGCGGCGGCATCTGCTCGATGGTGCCGCGAAACTGGGCAGCCAGGGCGCGCACTTCATCGCAATTTATGTGCACGTCTTGCAGCGGCGTGGTGGGCTCGCCATCGGCGTCGTAGGTGTCAGTGGCGAAGCCGAAGCGAATCACGCCTTCGTAAGTCTTCTCCGAATGGGCGTAGAACTGCGCCAGGCGCGTCAGGTTGCCGAGGACAACCGGCAGCACTCCGGTGGCCGAAGGGTCAAGCGTTCCGAGATGACCGACCGAGCGCTGACCGAGAATTCGGCGCACGCGATTGACCACGTCGTGCGACGTCAGGCCGGGCGGTTTATCGATGACTACGACACCATTCATAAGGATTTGTAATCTGGTAATTTGTAATTGGTAATTGGAAACCTAAGCGTTGCGGTATCAGCATCAGCGATCTTGCTTCCAAATTACCAATTACAAATCAAAAAATTACCAATTAAATGATTCCTCTTCGTGACGATCAGCCCACCTTCTCTACGCCGTTCGTCAACTATTTTCTGATCGTCCTGAACGCGGTGATCTTTCTGTGGGAGCTTTCGGTCGGGATGCAGAGCCATCGGGCGCTGAATTCGTTCCTGGTCGAGTTTGGCGTGGTTCCTCACCACACGCTGGCGGTGCTTACCGGACACTCCTACGACGGGATAGCTACGGCCATTCTACCTTTGTTTACCTCAATGTTTCTGCATGCTTCATTCTTGCATGTGGCTGGGAACATGCTGTTCCTGTGGATCTTCGGCGACAACATCGAAGACTACATCGGACACTTCCAGTATCTCGTGTTCTACCTGGTCAGCGGACTGGCGGCCGACGCCACGCATATCCTGCTGAACCAGGGCTCGCGCGTACCCAGCGTTGGCGCGAGCGGCGCGATTGCGGGGGTGATGGGGGCGTACTTTATCCTGTACCCGCGGGCGCGAGTACTGATCTGGTTTCCGCCGATATTTCTATTTCACATTCCGGCCTGGCTGATGCTGGGCTATTGGTTCGTGGGGAATTTCCTGAGCGGCACTGCTACGGCGATCGCCGAGACCAGCCAGACTTCGGGCGGGATTGCTTTCTGGGCGCATGTTGGAGGCTTCGTCGCGGGGGTGGTCATGGTTAACGTATTCCGTGAGCGACCGCACCGATACCGGTATGGAACGTGGTAGAGGGCCCTCACAGTCTGCGGATTTCTCAGCGGCGCGGTGCCGGCGCTGGGCCCGGAGGCAGAACCTCTTGCTCCCCGGTATGTACTTTGTGGCGGGTGACGAACCATACGGCTGCGGTCCAGGTGGGAAAAAGATCCGCGGCGGGTATGAGTTTCGCCGCCGCCGTCGGTAAGAAAGCCCAGTGCCATCCGAGCAGACGAATCATCACGAAGGCGACAACCAGATCGAGCAGCGAGTCGGCGGGGGATATGGCTCCCTCGACGAAGAGCGGAAACGCGACGATTTGCAGGGCGTCGGCAGCGATGGCTACGGCCCATGCCAGACGGTGCTCCGGCTTGAGCGATTGGAAGTAATCGAGGAATGACATGGAGATCTCCCAGTCGTCGGTCGATGGTCGTTAGTCGTTCGCAAACAAACGGCCAACGGCCTGCGACGGAACCTACCTTTCATTAGATGCTCAAGCAAACGCCTGCGTCGCCGCTGCTTGATTTCCCTACAGTGTGCCGCTTGAGGGCATCACCACGATTTTTTCCACGGTGGTGTTTTCGGGCAATAACAGCGCGTTGACCACGGTGTGGGCGACGGTTTCGGCGGACATCATTTTTCGCCTTGGCGCTTCCGGCCACAGCGTATTCCAGAGCGCCGTGTCGGTTGCGCCGAGCATGAGGGCGATCACGCGGATGCCCTTCGGCCTCAACTCTTCGCGCAATGTGTTGGTAAAGCCGAGGGCGCCGTGCTTCGACGCATTGTAGGCTGCCGACCCCGGGAAAGCGCGCTCGGCGGCGATCGAGAGATTGTTCACAATCGTGCTTCCGCGCTTCATCACGGCGAGCGCCGCCTGCGTCATGAGGAACAGGCCGTTGAGGTTGGTGTCCACCACTTCCATCCAGGTGGGGTAGGGCAACTCGCCGACGGCGCGATTGGGATGTCCAATACCAGCATTGTTGATGAGGATATCGAGGGGCTTGCGCAATCCCCTGACGAGCGCGAAAAGGTAGTCGACCGAGTCGGGGCTGCGGACGTCGCAGGACTGCGCCAGCACCGGAACGTTCAGTTTCTCCCTAACTTTTTCCGACTGGAGCTTGTCCAGTTCAGTGCGCGCCCTGGCCAAGGCACGCTCGTCGCGGCCGGTGACGATCAGATTGCATCCTTCACGCGCCAGCGCGCGGGCGATGGCGAGACCAATGCCGCGGTTGGCGCCGGTGATGAGGGCGAGGCGGCCGGAGAGCATGGGTTCGCGCGGCGTGGGTTTGCGTTTTGTCATGCGGCATTTTTCAGCTTATTCCAACCGCTGCTATCTTACGAGCAGGGAGTCCACAATTCAGCAATAGCGCTGGAACGAAAGCCGAACCGAGGACGTCCGGCGATCGGCATTTCCAACTTATAAATCACAGGGTATTCGTGCGCTGGCGGATCAGGGACAGGAACTCGGTTCGCGTTTCCTCTTCTTTGCGGAAGCAGCCGAGCATTGACGAAGTTACCGCCGAAGAATGTTGTTTCTCGACACCACGCATCATCATGCACAGATGCCGGGCCTCGATGACGACGCCGACGCCCTGCGGCTCGATGGTGTTCTGGATCGCCTCCGCAATTTGCGTGGTCAGCCGCTCCTGGATCTGCAAGCGGCGCGAGAACATTTCGATGAGGCGTGGTATTTTGCTCAGGCCAATCACTTTTCCGTTTGGGATATAGGCCACGTGCACCTTGCCGAAAAACGGCAAAAGGTGGTGCTCGCACAGGCTGAACATTTCGATATCTTTCACGATCACCATCTCGTCGTAGCTGACCGTGAACAGCGCCTTGCGCAAAAGCGCTTCGGGATCGTCTTTGTAGCCTTTGACGAGAAATTGCATGGCCTTCTCCACGCGCGCGGGGGTGCGCGAAAGGCCTTCGCGATCGGGATTTTCGCCGAGGCGGACAATCATTTCGCGCACCAGCTCTGCGTAACTGGCGCTAGTCAGGGCGGAGGTCACTGGAGTAGATTTCATAAGTTAGAAAGCGATTTGTGATTTGTAATTTGTAATTTGTAATTTCACAACAACAATTGCAAATTACAAATTGCCAATTACAAATCTTCTCCAGAATATTCAAACGAATTCATCATCGTCTCTTCAATTCGTATCTTTTCTAGATGCGCCTTGCGGAAGCCGCGCTTCACAATTTCGTAGATCGCAATGCATAGGTTTTCCGTGGTCGGAACAGCCTTCACGAATTCTGAAAGCAGGTTCAGATTCTGGTGGTCGTAGCGTTCGAGGATCTTCTTGTGCACGAAGCCATCCAGATCGACCAGATTGCAGACCATACCGGTCCGGTCATCGACTGGTCCACTGACGGTGACTTCGACCGTGTAGTTGTGCCCATGTCCATAGGGATTATTGCACTTGCCGTAGGTCGCGCGGTTTTCTTCCGCCGACATCTCGTCGCTGTGCAAGCGGTGCGACGCCGAAAACATGTAACGCCGGGTCAGGTGCGCCTTCATGCTTCTCCATAGAAATCTTCGCCGTAGAAATCAACGAACAGGTCGGGCGTTTCGTAGACGCGCACGCGATGCAACTGCGCCGCGTTGAGTTTCGGCGCGAGGCGCTGCCAGATGGCGATGGCGAGGTTCTCGGTCGTCGGAATCTTGGTGAAGAACTCGGGCACCTCCTTGTTCAGGAAGCGATGGTCGAACGCGTCGAGCACTTCCCTGCTCATGACGTCCTTCAGTTGCTTCAGGTCGACGACGAATCCGGACTTCGGATCGACCGCGCCCTTCACGGTGACTTCGAGAGTGTAGTTGTGCCCGTGCCCGTTGGGATTATTGCACTTGCCGAATACGCGCTGGTTCTCTGCCGGAGTAAATTCCGGATTGTGATAGTAATGCGATGCGGAAAATTCCGCTTTGCGCGTGAGATAGACCATAGAGGCAGCTCTTGGCTTTTAGCTCTTAGCTTTCAGTTCTCAATTCTGGATTCTCAGTTCGCGGAATTGGTTTTACCGCTTGCGTTTCCGCAGGAGTGCTTTTACCTGGCGCGCCGGTTCTGTAGGCACGGCCCTTCCACGATACTTGGCCATTCGCGTGAGCCTTCCTGGAGCGCAGCAGCAGATAGGCGAACATCGGCAGACCGAATGCGATTGCCATCAGGTTATTCGCGGTCGCGAAATGCGCGGCGCGAATTCTCCGGTACACCAATAGCCAGAGGGCAGCGAACCCAATCCTCACGAGGTGCCGGCTGGCTGCGCCAGACACGGCGACGCCAAGCGTTGACCATGCCATGAACCACAAAAACAAACTCTGGAGCGCCAGCCGTCCGGGTTGAGGGAACAACAGCGCCAGATTCTTCGTCCAACCTTCGCGAAGCTGAGCCCAGTTGCGGTACATACGCGTGCGCACGGCGTCTCCGCCATAGCGGAAGTACACGCGCTTGCCCGCATTGCGGAACAGCCGGGCTAGCGCTACGTCCTCGAGTATTTCCGTGGCCACCGCGGCGTGCCCACCGACGGCGTCGTAGGCGGCGCGGCGGACAAGAATATACTGACCGTTCGCAGCCACGATTCCCGAACTCTGCTCGCGCACTTTCTGGGGCGGGTACTGCGCCGCCAGTTCCGCGAAGATTACGGGCATCACTGCCCTCTCAGCGAAGGTGACAACCACCTGCTCGGGCGAGTAAGACAACAAATCGGCCCGCTCATTCTTTGATTCGTCCTCTGCTTCAGCCAAAGCCCGCGCTAGCGATCCCGGCAGATGCACGGTGTCCGCGTCGGTGAACAACAGCCACTGCGCACGCGCTTCTTTGGCTCCGGCAATCGCCGCATTGTTCTTCCCAGTCCAGTTCTTCCCTGTCCAATCCTCGGGCAGAGGCTCCGGCGAAATCACCCGCACTCCGGCAAAACTCTGCGCGATCTCGCGCGTGCGGTCGGTGGAGAAGTCGTCGACCACGATGATCTCGAAAGCCACGCCAGTCTGGGCCGTCAGCGAGGCCAGACAGTCGCCGAGCCTGGCCTTCTCGTTCCGGGCCGGAACGATTATCGAGACCTCCGGGATCGAACCCTCGGGGATCGGGAACTGAGGCAGCGCCGCTGGAAGTGAACGATCCATCAGTTTTTCGCTATTATAGCGGGGTGAGACGAACGCTTCTTCGCACCCTTCTAACCATTGGATTGCTGGCCGCCCTAATCGGATGCTACAGCGGGAGCCATCCCGCCCGCATCGGTTCGAATGCCCCGGACTTCACGGTGCAGGATTCCGACCACAAAATCACGCTCAGCCAGTTTCGCGGGCAGGTGGTGGTGCTAAATTTCTGGGCGACGTGGTGTCCGCCGTGTATCGAAGAGACGCCATCGCTGGTGCGGATGCAGACGCGGCTCAAAGATAAGGGTGTGGTCGTGCTTGCCGTCAGTATTGACGCCGACGATGCCGCGTACCACAAGTTTCTCAAGGAATACGGCGTCAACATGGTCACCGTGCGGGATGAAGCGAAGAAGGCGAGTTCGCTCTACGGCACCTTCGGCTGGCCGGAAAGCTTTGTGATCGATCGAAACGGCGTCATCCGACGGAAGTTTATCGGACCCGTGGATTGGACCAGCCCGGAAGTGACGGATTACCTGAGCAAATTGTAGCCAGAACCCACCACGGAGACACAGAGACACGGAGAATGAAAAAAGGTTCTTCCCTGGTTTTCTGTCCCCCGTGGTGGACGTTCAGAGTTGCACCTGTCGCAATCGCAGCGAGTTCGTAATTACCGACACCGAACTAAAGCTCATCGCGGCGGCGGCTAGAATCGGGCTCAACAGCAGTCCGAACACCGGATACAGCACGCCTGCGGCAATCGGCACTCCAATCGAGTTGTAGAGAAATGCGAAGAACAGGTTCTGGCGGATGTTGCGCATCGTCGCCTGGCTTAGTTTGCGGGCGCGCAGAATTCCTTCAAGGTCTCCTTTAAGTAGCGTGATGCCGCCACTTTCCATCGCGATGTCGGTTCCCGTGCCCATGGCGATTCCGACGTGCGCCTGCGCCAGCGCGGGCGCGTCGTTGATTCCGTCGCCCGCCATCGCAACCACGCGGCCTTCGTTCTGAAGACTCCTGACGATCTCGGCTTTTTGCGCCGGCAGAACCTCGGCTTTGAAGTCTTCGATTTCGAGGCTCCGCGCAATCTCCTGCGCCGTCGCCTGGTTGTCGCCGGTGAGCATGACGAGTCGGATTCCCTGGGCTTTCAGTTCGCGCAGTGCCTTCACGGCGGATGCCTTCAACGGGTCGGCGACTGCGATGGAACCGGCATACTGGCCATCGACGGCCACATAAATCACAGTGGAACCCGCGACTTTAAGAACTGAGATCGCGGTCTGGTTCTCGAAAGCTCCGACCGCGCGCATCAGAGCGACGTTCCCAACCGCCACGCTCTTCCCTTCTACAGTCGCGCGTGCGCCTTGCCCTGGCGTGGATTGAAAGTTGGCGGGCTCGCTCAAACTCAGCTTCAGTTCATTCGCCTTCAACACAATCGCTGCGCCTAGTGGATGCTCGCTGGCGCGCTCCAGACTTGCTGCCAGCCGCAGAATCTCGTTGCCTGAAATACCTGGCAAAATCTCGGTCGTCGAGAACGCCACCACTTTCGGTTTTCCCTCGGTCAGCGTGCCCGTCTTATCGAACACGATGGTGTCCACCTTTTCCAGCGTCTCCAGCGCCTCGGCATTCTTGATGAGGACGCCCGCGTGTGCGCCGCGCCCGGTGCCGACCATGATCGCCATCGGGGTCGCGAGGCCCAACGCGCAGGGACACGCGATAATCAGAACGGCTACGGCGTTCACGATGGCATGAGCGAAACGCGGCTCCGGCCCGAAGCTCACCCACACGATGAATGTCACGACCGCAATCGCGATCACCGCCGGAACAAACCAGCCGGCCACCTTATCCGCCAGCCGTTGGATCGGGGCGCGCGTGCGCTGCGCCGTGCTGACCATCTGCACGATCTGCGCCAGCATCGTCTCGCTGCCGACGCGCTCGGCGCGCATCACGAGAGATCCGTTGCCGTTCACGGTCGCGCCGATCACACGCGAGGCCGCCGTCTTCTCCACGGGAACGGATTCGCCCGTGATCATCGACTCGTCCACTACGCTCGAGCCATCGAGCACAACGCCATCGACGGGAATCTTTTCTCCCGGACGTACGCGCAGGCGATCTCCCGGCTTCACCTCGTCGAGCGAAATATCGCGCTCCGAGCCGTCGTCGGTCATCAGGCGCGCCATCTTCGGGCTTAGATCGAGCAGCGAGCGGATTGCGCTCGACGTCTGGCTGCGGGCGCGCAGCTCCAGCACCTGCCCCAGCAATACCAGCGTGACGATCGCCGCTGCGGCTTCAAAGTAAACGTCCGGGCGATCGCCCATGCTGCGGAACGACGCGGGAAAGATTTGTGGGAACAAAGTTGCGACAACGCTGAAGAGGTACGCGACGCCAGTACCCATGGCGATCAGCGTGAACATGTTGGTGCTGCGATTTAGTACTGATGTCCATCCGCGCTGGAAGAACGGCCAGCCGCACCAGAGAACGACAGGGGTGGCGAGCAGCAGTTCGAGCCACGGCAAGATAGAACTCCACGGCGTCAGGACTACATTTCCTCTGACGATGTCGATGCGGTCCATGAGCGCATGTGGCCACAACATGCTGCCCATGGCAATCGCCAGCAGTGGCGCTGTCAGCGCCAGGCCGATCCAAAACCTTCGCGTCATGTCGCGCAGTTCGGGATTGTCTTCTTCGACCGTCACCGTGCGCGGCTCAAGTGCCATGCCGCAAATCGGACAACTCCCCGGCTCGGCTCGCACGACTTCCGGATGCATCGGGCAGGTGTACTCGCTCTTAGTCGCGGGGAGCGCCGGCGACTCGGGATCGAGCGCCATTCCACACTTGGGACACGGTCCCGGCCCGATCTGCCGCACCTCCGGGCACATGGGGCAAATGTGGACCCGCGTGGGTCTTTCGAACCCGCCCGCCGACTGAGCAGTAGGGGCCGCAGCCGGCTTGCTCAGGGTTGGCATGACGAGCGCTGGCGCACCCAGAGACACAAGTCCCGATCCCATCGGCTTGGGCGCGGATGACAGAATCTTTTCGGGATTCGCCTGGAACTTCGCAAGGCAACCGGCGGAGCAGAAGAAATACTCTTTCCCATTGTGCGGCGTCTTGTAGCGAGCGGTTGCCGGATTCACATCCATCCCGCAGACGGGGTCTTTCGCCTTGGCGGAGGACGATGCGGCGTTCGGGATGTCCACGGGGTCGAGGTGGTCCATAGGTTAGTTTTTAGTTGCCAGATCGCGCTTGGCGGAATCCAAGCCTTATTAGATACTCAAAGAGTAATCCTCGAACCTTATTTTGGGAGAAATGAAATGACGTACCTCGAAGCCGCCTACCGCTACCAGACTCCGCCCGGAGAAGCTGAGTTGCGGGCCATGGACAGTGTCCGCGAGGTCTATGGCATCCAGCGCATCCAGTTCAACGAGAAAGAGCGGACGGTGCGCGTGCGGTTCGACGCCTCGCGATTGAAGGGCGACGCGGTGGCCAAGTTGCTGCGCCAAGCCGGCATCGACGTGCAGAATCAGCTTGTGCTCGCCTGAGAGTTTCTGGCAAGAGGTGAGAAGGGATGAAACGGCACTCCGCCCGTTTCCCTGCTAATCCTCAACTTCCAGGAGGACGCTCGGGGGAGGGCCGCCGGGAAACTGAGCGGAGTGCATCTTGGCGACAAACGCAGTATTGCAAAGGGGCATTCGGAAAGACCTCTGGCCGAAGTTTTTTCCCAAATGCCCCGTTGCGCGCCACTTCGTCTGCCCCAAGGAGAAGCATGTCGGGTGCCATCGCTAACACATTGCCAACACGCATTGGTAGAACGCTCGGGCAGGTAGGTTTTGCGCTGGGGCGGAAACTTTTACTCTAATTTACAAATCTTCTCTTTCGGCAAGGCCGCCGATTTCACAGCCAGCGCGTGATTTGGCGCGAATCGGAAGGCTAATCCAACTCGGCTTAGGGTTTTTCGGCGAGCAGTATCCGGCGATCAGGTTGGGCGAAACGATTCTGTTTCCGTTATAATTCAAACACGCAATTCTTCCACGATGCGCCCGTAGCTCAATTGGATAGAGTGCATGGCTACGAACCATGAGGTTGGGAGTTCGATTCTCTCCGGGCGCACCATCAACACTTTACGCGCTGTCCCTGGCCAATTGAGCCTATGGCACAGCTTTTCGACAGATTCATTCAAGAGCGGAAATATCTCGCCAACGTCAGCCCCCATACAATCGAATGGCACCGGCAGAGCCTTCGTTGGCTCCGGGTGGAGCGGCCTGACGCGGCGGACCTCCGAAACGTTGTGTTGCGCATGAGGGAAGCGGGACTCCGGGCCAGTTCGGTAAACTGTTACCTCGGGTCGATTAACGCCTACCTGAAATGGTCGGGGTCTCCGCTCCGGGTTCCCAAGCTACGGCAAGAGAGCTACGTCCCCGCCGTGTACTCGGCTCAACAAATTGCCCTGCTTGTGCGTTGGAAGCCCACCGGCTTCTATCAGCGGAGGCTACACGCCCTCGTGCTCACGTTCCTGGACACGGGAACTCGCCTGGATGAAGTTCTATCACTGAGCGTGGTCAATTGCGACCTTGACAACTTGCTGATCACCGTCACCGGCAAGGGACGAAAGCAACGCATAATTCCCTTCTCTGTGGAGCTGCGCCGGACACTGGCGAAGTTCATCATGGACGCTGGGCTGCGCCCCGAGCAACTCATCTTCGGCACGATGGGCCGCGCACGCAAGCTCAGTCAACGGAACACACTTCGAGATGTTAAGGCGCTATGCACCCGGCTGGGCTTTACCGCGCCGGGAAGGGCCATCCACGCATTCAGGCACACGTTCGCTGTGAACTATCTGCGGCGCGGGGGGTCCGTGTTCCATTTGCAGAAGGTGCTAGGGCATTCCAGCCTGGAGATGACACGCCGGTATGCCAATCTTGTGACGGAGGATCTACAGGCCGTTCATGAGCGGGTGAGCCTGCTTTCCCAACGGCCGTAAAGGCACAGGAAAGGGCTGGGCATT
>PKUV01000190.1 GCA_003131315.1 Acidobacteriaceae bacterium
GCGAGATGACATTTCTCCCATCGTCGGCACCTTCTCCCGGCGTCCTCTCTCCGTGGAACCCCTCATGCATTGGTTACGGGTCCCACCGACCATAAACGTGCCTCTCTCGGCATCTGAGCGGCAGAGCGGTGTGGTTCGCGGGATGCCGCCATTACGCTGCCGTACGTTATCAATTTCCTCATGATTTGTGCGTTGAGTTTCGGAATGCTTCTTTCGGGGAAAGCTTGATGGCCAATGATGAAGCCGCGAAACGCGCCTGGCGTTCTTCCCCGAAACCAGATTGGCCCGATGAAAATACCTATGTCCGGCAGATTCAACCTCGGCTGGTGGGGGTCACGATCTCTGCCCTGGCTACGACGCTCGGAGTCTCGGTCCTCTAAGCTGCCCACATCCGCGCAGGCCGACACCGTCCGCATCCGAGGCATTGGCAGGCACTGGCGCAACTTGTTGGGATTTCTGGCAAGTGATGGCCCGGGACTAACCCCGGCACATGCTATTGGCCTATCCCACTTAGAGCGACGGTGTGCGGGCTCCCGGCACCATCGTCCTGAACGGAGAGAGAACCCACCAGGATTCCTTGCAGACTTGGGGCAAAAAGAATCGAAATTGTGCAGTTCGCGCCAGCCGCGAGCGACGAACCACACGTATTCGTCTCTGTAAAGAATTGCGGGGACGCAGCGATGCTATTCAGTTTGAGAGTGCCGGTTCCAGTGTTCGTGAGGGTCACCTCTTGCGGTTGGCTCTGAGTACCCACCGTCTGGGTGCCGAAATCGAGACTGGTGGCCGATAACGTTCCGATTCCATTGGAAATTCCTGTGCCTTGCAGGGTGGCTGTGGTGGGCTGGGAGTAGTCGCTTGCCATAACCGACAGAGTGCCTGTGCGTGAACCGGTGGCCGAAGGTGTGAAGACGACTTCCAGACCACATCCTGTATTTCTCGCGAGTGTTTTCCCGCAGCTATTTCGCACGATCGAAAAATCGCTTCCCTGAATACTGAAACTGCCCAGAGTGACCGTCGTCGATCCATAATTGTCGAGACTTACCCCAACCGAAGCGCCGCTTGTATTCACAGGCTGTTGGCCAAACTGGACCGACGAAGGATCGAACTGAACGATGGTCTGACCGATTCCGGTCAGAGCTATCGTCTGCGGAGATCCAGTTCCCACAAAAGTAACTTGCAGAGTTCCGGCGGCCGCTCCCGGTTGTGTGGGTTTGAAGGATACAGCAATCTGGCAGGTCGCCGCGGGTGCAAGAGTACCAGGACACGTGTTGGTCTCGGGGAACGGACCGGTAACGGTGATGCTCTGGATGGTGATCGTTTTCTGTGAGTTGTTAGTTACCGTCACGGTGGAGGGTACTGTTCCAATTCCGACATAGCCGGAAAAACTGAGCGAAACGGGAGATAGGCCGAGGTCGCCCGGGTTGACTCCCGTAGCTTGGAGGTTTACGGTCTGCGATCCGCCAGGACCATAGTTCGCTGCCGTGAGTGTCCCAGGTGCATTCTGATTGTTCGTAGGGGAGAAAGATACGGACACGCGACACTCTGCCTGTGGGAGCAGAGGCGAATTGCAAGTGTTGGTTTGCGCGTAGCCTGTCGAAACGGAGATCCCTGTGATGCTCGCCGGATAGGGAGTCGCATTGGTGAAGTTCACGATCCTCCCCAACGGTGCCGCGCCGACAAACTGACTCCCGAACTGTATAGAAGTCGTCGACACTGCGATCGCCGAAGTGCTGCCAGACCCGCTTAGGAAGGCAGTGTACCTCGTCTGGCTAGGATCGGTTACGATCGCTAGTTGAGCTGAGTCCTGCGCCGTGGTCGCAGTGTAGGTCACGGATATTGTGCAGGAACTGGCCGCATTGAGCATTGCTGGACAATTGTTGGTTTCATTAAAGACGGACGGCTGAATCATCTGGATGCTGTTGATCGCCGCAGGTAGTAAACCCGAATTCTCAATCACTATCTGCTGTGCGGCACTAGTCGTGCCGATCAGTTGGGACGGGAATTGCACGTAAATAGGGAAAATCGTCACAATCGACCCTACGTTGTCTCCGGTCCGAGACTTTGAGATCGCAAACTGCTGCGGCTTGATGTAAGCATTGCTGGTAATCGTAACTGTGCCTGAGGTCTTGTTATCCGCCGCACCCTCCAGGATCAAAGTGCAGCCCGTTCCGGGAGCTAAGCTCGACCCGCAGGTTCCTCCCTGCGTGAAATTGGAGGAATGAGTGATGGCGCTGATCGTCAAAGGCACACTGCTGACGTTGCGCAGGGCAAGCACGGGGCTCACGCGGGGCGAAAGACTGAACTGGGGTACGCTCTTGGGCGAGATCTTCGCTACGAAGAGTGTGTAGTACGTGTTCTGTTTCACCTGGCTTGGGATGGGATGGAGAATTGGGAAATCGCCTTGTCCAGCGCCAGCTACATAGATCCCTCCCTTGCTATCGACTGCGATGCCAGCCGCTTGAGAGCCACCGCTCGTTGCCCCCAGATACGTGGAAAACAGCAGTTTCCCGGAAGGATCGAGTTCGGTAACGAAACCAATTGATAACGCCTGCTGCGATGTGCTCTCAATGGGATTGAGCACGGGCAGACTATTCGAAGTGGTCGTCCCAGCTACATAGCTATTTCCGTTCTTGTCCACCGCGATTCCCGAGGCCGTTCCGTTTTGCAGAAACGTCGAAAACACAATCTGACTGCCGACGGAGTTCAACGTTACAACAAACACCTTTTGGTCGTATCCCGTAGTCACGCAGTCCGTGCTCAACGCGTTCAGGCTGAGCGGGAATTCACACGAACTGCTCGTGCCAGTTACGTGGACATTGCCAAGAGGATCCACGGCGACACCGGTCGCGTAGTCCCCAGCATAGCTAAAGAAGAAAGGCGACGCTCCCCCGAGATAAGTTGAGAATACGAGCGAGGCACCATCGGGCGAGAACTCTGTGATAAAGGCGTTCGGGCCGCCAACCACACTCGATTGGATTGGTTTTTGCAGCGGAATTCCAGTTGTGTTTCCGACCAGATATGCGCTGCCCGCACTGTCGACCGCGATGCCACTTCCTGCGGTGGATGGAACACCAGCCGGGCCGACTGCCGCACCAAAATATGTGGAATATACTAGGGCCGTTCCCAACGCATTCAGTTTTTCGACGTACCCGTTATAGCAACTCGTACATTGCATCCCGGGATAAATCGGCTCGAACGATCCCGGAGTTGTGGGAAGGTCGTTCGATGCCGTGTCTCCCGCTATATACGCCTCTCCCGCGCTGTCTACGGCGATAGCATGGGCGGGCGAATTGCTGCCTCCCATGAAAGTTGAGAAAGCCAGACTGCCGTCACTGAGAAACTTGGTGACAAAAGGTGTGTTACAGAGGCTCGGACAGGTCGTCATGAACGCACCGGGGGTTGTCGGAAAGTCGGAGGCTCCCACGGTACCTGTGACATAGGCACTGCCGCTCCCGTCGACGGCAATCGCCGCAGCATTGTCAAAACCGCTACCACCGAGGTAGGTCGAGTAAAGGATCTTGCCCCCAGCAGGATTCAACTTGGTGATGAACACATTCGTGGTGCCCTTATTCGTCGATTGAAATGCGGCCACGGTGGGATAGTTGGTGGCGAAGGTCGTCCCGGTGATGTAAACATTGCCGGTCGGATCGACTGCTACACCTTGCACCTGCGTGCTATTGTTAGCTCCGATCAGCGTCGAGTAACTGAGGACCGGGTCGATGATCAGTGATTTGTTCCTGTCATAGTCGCCAATGTCGAGGCCGACTTCATTGTCGCCGCGCAGCGCAAAACTCCCTGTGATCGTGCGCCGGATGCCTTCTATTTCCTGGTAGATCGTTGGTTTTTGGAGTTCGATTGCTCCATCCCCCACTGAAAGAGAGAGATTGCCGGAGCCGTCCAGATCAATTTTCTTCACTCCCTTGACTCGAAAACTTAGCGCCCGCGGATCCGCACCCGGTGAGAGGACGAAGTCATATTCAAGCTGCCCGTCATTCCCGTAGTACACGAGGTCGATTCCGGCGTAAATCGATTTGAATCCGACCTTGCCCTACTGCGGGATCCCAGAGATCCAATTCGCGGGTTGTTTACCGATGAAATAATTGTTTTTCCCAGGAAGGAGGTCGAGTCCCTCCGAGCTGGCTTCTTGGTTCGAGCGCAGAAGTTCCATGGTCACAACTGAGGGCTGACGCTGCTCTGCGTGATCACCAGCATCAGCCTTCGGCGAGAGCACAAGCACTGTCTTGTCAGATCCCAGGAGGACCGTGTAAGCGTTCCCTCGCGACAGGAAGCGCACTTCACTGTTGGCTTGACCTCTATTCGGCTCGAAAACCAAGGGGACATGATCTAGGCGTGATTCCACCTCCCTCTGGTCAGTTGAAAGCTGCTGAGCGAACAGATAGGGACTGGCTGCAGAAACCAGGAAGGCAAAACAAAGAAAAAGAGACTTAGAATTCACGGAAGTGAACCTCAAGTGTGCGGTGGGCCTAAGTTTGTAGAATAACTCTCGCCCAGAACTTGGGCCATGTCAAGCAGAGTTCGGTAGTGTCCTAATTTGGCGGGACGGAAATCCATGTCAAGTTTCCGTTGCTCTGCACAAAGGTACGGAAATGAAAAGATTTTTCACGTGGCCATGGCACAAACCAAGGCTGATAAGCGACCACGATTTCAATATCGGCGTACCCAGTCTTCCCCTGAAACATTTGGGCAGGAACAATGCTGAATCTATCATCCACGTTCAAATGGTGATCTTGCCATTGCGGCAGACCAATATGGCTCCTGAAAGGCGGATTCATGTCAGGGGTAGAATTCGGCGGTTTTCGTTTGTTGTCGGGTCCAAAAATCTCTCCGAGTCCAACAGATGCGTTTACGTGCCACAATGGCACGATGTTGTTATTGGTGACCGTAAATGTTGCCGACATTGAATTATCGGGATCGGCAGGATCGCCGGGGATTACTGCAGGACGAGGCAGAACGACGGCGGCTCCCCCCAATAAAGTTGCTACTCCGAGAATCGCTGCAACTGTTCTCTTATGTAGCCTGTTTCCTTTCTGGTTTTGTGGTGGCGTGGGTGCTGCTGATGGTTTTGCTGACTTCTCCGCCAACCCACTGACACTTGGAATCGGTCTGTTATCCGGACCGTAAAGCACCATAGATCAAAAAGTGTAGCACAAAAATACTTGACACGCTGCTATTTATGTAATACAGTAATTGACATGGCAAACGTACTCAATACCGACAAGCAAATCGCGGTCATCGGCGCACTGGCGGAAGGTTCTAGCATTCGTTCAATCGAGCGCGTTACGGGCGTTCACCGCGACACGGTTATGCGCCTTGGCGTGCGCGTCGGCAAAGGATGCGCCGCTTTGATGGATGCCAAGATGCGCGATCTTTCTTGCAACCGCTTAGAGCTTGACGAAATCTGGGGATTCATCGGCAAGCACTGCTGTCCGGCTAAAAGT
>PKUV01000013.1 GCA_003131315.1 Acidobacteriaceae bacterium
GTTCAAATTTTTCTTTCGCCATTGCTCTCCGCTCCGTCGTTCATCCCTACTGGGGCTGATGCTCAGTTTGTTTCCGCTGTTTCAGCGAACCATCCACTGCAAACTTACCTCGTTGCCGTCTTCCCTTGCGTCTTGGCGATAATTTCTTCCGCCACGTGGCGCGGGGCCTCTTCATAGCGCGCAAAATGCATCGAGTACTCGGCGCGTCCCTGCGTCGACGAACGCATATGCGTCGCGTACCCGAACATCTCCGCTAACGGAACGATGGCCTTGATCACCTGCGAACCGGCGCGGTGCTCCATGCCTTCGATCCGCCCGCGACGCGAACTCAGGTCGCCCATGATCGTTCCGGCGTAATCTTCCGGCGTCACCACTTCCACCGCCATCACCGGCTCCAGAATCACCGGACTCGCCTTGCGCGCCGCTTCCTTGAAAGCCATCGAACCGGCGATCTTGAACGCCATTTCGTTCGAATCGACGTCGTGGTAGCTGCCATCGTAGAGCGTCGCCTTGATGTCGACCATCGGATAGCCAGCGAGCACGCCGCCTTCCATGGCCTCCTGCATGCCCTGGTCGATCGGCTTGATGTATTCCTTCGGCACCGTGCCGCCCACGATATCGTTGATAAACTCGTAGCCCTTGCCCGGTTCGTTCGGATCGAGGTAAATCTTCGCGTGTCCGTACTGACCGCGGCCACCCGTCTGCCGGATGTATTTGCCTTCCGCTTCCGCATGCCTGCGAATGGTCTCGCGATACGCCACCTGCGGCTTGCCGACGTTGGCCTCGACCTTGTACTCGCGCATCATGCGGTCGACGATGATTTCCAGATGCAACTCGCCCATGCCGCTGATGATCGTCTGTCCACTATCTGGATCGGTGTGCACCTTGAACGTCGGATCTTCCTGCGCCAGTCTCGCGAGGGCCATGCCCATCTTTTCCTGATCGGCCTTGGTCTTCGGTTCGACGGCAACCGAAATCACCGGCACCGCAAACACGATCGACTCAAGCGTGATCGGATGCCTTTCTTCGCAGATCGTGTCGCCCGTACTGACGTTTCTCAACCCCACTACGGCGCAGATATCCCCGGCGAGAATTTCCTGAATGTCTTCCCGCTTATTGGCGTGCATCTTGAGGAGGCGCCCAATTCGCTCATGCTTCTGCGTGCGCGAATTCATCACCGACTCGCCCGACTTCAACTGTCCCGAGTACACCCGGATAAACGTCAACTGCCCGACAAACGGGTCGGCCATGATCTTGAATGCCAGCGCCGAGAAAGGCTCTTTGTCATCGGCCTTGCGCGTGATCGTCTGCCCATTTTCGGGATCGAGGCCATGCGTCTCTTTCGTGTCGAGCGGCGAGGGCAGGTAATCCACCACCGCATCCAGCAACGGCTGTACGCCTTTATTCTTGAACGCCGTTCCCACCACCACCGGAAACAACTTCAACCCGATCGTCGACTTACGCAGCGACGCCTTCAGTTCGTCCGCCGAAATCGCTTCGCCTTCCAGAAACTTGTGCAGAATGTCGTCATCATTTTCGGCGACGGTTTCGACCAGCTGCGTATGGAACGCCTCGGCCTTCTTCTGCAGGTCCGCGGGAATCTCGCCGACCTTGTATTCCGCGCCGATGGTCTCGTCCTCCCAGATGATGGAGTTCATGGCAACCAGATCCACCACTCCCCGAAACTTGTCTTCTTGTCCGATGGGAATTTGAATCGCGACGGGCTTGGCGTTGAGGCGCTTGCGGAGGGTGTCGACGGCATGCTCGAAATCGGCGCCCATCTTGTCGATCTTGTTAATGAAACAAATTCGCGGAACGCCGTACTTGTCGGCCTGCCGCCACACTTTTTCCGACTGCGGCTGCACCCCGTGCACCGCGTCAAACACCGCCACCGCGCCGTCCAGCACGCGCAGCGAGCGCTCCACCTCAGCCGTAAAGTCCACGTGGCCGGGCGTATCGATAATGTTGATGCGGATGTCGCGCCAGGTACAGGTCGTCGCCGCCGACGTAATCGTGATGCCGCGCTCCTGCTCCTGCTCCATCCAGTCCATGATGGCCGTGCCTTCATGCACCTCGCCGATACGGTGCGTCTTTCCCGTATAAAACAGGATGCGCTCCGTCGTCGTGGTCTTCCCGGCATCGATGTGGGCCATGATGCCGATGTTCCTGCAACGCTCTAATGGGACTGTTCTAGGCACGGCTCTTAACTCTTTCCAGGGCTCCGAAAATCAGCTTTTAGCTCTTGGCCTTTAGCAAAACCAGCTCTGAACAAGCTAAGAGCCAACAGCTAAAGGCTAACGGCTGTTTACCACCGGTAATGCGCGAACGCCTTGTTCGCTTCCGCCATGCGATGCACGTCTTCTTTCTTCTTGATGGCAGCGCCTTTGCCGTTCGAGGCATCGAGCAACTCGTTTGTCAGCTTGTCGATCATTCCCTTTTCGCCGCGACCGCGCGCGTAGCTCACGATCCACCGGATCGCCAGCGACGTCCTGCGGTCCGGACCAACTTCGATCGGCACCTGGTAGTTCGCGCCGCCCACGCGCCGCGTCTTCACTTCCAGCAACGGCTTGGCGTTCTCGACCGCCTTCGTGAACAGCTTCAGGGCTTCGTCGCCGCCCTTTTCCTTCAACTTCTCGAGCGACTTATAAAAGATTCCCTCGGCAGTCGACTTCTTTCCCTGCCACATCATCGAGTTGATGAACTTCGTCACCAGGTCCGATCCATACACCGGATCGGCCTCGACCATCCGCTTAGCGATATGTCCTTTTCTAGGCATGCGTCTCAGCTCTCAGCTTTAATTTCGCAGCGCGTCACTGGCAACTGGCCACTGACCACTGGCAACTGTTTCTACGCTTTCTTCGCGCGCTTGGTGCCGTACTTCGAGCGCCCCTGGTTGCGGCCCGCAACGCCGGTCGCGTCGAGCGTTCCGCGGACCACGTGATAACGCACGCCCGGCAGATCCTTCACGCGGCCCCCGCGGATCAGCACAATCGAGTGCTCCTGCAGGTTATGGCCAACGCCCGGGATATACGTCGTCACTTCGATTCCATTCGTCAGGCGGACGCGCGCCACTTTGCGCAGCGCCGAGTTCGGCTTCTTCGGCGTCTGGGTATACACGCGCGTGCACACTCCACGCTTCTGCGGACACGATTGCAGAGCTGGACTCGCCGTCTTATACCGGGGCCTCTCGCGGCCAAATTTCACCAGCTGATTAAAAGTAGGCACTCTCGCCACTCCCAGACGCGGCAAGCCGCGTCTCTACCGCACATTTCCGTAGAGTAGAGACGAGGCTTCCCTCGTCTCAGGTCTGGCACGGGCTCTCTCGCCCAGCCATGCTCTCACCGCGCACCAATGCCGGTGAGAATTCGTTCAGTTTCCCGCTCAGACTAAATCGCCGACGACGGTGACGCCACGCCTCACCCCAACCAGGTTCGGAGGCGTTCCGTTTCGTCTGCTTTCCCCTGCATAGCCTCGCGTGACTCCCAGGCTTTTACTTCATGGCCCGGGCGCAAAGGTTTTCGCAGGACGTTTCAGCGAGGGCGTCCCCGGTCCTGCTTCCAAACCGGGTACGTATTTCTTCAAAGCTCTCAAACTCGCGGAACTGTTTGATAATAACAACTAGCTTGCACATCGTCAACCACTGTTCGACGCATCGAAAGAACAAGGTTTCAAAGTTTCAAGGTTTCAGAGTTTCAAGGTCTCTAAGGTCACCACGGCCCCCTGTCCTTAGAAACTTTGCAACCTTGAAACCTTGAAACCTGACAGCCGACCTTCTACACTGACAGTTTTCCGCCCAACAACATTATGCTCGCGCCTGGCAAACGGACGCGAGGAGGGTTCATGCATCGTTGCGGTTCCGGTTTTCTTCTTACGCTGGCCATCACCTTCGTCGTCGCCCTCACCGGCTGCCTCGGCAAGAGCAGCAGCAACTCCGGCAACGGAGGCGTGCAATCCGTTACGCTGAGCCCCGGCAACATCATCTCCATCGACGTCGGTGGCACTCAGTTCTTTAGCGCCACCGCCAAGAATGCCATCGGCGGCACCGTCCTCGGCGTCGACATTCAATATGTTGCTGGGGTCCCGCAAGGTACGACCGGCCCCGCGGCAATCTCGATCAACAGCAATGGGAACGCTTGCGCCGGCACCTGGGACCAGACTGGCACCATGTGCACTCCCGGCACTCCCGGAGTCGCCACCGTAACGGCTGTCACCTCAGGCGCCAGCAGCACGCCCACTACCGTCTACGTCCACCAGCACATCGACAGCATTCAGATTAAGAACGCTGAGGCCCAGCCGCCCCAGTATGACTGTTTTTCCCAGGGACAAACCTGGCAGTTCCAGGGGATCGCGTACAGCAACAACGTGGACATCACCAATAGCGTCGGCCCCATGAACTGGTCGTCGAGCACTAGCGGCGTAGTCACTGCAACTCCCTATGTGCCCCCAAAACAGCCCAACGTGCTCAACCAGGTTCAGACCACCGCCAAGACCCCCGGTATCACCCAGCTTTTTGCCAGCGTCTCCGGCACCACCAGCAACCCCTATCCGTACACGACATGCTTGATCCAAGCCATCTACCTCCAGATCGGGGGCCAGAACCAGGCAGGAAACTCGATCACCGTAAACAACGGCGGCAGCGTACCCATCACGGCTATCGCCGTCGATACGTTGTGCGGCACAGCCAATAGCACCCCGCTGCTCAACCCGCCCCTCACCTGGAGCACGACCAATCCTGAAGTTGCAGCCTTCAGCAGCACCACCAGCAGCTCGATAAGCAACAGTGCGACCGCCCGCAACAACCTCGGCGGCGCCACCCTCACCGCTTCCTGCACTCCCCCAACCTGCAATATCGGAGTTCTACCCAGTCTCCCCATCTACGCCAGCGACTACGACGCGACCAACCCTCCCCCCACAAAATGCCAGCCGCTGAACGTGACGAAAGGTTATGGCACGATCTCCGTTGACGTAACTGCTAGCCCTACCTCCAAGCCACCCACCTACACCGCCTGGGCCGCGACCACCGACTGCCAGAACCAGCCCGGCTGCTCCAGTGCAATGTTCTCGGTGACCCCTGGGACCACCCCCATCGGCTCCATCATAGGCGTGCCCCGCACTCCCAATTCCATGATGTTCAACCATCTGTCGGCAGCGCGCGTCTACCTCGGCAGCGATCAGGGCCTGATGTTCGTCGATGTCACCGCCAGCAGCCCGGCCGTTGCCGTGGTATCCAACTCGTCGATACCCTGCAACGTTTCCTTGTGCGGCAAAGTGCTCACGATTTCGAACGATGGCAAACTGGTGGTCGTCTCCGACACAGTTTCCACCCCCAGCCAGGTCTACATCTACAACGGCAGCAGCACCACTGCCCCCGTTGACCTCATCATCCCCGGCGAAACCGCCACCGCCGCCGCCTTCTCTCCCGACCAGTTAAAACTTTTCATCCTCACCAGCACCGGCAATATGTACGTTTACTCCACGGTCGATGCGCTCAACTCGGTTCCAATCGCGACCTCGGTAACCGACGTCGAATTCTCGGCGGACGGCAGCTTCGCCTATGTCGCGGGAACGCCTGCAAGTTCGGTGTCTGCCTTCTCGACCTGTTCCCTGCCTACCATTCCAACTGTGGACATCGGAAGTGTCACAGCGTCGAGCACGCCGTTGAAAATCTTTCCGTCACCTAACGTTCCGCCACCTTTCGTTCAGGGCGGCTTCCTGTGGGCAACGCAGAACATAATCGCTCTCGAACCACCGAACATTGAGTTCTTGACTGCACAGTTCAGGCAAGATCCGATAATTCATGATGATCAGCTCACGTGCAATCCTCCGATCATCCCGCCCCCGCCCAACGGCTTCAGCAAAGGCGCGTCCTACAACCTCGGCCAGGGCAATTTCATTCCGCTCTACGCGCAGCTCGTTGCCGACGGCAGCGAAGTCATACTCGTCGCCAAGAATATCCACGCCGTGCTCCTCTTCAACGTGGCCAATGGCACCACCTCATCCATCCCGCTCGCCGGCAGCGCCGACCCGCTCTCCGCCTCCGCCTCCACCGACGGAAGCCAGGTCTACGTCGCCGCCTGCGATCAGTATGACAAGGACGGCATAACCTGCGCCGTCGGCTCCGTGCACATCATCAACACCGTCAGTGGAGGCGACCAGCAGGTCCCTTATGTCAACGTCAACAACAACGACCGCAACATGTGCAACAACGGGGGCAACCCTGCACCGCAGTGCCTCCCCAACCTCGTCGCCATCAAGCCGCAGTGATCCCCCCGGGAAACTCTGATTAGCTCGTGTAGGGACGGGCGCCCTCGCCCGTCCAGGCGGAGCGAAGCTCCGCAAAGATTTGGGGATGGGCATAGCTTTGAAATCCTGAGCTTCTCTTTTTTCGTTTTGGATTTTGGCTAACCGTGGTGTAGGAGAACTGCACACATGAAGCAGATTCACCCGAAAAATGAACCGCCCTGCTTTTCCTGAAGACTGAAAGCTGACAGCTGAGAGCTGCCAGCCGTCTCTACGGCCCTACCTCTTTCCCCACACTATCCAGCACTCCATTGATAAACTGCACCGACTCTGGCGTCGAAAACTTCCGCGCAATTTCGAGCGCCTCATTAATCACCACCGCCCGCGGCGTCGCCGGATACCCCAGAAACTCCGCCACCGCTCCCCGCAGCACATTCCGGTCCACCGTCGCCATGCGGTCCATGCGCCAGTGCTGCGTGTGCTTGCCGATCAGCCCGTCGATCTCCGCCATCCGGTCGCTCGCGACGCGAAACAGGTCGTCCGCAAACCCGCGCACTTCTTCATCCACGTTGGTCCGCTCCGCCCAGAACGTCTCCCGGACAAGCTCCGGCGTCTGCTTCCCCATGTCCGCCTGAAACAGCATCTGCAGAACCAGTTCTCGGGATTTGCGTCGAGTGCCCATGGTCGTCGTTCGCTGTTCGTCGTTCGCTCTTCGCTCTTAGTGTACAGGCAGGATTGCACTATGAGAGGAGTCAACGCTTCGGCTTGTTGTTCCTGCCTTTGGTTTTGCTTTTGCGAACAGCGAGCGACAAACGACGAACGACGTTCTTGCCTTTACCAACGATGCTTTCCCGCAGGCTTGCCATCTCCACCGCCGCCAGCGCCGCCTCAAATCCCTTGTTGCCCATCTTCAACCCGGCGCGATCGATCGCCTGCTCCAGCGTCTCGCAGGTCAGCACTCCAAACGCATGAGGAACCCCAGTCTCCTGCGCCGACTGCCCAATCCCCCGAGTAACCTCATTCACGATCACGTCGTAATGCGCCGTGTCGCCGCGCAGCAGACAGCCAATGCAGAGGATCGCGTCGTACTTCTTGGTTTCTGCGAGCGTGCGGGCCGCCGAAGGAATCTCGAACGCCCCAGGCACACGAACCAGCGCGACGTCCTTCTTTTTAGCGCCAGAGCGCAGCAGTCCGTCGTAGGCGCTCTGAAAGAGCCTTTCCGTGATGAAGGCGTTGAACCGCGAGACAACAATCGCAAACCGCTTTCCGGCAGCGCAGAGGCTGCCTTCGATAGCAGGAACCGCTGGCGCGGGAAGACGCTCGGGTTTTATTTTTTCTTTCGTGTTTTTCTCCGCGCCTCTGTGTCTCCGTGGTGAATTCGCCCTTGATCCGCGCGAATCCCCTGTGTCCCTCTGTGTCCCCTGTGGTGAAGCCTTTGACTTACTTTCCCTTGAACTGCGCCGCCCGCTTTTCCAGAAACGCCGCAGTCCCTTCCTTCTTATCCTCGGTAGCGCAGCAAACGCCAAACAAAGTCGCCTCCAGATACAGCCCCTCGGCCAGCGTCATCTCCAACCCCTTGTTGACCGCCTCCATAGCGTACTGCACCGCCAGCGGAGCGTTGGCGACGATCTTCGCCGCAATCGCCTCGGCCCGCGGAATCAGCTCCGCCGCCGCCGTCACTTCATTCACCAGCCCAATCCGATGCGCTTCCTGCGCCGTGATCGTCTCCCCGGCCAGCACTATTTGCATCGCTAGCCCCTTGCCCACCAGACGCGGCAAACGCTGCGACCCGCCATATCCCGGAATAATTCCGAGCTTCACCTCCGGCTGCCCCAGCTTCGCGTTGTCGCTCGCCAGACGCATAGTGCAAGCCAGAGCCAGTTCGCATCCGCCGCCGAGCGCAAATCCATTGATGCACGCAATCACCGGCTTGCCCAGGTTCTCGATCAGGTCGAGCACTGACTGCCCGCGATGCGTGTACTCCTTGCCGGTGACGGCGTCATGTTTAGCCAGTTCGCCAATGTCCGCGCCCGCAATGAACGCCTTCTCGCCCGCTCCGGTCAAGATCGCCACGCGGATCGAGGCGTCGGACTTAATGTCGGTGAACGCCGCCCGCAACTCTTCCATGGTGGCCATGTTGAGCGCGTTGAGCACCTTCGGCCGGTTGACGGTGACGTAGGCGATCGAATTTTTCTTTTCGAGAAGTATGTTTTCGTAGGTCATAAAGAGTCCGCAATAATCATAGCCTACGCAAATGGAAGTATGCTATACTTGTATAGCACGAGGAGAATGACATGCTAGCCATCCGTCTTCCCGAGACCATCGAGAAACGCCTCGACCGGCTCGCCAAGCGCACCGGTCGCACCAAGACCTACTACGCGCGTGAAGCCATCCTCCAATATCTGGACGACCTGGAAGACATCTACTTCGCCGAGAAGGCGCTGGCAGAAATCCGTTCCGGACGCAGCAAGCCGATTCCCATCGAAAAGGTAATGCGCCGCTATGGCCTGGAACGTTGAGGTTTCGCCAAGGGCCCAGAGACAACTCGACGAACTCGACAAACCCGTCGCGCGGCGTATTTCCAGGTTTCTCTACGAACGAATCGGAAAACTCGACGACCCCCGGCAGATTGGCGAGCGCCTGCAAGGGACTCTGAGTGAATTCTGGCGGTACCGTGTCGGCGACTACCGCATCATTTGCTCTCTCGAACACGAACGCCTGGTCGTGCTCGTTCTCCGCGTCGGTCACCGCCGCGAAGTGTACAAACGCTGAAGCCTGAATAAAATCCAATTTCGCGAGCCTTTACTTCTGCAATCCGACCTCTGACCTCTGCAATCTCAGAACTTCCCCGCCACCGGCTTCGCCGGGTCCGAGTAATCGTAAAACCCGCGCCCCATCTTGCGCCCATACCAGCCCGCCATCACCATCCGCTTCAGCAGCGGAGGCGACGCGAAACGGCGCTCCTTAAACTCGTCATACATCACGTGCGTGATGTAATACGTCGTATCGAGGCCGACGAAATCGAGCAGCGTAAACGGGCCCATCGGATACCCACAGCCGAGCTTCATTGCGTTATCAATGTCCTCGATCGACCCCACGCCCTCTTCATACGCCCGGATCGCATCCAGCAGATACGGCACCAGCAGCCGGTTCACGATGAACCCCGTCTTGTCCGACGTCCGCACCGGAACCTTGCCCAGCCGCTTCGCAAACTCGTAGGCCGCGTCGTACACGGCGGGAGCGGTGGCAATCGTCTTCACCACCTCCACCAGTTTCATCAGCGGCACCGGATTAAAAAAGTGCAGCCCGATGAATCTTTCCGGCCGCTTGACCGCCGTCAGAAGCTCAGTGACGGAAATCGAAGAAGTATTCGAGGCAAAGATCGCGTCTTTTTTCACGACGGCATCGAGCGACGCATACATCTTCTTCTTCTCCTCGACGTTCTCGATGATGGCCTCGATGACGATGTCGCAATCGGCCAGATCAGCTTTGTTAGTCGTGCCCTTCAGCCGCGCGCGAATCTCGTCTTTCTGCTGCGGAGTGATTCCGCCCTTCTCCACCGGCCGCTCGGCAAACTTCGCCAGCGACTTCTCAATCCCGGCAAAGCCCTTGTCGAGATACTTCTGCTCGACTTCGAGCACGGTAACGTCGAATCCCGCCGTCGCGCAAACCTGCGCGATGCCGGAACCCATCAGGCCACAACCGAGAACGCCAACTTTCTTGATTTCCATACGAGTCCTTTTCAACCACAGGGGTCACAGAGGAACACAGGAGAAACCTAGCCTTCCTCTGTGTTCCTCTGTGACCTCTGTGGTTAAGCTCTTCCTCTGCACGGCGAAGAAGCCTACTGAAAGCTCTCCACCACCATAGCAATCCCCTGCCCGCCGCCGATGCACGCCGTCGCCAGCCCATACTTCTTCTTCCGCCGCCGCAACTCATAGAGCAGCGTGATCACCAGCCGCGTCCCGGTTGCACCCAGCGGATGCCCCAACGCAATCGCTCCGCCGTTCACGTTCACTTTTTCGCGATCGAGTCCCAATTCTTTTTCCACCGCCAGATACTGCGCAGCGAACGCCTCGTTCACTTCTATCAAGTCGATGTAGTCCAAAGTCAGCCCCGCGCGCTGCAGCGCAATCTTCGTGGCCGGGACCGGACCGCGCCCCATCAGCTTCGGATCGACACCCGCAATTCCCCAATTCACAATCCGTCCCAGCGGACTCAGATCCCTCTTCTGCGCCTGCTCCAGCGACATCACCACCACCGCCGCCCCGCCATCCACAATCCCGCTCGCATTCCCCGCCGTCACCGTCCCATTTTTCCCAAACGCAGCGCGCAGCTTCGCCAGGCCCTCGATCGTCGTCTGCGGACGCCGGTGGTCGTCCTCGGTCAGCATCTCCCCCGTCGCCTCGCCCTTCGAATTCCGCAGCGGCACTGGCGTGAGCTCTTCCTGCACCCGCCCCGCCTTATAAGCCGCGTCGGCCGCCTGCTGCGAGCGCAGCGCGAACTCGTCCTGCGCCTGCCGCGTGATGCCCTGCTGTTCGCCATACAGTTCCGCCGTATTCGCCATGTACAGTCCGCAATAAGTATCGAGCAGCGCCACCATCAGCGAATCTTCGAGCTTCCCGCCCGGAGCCAGCGTGAATCCATCGCGCCCCCGGATCACAAACGGCGCCTGCGACATCGATTCCATCCCGCCCGCCAGCACTACCTTCGCTTCTTCCGTCTGGATCATCTGCGCCGCGCTGACTATCGCCTGCATCCCCGACCCGCAGAGTCGATTTACGGTCAGCGCCGGAGTCTCAATCGGCAATCCCGCCCGCAGCGCCGCGTGCCGCGCTCCGTAGATCGCGTCGCCCGAAGTCTGCTGCGCATTCCCGAACACGGCATGATCGAACTCTTTCGCATCGATCCCCGCCCGCTCGATCGCAGCCTTCGCCGCCACCGCGCCCAATTCCTGCGCCGTGTAATCTTTGATCTTTCCGCAATAGCGTCCAAAGGGCGTGCGCGCCCCGCTGACAATGGCAATGTCTCCAGGTTTCAACATGAGTCCCAACCAGATAAGAAGAGTGCGCTGGCCCAAGGCCAACCTGTGAGTTTAACAGCAGAAAGAGAACATCAGAAGGGCAAGGTTTCAAAGTTGCAAGGTTTCAGGGTTTCAAGGTCTTAAGGGTTTTCTCGGCGCACTCGGCGTCTCGGCGGTTAAAGTCCTTACGCCACCGCCGCCGATGTAGCGAACTGCGGCGACTGACTCACAATCTTTCCCGCGCCCTGCGCCACCGCCTGCTCCAGCGCGTGATCGGCGCGGTTGGCCACTTCGGTCACAATGTCCACCGGATCGAAATGCTGCCGCATCACCGCCGGCGCCAGCCCGGCGCTGAACTCGACTCCCTTGTCCTTACCCGGGAAACGCACTTCCGCCAGCAGCCGCCGCAGTTTCTCCACCGCCAGCAGCGCTTCTTTTTCGCCCGTGTCGCCCAGCACCAGCGCGACCGTGGTCGTTTCATAGCGGAACGCCAGATCGTTCGACCGGATGTTCGCCGAAAACAGCTGCCCGATCTGCTCCATCACCGCCGTCACCGCCTGCTCGCCATATTCCTTGATCAGCGCGCCGCGCCGTCCAAACTGCATCAGCAACACCGTCACCGCCGTCCCCTGCTGTAACCCGCGCCGGGTTTCCGCCTGCAGAAGATCCAGATACGAAGCCCGTTTCAGCAGCCCCGATTTCTCGTCCGTCACCGAAAGATTTTTCACCAGCCGCCGCAGCCCGGCATTGTTGAGCGCAATCAACACCTGGTCGCTCAACGTCCGGATCACCAGCACCTCCGAAGCCTGCCACACCCGGCCTGTGTTCTGGGTCAGGATCAGCACTCCGATCTGGTCGTTGCCTTCGGTCAGCGGCAGCGCCAGCAGCGATTCGATCTGCAACTCCTCGACTGAGCTGCGCACGCCCATCAACTCCGGAGCATTTCTCGCATCGCCGACCGTCACCGTGCCTCGCGCCACCGCCAGATCCTGCAGCGTTTCCACCAGGCTAACCAGAGCCGCCGAACTCGCCGGAATCAGCCCCTCCATGTGATATTCCTGCACGCTCGACGGCGGCAGACCCGGCTTGCGCAAGGCCGCAATGCAACGCGCCGTCCGCCAGTTCGCGCCGATTTCGTTCGCCGCCGCTTTTAAAACTCCTTCCGCGTTCCCCTGGTGGTAGAGTTTGCGCGTGATTTCAGCCACTTTCGCCAGACTGCTGACGTCGGCCGCCTCGCTCGCCGCCGTCGCAGCAGCAGCCGGCGATGCCTGATCGCCACTCGCCGCCGGCACAGTCGACGCGGCTGTCGGCGCTGACCGCGCATACTGCGGCTCGATGCCTGCCGCTATGTACAGCCGCTGCAGTTCCTGGTTGCGCTCTTCCTCGCGCGGAAACAGTTCCTGAATGCGCTGCAAACGCTCGATGGCCTTCGAGCGCATCCCGTACTGCACCAGGATCTCGGCTTGCAGCATCAGATCCTGCAGCGCGGCCGCTCCCAACGTCGGTTCCTGGACCGTGACTGCCTGCTCTTCTTTCTTCACCGCCGTAAACCGCGATGCGATTACGTTGAAGCGCTGATCGTCGATCTTGCCCCGCAGCGCCTCCAGCCGTTTCTGATGTCCCGGCTCGTACGGATCCACTTCCGCCGCCCGGTCCAGACACTCGCCCGCTCTCTGGTAATCGTGCTTCGTGCAATACAGATCAAACAGCTTCAGCAGTGCCTGTGCGTAGTCCGTTTCACGATTCGACGCGTTGAACAGCTCCGCCAGAAACTCCAGCATTTCGGCCGACGGACGGTGCGATGCCAATAGTTCCTGCATCGTCGCGATGAACGATCGTCGTTCCCCACGCCGCCGCTGGAAAGCTTCCAGCTTCCGCGCCAGCGCCACCGCCTCCGCATCCAGCTCGGAATCGATCATCTTTCCGATCAGGTTCACCACCTGGTGCATGCGCGCCGGGTTCTGCTCGAACATCTGCCAGATCAGCGGCTCGCTTTCCACGCACCGTTCCGCGGACAGCAGCGCCTGCGCATACAGGTCGCGTAGCTCAAGCGATGCATCTCCGGAATGCACTAGCGGCTCGAAAATAAAAATCGCCGCTCCCGCCTCGCCCCGCGACAGCAGGCTCTTGCCATAGGCCACCGCGATTTTCGAATCCGTCGGATTCTCCGTGTACGCTCGCTCGAACCACGGGCTGGCGGTTTCCCCCGAAGTTTCCGCCAGTTCCGCCAATTGCAAAAATGACTGCGACGCCATCTCGTGCTCGCCCAGTTCCGCCGACAATTCCGCCACCCGCAAATGGTTGGGCTGCGATGGTTCCAGACTCACAATCCGCCGCAAAACCAGCAACACCTCTTCTTTCCGTCCCTGCCGCTGCAAGTCTTCCAGCGCATTTTCATACGTCCCGATCGCCAGCTTTTTGTTCGAATGCTCCAGCAGTTGCCCAAAGCGCACTTTCTGTTCCCACGTCGGGTTGGCATACCGCGCCAGCTTCTTGTAGGTCAGGCTCGCTCGCGTCGCATCCGTCGCCGCCACCTGCCGCTCAAACAACTCTCCCAGCAGCCGCACCGCCTGCGCCCCCTTATTTAAAGAGAGACACAGGTCCGCCGCCATCTGCCGCACATTGTCGTTTTGCGGATCGCTTTCCAGGATTTGCAGGTATTCCGCCAGCGCGTCCGCCGTCTTCCCCTTCTGCAAAAGCTTCTCCGCCTTTTCTACGCGGCGGGCTATTTCGGCACGATTAGGATTTTCCGGCATGGGCGGTCTTGCGACAGAGAGTTCCGCCTTGATTCTAGGATTCGCCCCCCGCACCAGCAACGCGGTTCCCCCGCTCTGCGATTACGAAAGTCATGCGATCCGCTCGCTCCCCGGGTGCCTGAGGTCTATGCGTGTGTTTGAATTATCCCAGCCCATATTAACTGGTTCTATTTGTTCAGCACGTTGGTTCCGGCCGGAAGGAAACTACTCAAGTCGCGGATTTCAGACCGGAACGGCAGAAGATCTGGAGTTTTCCACCGCCCATAACGATCTCAATGGTTGGAGCTGAAGTGTCTTTCCACAACTGATGAGTACCGCAGTCAATTTCGACCTGCGTCGCGGCCCCCGCCTGCGCGAGTTCGTGAGCCTCCGCCAAGCTTGGTTCGTGGGCCTTCTCTTCGCCGCCCTCATCGCCGCCCAGGCACTGGGTTTCCTCGTGCTCGGAACCGGCCGGGCGGGCCTTGGTCTTGCCGAGTCCGTCCTCGTTCTTGCTAATCTTCTCGCCCTCGCTTGCGCCTGGCTTGTATTCCGTCGCGCGCAAGGCACTATTGCAATGTTCTGGTTTCTGTTCGCCGTCGTCCTGGTGGTTTGGCTTGTTCCCACCGTCTTCCAGGCCTACGACACCCTGTTTCGCAGAACCACATTGTCGGATTCGACCTATCGCCTGCTCTACTGCCTCTATGGCGCCCCGATCCTGATGATGCTTTTCCTTCCGGATACGTATCGGCGCGCACGGGTGAGGTCCGAGATCTTTCTCGATCTCTTCCAGATCGCAATCGTCGTTGGCCTCATCTACTCCACCTTCTTCTTTCTCCCGGCGCAGCGGATGTTGCCAGCCGATGCGCTCCTGCACAACATCAGCATCAGCAACGCGCAAAGCTTGCTCCTCCTGATCGCAGCCTTGGTGCGCCTGCAATTCGCCCGTGTCCCCAGCACGCGCAGCCTGTTGCTCCGGTTAGTGCTCTTACTGCTGGTCTGCGCGGTCGCAACGTTTATCGGTTACTGGATCGACCTGCACCACTATGTGTCCGCCGCCGCGTGGTTCAACCTGGGCTGGGCCATTCCTTATGTTGCCGCCGCTCTCCTCGCCCTCACCTGGGCCCCCTCCCCCGAAACCCAATCCGCTCCGGAGCCCACGAATTTCCTCAGCTTCCTCGGCACCAACCTGGTTCTGGTCGTAATGCTCTCCTGCGTCGCCTTGCTGATGGACCGGTGGAAACAGGCGCACGGAGAAACTCTCGCGAACCTGGCCATCGCTGCATCGCTCGTCGCCTTCACGTTGCGGTTGGCCCTCACCCAGTTCCACCAGCAACAGGAAATCACGCAGCGCGAGGCGGCCCAGTACGAACTTCGGCAGAGCGAAGAACGAGTTCGGCTTCTGCTCGATTCCACCGCCGAGGCGATCTACGGCCTCGATATGGGGGGCAAGTGTACTTTTTGTAATCCTGCCTGTGCGCACATGCTCGGGTACGACAGTCCTGCGGACTTGCACGGGAAAGAAATACATGCGCTCACGCACCACACGCGGCCCGACGGCACGCCGTATCCCGCCGGAGAATGCCGAATTTACGAGGCGTTCCGGAAAGGCGAAGGAATTCACGTCGACGACGAAGTTTTTTGGCGCAAGGACGGCAGCAGCTTCCCCACGGAGTATTGGTCCTACCCGATGCTCCGGGACGGGAAACCCATCGGTGCGGTTGTGACTTTCATAGACCTGACCGAGCGCAAACGCACGGAAGATGCACTCCAACAAAGCGAAACCAAATTCAAGACCCTGTTTGAAACGGCCAACGATGCCATTATGATTTTGAAAGGAGAAACATTCTCCGACTGCAACCTTCGAGCCGAGACTCTCTTCGGATGCCGGAAGGAAGACATCGTTGGCCACTCTCCTCTCGAGTTCTCACCGTCAGCACAACCCGATGGACGGCTTTCCTCCGAAAAGGCGGCAGAGAAGATCCAAGCTGCGCTGACGGGCTCGCCGCAATCCTTTGAATGGAAACATGTTCGTCATGACGGAACCACCTTTGATGCGGAAGTGAGCCTGAATCGGGTCATCACTCCTGGAGCAGAGTATTTACAAGCAAACGTTCGCGACGTCACCGAGCGCAAGCGCGCCGAGGAAAACCTGAAGCTCTTCCGCATGTTGATCGATCAATCCAACGATGCCATTCAGGTCGTTGATCTGGAAACGATGCGCTTACTCGATGTGAATGAGAGGGCCTGTTCGAGCCTGGGCTACACTCGCGAAGAACTTCTGTCCATGAGCGTTTATGATATCGATCCCACTGTCGACGAACCTGTACGCGCAAAAGTGGGCGACGCGTTGCGGAAGTCAGGATTCGTAATCTTCCAGAGTCTCCAGCGGCGGAAGGACGGTTCGACGTTCCCGGTGGAAATCAGTATGAAATACGTCCAACTTGACCTCAGCTACGTGGTCTGCGTCATCCGCGACGTCACCGAGCGCAAGCAGGCAGAAAGCGCCCTCCAAGAAGCACACGGGAAGCTAACGATTGCCCTTGGAGAATCGGAACAACAGGCTCAGGAGGCGATCAAGCTCACGCTGGTGGTGGACATCCTGCAATCCTGCCAGACCGTCGAAGAAGCCTGCCAGATTATCGGCAGCATCCTGCCAGCGACTCTCTCCTCTCCCTCTGGGGCCTTGTGCATAACGACTCCATCCCGAAACATGGTGGAAGCAGTGGCCACGTGGGGCGACACCCTTGCCACCGAAAAGACATTCGCCCCAGACGACTGCTGGGCGCTGCGGCGCGGCAAGATTCATCGGGTGAACGATGCGACCTCGCCCTTACGGTGCGCGCACGTTAGCGGGTCTCCCGCGGGCGGCTACCTCTGCGTTCCACTGGCGGCGCAAGGCGAGACGCTCGGAGTGCTTTGCCTGGGGCGTCCATCTCAATCCCCGCATCTTTCTCCCCGATCCTCCGAGGATCAAATCGAAGCTCTCGCCCGCCAGGCCGCCGCGGTGGGCGAGCGCATTTCCCTGGCGCTGGCGAATCTGAGACTTCGAGAGGTACTTCGCAGTCAGTCCATTCGCGATCCCCTGACGGGACTTTTCAACCGTCGCTACATGGAAGAGTCCCTGGAACGAGAGGTGCATCGCGCCGCCCGCAACGACGAGTGTGTGACTCTGCTCATGCTCGACATCGATCACTTCAAACAGTTCAACGATACGTTTGGCCATCAGGCGGGGGACACGCTTCTGCGTGCGCTTGGTGATTTCCTGAGTCAGCGGACTCGCGGGCAGGATGTCGCCTGCCGTTATGGCGGAGAGGAGTTTGTTCTCATTCTGGCGGGTGCACCCATCGATGCCGCCTGCAAGCGGGCGGAACTCTTGCGTCAGGAACTCAAACAATTGACGGTGCAGCACGCTGGTCAGGTTCTGGGAAGAATCAGTGTTTCGATCGGCATCTCCGCCTTTCCCGGCCACGGTGCGACCACGGAAGAGTTGGTGCGTACGGCCGATCAGGCTCTCTACCGCGCCAAGGCGGAAGGACGCGACAGGGTCGTTGTGGCATGACTGGAGAGACGGAAGTTTAGGCTTAAAGTGAAATGCGGGGCGTGGTCAGCGTGCGTTGCCACTCAACTTGCGCATCCTGACTCGCCGCCCCGGTACTGCCTTACAACTCGCTCCCCGGCAGGAAGCTACGGGACTTCCACACTTACATCGAAAAGTGAAAGAGCCCCTTATAAACAATCCGTTTTCTCGGGAACTTTCCCTCGGCTTCTGATAAAACGAACCTCCATGTCTTCTCCATCCTCGAACCCCGAATCCGGTCTTCGCCACCAACTCACCGCCGGACAGATAACCATGGTCGCTGTCGGCGGTTCCATCGGCACCGGACTCCTCCTCGGCACCGCTGCCGCCATCGAACTCGCCGGACCCGCCGTCATCCTAAGCTTCGTCTTAGCCGCCTTTATCAGCTGGACCGTCGCCCTCGCCCTCGGCGAACTCGCCAGCACTCATCCCGCCGCCGGTTCCTTCGGCGTCTATGGCGACCTCTACCTCAACCACTGGGCCGGCTTCATTTCCCGCGCCGGCTACTGGCTCGCCATCGCCGTCTCCATCGGAGCCGAGATGGTCGCCTCCGCCACCTACATGCAGCTCTGGTTTCCGCGCGTCCCCGCCATCCTCTGGGTCTTCGTCTTTTCCGCGTTCCTTCTCTCCACCAATTTCCTCGCCGTCCACAGCTACGGACGCTTCGAATTCTGGTTCGCCATGATCAAGGTCGCCGTCATCGCCACCTTCATCGCACTCGGAGCCGCCCTACTCCTCACCGGACGAGCCGCCCCCCAATACACCGCCCACGGCGGATTCTTCCCGCTCGGACCCGCCGCCCCGCTCCTCGCCATCACCTTCGCCATCTACACCTTCGGCGGCGTGGAATTCGTAGCCGTAGCCTCCGGCGAGTCCAGTTCCGCCACTGCCATCGCCCGCGCCGTTCGCATGACCTTTCTTACCCTTACCTTCCTTTATCTCGGTGCCATCACCATCCTCGTCGGGATCATGCCCTGGAACCGCGCCGGCGTCACCGAAAGCCCCTTCGTCACCGTCTTCCGCTCCGTCAGCCTCCCGGGCGCCGCTCACTTCATGAATTTCGTAGTCCTGACCGCCGCCCTCTCCGGAGCCAACGCCGCCCTCTACATTTCTTCCCGCATGCTCTTCTCGCTTGCCCGCACCGGATGGGCTCCCCGCGCCCTTGGCCGCCTCAGCGCAAAAGGCACTCCGACCCTGGCCCTGCTCGTCTCTTCTTACGGAATCATCGTCGCCCTCGTGCTCGAACGCTGGGCCCCAGCCAAAGCCTTCGAGTACATCCTCCGCGGCGCCTTCTTCGGCATGATGCTCTCCTGGATCATTTCGCTCGCCGCCCACATCTCCTTCCGCCACCGCCTCACCGTCGCACAGTCCGCCGAAATTCCCGCCCGCTCACCTCTTGGCAAATGGGGATCCATCATCGGCCTCGTCGTAGTCCTGGCATCCGTCGCCAAAACCTGGTGGGATTCCCGCATCAACCTGATCGCCGGACTAACTTTCCTGATCGCCCTAACCATCCTCTATTTCCTCCTCCGCCCAAACGCAATGCAGAACGACTCGTAGTGGGCTGAGTCGAAAGTCCGCTGATGAACTCGCGGAGCTTTGAAGGAGCGCGGCTAAAGCTGCCGAGGGTCGCCCCTTCATAGAATCCAGTCTTGCCAACGAGAGCTAATCGGACAATCCCGTAGCAGGTTGTCGCCAGCGTACGGTCGTAGAATTTTCCTTCGTGATCTTTCTGCCCCTTGTGTTTAGAAATTGTGTTTAGATAATGCTCTGATGAAATACTGCCGATTCGATCTCAACGGTTCCACCCACTACGGCCTGGTCGAGTCTGTTGCGGGCAGCGACGAAATCACTCGCCTGCTCCTCCAACCTCCGCAGGATAGCGATGGCGACGTCGAAGGCCTTCCCAGCCGCCGCATGGACCGCATCCCGCTCGCCCAGGCATCTCTGCTGCCGCCGGTGCAGCCTTCGAAGATCGTCTGCGTCGGTCGCAACTATCGCGAGCACGCTGCCGAACTCGGCCACGAAGTTCCGCAGGAGCCGCTGCTATTTTTCAAGCCGCCCTCTTCCTTACTGCCGCCGGGTGGAACGATTCTTCGGCCAAAAGTTTCCGAACGCACCGACTACGAGGGAGAACTGGGAGTCGTGATAGCCCGGCGCTGCCACCAACTCACCGAGAGCGATGACGTACGTCCCTACATCCTCGGCTACACCTGCGTCAATGATTTCACCGCCCGCGATCTGCAAAACAAAGACGGTCAGTGGACGCGCGCTAAAGGCTTCGATACCTTCTGCCCGGTCGGCCCCCTGGTCGCCGACGGCCTCGATCCATGGGCCGGCGTCCTGGTCGAAACCCGCGTGAATGGCGACGTGCGGCAGTCCGGCAACACGCAGGATTTTATTTTCCCGCTCGACGTCGTCATCCGCTACATTTCGCAAATCATGACGCTCGAACCCGGCGACTTGATCGCCACCGGCACGCCCAAGGGCGTTGGACCGGTAGTGGCCGGCGATGCCATCGAAGTTTCGATCGAAGGCATCGGCCAGTTGCGCAATCCGGTAGCCGACCAACCATAGCGAGCAAGCACGTGGAGAGACGGGCGGCCTCGCCCGTTCAGGGCCGCGTAGGGACGACAGCCGACCCCCGGCTGTCCAAGCCGAGCGCAGCTCGGCCTGGCGGACCGCTAAGCCCGTGATTATAAGAGACATGGGACAGGGGTCCTTCCATCCCAGTCCTAACCAGCACACACCGTTGGAGCGCCGCAACCTTGCTCACGTTACTCGCGACTTTCCCCCGGCAAGCTTGCTCCCCGATCTATGCATCAAACCGTCTATAATGAAACATCGGTTCCTTGGGAAGAGCTTGTCTGTTTCCTCGGAAGACCGTCAAGCTGAAGATCAAAAGAGCGAAGATCAAAATATGTCGACGAAGTTGAAAGTCACAATTCTTGCCAGTTCGCTGGCCATTCTGCTGTTCACCATCGTTGGCGGTTTTGTCAACGTTCGCGCGTCGTCGAATGATGGCGCGTATCGCCAGCTGTCGGTTTACAGCGAAGTGCTGTCTCGCATCCGCCTCGAATACGTTGAAGAGCCCAATATCGCTGGCGTCACCGACGGCGCGCTGCACGGGCTGCTGGAGTCGCTCGACGCCAATTCCAGCTACCTGTCGGCGGCCGAGTACAAGCACTACAAGACGATGAAGACCGACGGCAAGGCGGAGATCGGCGCCACCGTCTCGAAGCGCTTCGGATACGCTGCCGTGGTCGCGGTGATTCCCGGAGGCCCGGCGGACAAGGCCGGTGTCGAAAACTCCGACATCATCGAGTCCATCGAGGGCAAGAGCACGCACGAGATGTCGCTGGCTGAGATTCACGGCATGCTGTCCGGGGAGATCGGATCTACGATCACCGTGGCTGTGGTCCGGCCACGGCGAGCCGAACCGCAGAAGATTGTGATCACGCGCGACGTGGTCGCCATCCCGCCCGTCAGCGACAAGATGCTCGCGGACAACGTCGGCTACATCAAGGTGGACGCGTTCCCCGAAGGCAAGTCGCAGGAAATCGCCGGCAAGATTCGCGACCTGCAGAAACAGGGAGCGAAGAAGCTCGTACTCGATCTGCGCAACTCCGCCAGTGGCACGGAGTCTGAGGGTGTCGCCACCGCCAATCTTTTCCTTGACCATGGCACCATCACTTATCTGCAAGGGCAGAAGTATCCCCGCCAGGCTTTCAACGCCGATCCCGCCAAGGACATCACCAAGCTTCCCGTGGCCGTGCTGGTGAATCGTGGCACGGCGGGCCCAGCCGAGATTGTGGCTGCCGCGATCCTCGAGAACGCGCGGGGCGACGTGGTCGGAGACAAAACCTTCGGCGACGGCTCGGTGCAAAAACTGATCGAGATGCAGGACAACTCCGCCCTGATTCTTTCGGTCGCGAAATACTACTCGCCGAGCGGAAAAGCAATTCAGGATGCGGCCGTCACGCCGAACGTCCTGATCGCCGACACTGCTGAAGACGACGGTGGATTGCCCGACGAAGATCAGCAGGCAGCTCCCGGCGAAAAGCCCAGCGAGAAGAAAGACGAGAAACCGAAGAACCAGCAGGACGACCAGTTGAACAAAGCGTTGGAAGTGTTGAAGAACCGGGAAGCCAAGGGGTAAAGGTTCCAAGGTTTCAAGGTTTCAAGGTTTCAGGGTTTCAAAGTTCATAATCGCTCGCCTTGGCGGGCGATTTCCTTTTTGTTTCTCAGAAGATTTGAGCGCAACACCTGACGCCCCCAGGAGACATTGAAACCTTGAAACTCTGAAACCTTGAAACCTGCTCTTTTGCGTTAACATTGAAACCTTGAAACCTTGAAACTTTGAAACCTTGAAACCTGACCCTTGCTGACGATAGAAATTGCCGGACGGAAGTTGGTCGGACTCGTCCTGTTCGGATTGCTTGTCCTGCTTTCCGCCGCGGTGGGCGCGGCCGCTGGGCTGCTTCTGGTCTACTCGACGGACCTGCCCCAGGTCGAAGAGCTCGAACGTTACCGTCCCAGTTCCGTCACCGAACTCTATGACGGACAGGGCAGAGTCATCGGCACCTTCGCGCTACAGCGCCGCGTCATTGCCAACTATGACGATTATCCGGAAGTTCTTCGCAATGCGCTGGTCTCGATCGAAGACAAAGATTTCTACCGGCACTCGGGCATCAACATCTGGCGCATTGTAGGCGCGGCGTATCGCGATATCGAATCCGGCGGGAAAGTGCAGGGAGCATCCACGCTCACCATGCAACTCGCCCGCAATCTATTTCTTTCTCCCGACCGCTCGTTTTATCGCAAGGTGCAGGAGGCGCTGCTCGCCATCCAGATCGAGCGCCGGTTCACCAAGCCGCAGATCTTCACGCTCTACGCCAACCAGATATTCCTGGGCCACGGCGCCTACGGCTATGAGGCCGCCTCGCGATTCTATTTCAGCAAACCGGCCAAGCAACTAAAACTCGAAGAAGCCGCGCTCCTCGCGGGACTTCCCAAGGCGCCGCAATATTACTCGCCGGTCAACCACCCGGAACGCGCCCTCAAGCGGCGCAATCTCGTGCTCAATGCCATGCTTGAGGACGGCAAGATCACCGCGGCCCAAGCGGCGGAAGCAAAGAGCAAGCCGATCGTGCTCGACTTGCAGAAAGATCCCAATTCGCTGGCTCCGCACTATGTGGAAGAAATCCGGCGCTACCTCGAAGCGAAGTATGGCAGCGACCAGGTTCACGAAAGCGGGCTGCGCGTTTACACCTCGCTCGATATGGATCTACAGAAGTCCGCGCGCCAAGCGCTGCTCGACGGCCTCGCCGCCTACGAGCGCCGGCATGGTTGGCACGGCAAACTCCTGAATGTAATTGCCCAGGGTCAAAAGCTCGACAAATACACAGATCCGGATTGGGATGAGGAGCCCGAAATCAACGGATACATGCACGCGCTGGTCACGCAAGTCTCGCCGGGCGCGGCCGAAGTCCGCTTCGGGCAATACACGGCCACTCTCTCGCAGGCTGATGTGTCTTGGACGAAACTCAAGCTCAAGCTTCCCGACATTCTCCATGCCGGCGACGTCGTCTACATCAAACTGCTCTCGCTCGATGCGGGCGGAAGATCGCGCGTCAGCCTGGAGCAGGATTCAGGGGCTGAAGGAGCGCTCGTCGCCATCGATAACGCGACCGGAGAGATCAAGGCCATGGTCGGCGGCCGCGATTTCCATCTCTCGAAATTCAACCGCGCCACGCAGGCTTTGCGCCAGGTCGGGTCGTCTTTCAAGCCCTACGTCTATACTGCCGTGATCGACCAGGGCGGCAGCCCCGACGACACCATCCTGGATGCGCCGGTAACTTTTCAAACTGCCTCCGGCCCCTATTCGCCGCACAACTACGACGACAAATTTGAGGGCACCATCACGCTGCGGCGCGCTCTCGCCCAGTCCAGAAACATCCCCGCGCTCAAGCTGGCCGACCACATCGGCATTAAGACCGTGATCGACTATGCGCACCGCTTCGGCGTTACGTCAAACATTCCCGCATATCTTCCGGTGGCGCTGGGCTCGGCGGAAATCACGCCTATCGAGCAGACCTCAGCCTTCAGCGTGTTCCCCAACGACGGCGTGCGCGTCGCTCCGCGCTACATCACCAAGGTGACCGACTACGAGGGCCGCATTCTGGAAGAAGATTTTTCCGACATCAAAGACGTCGTCAGTTCGCGCACCGCACGCGTCATGACATCCATGCTGCGGGAGGTCGTGCTCCATGGCACAGCGGTCGCCGCCGCCAAAATGCCTTATCCGCTGGCGGGCAAGACGGGAACCACCAACGATTTCACCGACGCCTGGTTCGTGGGCTTTTCTCCGTCGCTCACCTGCGGCGTCTGGATCGGCTACGACGAAAAAAAATCCCTCGGCGAGAAAGAGACCGGAGGCCACGCCGCGCTGCCAATCTGGATGCAGTTTATGAACGTCGCTCTGGCCGGCAAAGATCCCGGCGAATTTCAGCCTGTGCCGGGGAATTCGGCCGTCGCGCAGAAAAAAGTCGACACGCCAGACGTCGCGCCCGGTGACGGCGAAACGCATTAACGAAAGAGGCACCTGATTTCCTGTAGAGACGCGGCTTGCCCCGTCTCTACAGGCGGAAGAAATTTTCGCATCGCTAAGCGATACCCCGATACGAACCTCACCAGAGCAACTTCCGCATCAGTCGGCCAATGCGCACGAATCGATAAAGAGGAAAAAGTGCTTCCGGCAATCGCACCGCCGCAATATCTCCCGCGCCCGGCGTCCAGACCAGCCGCCAGAGATATCGCAAACGGTCGCCGCGTCGCTCACGCAGTTTCAGGATCAGCCGGAAGTATTCCGTGGATTCGAAATCATAGGCCGCACCGCGAGCGAGACGCTCGGCGAATTCGCTGCCGAGAGCGGGCACCCGAGGATCGGCCGCAATCATTTCCTCCGCGGGTTTGGAAAGCTCCGCTCGAAGCACGTTCTTCACCAGCCAGAAACTTACGCCGAGAATACGAGCGATTCCCAGGGCGCGCGCTTGGGAAAACACCAGCGAGTAGTCGATGGTCTCGGTTCGCAAAGTCTCCGCAATGTCCGAAAGCCAGATCAGCCGCGTCCAAAGATGCTTGGCGGCGTGCAGGCACAGCACCAGCAGCGAATCAACGGGAGACAGGCAAGGCACTTCGCACCCGCCCGCAACTGTGCGGCCGGCGCGCGCCAGCAGATCCTCCAGGCCCAGATCAACCGCATAGAAATGCGGCAGCAACGCCCACTGCAGTTCGACCAGGTGCTTGCCCGCTGTGCTATCAAACGAGCGCTCGTAGCCTGTCCGCAGCCACAATCGCTCGACGGCCGAGGTAAGGTCCGCGGAAGGGCGATATCCGATTTCAGCAAGAGCCTGCTTCGCTGGCTCGAAGGCCGCGGGAGAGATCAGGAAGTCGAGATCCGAAAAACTTCGCAGTCCCAGATCGAGGTAAAGCGATTGCGCCAGCACCGGCCCTTTGTACGGGAGAGCCCGCAACTGCCTGTGCTCGAAGTGCTGCATGATGCGCGCCAGTTCGACGGTGAACCATAAGCTGCGCCGCAGGTTCGCTTCGTACGCAGATCGCAGTGAGCGCTCGATTTCCGGCGGAAGCCCGCGACCATGTTCGACGCGAGCATGTTCGATCAGGTTGCGCGCCGCGAGCGGAAGAACTCCATGGTGCTCAGCGAGGCGAAGGAGTTCGCTCCAGTCGAGCGTTGAGAGATTCCAATTCGCAATGCGATCGAGGCGCTCCGGAGCCAGCTCCGTGCCGGCTAACGTGCACAGGAGCACGAATTCATCGTCTTTTTGTGGCGCAGTGCTCGACATGGGAGACTGAGGCAAGAGTTCGGTCATGGAAATTCAGCATCTCGAGGCGCGTCAATGTTAGAGCATGTGCGGGCTGCCTAAACAGCTTACGGAAAAGGTACTCTCTGCGCGGCAGTCTGACCGCAGCGGCTAAAGCCGGTGCTGAAGAAAGCCCGTTATCGCAGCGCTAAAGCGCTGCGCCACCCAAAATCAATAGGGATCGCGAATCGCCACTATAATACAGAGTCTTCGGTGCGCGTCCGAACCTCGGTTCGCTATTCGCTGTTCGCGCTTTCGCAATTCGTCGTTCGCTATTTCACTGTCATGGACCAAGTCGTCTTCGAATCCGTCCGCAAGATCTTTCGTCATCGTCCGGCGCTGTTCAACTGGCTTGGACGGGAGCGGGGCGGCGAAACCATTGCTTTGAAAGACGTTTCTTTTTCGGCAGCGCGCTCGGAGGTCTTGGTGCTGCTCGGCCCGAACGGCAGCGGAAAAACCACGGCCCTCAAGTTGATCTCTACCATGCTCCTGCCCGATGCTGGGTCGGTACGAGTGGGCGGCTTCGATGCGCGGCGCGATGCCGGTGCAGTCCGGCGGCAAGTCGGCATCGCCGTGGCCGCGGAGCGCTCGTTCTTCCCTCGTCTCTCGGCTCGTGAGAACCTCGATTTCTTTGCCGCCCTCGACGAAGTCTCCCGCAGCGAGCGAGCACATCGGATCAAAGAGGTTCTCCGCGATACCGGCCTCGAAGAGCAGGCCGACACGCTGGTCATGAAGTTCTCCAGCGGCATGTACCAGCGGCTGGGGATCGCGCGCGCCCTGGTGAAGCGCCCCAGCGTGCTTTTGCTCGACGAACCGACGCGCAGCCTCGACGCCGCCACCACGGCACACTTCTGGGCCACGATCCGTGCCCTGGCGCGGCAAGAGACCACGGTTCTGCTCGCCACCCACAACTTCGCGGAAGCGGCCGCCGTTGCAGATCGCCTGCTCCTGCTGCATCGCGGCGAATTGCTCGCCGACCGCTCCGTGGGTGACGGCGAAAGCGCGGACGCACTGCGCTCTTTCTACTTTCGCATGACCGGCGAGATCGATGAGGCGATTTGTAATTGGTAATTTGTAATTGGTAATTTCGAACCAGGCGCTCTGAGCGATATATTCAGAAACACAATTACCAATTACAAATCACAAATTTCTTATGACCTCGACTCTCGACAAGCTCTTCGCCATCCTGCGGCGCGATCTGCTCACGGCCATCCGCCACCGCAGCGGTTTCGTCGTTCAGCTGGTCGGAGTGTTCACCGAATTGGCGGCTTTTTATTTTCTGTCCCGCGCCATCGGTCCCGGCTTTCGTCCCGGTGGCGTCGAGTACTTCCCCTTCCTTCTGGTGGGCACTGGCGTCTACACGTTCTTCGTAATGAGCGCGCAAGCCTTCCTGAGCGCGGTGCAGGAAGCACAGCAGACGGGAACGCTGGAAGTGCTTATGACGACCTCCACCGCCCCGGCCGAGCTCGTCATCCTCAGCTCCATTTCCGCGTTTGCCGGAAACCTGGTCAATCTGCTGGTCTATCTTTTCGCGGGGGTGGCAGTTTTCCGGGCATCGATTCATGCCAACTTTCTCTCGTGCGCGGCAGTATTGATTTTTTCTCTGGCGATCGCCTTGGCCCTGGGGATCGCCGCGGCAACGCTTCAGGTTGCGTTCCAGAAAGGCTCGGCTCTGCTGTGGCTGCTCGGTTCCGGACTCTGGTTTCTGAGCGGAACCATGTTCCCGATCCAGAGCTTGCCCCGCCCGCTGGAGCTTCTCGCTCGCGCGGTTCCTCTCACTTACGCCATCGATGGAATGCGCCGGGCGCTGCTGGAAGGGCAGCCCATGACGGCGATGGCTCCCACACTGGCCGTCCTGGCCGGTTTTAGCGTGGTCCTGCTTCCGCTCGCGCTCGCCGGCCTGTCGCTAAGTTTGCGGCGGGCGCGGCAGGACGGAACCCTCTCATTTTATTGAGGATGTTGATTCGCTTTCTCCGGATTGCGGCCAAGTCATATTGGCACTGGGGAAAGCCGTGTAGTACACTGCCCTTACTCTTATCAAAACTGGGGGATAAGTCAGCTGTTTGACCAACTGGCTTGACCAACTATGAACGACAATAGAACCACTCGCGAGAAGCCTCAGCAACCGGGCAACGCGAGTAAAGAGAAGAAGCTTTACCAGAAGCCGGCATTCCGCTACGAACGAGTTTTCGAGACGCTCGCTCTATCTTGCGGCAAGGTCGTCGTCACCCAAGGCACATGTCAGGGGGCCTCGCGAAAAACTTCCTGACGCTGGAAAACACCCCGAGTTCGCCGCGCTCGAATTGGAGCGCGGTACGCTCAGATTTGGTGGCGGACGCTTTGCGTCGCAGCGGTCGTTTGCGGGTGCGTCTGCGGGTTCACGGGGAAATTCACGGCGAAAGCATGCTGCCCACTCTTTGGCCGGGCGATGTGGTCGAGATCGAAAGCTGCTTGCTCGAAGACATCCGGCCCGGCGAGATCGTGCTCGCCCGGCGTGACGACCGCCTCGTCCTACATCGCCTCGTCGCTCCCTGCACAGCGAATGGTTTCCTGCTGCGCGGCGATTCCGTGCCTGGTCCTGATCCTCTGTTCCCTCCCGAAGCATTGCTGGGGCGGCTTGTGCGCGGCGCTGACGAAGGGCGAGCCGCGTCTGCACGGGCTGCGGAAAAAGTCGCCTTTCGATGCCCAGCCCCTAAAGGGGCATCTGATTTCGAAGAAGTTACGGTATCGCTAAAGCGATACCCTGATACGAACCGGAGTTTTTCCGCAGCCTGTACTGCCGCTCTGCGCCCTGGATTTGGCGAGAAGTGGTTCGGCGTGAAATGGTCTCGCGCGCTGGGAATGCTGCTCTGTCATTGCGGCATGGCGCGCCGTCTTGCTCTGAAACTTCATAGCCGCTGGAAGGCATCGGCGCGCGAACTGCGAAACCCTGAACACGGTGCGGAGATAAGTTCCGCAGAGCTGGGTTCTGCAGAGCGGGGAGCGTTGTGATGGCCGCGCCCCGAAAAGTCGCGTGTGTCGAGATCGGAGGGATTCCGATTGCTTTGTCCACCTGTGACGAGGGCTTTCTCGATCTGCTGCGCCAGCGCTATGACGGGTTCCTGAGTTCTTCGCGTCCCGAGTTTGAGCTGGAGTTTGATCTCACGAGCACGGGACCGGTTTCCGATGACGACGTTCGGGTGCGCCGCGAAGGTGACGAGTGGCTCATCGAGCGCGGAGACTTCCACGCCCGCTGGGACCCACGCACCGGACGAGGCAGCGTGCGGCAAAATGCCAACCCGTATTCCCTCGATTCGGTGCTACGCATTCTGCACAGCCTGATTCTTGCCGAGCGCGGCGGATTCCTGCTGCACGCCGCCAGCGCGATTTGCGATGGACGGGCTTATCTGTTCTCGGGGGTATCGGGCGCGGGCAAAACCACGATGACGCGGCTGGCGCCGGCGGACATCACCCTGCTTACCGACGAAATTTCCTACCTGCGCCCGGGCGCCGACGGGTACGCGGCATTCGGTACTCCTTTCGCCGGAGAGCTGGCCAAGGCCGGTGAGAACTGCACAGCTCCGGTCTCCGCTCTGTTTTTTCTGGAAAAGGGTCCGGAGAACCGCGTCGATGAGTTGTCGTCCGCCGAGGCCGTCCGCCGCCTGATGCGCAATATTCTGTTCTTCGCCGAGGACCAGGGCCTGGTGGAAAAGCTTCTCGCCACCGCTTGCGATTTCGTCGGCAGGGTTCCCATTCGCCGCCTGACGTTCTATCCTGATGCCAGGGTGTGGGAGCAAATCCGTAACTTCCAGGGGGTGCCAGAGCATGCCTGAAGATTGCATTTACATTGCGCGCAGTTCTGCCATTGCCGCCCGCGCGCTGGCTGGCGAAATGATGGTCATGAATTCGGCCGATTCGACGTTCTTCACGCTGAACGAGGTCGCAACCGCCATTTTCCAGGCTGCCGACGGCCACACTCCTCTGCGGGAGATTGTCCGCGACCGAATCTGCGAGCAGTTTGATGTCGATTCCGAACAGGCCCAGGCAGACGCCGAGCAGTTCGTCGCCGAGCTTTCCAGCCATGGAATTCTTCTCGTTTCGAATCAACCGCTGGCCCCGGAGGCTCCCCGATGAGCCTGATGAGCGAGGTGGGCCAGAAGGCATTTAACCTGGGCGTGCCCCTTGCCGTGCACATGGATGTCACGTATCGCTGCAACGAGCGCTGCGTGCATTGTTATCTCGATCACGATGACCACGGCGAGATGACGACCGCCGAAATCAAGGACGCGCTCGATCAACTGGCCGAGGCAGGCGTTTTTTTTCTCTCGTTCAGCGGCGGCGAGGTCTTCCTGCGCCGCGACTTCTTTGAGATTGTCGAATACGCCCGGCGTCTCCTGTTCAACGTCAAGATCAAAACCAACGCGGTTATGATCCACGAAAAAGAAGCGCGGAGAATCCGCGAACTGGCCGTAGACACGATCCAGATCAGCGTCTACTCGCATCGTCCCGAAGTTCACGATGCCATCACCAAGCTGCCGCACTCGTTCGAGCGCACCATCAAAGCAATTCGCTTCTTACACGAACAAGGGGTGCGAGTGACCATCGCTAATGTGCTGATGACCGTGAATTCTTCCGATCACAGCGGGGTGCAAGAACTTGCCGCCGAACTCGGCGTTCAGTACACGCTCGATCCCACGATCACGCCTATGATGGATGGCGACACATCCGTTCTCTCGCTGCGCATCCCGGGAGAAGAACTCACGGAAGTTTTCCACAATCCCGCGCTGGTCGGCAGCCAGGAAGAGTTCTGTGCTCCTCCCAAGCCCCCCTCGGAGGAGGATCTTGAGGGTTACTCGTGCAGCGCGGGCCATTCTTTCTGCTACATTTCGCCCTATGGGGACGTCTTTCCCTGCGTGCAGTTTCCACTTCCCACGGGAAATATTCGTCAGCAGAAGTTTTTGGATATCTGGAATTTATCCCCCGAGCTGAAAAAGGTTCGCTCGATCCAGGCCAAAGACCTGACCGTCTGCTCGTCGTGCTCGCACGTCAGCAGTTGCACGCGTTGTCCGGGCTTGGCCTATATGGAAGGAAGTATGCGGGGCCCATCCACCGCGGATTGCGAGAAATCGTTCTACCGGACGGGCGTGCCGACGGCGAACATGCTGCAGCAAGGGCTGTCGAAACCACGCACTTTATCAGGCAACCCCGCACCGCTGATCCAGATTCGGCCGATTGCCGTGCCCGCTTGATACGGGAGTGCCCGTTAGAGTGTGCCCCCGGCAACAGCGTTGTGGCTACGCTTTAGATCAACGACCGCTTCCAAGCTGGCCAACTGCTCCAGGATGCGCTGCAAGGCGGCGCGTTCCTCGTGCGTCGCTTCATTGAACTTCAGCGCCGCTCCAATCCCCATGTCCATGCGCACGACCTCGCTTTCAATGGTAACGTTCGTATGTTCGTGCGAGAAGGTGAGTTTCAACTGCGATCCGGGCAACAGGAGGCCGCTGGTTTCAACATAGCAACCGCCCAGGCTCAGGTTGGTAACGATGCCCAGCATCGCCAGTTCCTGACCGCTTCCAGAAATTTCCGTGGTGAGCCGGCCCCGCACCCGCGGATACAGACGGTGGTTCTTCTGAGTCGACTGACTCTGCTTCTGCAGGTACATGCGTTTGTCGGCTTCCGAGAGGATCTTTTCGGCGTCCATCCCGTCTTCGGGATACAAGGCCTTGCCAACGCTCAGCGATAGAATGTCCTCGTTGCAGACGTCCTTTCCAGCTTGTTTTGCCAGGTCTCGCATCTGTTCCGCTTTGCGCGCGGCAGCTTCGGGCGTGAGTCCGGGAGCGATGACCACGAATTCGTCGCCGCCCATGCGCGCGACATAATCGTACTCACGGCTGGTTTCCTTCAGGGAGTGCGCAAACAGCCGCAGTACGCGGTTCCCTTCCAGGTGTCCAAAGCGGTCGTTGATCTGCTTGAAGCCGTCCAGGTCGGCGACCATCACCGTCAGCGTTTTGTCGTCGCGTTTGCAGCGCGCCAGTTCCCGGTCGAGTTGCAGGAATAGCGAGCGCGCATTGGGAAGACCGGTGAGGTAATCGGTAACCGCCGAACTCTCCGCCTGCTCGTACTTCATCGCGTTCTCGATGGCGAGCGCCATCTTGGAACTTATAGCAAGCAGAATGCGCAGGTGGTCGGAGGTAAAGAAATCTTTTTCCGCGTGGTACAAAGCGACCACGCCGGCCACGCCCTGCAAGCCCTCGAGCGGAACGGCGAGCGCCGAGTTCAGCGTGCTGTACTTCGAAGCATCGTTCAGATAACCGGGCTCGACCGAAGGATTGCCATTCAGGATGGGTTTAAGGTTTTGCGCTACCCACCCCGAGAGCCCCTGTCCAATCGGAATGCGCAGCGAAGCAAACAGCCGGAAGTTGTCGCCATTCACATATTCCGGCACAAGTTCATCGCCGTGGCGGACGTAGATCGCAATCGCATCGTAAGGCATCGCCCGGCGCAGCTTCACCGCAAACACCGAGAGCGTTTCGCCCAGACTGAGCGAAGCCCCCAAATCCTGGCTGAGTTCGAAAAGAGTCTGCGCTTCCTGACGAGCCGCCGCGATCGAACTCAGAAAACTGCGCTCCGGCAATTGCCGCTTCCCTTGCGCCTCGAACCCGGCTGCCGGCTTGATGGCCGGCTCAGCCTTCGCGTCTTGGTCTTTGACTTGCGTGGACAATTTCTGCTTGCCCAAGCTGTCCGTGCGTTGGTGGACCAGTTGTTCCAGCTCCACGTATCTTCGTTCGAGCACGCTGACCACTTGCGGATCGAAAGACTTTCCCGATTCGTCCACCAGTCGCGCCATCGCTTCATGCAGAGGCAGCGCCCGCCGATATTGCCGATCCGAAGCCAGCGCGTCCAGAAAATCCACCGCCGCCAGGATGCGGGCGCCAATCGGAATCTGCGTCCCGCGCAATCCCAGCGGATAGCCAGTCCCGTCGTACTTTTCGTGATGGGCCCGTACGATGGGCACGACCGGGTATGGAAAGCGCACCCGTTCCAGGATTTCCGCTCCCACCAGCGGATGAATCTTCATTTTCTCGAATTCTTCCGGCGTCAGGCGGCCCGGTTTCGAGACGATGTGCTCGGGAATCGCCAGCTTGCCGATGTCATGCAGCAAGGCTGCGGCCTGCAGGGCATCCATCCCCTCCCGGTCAATCTTGAGCTCCTTCGCAACCTCGACGGCGTAGACGCGAACTCTCTGCAAGTGGTCGTGGGTCGTCTGATCCTTGGCCTCGATGGCGAGTGCGAGCGCCTCGATCGTGCGCATATGCAAGTCGGCCATCTCTTCCACGTGCCGCTTCTCGTCTTCCAGTTTGCCGAGGTAAAGGCGGTAGGAACGATAGATGAGGTACACCACCGGAAGCGTCAGCAAAGACGTCTGCCAGTCTGTAAAGCCGTGCAGCCAGCTCATCATGCCAGCCACACCCGCACCCACCAGGTAGTACGGGAAGCTCCAAAAGTAGCAGTCTGCCCAGATCTTTCGCAGCGACCTTCGCTCCGTCAACGAGATGACGGCTGCAACCGGAAGCGTATTGGCGACGAAGTAAACGCACGCCGCCAGAAATAGCAATGTAGAGGGGTTGTTCACCGCGCGATGCGACAAGGAGTAGCGATACGAGGCGAACGTCACCGCGATGGCCAGCGCCGTCGAGCAGACGTTAAAGGCAATTTGAATCGGATTCGGACGATCGCGGTCGAGGCACTGCACTACCACCGCCGCGCAGCCCAGCGCCATGGCTTCCGACAAGCTCAGTTCCAGCACACCCAGCAGCAGAAATAGAAAGTTCACCGACATCGTCCCAGTAATACCGGGCAGGTTCACCTTGAGCCGGGAGGCCGCCAGCGCAATCACCAGATAACAGACAAATTTGAGCGGGTTCTCGCTTCTGCCGTGCATGACCGAATAGGTCAGCACGGCCGTCCCGCAGAGCACGACCACGGCAATAAAAAAGCGTGGCGCCGCGCTCATGTCCCTCCAGGATTGCGGGCGAGTTTTCATTTCTGACGAACTCCTGCTCGGGAAGCCGGGTTGCAATTCCCAGGGGAAAAGATAGGGGAACACTCATTGATAACAGGCACCGGACGGGCAGGAAAGCATTCGGATATTTGGAGGTAAACTTCCGTAACTCGGGACGGTGACCTTTTGTCACTGCTTCGCCCCCGAGCGCTGGGAATACAGCTCTTAAGCCATAGAAAAGACAGTGCCAACCACCGCCTCGGCGAAGCATGGAAAGACGCCGACCTCGACGTCCCGCTGCTTCACGAAGCCAAAGCCGAATACGCGAAACTGCAGTAGAGACGCGGCTTGCCGCGTCTCAGATCGCCGACAAACTCGGATGTCGACGCCCAGCCCCTAAAGGGGCGTCTGATTCGGGGAAACTTAGCGGCATCCCTAAAGCGATGCCCTGACACGAACCCACGTCCGCTAGAAGTGGAACCCGATCTGAGCCGTCAGCGCGCGCGGCGTCACATAGTGCGTCCCGCTGAAGGTCGATAGGAAGTTATACAGCGCCACTTTGTTGGTTACGTTGATGGCGGTAAGCGTAAGACTCCATTTGTAACGTTCGCCTTTGAACAGGTTGTCGTCGCCCACTGCAACATCGAACAGGTTACGCGGCGCGATGCGCGGCGGATTGTGGTCGTCGTTCTCCGTCCCGGGGGCCGGTATCTTCACCAGATTCGAACCGTATTGCGACGGGGCACAGGTAGTGAGAGGCGCCGTAAGTGTGGGGTACTGGCTACCGCAGAACAATCCCGCCTGCATCTGCTGATCCGCCGTAAGCCCGGTCAAAACCACCGGAGTGGTCGTGTCCGATGCGAATGGCACCGCGCCGGCTACCAGACCGCTGTCGTACCGCCAGTTGAAGCCAACCCAGGGCCCCGTCTTCCACGGCTGGTATTGCAAGTGCGTCGTCTGGTTGAACTTTTCGTCGTGGTCAATGCGGAAAGGCAGCCCGCTCTGTCCTACGGTAGTTCCCAGGCCGCTGGTTTGAGGCGGGAAGAAACGGGCGGCCACGCTCGACATCACCACCAGCGCCGAGAGTCCGTGGAAGTCAGGCACGCTGACGCGAATTGCGTAGCCCGGAACCTTGGAATTGTGCCATCCAACCGGGAAGAAGATCGGCGTCGCGGCCAGCACGCTGAAATCGTAGCCGGTGTGCGTGTACTTCCAGATGTAATCCCCACTCACGACCGCATACTTCCCGAGGGCTTGCTGCAGGCCTGCATGGAATTCGTTGCGATAGCCAGGTGTATTTGGCGCGGGCACGCACGGGATGAGGTCCTGGATGACGGCGTAATTGCATCCTTCGCTCGCCAGGACAAGATTTTCATTGAACGGACTCTCCAGCGTTCGCGCATAAGAAACGCGGAGCACCGTGCTGCTCGGCTTGATATTGTAAGAAACGCCCAGGCGAGGCTCGGCTTGACGAGCAACGACCAGGCCGTTGTACAAATCGCCACGAATTCCCAGGTTGACCGACCAGTTCCCTTTGGTGATCTGATCCTGGATGTACAGGGCGGTCTCTTTCACGTCGGTGTGGCCGTGAAATGGGTACAAAGCGCTGCTGGAACTGGGGCAGTTATCGTTGGACGACGGAATCGGCCGGGTCAGGTCGTAGCAGCCTAACAAGGGGATGAAGGGGCTCACAGCATTCGGGCTTGTATTGGGCTGCAAGCCGGCTGCGCGGCATTGGGATGGATCAGTGAAACCCGTGACCGGGTTGCTGTTCCCATCCAAGCATGGTGAGTTTAGCAACGGAGCGACGATTCCGAGCTTGAAATTCTCCGTCAGAAATGTCTGTTGATACGTAATCCCCGCCTTCACGTTGTGAATCCCTTTCACATAAGAGAGAGCGGAGCGAAGGCCCGTGTTAGCGAGCGTCCGATTCTGTGAGACCGTCTCCTGCTGAAGATTGGGCGGACCAAGATCCGCTAAGGGGTTACCGCTGGGATAGTAGTTATAAGCGTCCCGCCGCACCCAGCCGCCAAGAGTAAGAACGGTTGTCGGACTGATCACTCGCGTCCATGTGGGAGCAATGTTGAAGGTCTTAATCTGGGAGCGTTGGTCGGTCGAACCGACGGGATTGCCGAACTGGTCCAACACGTTGAGGTTGTCATACGCATTCGGAGTCTGGAACCAGGACCGCGTAAAGCCCAGGTTCAAGTGGATCGAGTCCGCCGCGGAGAGTTGGTAATCCACACGATCGAAAACACTCTCTTCGTTGCCCTTGTCGTGCATCACCGCGAACTCGGGCGCGTCCAGGAACCGGCCGCTGTTCATCCCGTTCACCGCGATGAAGTTCCCCCACTTCTCGCCTCCGTAAGCCAGATCGAAGCCAACGTTGGATGAGCCAAACGAGCCGTACGAAGCGTTCACGCTGCCGTGCGGAGTGGTGACGCCCTGGCCCGAGCGCGTGGTCGCCACAATCACCAGGCTTGTCTTGCCTCCGTATTCCGCCGGCGGCGCACCCGGGATGACCTCCAGAGAATCAATCGAATCGACGGTGATCTGGTTCGAAAAGATTTTGCTTTGCTGATCGGTGATGGGCTGGCCATCGACCGAGAACGAGTTCGACGCGTGGTCGCCCATCCCATGAAACATTCCGTTCGAGTCGGCTGCCACTCCCGGAGACGCAAGCGTGACCAGCGAACTCACCGACGATGACCCACTTCCCAAAGGGATCTTGTCGAACAGGTCCTTGGCAACGTCGGTGTGACCCGTCGGATCGTTCTCCACCAGATCTCCCGCAGCCTCGACCGTGACCGTGTCGGAGCTGCCGGCGACCGTCAAACTGACTTTCACATTCACGCCCACTACCGACCGGACATCCACATCCTGCGCGCTTTGAGCGAATCCCGCGGCCGTCACGGTCATGTGATACGGATTAAACGGTACGTTCGGGAAACTGAACTTCCCGTTACTGTCTGTGGTGGTCGTTCGGTCAAAACCGCTGACCGCGTTATGAATTTCAACACTTGCATTCGCCACCACCGCGCCCGAAGGGTCCAGGACGGTACCGCTAATCGATGCCGAACTTCCGCCCGACTGCGCATTCGCAGCCCCAACACTCAACACCACGGCAACGGCCACCATAGCCGCAGCCAGCCAGTTCTTATAAAAGAAACGCATGATTCCTCCAATAAAGGGTTCTGGAGCGAGTCCGATCACAGATCACAGATCGAAGATCGCGGTCTTTTGGGAATACTTACTGAATTGGGCGCGGGATCAGAACGCAGGTGGAGGACGAATAAACTGGGTGGTGACGGGACGGAAGATCGGGGAAACTTCTGAAACCGAACTCGCTAGGGCTGCCGTAGCCAAAACCGGCGCGGACGCAACCGTCTGGGTGCTAAGTCCGGCATGAGTTGTCGCGCAAATCGAGCAGGTGTGGTGGGATGTGGTTGAGTTCTCGGGATGCGAGTGGGTCGCCTGTACCGTCCCCATCACGCATACCAGGGCGACGCAGAGCACACACACAACTCTGACCAATCCGCCCCGATTTGCCGATACCCTCAACATGCTATCCCCGTGTTGCTTATTTAGACGTGTTGCTCTTTATACGATTCTATCGTGAGATGGTCATCCGTGGAAACGTGCCGCACGAAAAAGTCTCCTCCCCCGGGCACCCGGCGGAACATGGCCTTCGGGCGCAGTGACGAGCTGAAGCACAGGGGGCACAGGGGTCCACAGAGGACACCAAGTATCGCCTTTCCCCCGTGTTCCTCTGTGTCCCCCGTGGTTAAGCTTTTTGGCCGCGGATTAGAATGTCTGCTATGCCAATCGCTGAACCGACTCCACCTTCCTCGACGGCCCTCGACCTCGCCTGGGTGCGCGCACAGTTCCCTGCGCTCGCGCAAAAGGTCAACGAAAATCCCGCAGTCTTTCTGGATGGGCCTGGTGGCACGCAGGTGCCGCAGCGGGTGATTGACGCCATCGCGGACTATCTCGCGCGCAACAACGCCAACACGGGCGGCGCTTACCACACCAGCCGCAACACCGACCGCATGATCGCGGAAGCGCGGTCGGCGATGGGCGATTTCCTGAATTGCGATGCGGATGAAATTGTTTTCGGCGCGAACATGACGACGCTGACCTTTGCGATGAGCCGCGCTCTCGGGCGGGAACTCGGGACCGGTGACGAGATCGTCCTGACGCTGCTCGACCACGACGCGAATTTCTCGCCGTGGAAAGCGCTGGAAGAAAAAGGCGTGGTGATCCGCACGGTGAAGTTTAACGAAAGCGATTGCACGCTCGACATGCACGACCTGGCGGCAAAGATAAAGCTCGGTAAGCGCACGCGTCTGGTTGCAGTCGGTTATGCGTCGAATGCGGTGGGCACGATCAACAACGTCGCCGAAGTGGTGCGACTGGCACGGCAAGTGGGAGTACTGAGTTACATCGATGCCGTCCATTACGCTCCGCACGGCCCGATTGACGTGCGCGCCCTCGACTGCGATTTTCTGGTCTGCTCGACTTACAAATTTTTCGGTCCGCACATGGGCGTTCTCTACGGCAAGCGCGAACACCTGAAGCGGCTCCGTCCGTATAAAGTCCGGCCCAACACCGACAACATTCCTAACTGCTGGGAATGGGGGACGCTCAACCACGAGTGCATCGCGGGAATCAAAGCCTGCGTCGATTACTGGGAGGAACTCGGCCGGCGCGCAAAGCCCGCGGTCACGACCCGGCGCGGTGCGATCCTGGCCGCGCACGAAGCGATTCATGGGCACGAACGAAAGATGATGGAGAAGATGATCGCAGGCTTGCTTGCGATTCCCGGATTGAAGCTGTACGGCATCAGCGACCCGCGGCGCTTTGAGAACCGTTGCGCGACGATCGTGGTCCGCATCGAAGGGCACACGCCGCTGGAGCTGGCAACGAAACTCGGCGAGCGCGGCTTCTTCACGTGGGACGGAAACTACTATGCGCTGAACCTGACCGAGCAGTTAGACGTCGAGCGGCTGGGAGGATTTCTGCGCATCGGACTGGTGCACTACAACACGATGGAGGAAGTGGAGCGGCTGCTGGCGGCGCTGCGGGAGATAGTGGGTTAACCTGACGAAAGCGCTGTCGGGCTTCGCCCGACTGGACAGCCGAGGGCGCCTGTCCCTACGTGAGATGGGCCAGTGCTAGGGCCGCAATTCTTCCACGCGGCCTCCGCGTCCTACCAGCGCTACGCTCGCTAGTCCTATGAACAGGCCGTGTTCGACTATGCCGGGGGTATTGCTCAGGGTAACCGCCAGCGCCGGTGGATCTGCGATTTTTCCAAAGCTGCAATCGAGAATCTGGTTGCCGTTGTCGGTTAGGAAGGGGCTGCCGTCAGGCTTCGTGCGCAATTTGGGCGACGCGCCGAGCGCCACGATCTTCTTCTCGACCACGGTCCGCGCAAACGGAATTACTTCGACTGGCAAAGGAAACTTGCCGAGCACGGGAACAATCTTTGCGGAGTCCGCGACCACGACCATCCTTTTCGATGCGGACGCGACGACCTTCTCGCGCAGCAGCGCACCGCCGCCGCCTTTGATCAAGTTGAGCTTGGGATCGACTTCGTCGGCGCCATCGATGGTGATGTCGATTGCCGGATGTTCGTCGAGCGTGGTCAGCGGAATGCCAAGTTGGCGCGCCAGGTCAGCGGTCTGCACGGAAGTTGGGATTCCGATTATTTTCAGTCCCGATTTCACGCGCTCGCCCAGAGCAACGACCGCGAAGTAGGCGGTTGAGCCAGTGCCCAATCCGACGATGTCGCCGTCACGCACCAGCTTGGCGGCAGCGCGGCCGGCGGCTCCTTTTTCCTGCTCATTGGCCATGGATCACCTGTTGACCTCCAATGTATTCGAGCAGTCTAGTGTAGTGCCCGCAAGTTCGTGGCGTAAGTACACACTGTCATCCTGAGCGAAGCGAAGGACCTATGTATTTGAAGTCGCTATGCAAGAGATCCTTCGCTTCGCTCAGGATGACACCCTAAATTTGTGTCAAGAATTTACGGGACACGACACTAGCTCAAAATCATCTTGCCCAGGATCTCTTTGAGCAGCTTGGCGGCGACCGTGGCGGTGATTTGGGTGTTGTCTTGCGCGGGATTATATTCCACGATGTCGGCGCCGGCGATTTTCCCGGTGATGGCCTGCAGGTGCGCGATCGCTTCCCTGACCGACATTCCACCGGGCTCGCGATGCGAAATGCCGGGGGCAAAGGCGGGATCGAGCGCGTCCATGTCGAAGGAGATGTAGATGGGGCCATCGACTTTCATGCGGTCGAGCGCGGGCAGGTGGCGCATTTCGATCACTTCGACGCCGAATTTCTTGGCTTGCTCGCGTTGATGCCCAGTCATAGTCCGAATGCCGACCTGGATCAAGCGCTTGGCTGCGCCCTCTTCCATGATGCGGGCGAAGGGGCAGGCGTGCGACAGTCGGTTACCTTCGAGTTCGTCGTAGAGGTCGGGGTGGGCATCGAAGTGGAGGATGGTCAGTCCGGGGATGCGCTTGCCGAAGGCGCGGACGATCGGCAGGGTAATGGAGTGGTCGCCACCAAGGCAGACTGGGCGCAAGTCCTTGTCAAGCAATTCGCCGACTCTCGCTTCGATGGCGGCGAAGGGCTCCTGGAAGGTGAACTTCAAATCGCCGGCATCGCAGTACGTACCTTCGGCGCTAAGGTCGACGCCGGTTTCTGTCCACGAGTTCGACGAAATGGAATTGAAGGCCACGCGGATGATCGGCGGCGCTCCGGCCGCTCCACGCAACCAGGAGGAGTTGGCGTCGAATGGGATGCCGAGAATGACAGGAGTTCCGGGCTTGGCCGCGTCGGGACGAAGTGCCATGGGAATAGTCCTCTTGTTTCAGAATAATCTGTTTCAGAATAACCGCGGCGAGCGCATCTTGCAGTGATTGGTGGCACTGCGCTTCTCCGGCTGGTGGAGCGTCGGGCGTCCCCGCCCGGCGGACGGGCGAGACGCCCGTCGCTCCACCGTGTGATTCTTCCGGCTGAATCGGCCACACCGGGCGGCTCATCCGTTATTCTATAGAAGACCTTATATGTCTACTTCAACTCGGAATACCAGCGGAGACTCAGCTCCTGCAATCATTCAAGACTACGAACGGGAACGTGTGTTTGGGCTGTTCCGGCAATTTGGATATCTGGAGGCCGAACTGAACCCGCTCGGCCTGCTGCCTCCCCAACCGCATCCTGACCTCGAGATTGACAACGAGTGGGCACGGGAAGCACGGCGCATTTATTGCGGAAGCGTAGGCGTGGAGTTCATGCACATCGCCGACCCGGAGCGGCGGCGCTGGATCCAGGAACGCATCGAGGCGGAACCGGCCGCGGTCGACATCGACCAAGACCGCGCGCTGGACCTGCTGTTGCGCGCCGACCTGTTTGAGCAGACGCTGCAGCAGCGATATCTGGGCAACAAACGATTCTCACTCGAGGGCAATACGTCTTTGTTGCCGGCGATGGATGAGGTTCTGGATGTAGCCGGCGAGCGCGGTGCGGTGGAACTGGTGATGGGCATGAGCCATCGCGGGCGGCTGAACGTCATTATTCATTTGGCAAGGCGTCCGCCGGAGCAGGTGTTTGCGGAATTTGAGGATGTGGATCCACGCAGCGTATTGGGGTCGGGCGACGTGAAGTACCACATGGGCGCGACCGGCGAGTACGTCACCAGGAGCGGGAAGAAAATTCATATCCACCTGGTGTCGAATCCCAGCCACCTGGAAGCGGTGAATCCGGTGACGGTGGGACGCACTCGCGCCAAGCAGGACCGCGCCGGTGAAGGCGGCAAGGCGAAGTATCTGCCGCTGCTGGTGCACGGCGACGCCGCGTTCGCGGGGCAAGGCATCACGGCAGAGACGCTGAATTATGCGGACCTCGGCGGCTACACGGTGGGCGGAACGATCCACGTAATCGTCAACAACCTGATCGGGTTCACAACGAATGCCCGCGAAGAGCATTCCTCGCGCTTCTCGGCGCAACTGGCGCGGCGGCAAGCGATTCCGATTTTTCACGTGAATGGCGAAGACGTGGGTGCAGTGATGCGGATCGCGCGCATCGCAACCGAGTACCGCTACAAATTCGGCACGGACGTAGTCGTGGACCTGATCGGCTACCGGCGCCATGGGCATAGCGAGGTGGACGATCCCACGGTGACCCAACCGCTGATGTATAAGGCGATCAAAGAGCATCCGCCGTTGTATCGGATTTACGCCAAACAAATCGGCGTCGAAAATGTGGCAGAGCGAGCGGGGACGGTCAAGGGCGAGTACGAGGCCGCACAGAAGAGCGCGACGCAAGTCACCAAGAAGCCCTTGATGCGCGATCTTCCAAAGTACTGGGACAACTACTTCGGGGGCCGCTATAAACCGGATTACGAGCAGCCCACGGGCGTTGCGCGCGAGGAGTTGGTGGAACTCACGGAGCGTTTGACCACGTATCCGGAGGGTTTCCACATCCATCCGAAGGTGAAAAAGTTGCTGGAGCAGCGGCAGGAGATGGGGACGGGCAAGAAGCCGGTGGACTACGGCATGGCGGAGGCGCTGGCTTTTGCGAGCCTGGTGAAGCAGGGGATTCCGGTGCGCCTAAGCGGTCAGGACACGCGGCGCGCGACGTTCAATCAGCGGCACTCGGTGCTGCTCGATATTGAGGATGAGACGGAATACATTCCGCTGCGCCACATTGCGCAAGGACAAGCCGCGTGCGACATCTACAACTCGACGCTTTCGGAAGCGGGCGTGATGGGATTTGAGTACGGCTATAGCCGCGATTATCCCGAAGCGCTGGTGCTGTGGGAAGCGCAGTTTGGCGATTTTGCGAACGTTGCGCAGGCGGTGATCGATCAGTTTGTGTGTGCAGGCGAGGACAAGTGGAACCTGCTGTCAGGACTGGTGCTCTTGCTGCCCCACGGCTACGAAGGACAGGGTCCGGAGCATTCGAGCGCGCGCATCGAGCGATTTTTGCAGCTGGCGGCGCGGGACAACATCCAGATTTGTCAGCCCTCGAATGCGGGACAGTATTTCCACCTGCTGCGGCGGCAGGCGCTGCGCAAGTGGAGGAAACCGCTGGTGGTGTTCACGCCGAAAAGCATGCTGCGGCATCCGGATGCCCTGTCTCCGCTGGAAGATCTGACGCATCAGCAGTTTCTGCCGGTGCTGCCGGACACAGAAGCGCAGGACGCCAAGCGGATTCTGATCTGCACCGGGAAAATCGGACACGAACTTCGCACGGAACGGCAGAAGCGCAAGGACAAAGACGTGAGCACCGCCATCGTCTTCCTGGAACAGATGTACCCGTTCCCCGAGGCGGAGCTGACGGCGGAACTGGAGCGTCATAGTGCGGCGCGAGATATTGTATGGGTGCAGGAAGAGCCGTCCAACATGGGTGCGCTTTTCTACATGCTGCCGCGCTTAAGGCACATCGCAAATCAGCGGCCAGTGCATTCGGTGAAGCGTTCCGGGAGTGCGAGTCCGGCTACCGGTTCGGCAAAGGCGCACGAGGTCGAGCAGAAGACGTTGTTGGCACTGGCGTTCACGCAGAACTGAAAACGTGCGCAGAGAGAAAAAACAATAGCCCAGGAGCGATCTTTCGATCCTGAGCTATTTCAATGACGGGCAGACAGGGCAGGCCCCGTCTCTACAGCGACGAACGAATTGGCTTACGGCCAGCGCTTGGCCGCATCTTCCCAGCCACCGACGCGTGCCGGGGCGGTCGCACCCTGGGCGGCAACTACCGGCGGAATTCGGACCGGTTGCTGCGGCCCGGTGGCAGTTAAGCTCGGCTTGGGCGCTTCAGCCAGCGGCTCTTTTTCGTCCGAAAGCAGCGGGGCGGCGACGCGCAAGGCCTCAACTTCTTTTTCCAGCCTGGTCAGTTCAAGTTCCTTCTGCCGTAAGACTTCATACACATTTTTCATGCTTGGGCACCTGTGTGTTGGAACAACGGATTAAGCGCAGAGTATGGGTTCCCCCGGCAATTTGTCAAGGAAAACAGGCACTCGCCAGTGCATGAGTGGTTATCGAAACACCACGACGGCGACCAGGATGCCCAGAATCAGGACGACGATCGCCAACAGATTGACGTGGTCCGCCAGCCACGATTCTTGTACGGGCAGTGCGTTTGCGAGGAAGGCCGGCACGAATTCCTCCGGCATCGGCGCCGCGGAGTCGGACGATGCGTCCTGCTCCTGCTCGCGTTGCTTGATCTTTTGTTGCTCGATCTCGCCCTGCTCCCGCTCACGCTGCTTCTTCTCGAAATCCTTCTTCTCGGTGTCCTTCTTCTCACAATCGAGGCAGAGCGTTCTCCCCTCGGAAACGGGGAATCCGCAGGAAGCGCATTTTTGCACGCGGAGCATCGCCTCGGGGACTGAAGCGGGCGCTGACGACGAAATTACGGGCGACTGGGCGGGAAGGACTGTAGGCTCGGCGAGCTCCGAGTTAAGGGGAATCGCGGCGGCCTGTCGCGCGCTGCTTGCCGCGGGAGGTTCGACGGGCTTTCCCGGTTCTCGCCTGGGCGCTGGCGCGGGTGCGAAGTTCTGGCGCTCCTCGGCCAGATCGAGGGCCGTCAAAGTGAGGTCGGCCATGCGCTCGAGTGCGACGAGATCGCGCTCCTCGAATGCGTAGGGGTGATCGGAAAATAGTTCGAACAGGCCGCGAACCTCGCCGTTACGCCGCAGCAATGGCAAAACGACGATCGAGGCAATGCCCAGCGCCCGGCAAGTTTCCAGATTCACGCGCGGGTCGGCCTCCGCGTTGTCACAGCGCAGCAACTGCCGGCGGGAAATGCTTTCGCCGGTCAAACCGGAACGAACCTGCAGGCGCGCCCCGACTGCAGGCGCCGAAGAACCAGCGCTGGCGCGGCACACCATCTCCTCACCCTGGGGTAGAGCGAGGGCAGTTCCGGTCGCGCCGGTGATGTACTGCGCGCGTTCCACTAACAACTGGAGTGCGGCGTCCAGTTCCGTTTCGTCAAGCGCGCGGCTCCCATTGGACTTATCGCCAACTGCGCCAACGGCGGAGGATCGATCCGACGTTTGATCCGTCCCAGCGATCGTGTCCTCGGTGCTCGCTGACGGGAATCGATCTTCGGGTTGGGCAAATCCGTGCATGGAATTGCTGTCCACGCCACTTTTAGGCAATCGAGAACACCGAAAGATTACACCGAAAGGGCTGAACCGAGTCTCGCCTTGGAGACTCCGGCTGTCAAGGGCCGGGGATGATTGCTAGTGCCGCGATCGCGTGATTGTTACTGCTGCCGATGCAAGCCTGGTGGTGGAGAGCCGGGCGTCCCCGCCCGGCTGGACGGGCGAAACGCCCGTCGCTCCACGATATGCGGGAGTTACTGCGATTTTTCTTCTTTGTGCCGCAGCCATTCGATAAACATCTGTTCTTTTGGTTTGTCGTAGGCCATGAGCAGGTGGCGGATGCTCCGTCCGCTGACAAAGTGGCAAACTTCTTCCGCCAGGTTCTTGGCATGGTCGCCGGCGCGTTCGAGAGATTGCGTCATGAAGATAACCTGCAGGCTGGAGTGGTGCGCGACGTTCTCCGGATTCTCGATGTGGCGCAGGAAGATGATATTGCGCAGGCGGTCCATCTCGGCATCGGCGCGGAGCACGTCGATGGCTTTCTTGACGTCGCGCTGGGAAAAGGATTGGCCGACATCGGCCAGCATTTTTTCCAGAACCGTGGCCATCTGGGTCAAGTCGCGAGCATCCTGCGAGTCGAGGCGGCCTCCCACAGCTTGCGCGCTGGTGGCAAAGCTCAAGAGCAGGTCCCCGATGCGCTCGAGTCCGATCATGACTTTCATGCACGCCAGCAGTTGCCGGGTTTCGGCCTCCGGGACGTGGGTGATGGTCGAGGTCACACCGGAGTCTACTTCCACATCAATGGCATCGAGTTCTTTTTCGCACTGCCGGATGGCGTTCAGGCGGGACATGGATCCGGTGGCAATTCCCTCGGCCGCAATGGCCGCGGCCTCGCGGGCCAGTTCGCAGGCTTCCACGGTTCGCTGCACCAAGCCAGAGTGCGAGGGCTCAGGCGAAGGTGTTTTTACGCTGGCTGTGCTCATAAGCAAAACCGCCCTGCTTTATTGGATGCCGGATCCGCTCTGGTGGACGCGAGCGGTATCAACCCAGAGGGTGGCACACAATCCCAGAAAAAGCATAAGTCCCGGCGTCACGTGGCAGGTTACAACCCGGTGAATTTCTTGTCGCCGCCGGGTGAACACGTTACGCAGAATCGGGCTCGGAAGCGGTCAGGGTGAACAAAAAAGTCGAGCCGTGGTTGAGCTCGCTCTCGGCACGAATCGTTCCCTCGTGTGCCAGAACTATATGCTTGGCGATGGCGAGTCCGAGCCCAGTGCCCCCGGATTCCCGCGAGCGAGCTTTATCGACGCGGTAGAAACGCTCGAAAAGACGGGGCAGATGCTCGGAGGAAATACCGGGTCCGAAGTCCCTGACGTAGAATTCGACGCCGCTCGCAGCCGCGCGGGCTCCGAGAATAACTTTTTTTCCCGACGCCGCGTACTTCAATGCATTCTCGATTAGGTTGGAAAAAATCTGGTGGATGGCTTCGCGATCCGCATTCACATGGCTGGCGGGGACTGAGTTCTCAATCACCAGTTCGACTCCATACGAGCGCGCCACTTCACGGAAGCTTTCCAGAGCATCGTGCAGCAGTTCCTCGACGCTGGCCGGCTGCGCGTCGAACCTCTGCTCGCCCGATTCCACGCGCGCCAGAGTGAGCAGGTCCTCCGTAAGGCGCGACATGCGGGCCGCGTTCTTGCGGATGATTTCCAGGAAATCGCGCACGTGCTTGTCTTCGAGAGGACTGTCGAGCAGCGTCTCGGTGTATCCCTGGATGGAAGTCAGCGGAGTGCGCAGCTCGTGCGAAACGTTGGCGATGAAATCGCGGCGGGTCTTTTCCATGCGCTCGGTCTCCGTGAGATCGCGGAGCACGGCGACGGCGCCGCCTCCGGGCATGGGTGCCGCGGTGACGTCGAAGGTGCGGCCGGAAGCGATGGTGTTCGAGCGCGCGGAAGTGACGACCTGATCGCGCGCCGCTTCTTGAATCGCGGCGAGAAAGTCCGGGTCGCGGACGCTGTCGATCAACGGCGCATTCAGCCGGGGAGCACGAAGCAGCAGACGGTCCATGCCGCGATTGGCCCACTGCACGCGCCCGTCGACATCGACCGCAATCACAGCGTCCTGCATGCTGTTGAGGAGAGTTTCCAGTTCCCGCTGGCTGGTTTGAACGCGAGCGAAACTTTCTTCCACACGGCGCGTCGTCTTATCGAGTGCGGACGCCACCTGCCCGATCTCGTCACTCGAAGTGGACGCGATTCTGGCGGTCAGATCCCCGTTGGCCACGCGCTCGGCAAAGTTCACGATCCGCTGTAGACGCCGGCCAACATATTGAGAAGCGACCGTCGCCACCATCACCGCGAAAACAAAAGCGGTGAGCGATCCCCAGAACAGGGCCACGCCCAGCGGACGATCCGTAATTTCGATCTCGGGCAACGGATACGCCAGACGCACCGCCCCTCCAGAAACCGGCGCCGCCACGTACACGAAAGGAACGGCAAGAGTTTGACTCTTGCGTTCATCCACGCCGACTTCGCCGGCGAGGGCGGAAACAAACTCCCTGCGACGCGCGTGATTCTCCATCGTGCTGGGATCGGCTTCCGAATCGGCCAGCACCTTGCCGGTTGGATCGATGACGGTGGCGCGGGCTCCCGCCGCCTGACCCTCCTGGGAGGTGATGTCGGCCAGGGAGTGCTGCCGGTCCGTCTCCACGCGATGGGCAAACATCAAGGTTTTCTGTTTGAGATTGAGCTTGATCTGCTCGCGCAGGGTGCGTTCCCAGACCTTGTGCACGGTCAACTGCAACGTGATCGCGGTTACGCCAATCACCAGCAGAAACATAAACATCAATTTAACGAAGATGCGACTTCTCAACGCGCGACCTCAAAGCGGTACCCGGCCCCCCGCACCGTCTTCAAGTATCGCGGGTTCTCCGGATCGGGCTCAATCTTTTCACGGATGCGTCGCACATAAACGTCCACCGAGCGCGGCGTGACGTACGCCGTATCGCGCCAGACCGAGTCGAGCAACTGGTCGCGAGTGAAAACGCGTCCGGCGTGTCGCATGAAGTGGTCGAGCAGCCGGAATTCGGTGGCCGTGGTCGGCACTTGTTCCCCGCGAACGGTCAGCGTCATCGCGCCGGGGTCAATGTGAATTTCGTCAATCTTGGTTGGGAGGGGCGGCAGCGGCCGCTCAAAACGACGCAGAACCGCTTTGACACGAGCCACCAGTTCGCGCGGGCTGAAAGGCTTGGGGATGTAGTCGTCGGCGCCCAACTCCAACCCCAGAACCCGATCCGCTTCGCCGCTCTTGGCGGTCAGGAAAATCACCGGGACCGACGCCAGCGACACCGACTGCCGGATCTGGCGGCAAAGTTCCAGACCGTCTTTTCCGGGCACCATGATGTCCAGCAGAAACAACGCCGGACGCTGGCGTTCAGCGTCGACAATGACCAGATTGCCGGTCGAGTAGAGTCGCACGTTGAAGCTGGCCCCTTCCAGATGATGGCGAACCAGGCGGGAAATATCGGGGTCGTCTTCCACTACATAGATCGTCGGCTTCACGCGACCATTGTAGCTGGGAAGTGTGTCAATTCGATACAAGAAGCGGGAGGGGTAGTGGTGCAGATTGGCAGAGAGTCCACCACGGAGACACGGAGAAAATTAGTCATTGAGCAATTTGTCATTTGGTAATTTGAAACCGCTCCCGCGCCCTTGATCTCGATTTTCAATCGCCAAATGACCCGGTTACAAGATTCCCCAATTCTTCTCCGTGGCTCCGTGCCTCCGTGGTGGGTGTTGGGTTCGAGCGGCAATTGGGCATGAATCCGAAATTCAGACTGAGACACTACCAGCGGAGGAGAACATTCCGCGGCGGCCCACTCAACGCAGGGACATTCCGGCATCGGCGGAAAAATCCATGGGGACAAATTCCTGGCGCAGAAATTTCGGAAAGGCTGCGGCTGCGATCATGGCGGCATTGTCGGTGGAAAGCGCGCGGGACGGAAAGAAAACGGGAAGGCCCTGCATCCCCGCTTCGCGCTCAAACGTGGTCCGCAATTCCTGGTTGGCGGCAACGCCGCCGCTTACGAAGAGAGTGCGAACGTCATACTCGCGCGCCGCAGCCAGCGTCTTTGCGACGAGATCGTTGACCATGGAGCGCTGGAAAGATGCCACCAGGTTGAGGGTTTGCCGGTCGCAGAGCCTGAGGCAGTCTTCGAGCATCGGCTTCTCGATGCCCGCGAGCGCCTGGCGGCGAACCTCGATCGCGGGTTTCAAGTTCTGCGTCTCGACGTAACGCAAAACCGCCGTCTTGATTCCGCTGTAAGAAAAATCGAAGTGAGGCCCATCTTCTTCCGCTGAGGGTTGCTTGTGATTGCGCCGGTCCGGGTGCTTGATCTGCGAAATCTGGAATTTGACCGCGTGCGGATCGCCGTGCGGTGCGAGCCGGTCGATGATAGGTCCTCCGGGATAGCCCAGTCCCAGCAGCTTCGCGACTTTATCGAACGCTTCTCCGGCGGCGTCGTCGCGAGTGTGGCCGACGTTCCGGTAGGTCCAGAGATTTTCCTGCAACTGGGCGAGATAAAGATGTGTGTGGCCGCCAGAGACAACCAGCGCGAGCACCGGGAAATGAAGGTCGGCATTTTCGCTTTGCCGCTGCTCGAGCAATACGGCATGGATGTGTCCCTCAAGATGGTTCACGGCGATCAGTGGCTTCTCCAGCGCGAAGGCGAGCGCTTTGGCGTAGCTGATGCCAACGAGCAGAGCGCCCGCCAGTCCCGGACCTTGCGTGACAGCGATGGCATCGACGGACTCATAAGTCTGTCCAGCCTCGGCCAATGCCTGGCGCACCACCGGAACAATGGCGCGCAAGTGCTCGCGAGAGGCGAGTTCCGGAACCACTCCGCCATAAGGCTGGTGCGTGGCGATCTGCGAGGCAACCACGTTCGACAAAATCTGCTGCCCTGAGCGCACCACGGCGGCGCCTGTCTCATCGCAGGAGCTCTCGATGCCAAGGATGTGCGCGTCAGGCATAATTAGCTCTTAGCTCTTAGCTGTTGGCTCTTAGCTATTTAGCTTTCTAGTTTACGCGACTGCCGACTAGAGCTGGTTTCATAAATCGGTTTTGGGTAGGGCACGGCTTCAGCCGTGCCGTTCAGGGCCTGAAAGAATGCGGGCTTTAGCCCCTGAGGGACGTGCCTTCCGGGTTGAAAGGAATTTATGAAACCAGCTCTAACTACCGATGTCTGACGCTAAACAACTCGCGACGGAAATCGTTCTCACGCTGCGCGAGCGCGGACACCGGGCCTACTTCGCCGGCGGATGTGTCCGCGACCTGCTGCTTGGCCGCGAGCCTGCCGACTACGACGTTTCGACCGACGCTACTCCGCGGCAGGTCATGCAAATCTTCCCGCAGACTTTCGCCGTCGGGGAGCAGTTCGGGGTGGTGCTCGTGCCGCTCCAACACGACGGCTCCCCTACCACGCTCCCCGGTGGAGCGACGGGCGCCCTCGCCCGTCACGCCGCCATCATCGAGGTCGCGACTTTTCGCTCGGATGTGGGCTACTCCGATGGCCGTCATCCCGACGAGGTTCGCTTTACTAAAGATCCCCGTGAAGACGTGCAGCGCCGGGATTTCACGATCAACGGCATGATGCTCGATCCGGCGACAAACGAGATTTTGGATTTTGTCGGCGGGCGCGACGATCTGAAGGCCGGAATCGTGCGCGCCGTCGGCGAGCCCGAACGCCGCTTTGCCGAGGACAAACTGCGTATGCTCCGCGCCGTGCGTTTTGCGGCGCGCTTCGATTACAAGATCGATCCGGCGACTCTGGCGGCGATACAGCGGCTGGCGGTTCACATTCACCAAGTTTCGTGCGAGCGGGTGCGCGAAGAACTGACGAAGATGCTCACGGAGGGTCGCGCCCGCCGCGCCTTTGAACTACTCGACACGAGCGGCCTCTTGCCAGAAGTTCTGCCGGAAATCGCCGCCATGAGGGGAGTGGAGCAGCCGCCACAGTATCATCCCGAGGGTGACGTGTTCGTGCACACGCTGCTTCTGTTGGAGAAACTGCAGGCAGGCTGTTCGAAGACGCTCGCGTGGGGGGCGCTGCTCCACGATGTGGGCAAGCCGCCGACATTCCGCGTCTCTCCCGACCGCATCCGCTTCGATGGCCACGTGGAAGTTGGCGTGAAGATGGCCGCCGAAATCTGCCGTCGGCTGCGCTTCTCAAACTACGAGACCGATCGGATTCTGGCGCTGGTCGACAATCACATGCGCTTTGCCGACGTGCAGCGTATGAAGCAATCCACGCTGAAGAAGTTTTTTCGCTTGCCTGCCTTTGACGAGCATCTGGAGTTGCACCGCATGGACTGTCTTTCCAGCCATGCCCAACTCGATTCGTATGAGTACTCACGCGAGCAGTTGTGTTCTTTGCCTCCCGAAGCGATTCGACCGGAGCCGCTGATGACCGGGCTCGACTTGATTGCAGCCGGATATGAGCCCGGACCACGCTTCAAAGAAATCCTGACCATGATCGAAGACGCGCAACTCGAAGGCCGCGTGGCAACGCGCGCAGCGGCAATGGAGTTGGTAGCGCGCGAATTTCCGCTCTGAAGCCCTGCGGATCAGGTCATTCAGTGCAACTGAGCACGCCCTAAGCCTCGGGTGCCACCTCCCAAGCCAGCCGCGAGATTCGCTTGTAGAGTCCGGACCCCATTCCGCGATACCATCTCTGGTGATGCTCCGCGAAGCTACCATCGAACCCCGCCAGGAAATCCTGCGCACCGCCGCTCGCCTCTTTCAACAGCAGGGATACGATGCCACTTCTATGAACGATGTCGCCGCCGCCCTCAAACTCTCCAAGGGCGGCCTCTATCACCACTTCCAGTCAAAGGACGAAATCCTGTTCGATATCATGTCGCACGCCATGGACATCACCGAGGAACGGGTCATCAATGTGGTGCGTCGCATCGACGGAGCCGAAGAGCGCCTGCGCACGCTGATCCGGCTGCACATCCAGGTTGTGCTCAGTCCCGAAGACCGTGAGATTACGGTCATGCTGCACGAGAACCATCCCCTGCCGCCAGCGCTCCGCCGCAAGATCAACGGACGCAAGAAGGATTACCTGGTCTTCGTGGAGAACCTCATCGCCGACGTCCAGCGCAAGCGCAATTCCCCGTCGTCGGTCACGCCGCGCGCTGCCGCCTTTGCCCTGGCCGGCATGATCAACTGGATCTATCAGTGGTACAAGCCCGACGGCCCGCTAACCGGCGAAGCCATCGTGCGTCAGTACACGGATATTTTTTTTCGAGGCGCGTTGGGGTGAAGCAGTACTCAGCACCCAGAATCAGGCGCAGAAACGCGGCTTGCCACGTCTTTTCGCAAACACACGACAATTGACGGTTCGTATCAGGGCATCGCTTCAGCGATGCCGAAATCGGCGCGAGAGCAATGCGCCTTCAGGCGCTGCACGCCGGATGAGGAAACTGGGAACTTCCCTACTCGCCAGCCGCCTTCGCCGGCACCCAATACACTTCTTCCTTTAAGTTCTCTTTCTTGAAACCGATCCGCTTCAGGATGCCCTTCCCGTGCTCGACCATCTCCGGATGCCCGCACAGATACGCAATGCTATTCGCCGCGGTGCATCCCCATTGGTCGGCGTACTTGCGAATCAGTTCGTCCACGCGTCCGACCTCGCCCGTCCAACTCTCGTCCTCCCACGGACGGCTCACCGCGAAAACGCAGCGAAACCATGGCGCTTGTTTCGAGAAGTTTTCCAGCTCCTCGCGATAACCGAACTCCCACGACCGGCTGGCGCCGTTCAGCAGAAATAATTTGTGGTCGCCCCCAAACCTGCCTTCTTTCCAGTCCTTGAACAGCGTTCGCACATAGCTGACAAAAGGCGCGACTCCGGTCACGGTGCTGAGCATCAAGTGGTTCGTACGTTCCGGTTGTGCGGTATCGAATGTGAAGCGCCCCTTCGCAACTTTGCGCACCAGAACTTCATCGCCCAGCTGAAGGTCATACAGCGGAGGCGTTGTCTCGCCGTTCGGCACGAGTTCGAAGAAGAATTCAATCTCCCGCTCATAGGGCGACGAGACGATGGAATACGGCCGCTCCAGCCGCCGTGTGTCTTTTTCTACACCCAGTGTGGCGTACTGACCCGGCGCAAAAGCAAATTCTGCCCTAGGATCGACACGAATCATCCAGAGATCAGGCGCGAAATCCGCGCGCTCGGTAATACGGGCCCGGTAGTGCTTGTCATCCAGTGACATTCAGTATCCCCTTGAATCGAAATGGCAAAGGCAGCGGCTTACGGCGAGGCGTCGCAAGGGCTCCCCGCCTTCTCCGGCCACTCTGGCGTCTAGAGACTTGTGCGCCAGACCCAGCAAATCCGTTTTACGTGCAAGTCCAGCACCACACTCAACCAGACATGCACTGCTGCTTGCCAATTCAATTTCTTGATTGAATCAATCGGAAAAATGATTCGAAGGGGAGTTCTCAGTTCCCGGTTCTCAGTCCGCAGGGATGGAGGCGGAGGCCGAACGAAGCAACGAAGTTGGACTCCGGCAAGTTGAACCGGCCCTAGCAAGAACCGGCGTTCCAGTTTTCCTGAGAACTGGGAACCGAGAACTGAGAACTGGCTCCTGAAAAAAGAACAGCCCGCAAGCTTTTCAGCCTGCGGGCTGCCCGGTGGACTGTTTGGGATTGACTGAGGTGGTCACTCTCGTGGCCCCTCGCTCACTCCGGTGCCCGGCACAGCCTGTGCCCGGCGGATCAGCCCATACTCACGGATTGTTTGCGAGAGATGGTTCCCGATTCCCCCGACCAAAGGTTCCTCGAAAACTCCCCTTAGAGCAACCGCCCTAAGACTCAGCCACCTCACCTGGTCTGGTACTACTGTGACTTTCAGAACTTGTGATCCGACCACCTCCTCTCCGGTGTAAGCGCAGAGTACAAAAAAGCCGGCTCGGCGTCAACAGCACGGACGGGGACTGTCGTTAGCACATGATATGTC
>PKUV01000146.1 GCA_003131315.1 Acidobacteriaceae bacterium
GCAGTTCCAGATCGCAAAGCTGGCGTGGCGTAAGGTCCCACGAAGGCCAATCCTTGGAGTGCGCTTTTAATTCCGCGGCGCGCGCCGCCGGCACTTGGAGCTGAACAAGTTCCCCTCCATGTGGGGCGATAAGATGACTCGTCGTTGCGTTCAAGACAGTATTCCTCCCGAATGTGTACTCTGAATGTGTGCCTGGCTCAGAAATGGCGAAGAACGGATCCTCCGCTCTTCGTTCCATTAGTCCGCTGAGACTGCGGGCCGTCGCTCGTCAGGTGCCATGATTACTTCTATAACTTCCTTGTGACATCAATATTACAGGATCAAGCCAGCAATTCCGCTTCCGTGGGCGGCTCCATCGCCGGCTCGAATGTCCGCTCTATCCTGTTGAAACAAAATAGGCTAGCGGAACGTTCCTAGGGCTCGCCTGCCCCCCTGGGCGAGTGTGCAGAAGTTTACACTGTTCCACCCGGGGAAAAGATCGACTTTAGCCCATCCCCGCCTACACTTCTTCTTCTTCCGACGCATAGCCCGCCGCAATCGGCGGCAGCTCCAACCCTTCCATGGTCGCACCCTCGCCGATCAGTTTCAGGTCCCCCACATGGAAGAGCCGGTTGCTCCTGTAAGCCCACAACAGACCGGCTCCGTACACGGCGCCACCGACCAGGCTCTGGAAAGCGAGCTGCCGCAAATTATGAGCAAATCTCCAGTGCTGGAGCACAAGCAGCGTTGCCGCCAGCGGGGCCGCGAGCAACAGCGGCAGCATGTAGGCTTCGCGCATGAGCGTTTTTACAGGTACCCCGAGTTGTTTCCGCATATGCCGTGGTAGAAACCAAAGCGTGGTCAGCAGCATCGGAATCGCCGTTCCCAGGGCATCGCCGGCGATGCCGTAGGGCCGTACCAGCACGATGCTGAGAATGAGGTTTGCGATCCCCTCCATCAACACCACGAAGGCAAAATCCCGCTGCTTCCCCATCCCCAGCAGGATGCGTCCCGAGGCTCCCTGCATCAGGAACAGCGTCATGGGAATGGCCAGAATTACCGTGATGGGATAGCTGGTTGCCACATACTTGTGTCCCACCCAAACTTCGATGACCGACTTACCCAGGATCAACAAGGTGGCGCACATGGGATAGATGATGAAGGCGCAGGCGCGATTGCCGGCCACGTAGAGCTTCCGCAGCCGATCCATGTTGCCGACCGCTTCCGACTGGCTCGACATGGGGACAAAAATCTGTCCCAGGCTGGCCACCAACTGCTGGGAGTAATCCACCAGCCGGCTGCCAAAGGTGAAGTAGGTCACGGCCGCCAACGAGATCATCTTGCCCACGATCACTTCGTTGGTGCGGAAGCGCAATTGCGCGGCAATGATCACAATGGTCGTGGTGGCGCTGTAGTGCGCCATTTGCTTAAAGGATTCGCGATCCACGTACTTCAGGCCGAGGGGCAGCGGCAGCAGGCGGTAGACGATGACGCCGCGCAGGATGGAAGTCAGAATCGGCATCCCGACCGTGATCCCCGCCACCGTCAGCAGCCCATAGCCGTGGTGCAGTGCGTAGACAATGAGCGTGGCCCGCAGCAGCGTGGACAGTATGCCGGTCCAGTTGGTGATATAGAAACGCTGCATGCCGTCGAGGATTCCGCCTAGCACGCCCAGCGGAAAGCCCAACGCTACCGAGCCTCCGGCCATCAGCATCAACCAGCGCGCCTGGGGCAGCATGCCGGGATGCATTTTAGGAAAGAGCTGATGGAGCGACAACGTCAACGCAATCGTCACGGTCATCGCCAGCGTCCCAATGACGGTATAGGTGAACAAGCTGGTGTTGATATGCCGCGCCAGCCCCTCAGTTTCGTGCGTCGCGGTGAATTTGGAGACGTAGCGCACGATCGAGGAACGAATGCCCAGATCGAATATCCCGTAATAGCCGGTGACGGAGAAAATCATCACCCAGATCCCGTACGCGTCGTCTCCCAGCCGGTGCACGATGATCGGCGTGAGCAGGAATCCGACCAGAATGTTAATGGCCAGCGCCGACCAGCTCGACCCGACGTTTTTTAGGATCTGAGTTTTTTCAAACTTCCGCATAGTGATGGGCTCCCGGCTGTGGTTGGCGGTCCGCTTGGTCGGACGATGTTGTCCCGGGAATCAACGTCGTCGTGCCGTCTCGGCCTCCAGTGGCGCCACCGGTTCCGGATTCACGGAAGACGGGGACGGGGCGATGTTTGCGGGCGCCGGTTGCAGATGGAAGATTGTGAAAACCACGCCCATCCCGTGAGGCTCCGTCATCCACGCCGCTCCCCAAGGAGCACCCCACCTGCCAATTCAGTCTCCGCTTTGCGCGTGACCAGCTCATACCCCAGCTGCGCCATGATGTTCCCCCACGCCGATTCGATCTCCGCTACCGATTCCGGGCGCAGTTGGCTCTTCCATGCCCCCGCCAATGCAGTGCGGATAAACGGGATGTCATCGCGCTTGTTCTTGGTCGAAACCCAGTCTTTGCCCTGCGTCTTTTCCATCTCCCGCATGCGGTCGGACGAACTGCGATCAAGAGTTGTTTGCAGCAGCTCTGGGGATGCATCGATCCCCAGGTACTTGGCGATGCGCGCCAGTTCCTGCTCCGGACGCGCTTTCATGTCCTCGTACCGCAGCAGCAGAAATCCCGGCCGCGCGCCGCGGGCGAAGGCCCAGCTGGCCACGTTTTCTCCCCAAGTGCCCCAGCCCGCCGAAATTAAACGCCCGCTCACGAAATCCCCGATATAGCGCTCCAGCGGATAACTGTCCTCAATGTGCCGGTACTTGCGCGAGAAATCGTAGTAAGAAAGGGCCACATCCCGCGGATCGCGCACGATATAAATCACCCGCGGATAGCGCGGATCGAAATACGAATGGCTCTTGACCATTCGCGGGCTCGGGTTAGCGCGCATGTAGCGGCTCGACTGTGCCTCGGCATCCGGTATCAGGCGCTCAATATTGGCGAAAGTCACAGGCTCTTGCGGATGCAACAGGTTCGCGATCAGGAAGCGCGTCCAGGTGTTGCCCGATCTGGGATAAGAAATGATGAACGTATCGTCGGGGCGGACCGCCAGCGTGTGCCCCGCAATATCCAGCCCGAGCGCGTTTTTCACGAGCCGCTTGGCAGTGTAGATCATCGGGAGGCTCCCTGCAGGATGGTTTCGGCGAATCGCGAATTGAAGTTCGCCGCTTTTTCCGGAGAAAGGAGTTCGTATCCCAGATGGGCCATCAGGTGTCCCCATGCATCTTCGAGCCGCGCCACTTCGGCTTCTGGCAGTCCGGTCCTCCAGCCTCCAGCACTCGCCGACCGGACGAAGGAGAGATCTTTGCGTGAGTCTTTAGTCAGGGAGCAGTCGTCGCTTTGCGCCTGCTCCAGCTTGCGCATGCGGTCGGCAGAACTGCGCTCGACGGTTTGCGCAATCCGCTCCGGGCTGGCGGCAATGTTCAGGAAGGCCGCGATTCTTTCAAGTTCGCGAGGGGTGTCGGAAACCATGTCTTCGTAACGCAGCAAGAGGAACCCGGGGTCTCCTTCTTTCCGCGTGATCATCCAGGTTGCCACATTCTGTCCCCACGACCCGTGCGGACACGTCTTCCCCGCAAGAAAGCGGGTCACGAACTCTTCCATCGAATAGTCGTCGCCGATCCTCATGAGCTTGCGGTGGTAGTGATATTGGGAGAGAGCCACGTCCCGCGGGTCGCGAACAATATAAATGACGCGAGGATAACGCGGATCGAAGCATTCGTGGCTTTTGACGATTCGCGGCCGGGGGATGCGTAGAAACTCTTTCTTGGTGGTGGCGCTGGGATCGGGGATCAGTTGGTGAATATTGGCAAAAGTTGCGGGTGTTTCCGGGTAAATGAGGTTGGCCAGCAGGAAGCGGGTCCATGTGTTGCCCGATTTTGGAAAGGAAACGAGAAAAACATCGTCGGGAAGAATGATAAGGCTGCGGCCCGGACGGTGCAAACCAAACATTCGTTTTGTTCCCGCAATCAAATGAGCAAGCATTCAATCCCCCTCTATTCTGGATACAGGAAAGAACCAACCGTGCGTTAACGCGCTTTCTTTCCTTCACTGCGTTCGGGCATGGGCCAGGCTGGCTGCCGCCAGTTCATAACCCAAGCTCTGCATGAGTCCGCCCCAAGCCGACTCAATCTCTGCCACGCAACTCTCCGACCATTCCGCCCGCCAGCCTCCGGCCTTGGCCGAGCGTACGAAAGGAATGTCCTGGCGCGTCTCGTTGGTCGAGGACCACAAGTGCGCCTGCGATTGCTCCAACTGGCGCATTTTATCCGCCGTGCTGCGCCGCACCGCGTTCGCGATCCGTTCTGGATCCGGCGCGATATCCAGGAACGACGCCACTTTGGCCAATTCCCGCGCTGTATCTTCCAGCATGTCTTCATAGCGCAAAAGCAGAAATCCTGGCCGGTTTTGCCGAGTCGCCAGCCACGAAGCCACGTTCTCTTGCCACGATCCGTACGAACTGGTTTCACCGGCCACAAAACGGGCAACGAACTTCTCCGAGGGATAATTATCTTCGATGAGGCCGCGCTTGCGGTAAAAGTGGAACTGCGACATGGCCACATCGCGCGGATCGCGCACCACGTAGATCACGCGCTTGTAGCGTGGATCGAAGTACTGGTGGCTCTTGATGATCCGCGGCCGCGGCATTCGCGCCAGTTCCCGCTTGGAGGACGCCTCCGGATCAGGCGTCAGCCGGTTGATGTTGGAAAAATCCGCCGGCGTCTCTGGATACACCAGGTTGGCGATCAGAAACCGGGTCCAGGTATTGCCCGACTTCGGAAAAGAAACAATGAATACGTCATCCGGCCACACCTCCAGATTGCGTCCTGGGTGGTGCAGGCCCAGCACCCGCCGCGTTCCTCGGATCAGCCTCTGTATCATAAGTCGAACCTCTCCCTCCGGATGGACGAGGATCGCATTGCACAATCGCGTCCCCGTATCCCCCGACTTCGGATATCAAGCCGGCAAAATGTCAGCGCCGCACTGGGAGCCTTCGCCGCGGACGCCCTAGCCCGAACCCAGGCTTCACTCCCGCCACCAGATACAAAAATCACTCGCACCCCTCCGTTGCCAACGGCGGAGCGCACATCACTAATGGCCTCAAGCCGGCGCTCCGTTATGCCGCTGCGTCCAGAATGTAAAGAGCCGGCTCGTCGCATTCGGCGCCACCTTCAGCCCGAATAGCACGAGACTCAATTTCGCTTTGCGGAAGTAGTGGTTCGCTTCGGAGAAGCGTTCACGAGCCTTGGGAAAATCTCCCGCGGAGAGATGGTTCTTTCCCTCTTCGAGCAAGTACCCCGCACGAATCGCAGCGGCTCGGTCCCGTACTAGTTTCCGCTGCGCCGAGGTCAAAGGCAGTTTCTGGTCGGCTTTCTCGAGGATCAACCAGTACCCTTCCGCCATCCTGGCACGCGACACGCCGAGCGACCCCGGCCGTCCGTCGGCCAGGCGTGCCTGTACCTGCCGGTTGTAGCCGACTTTGCCGCCATAAAACGCGGTGCGCAGCCACATGTCGTAGTCGTCGCAGCGGGCCAGGCTTTCGTCGAACCCTCCCGCCTTCACGATCGCTGCCTTGCGCGCCACCACGGTCGAAACCGGGATCTGGCAGCGTTCCACCACCAGGGCCTCAAAACCAGCTTCGCCGGCGGAAGGGCACTTCGCCATGAATTCAATGTGCCGTGTAGGGTCTCCAATGAGGACGGCGTTCGCATACACCAGGCCGAGCGCCGGGTCCGCCTCGAATTGCTTCATCTGCGATTCCAGATGGTTGGGCAACCACGTGTCGTCACTATCGAGGAATGCCAGAAACTCGCCACGCGCTCTCGCGATCGCCGTGTTTCTCGCTCCCGCCGCGCGCTTGTTGACCTGCTTGATGTACACGATGCGATCGAGGTAGGGCTGCAGCACCTTCTCCAGTTCGGTAGTATCCGGCGAACCATCGTTGACCACGATGGCCTCGAAATCCTGGAAGGTCTGGGCAAATACCGAATCCAGACACGCGGCGATCAGATGAGCGGTGTTGTACGACGGGATGATGATGCTTACCCGGGGATCTGGTTGTGGCTGCTGGTTTCCCATATTTGGTTCCATTAGGAACTGTAAAAGACCAGTTCCTTTTCTCCATTCACCACGTGATTGGCTGCTTCCACGCCCATCAGGACCGAATGATCCATGTTCCCGATTTCGTAGCGCCACGCGCCGAAGCGTCCGCGGGAGTAAATCCCCTGCTGCATCAGCGCCGGCTGCAGAATGGCGAGCGCGCGATCGCGATCGATCGTCGGAATCGGATAGGAATACCTCACCAGGCGGTGGTAGCGCGAAATGATGCGCGAACGGTCCGCCTCGTCGAGTATTTTCGAGCGCATCAGCCCGGCGAGCATCTCTTCATACGTACGCTCGACATCCACCGTTTGCCCCAGCGGAACCGACATCTCGCACATCAGCGAACTGTACTGCTCGGTGTCGCCGTTGGGGACGTTAAAGGGCGAGTAATGCGAGAAAAACGTGGCCCGATAGCACGGCATTTCCGGGTCCGCAAAATACACCCAGCATTTGCCGGTGTCGATCTTCTTTCTCAATCCGATCCCCATGACCAGCAGATCGTTGTGTTCGAGCAACGCCGCGGCCTCGCGCAGTCTCGTGTCGGCGGGCTTCAGCATGCCAGCCAGCAAATCGAGCGGCGCCGTTGAGATCAGCACGTCGTAACTGTCGCCGGTGCCATCGCTGAATGAAACTTTGCGCTGCGCCGTGTCGACCTCGGCGAGTTGTTTCCCGGTCCGCACCTTGTCCGGAAACCGTCGCGCCATGCGCCGGTAGATTTCCCCCGTGCCGCCGTGCAGCGGGAAGCGGAACTTATTGTTCGGGCCCCAGGCCACATCGTCTTTTTCGTAGAGGACATTTTCGAGCAGGCGCTTGAAGTCCACCACCGACACGCGCTCTGCGATCCATCCCTTCGACATGCGCTCCAGCGGCGTGGTCCAGACTTTGGAGTTGTAGGGGAACATGAAAACTTCGGCGATGCCCTCGCCGAACGTGCTCAGAGTCCACTCCCGGAAATTTGCCGCTTCACCGTTTCGGCTGGCAGCAGCCGTGGCCGCGCCCATCAGGCAACTTACCTGCAGCGGCTTCGGCAAGTACCGCAGGTTGTTCTGAAACGGATAAGGCACCGAGACATCTTTCAAGTACACCCAGCTCTCGCGTATCCGCTCGTGCACTTCCTTCCCCAGCATGTCGTCGATCAGTTTGTCGAAATAGGGATAATGCGAAAAAATAACGTGTCCGCCCTCATCCCAGACAAATCCCTGGGCGTCCACATGCGAGGTAGAGTGGCCGCCGACGTCATCGGACTTTTCGTAAAGCACCCAGTTGTCGTAACCGAGTTCGCGTAAACGATAGGCCGCGCCAAGCCCCGTCGGCCCGCCTCCAATGATGACCACTTTCTTGTTAGCCATGGGTTTTCCGGCTGCCAAACCAGCCTAAATACGTCTTGTTGCAGGGGAATTACAACTCGTGACGCCGCTCCCTACATATTGACACAACTTCACATCGGTCGCCGGTCCATCGCGGCTTGAAGAAGCAACATGGAGTCCAAAGTCGGACGTCTCAATGTCTGTATCCCATTGATTACACTTGAAATCAGGGGAGCGCCCAAGTTGGTTACCAAAGAGGAAGGAAATCGCCTGCGGCGTAGGCAAACTTTTTTCCACTACTGCCCTGCCATCCCCTGTCCCTCGCCAACGTCCGCTATTACCACGAAGACCGGACTCATCTCGGACTGGGGAAGGATACGCCTGACTGGCGAGTTGCAGCGTCGCGTCTCCGAGTGAGAACAAGATCGTCTCGTCGCCGCGATTCGTTTTGGCGAGGCACAGGCTCAGTAGTCGCCCCGCAGTCCCTGATCTTCCGTGACCTCGGAAGGATCCTTGCCAATTGCTAAGCTCCGAGTGAGTTCCAGGAGGGCCCTTGCCCGCGATCGCTCAGAAACCCGCTCACCAATCCGCTCACCCATCAACCATCAAGATTCTCTATGGCGAGAGCGATGAGCACACTCTCTCCGCCCAAGCCGCCGAAATGAACAAAGCCGGGCATCACGTGACCACTGCCCTCAACCGCCATGGCGTTCTTGAAGCCCTGCGCCGCGATGCCTTTGACCTCGTCATCCTCGGCGCCACCTTGTCCAAGGACGATCGCCATCACCTGCCCTACATGGTGAAGAAGGCCCACGAAGGAACAAAGGTCCTGGTCATGCACGCCGGCACGCACCACCACGAAGTGGACGCCGCCGTCGACTCCAACCTGAGCATGCACCGGATCCTCGAGCGCATCGCCGCCCTGCTTCAGCCCGCGCCCGTCCGCTAGAGCGGATTCAGAGAAGGTGTGCCCAATTTCGGTCGGTTCCTCACCCGCGTCTCTACGGCTGATTCTTGTCTGAGAGGAAGCCCCGAATTTAAAATGGGCCGCCAGCCAAGAAGCGGTGACGTTTCCTTGGCTATCGGCCCATTCGATCCGGACTGGGATCGGAGGTGATACTTACATCGTAGACCCTCCGGTTCGATTGTCAAGGGTCAACTTCCGGATCAACTTCCGGCTCGAACATCGTTTCAATTTGGAAAATTCCGCGCCAAACCCCGCTCCAATCATTGACACTTTCCTCGCCACAGTGTTACTTTTATTGGTTTTAGAGGCGGATCTTCTTCCAGCAGAATCAGCCAGCAGGATCACAAGGATTCGATCGTCAGTTCGATCATCAGAAAATGGACCAGACACTCCGACAACTAGGCGAATTACTGCTCGGAGCCGTGCCCACGGTCATCCTTCTGGCGACGCTTTACATCCTCTATACCTTCCTCGTCCATCGGCCGCTCACCGCCGTGCTCGCCGAGCGCCGCAGCCGCACCCAGGGTGCCATGGAAAAAGCGCGCGCCGATATCGCCGCCGCCGAAGCCCGCACCGCCGACTACGAGCAGCGCCTCCGCGAAGCCCGCCAGAAAGTCTTCAAGAACCAGGAAGCTCGCCGCCAGCAGGCCACCCAGTCCCGCACCCAGGCCGTGCAGCAAGCCCGCTCCCGAGCTCAGGAGCAGGTCAAGCAGGCCCGCGTCGGCATGGAAGAGGATAAGCGGCAAGCCATGTCGAAGCTGCAATCGGACGCCGCCAGACTCGCCACCGATATCGTGCGCACCGTGTTGCGCCCCATGGCATCGCCCAGCCAGGTCGGTGGCCAATGAAAATGCTTTGTTTGGAAAGGGCGCGGCTTGCCAGGCTGCGGAAAAACGCTGGTTCAATCGGGTTTTGGGAAGGGCACGACTTCAGTCGCGCCGTTAAGTCGTTTAGATTTGCTCACGCTTTAGCGCCTGAGGGCCGCTCGGGTGTCGTATCAGCTCTAGCGACACAGGGCTTCGTATCAGGGCATCGCTTCAGCGATGCCACAAACCGCCCAATGTCAACCGCCCCTTTAGGGGCTGGGGGCCGAACCACGCCAGCAATCCTCTGCTCACTGCTGGCGCTAGCCCTGCTGGCATTCTTGTCGGCCGTTCCCGCGCAAGCCTTCGCCTACGCGCAGGAACCTTCCGCGGCACAGCCTTCCGGCCAAACGTCGTCAGCGCCCGCATCCGCAGAACCCACAAAAGAAGATAAGCAGGCCGCGCCCGAGCAGACTCGCGAGTCTACCGGAGAAGACGAGGAAGAGAACGCAAGTCTCAAGCACGCCGCGCCAGTTCGTTGGCTGGCACGTAAAACGGGTCTGAGCGTGCACCAGGCACATCTGGTAGCGCTCTCTCTGAACTTCGCCATCATTGTCGTCATTGTGTTCTGGGCCGGGCGCAAGTACGTGCCCGGCATGTTGAGCAACCGCAACGCATCCATCCAGCGGGCTTTGCAAGAAGCGCGCGCTGCCAGCCAGGATGCGAATCGCCGGTTAGCGGACATCGAGAATCGTCTGCGCCAGTTGGATGTCGAAATCGGACAGATGCAGGCCACCGCGGAAAAGGAAGCCGAAGCCGAGGAAGGCCGCATCGAGAAAGCCGCCGAAGAAGATATTCGTAAAGTGGCGCTGGCTGCCGAGCAGGAAATCGCCACCGCCGCCAATCAAGCCCGCCGTGAATTGAGCGCTCATACCGCCGGCTTGGCCATCGCCCTGGCCCGCCAACAAATTAACGTCGATTCCAATACCGACCAGGTACTGGTCCGTACCTTTGCCTCGAAGCTGGCTTCGCAGCCTTCTTCACATGTTTCTTCGCATGATGATGACGACGGCGGAAAGGACGGTCGCTAGCCATGGCTTCCGTCGTTGGCACCTACGCCCGCGCCTTCGCCGATGTAGTAATGAAGACGAGCAACCAACTCGATCCCGCGCGCGCGCTGCAGGAATTGCATGGCATCGAGGCCCTGCTCAAGGAAAGCGATCAGTTGCGCCGTGTCCTCGAAAACCCGTCCATTCCCGGCGACCGGAAACGCGCCGTGCTCGATGCCATCACCGCGCGCATGGGCGCCACAAGACAAGTACGGAATTTCATTGCCGTACTCACCGATCACAGAAGGCTACCGCTGTTTGGCGAAATCCTTAAACAGCTGGAGCAGGAATTGAACGACCGCCAGGGCTTCGCGGAAGCGCAGGTAAGCAGCGCGCGCCAACTGAGCGATCCGGAGAAACAGATGCTCGAAGCCGAGATCACAAAAATGACCGGCAAGAAAGTTCGCGCGCGCTACGAACAAGATGCTTCGCTACTGGGCGGCGCAGTCGTGCAAGTAGGCAGCACCATCTACGACGGTTCGGTAAAAGGCCAGTTAGAAAGAATCAGGGAGCAACTGGTGGAAAGCTAGAAAGCGGCTTTTAGCTCTTAGCCTTTAGCTCTTAGCTTGAAGCCGAAGAGCTGGCAGCCTGCGAAAGAATGCGGGATTTGTATCAGAGCGTCGCTTTAGCGATGCCGCAAGCACAGAAATCCGAAGTCTCTTTAGGGGCTGGGCATCGAAAGCGCGGACGACAAAACGCAGCATCACAGAAGAGCTAAGAGCTAAAGGCTAAGAGCTGACTTTATGGCACAAATCAAAGCAGACGAAATCACCCAACTAATCCGCGACCAAATCGATAACTACGAATCGAAGATCGCGGTCGACGAAGTTGGCACCGTCATCACCCTCGGTGACGGCATCGCTCGTGTCTACGGCCTCGACAAGGTTATGGCCGGCGAGTTGCTCAGCTTCCCGCGCGGCGTCGCCGGAATCGCCATGAACCTCGAAGAAGATCAGGTCGGCGTGGTCATCCTCGGCGAATACACCGAGATCAAGGAAGGCGACGAAGTCAAGCGCACCGGCCGCATCGTGAGCGTGCCCGTGGGCGACGCCCTGATTGGCCGCGTCGTCAACTCGCTAGGCGTGCCGATTGACGACAAGGGTCCGATCGCGACCGATAAATTCATTCCCCTGGAGCGCCTTGCTCCCGGCGTCATTGCCCGCCAGCCCGTGCGCGAGCCCATGGCCACCGGATTGAAGGCCATCGACTCCATGATCCCCATCGGCCGCGGACAGCGCGAGCTGATCATTGGCGATCGCCAGACCGGCAAGACCGCCGTTGCCCTCGACACCATCATCAACAGCAAGGGTAACAACCTCATCTGCATCTATAACGCCATCGGTCAGAAGCGATCGTCGATTGCCCAGGTGGTGAAGATTCTCGAAGATGCTGGCGCCATGGAGTACACCATCGTGGTCGCGGCTTCCGCTTCCGAACCCGCTCCCATGCAGTACATCTCGCCCTACGCGGCCTGCGCCATGGGCGAGTTTTTCCGCGATTCCGGACGCCACGCTCTCTGTATCTACGACGATCTTTCCAAACACGCCGCCTCCTATCGCGAGATTTCGCTTTTGCTCCGCCGTCCCCCCGGTCGCGAAGCCTATCCCGGAGACGTTTTCTATCTCCACTCGCGTCTGTTAGAGCGCGCCGCCAAGCTCAGCGACCAGAACGGTGGAGGATCGCTCACCGCGCTGCCCGTCATCGAAACCCAGGCCGGCGACGTTTCGGCCTACATTCCGACCAACGTGATTTCGATTACCGATGGCCAGATTTATCTTGAAACCGACCTCTTCAACCAGGGCGTCCGTCCCGCTGTGAACGTAGGACTATCCGTAAGCCGCGTCGGCGGCAGCGCCCAGATCAAAGCCATGCGGCAAGTGGCCGGAACCCTCAAGCTCGAACTCGCCCAGTATCGCGAACTGGCCGCCTTTGCCCAGTTCGGCAGCGATCTCGACAAAGCCACCCAACAGCAACTCAATCGAGGGAAACGGCTGGTGGAACTCCTGAAGCAGGGACAGTTCTCGCCGCTCCCCTTCTCGAAACAGATTCTGATCATCTTCGCCGGCACCAGCGGAGCGCTCGACGACATGCCGGTTGACCAGGTACGCGACTTCGAGAAAGACCTGTACAAGTACGTGGAAACCACAAGTCCAGGCCTGCTAAACACCATCATGGAAAAGAAAATTCTGGACGACAATCTGAAAGCGGAAATGTCCAGAGTAATAAAAGAAGCAAAACAGCAGTTCGTAGACTCAAGGCAGACGGTAGCGAAATAGGGTTTTGGGAAGGGCACGGCTTCAGCCGTGCCACTCAGAGCCACAAAGAATGCGGACTTTAGCCCCCGAGGGCTTCGTCTCAGGGCATCGCTTTAGCGATGCCGTAAGCTCCGAAATCTGACGCCCCTTTAGGGGCTGGACGAACAGCGAACGACCAACGACTGAAATGGCAAACGTTCTCGACATCCGGCGCCGCATCCGCAGCGTGGTCAACACGCGGCAGATCACCAAGGCCATGAAGACCGTCTCCGCGGCGAAGTTGCGCCGCGCGCAAGAGAGCGCGCTGGCCGCGCGTCCCTATTCGCAGATGCTCACCAACGTTCTCAAGTCGCTCGTGTCGCGAGCCGATATCTACGATCCGCTCACCGGACTGCCGCGTCATCCCTTGCTCGCCGAGCGCCCTGAAAAAAACATCCTGCTGATCGTAGTCACCGGAGACAAGGGCCTAGCCGGGGCCTTCAACACCAATATCCTGAAAATGGTTTCGAAATTCATCCAGTCCAAGCCGGATGAGAATATCGACGTCGAATGCATCGGACGCAAAGGCCGCGACTTCATGCGCCGCCGTTATCCGCTCGCCCCAGAGAAGGCCTCTGCCGGTGGAGCGACGGGCGTCTCGCCCGTCCAGCCGGGTACAGAAGTCGCTCCACCTCGCGCCGGTCGCGTGCAGATCGTAGGCGAATACGTCGGAGTTCTAGGCAAGGTCGAACACAATTTCGCGGCCACTCTTAGCGAGAGCGTGATCGCCCGCTACACCCGCGGCGAGATTGACGCCGTCTACATTCTCTTCAACGAATTCAAGTCGGTCATCGCGCAACGCCTCGTCGCCGAGCGCCTGCTGCCCATCAAGGAGATCGGCGAAGTCGACGTCCACATGGTGGAAGAGCCTTCGGAAGAGGAACGCAAGAAGCGAATCGAAGCGGCGAAATCGGCACACGTCGGTCTGCGTCCAGTCGATACCAGCGCCGTCGATGAGGCCGCTGCCAGGTTCGGGACGTCGCCGGTGGATTATATCTACGAGCAGCCGCCCGACCAGCTTTTCGAGGGTATTCTGTCGAAGTATATCGGCATCCAGATTTTTCACGCGCTGCTCGAGTCCGTAGCCGCGGAGCACGCTGCCCGCATGACGGCGATGGATGCGGCAACCATCAATGCCAGCGATATGATCGATTCGCTCACGCTGGTAATGAATCGCGCGCGCCAGGCAAAGATCACAAAAGAAATTATCGAAATAGTAAGCGGAGCGGCAGCGCAGTAGAAGCATCCAGCCCCGGAGGGGCGAACCAGCTTAGCCCAGCGCTTCAGCGCTGGGAAAAGTTGAACAAATGAGTCAAGTCCCGGAGGGACGACCCAGTTCTCCCTAGAGACTGATCGTGGTTGATCTTTGAAACCTTGAAACCTTGAAACTTTGAAACTTTCTATGTCAGAAAATATCGGAAACGTAATCCAAATCGCAGGTCCCGCCGTCGACGTGCAGTTCACCGAAGCGGCGATGCCTCCCATTTATCAAGCTCTTCGCGTCGTCAGCGACGGCTTTACCGTGCCTTCCCCCATCAACGTCATTCTGGAAGTGCAGCAGCATCTTGGCGAAGGCCGCGTGCGCTGCGTCGCTATGGAGGCCACCGACGGCATGGTGCGCGGCATGAAAGCCATCGATCAGGGTGGACCCATCTCCGCCCCCGTCGGCCGCGGCACGCTCGGCCGCGTGATGAACGTCATCGGCGAACCCGTGGACAATCTTGGTCCGATTGCCTGTGACAAGAGAATGCCGATTCACCGCCTCGCGCCCGCGTTCGATGAACAGTCGACCACGGCCGAGATGTTCGAGACCGGCGTGAAAGTAGTGGACCTCATCCAGCCGTTCTTGAAAGGCGGAAAGATTGGCCTCTTCGGCGGCGCCGGCGTCGGCAAGACCGTCGTCATCATGGAGCTGATCAACAACGTAGCCAAGCAGCACGGAGGATTTTCCGTCTTCGCAGGAGTAGGCGAGCGCACAAGAGAAGGCAACGATCTCTGGCTAGAGATGAGCGAGTCGGGAGTAATCAAGCCCGGCAAACCCGACGAGTCAAAAGCCGCGTTGATCTACGGCCAGATGACCGAGCCCCCCGGAGCGCGCCTCCGCGTTGCCCTCACCGCTCTGACCGTAGCCGAATATTTCCGCGATGAAGAAGGCTCCGACACGCTCCTCTTCATCGACAACATTTTCCGTTTCACCCAAGCCGGCTCCGAAGTATCCGCCCTATTAGGCCGCATGCCATCAGCGGTCGGGTATCAACCAAATTTAGCTACTGAGATGGGGGAGTTACAGGAGAGGATTACTTCTACTAAGAAGGGGTCGGTGACTTCGGTGCAGGCGATTTATGTGCCGGCGGATGATTTGACGGATCCGGCGCCGGCTACTACGTTTGCGCACCTTGATGCCACGACTGTGCTTTCGCGCGCGCTTACGGAGATTGGAATTTATCCGGCGGTAGATCCGCTGGCTTCTACTTCGCGCATTCTTGATGCTCGAATTGTTGGGCAGGATCATTACGATGTGGCGCAGATGGTGAAGAAGACGCTGCAGACTTACAAAGACCTACAGGACATCATCGCCATTCTGGGCATCGACGAACTTAGCGAGGATCAGAAGGTGACGGTCGCGCGCGCACGCAAGATTCAGAAGTTTCTCTCGCAGCCGTTCTTTGTGGCCGAGCAGTTCACGGGCACTCCCGGACGCTATGTGAAGATCGCCGACACGGTAAAAGGCTTCCGCGGCATCGTGGAAGGAAAGTATGACGACATCCCGGAGCAGGCTTTCTACATGAAGGGAACGATCGAGGAAGTGATAGAGACGGCGGAGAAGATGAAGAGCACGGCGGCATAGAGTGCGTCGGCGTAGTTGGGTTTTGATTCGCTTTTTAAGGAGATGGGAATGACTCTAAGGATGAATTGGCGGATGAAAGTTTCGACCGTGGCGATGACGTTAGTCTTTTTGTCATCCGTCGCTCTGGCCCAAGCCAAGCAAGCAGCCAAAGAGGAAGCGACCCCCGATGATGCGGCGATTCACGACTACCTCTTGACCGTGGATAAGGCTAAGAAGTTCGCCGAGGTTGCGAAAAAGATCGAGGCGGCGGCGAAAGCCGATCCGGTGATGGCTGCGGAGATGAAGAAGCTCGAAGAGACCGATGCTTACAACATTCAGAAAGCCGGCCTGGCGGAAAAGTCTCCGCATCTCGCAGCTTTTTTCAGGAGCAATGGCACCACAGCGCGCGACTTTATATTTACTCCCCTGGTCGCCTTAACCACGGCCGGTGCCGTGGCTGCTGAAGATGCGAAACAAAAGCCGCCAGCGTATGTCAATCCCGCAAACATCGAGTTTGTCCGCGAGCATAAAGACGAACTCAGAAAGCTCAATCTCTTTGCGTCGAGTGCGGATTAAGGAATTAAGAGTAACAACGAAAACATGGCAGACACTTTCCAACTCGAAATCGTCACTCCCTCGAGGCTCCTGGTGAAGGACGCGGCGGAGGAAGCGCAGATCCCGGGGTTGAGCGGGTATCTGGGGATTCTTCCCGGGCACGCTCCGCTGATTACCGAGCTTGCTGTCGGTGTGATTACTTACAAGGCGAGTGGCGCGACGCATACGCTGTCGGTGGCGTGGGGGTTTGCGGAAGTGCTGCAGGACAAGGTGACGATCCTGGCGGAGACGGCGGAGCGTCCGCAGGAAATTGATGTGGAGCGCGCGCAAAAAGCCAAAGACCGGGCTGAACAGCGCCTGAAGAGCAGCGATCCTCAGGTGGACTTCACGCGCGCCGAAGGCGCGTTGCAGCGTGCGGAAACGCGTCTGAATGTTGCGAAAGAAAAGTAGCCCCGCAATGGATGGAAGAGGCCTGGGCGCGACTTTGACCAGGACTTGATATTCGCTCCCTCTGCGGGGGCGCAAACACTAGAGTTCACTTCGGTGCTGGCCTTCCGGCGGCCCACTTTTCGAAAGGCGCGAAAAGTGGGGCACCCCGTTTTCTTTGCTGCCAACAGTTAAAAGCAAGGGGTCGCGCTATATTTACCCGCCGGAGATGTGCGCCACCCGCCAGGCAATCTCTACGGAGTTACGACCGGGGGCGGAGCTTCCGGGCGGGGAACGGTGTATGAGGTGAATCAGAGCGGGATAGAGACGGTGCTGCATAGCTTCACCGGAGGTCTCGCCGACGGGGCGGCTCCCTACTATGCGGCTTTGGTCCGCGATTCAAGCGGCAACCTGTATGGAACGACCTACTCCGGAGGGAATCCGACAGGAGGCTACCCCGATGGTTTCGGAGTCGCGTTCAAGGTAAGCAGCAGTGGTAGCGAAACGGTACTCTACACCTTCTGTCAACTGATCCTTTGCAGCGATGGTGCTAATCCAGTAGGAGGCCTGCTGCAAATCTCAAATGGTAACTTTTACGGGACGACCATGTGGGGTGGCTGGGACCACTTCGGAAGCATCTTTTGGCTAACCCCAGCGGCAATCTCCAGCGGTCAGGAACACGCGCTGTGGGGCTTCACGAATTATGAGTGGTACGCGGACGGCTCGAACCCCTACGGGCCTCTCATCCAGGACCAGTCGGGAACCTTCTACGGCACTACCCGAGCGGGAGGTAGTACTGGCGGGTCCCATTCGGATGGTCTTGGGCAAGTCTTCGAATTTGTACCCTGATCATGTAGGAGGGCAGTACTCAATCTGTTGCCGGCCCCACTTCTCGCGCTTTTCGAGAAGTGGGGCTTTTCGCTGCGATTGCTTAGTTCGTTGTCGATACTCTTTTCATCACCGTTGAACGGTATGCGCCGTCACCGCGCCAACATCCTGGGGGCGGCTACTCTGGTTGGCGTGGCGTGGCGTGAAATCTGAAGCTCGCTTTTCGAGAGGCGCGAAAAATGGGGCTGCCCCTGTTTCTTCTCTGCCGACACTAAGAGCTACGCGCGCCATGCTTACCCGGGGCTGCCGAGCTTCGCTCGGCCTGGACAGCCGGGGGCGGCCGTCCCTACGCGAGCGGTGCGGCTGTCCGGCGGCCCACGTCTCGAAAACCGCGAGACGTGGGGCACCCTCGTTTTTTTCTCTGCCAACACTTAAGAGCGACGTGCGCTATACTTTAGCCGCCTTAGATGTGGGCCACTCGCCAAGATAAGGAGATCGAGCAATGAAAAAACCTCAAGCATCATGGTTCGCGCTTTGCTTGGGATTAACGCTGATGCTCGGATTGGGGATTGTGCCCGCTCTCACGATGGCAGCGGATACACCGCCGATCGTCGGAAATTGGGAAGGAACTCTCGATCCAGGCGCCCAGCCGAAGAAGCGGATCGTGGTGCACATTACCGCGTCGCAGGACGGAAGTCTAAGTGGCACGATCGACTACCCTGACCAGGATACTTCGGGTATCCTGATTACCGCCATAACCTATAAGGAACCTATCCTACACTTCGAAAGCAACGGCATTGGTTCCTATGACGGCACCATGAACAAAGACAATTCAGAGATCACTGGCACCTGGAAGCAAGGCGGAGCGGGGCTAAATCTCATCCTCAAGCGGGCGCCTTAAGAGATTATGCTCGGAGGCTGAAGCCCACGCTAATCTCACAGGGCTTACGCGGCCCCTTCGGGCTGGACGGGCGAGACGCCCGTCCCTCCNNCTCATCACGCGGTCACGGGACTGGATCCGCAGTGGAGTCGTACCAGGGCGCTCGCCCTCACGACCCCGTGATCTTCACCCGTATTTCTTCCGGCAGCCTATCGCGGATCTCCGCCGGCAGCCGGTCATGCACGTGTCGCGCCCCGAGCTTGGCCGCATCCACCACCGCCATGGGCGCGGGAGTCGCCACGGCCACGACCAGCCAGATCAGCGCCGACAGCGCAAAGCCCGCCAGCGCGCCCACCTCCAGCCAGAAAGCGTGGCGCGGCCCAAAATATCGGATCACGGCAAACGCCAGCAGAAACACGGCGGCCGATGCCGACGCCAGCACAATCAGAGAAATATCGATGATGCGGTGCAGTTTCTGGCGGCTGCGGCAGTGCTCGCAACCGGCGAAATGCAGCTCGTAGTCCCCGCGCATTTCCGGAGCCAGACCGGAAATATCGTAGCGCCATCCCGCAAGGATTTTCCCTACGATCGGTTCCACACACTCGCTCATAAGAGGCTACAACCGGATAGGTTCCAGAACTTCCGTCTGGGTCGCCAGCAGCACACGGTTGTGCCACAGCCCCTGACGGCCGCCGAGCGCCTGTTCTGCCGCGGCTCGCGCGATCTCGGGATGATTATTCTGTTCAGACAGATGGGCCAAAATTACGTATTCGGCTCCTCCATCATAGTCGCTGGAGAAGAATTCCGCGAGCGAGTCATTCGACAGATGCCCCACCCGGCTCATCACCCGCTGCTTCACCGACCACGGATACGGCCCCGAACGCAGCATCTCCACATCGTGATTCGATTCCATCACCAGCACGCTGCAGCCCCGCAGATGGTCGCGCACGCTCGCCGGCATGTATCCCAGGTCGGTGGCAAAACCAATCTTGACGCCTTCCGCGCGAAACGTGAAGCCCACCGGATCGGCGGCGTCGTGCGGAATCGTGAAGGGCATGACCTCAATATCGCCCACGCAAAAGCCGCGCCCGGCAGAGAAATGTTCCGATTTCGGCAGTTCCGGAATCGCGCCCTTTTCGTCGCGTACCGCCCGGCTCCAGGCATGATGCGTCGGCGCGGTCAGGAAGACAGGGACGTTCAGTTTTGTCGCCAGCCGCTGCAGGCCGGCAACATGGTCGGAGTGCTCGTGCGTGATCAGGATCGCGGAGATTTCCTCGGCGCGCTCGCCAAGCGCCCGCAGCCGCTTGAAAGTTTCGCGGCCCGACAGACCGGCATCCACCAGAATGCGCGTTGAACTCGTCGCCACCAACGCGCAGTTCCCACGACTGCCGCTAGCCAGCACCGACACCGACACTCCCATAGCCGTAGCTTACCCCTGCCGGCTGTGGAAGCGGGAACAGTTTTTCAGTAGTCGGTACCTTTGGTGGGAACTCCTCCCCTGGCCCAGCCCCGGCAGGGGCGAACCAGCTTAGCCCAGCGCTTCAGCGCTGGGCTAAGCAGAAGAAATGATTCAAGTCCCGGAGGGACTGCCCAGTTCTCACGAACACTCTTCAGGGGCTGGGCATCGAAGATCGAACTTTTCCGCAGCCAGCTGACCCGCCCCGCTCACTTCCCCGCAAACAAGTTGTCCACCACGCCCCGCCCCATCGCTCCCCCGAACGCGCCCGCTATTCCCGGCACGAACGCCAGAAAGGATTCGTAGATTTGCGCCCGATCCGGCTTCTGCGAAAGAAAGAAATACGCCAGCCACTCCACCACCGGCACGAACACTCCGACCAGCAGCACCCAGCGCCAGGGCCTTCGCGGACTCAGAATTCCAAGCAGCATGCAAGCGGCCAGCACTGCCATCGCCGTCAACAGCAAATCGCCTACTTTGATGTCCAACCACCCCGCCAGCGCTCCCAACATCGCCGCCAGCAAATAATAAAATCCGTCGCCGCCAGATTTTCTTTTAGGAAGAATTCCGCCCCCGGTTGTCGTCATATCCCTACCTTACGAGTACGTGTAAAACCCGCGCCCGCTCTTGCGTCCCAGCCAGCCCGCATCCACCATCTTGATCAGCAGCGGACAAGGCCGGTACTTCGGATCTCCCAGCCCATCCTGCAGCACCCGCATGATGTCCAGACACACGTCGAGCCCGATAAAGTCCGCCAGCGTCAGCGGCCCCATCGGATGCGCCATGCCCAGCTTGAACACTTCATCCACCGCCTGTGCCGTAGCCACGCCCTCCATCACCGCGTACATCGCCTCATTCAGCAGCGGCATCAACACCCGGTTCGACACAAATCCCGGAGCGTCATTCACCTCCACCGGCGTCTTCTCCAGTTTCACCGCCAGCTCTCGCACCGTCTCAAACGTAGCTTGTGAAGTCGCGAGGCCCCGTATCACTTCGACCAGTTTCATCACCGGCACCGGATTAAAGAAGTGCATCCCAATGACCTTGTCGGCGCGCCCAGTCAGCGCTCCAATCTTCGTGATGGAAATTGAAGACGTATTCGAAGCCAGAATCACCTCCGGCCTCACCATGCGATCCAGGTCGCGGAAAATCTCCGCCTTGATCTCAAACCTCTCCGTTGCCGCCTCAATCGCCAGATCGCAATCCCCCAGCTTCGCCCGATCGACCACCGCCGTAATCCGCTCTAACGTGGAGACCTTGTCGCCCGCCGTAATCTTGTTCTTGGCCACTTCGCGATCAAGGTTCTTGCCAATCGTAGCGAGCCCCCCATCCAGAAATCGCTGCTCCACATCGCACAGCACAACGTTAAACCCGCACCGCGCAAACACGTGGGCAATCCCATTGCCCATCGTGCCCGCCCCAATCACTCCCACAAGCTGCATCGCCATGATCGCCTCTCCAGAATCGCCGGAACAAAGAACGAAACTGGAAAGTTTAGCAGAGTGAGGTTTGCCCTGAGGGGCGGTGACGGGCAGGCATTCACCGCGATCGGGAGCACGAAACCGGCTCTTCGATGATCCCGTAGATGTTGAAAAGCCCATGCCTTGACGGAGGCGGAGGGTTGAACAGGCTGCGGAAAAAGTCCCTTGGGAAAGACTCGTAATTCACAGCAGGGAGATGGTAAGAAGGAAGCATGCGCGGAGAAGACGAGAAGCAGAGTGCGATGTTCAGTTATGTGACGTTGGAGCGGCGGGTGCCGCAGGATCATCGGTTGCGGGCGATTCGGGCTATGACGGACCGGGCGCTGGAGCGGATCGATGCCGATCTGGACAAGTTATATGCGGGGATGGGCCGCCGGTCGGTGGCTCCGGAGCGGCTGCTGCGGGCGCTGCTGGTGATGGTGCTGTACTCGATCCGTTCGGAGCGGCAGTTGATGGAGCAGCTGGAATACAACCTGCTGTATCGCTGGTTCGTGGGTCTGGAGATGGACGACGAGGTGTGGGACGCGACGGTGTTCACCAAGAACCGGGAGCGGCTGATTGCCGGCCAGGTGAGCCAGCAGATGCTGGCGGCGGTGCTGGTGGAGGCGCGGGAGAAGCAGTTGCTGAGCGCCGAGCACTTCACCGTGGACGGGACGCTGATCCAGGCTTGGGCGGCGTCGCGGAGCTTCACGGAGAAGAGCGATCCGCCCAAGCCGGGCGCGGGTTCGGGCTACCAGGGCGAGGTGCTGTTGCGCGACAAGGTGGAGTCGAAGACCGACCCGGATGCGCGGCTGTACAAGAAGGCTACGGCGGACAAGAGCGTACCCAGCTACCAGGGCCACGCGCTGATGGAGAACCGCCACGGTCTGGTGGTGGCGGCCGAGGCCAGCCCGTCGGCCACGGTGGCCGAGCGCGAGGTGGCGCTGCGGTTGCTGGACCGGGTGCTCGAAGAGAAGGACAAGCGCGGGCCGGAGAAGAAGATCACGCTGGGAGCCGACACGCAGTATCAGGACGAAAAGTTTATCCAGGGGCTGCGGGAGCGCGCGGTGGCTCCGCATGTCAGTGAGTACAGCAAGGGCTCGAATATGGCCAGGAACGCGTTGACCGGGCAGGAGCGGGATGACGAACGCCGTCCGGTCAGCCAGCGGAAGCGCAAACTGATCGAGCGGGTCTTCGGCTGGTGCAAGCTGGACCGGGGACTGCGGCAGGTGAAGCTGCGCGGACTGAAGCGAGTGGACTGGTTCTACCGGCTGGCCATCACGGCGTATAACCTGATGCTCATGAGGAGGCTGATTCCGGTTGCAGCGTAGGCCCGGCGGGGCCGAAGTGTCTCTGGAAGCCGCGAAAACGGTCACCAGGGGGAAAACAAAAACAGAAATCGAGCGGCGGAACAGGCCCCAATCACGGAAAAATCTCCCAGGCCGGCTCCACGCACCGGAAAAGAAGAGTTTTTCCGCAGCCTGTAAAGCCAGTGCTGGAAACAAGCCCGTTATCGCAGCGCGAAAGCGTTGCGCCACCCAAAATCAAGCGCGCGCGCGAGCTTTTCCGCAGCCTGTGAAGGCGTGCCCTGATACGAATCGCACTTGCACCACAGGCTGATAAGCAAGCCACTGAGCGTTACCGGTGAAATGGGGATTTTTCGCCAGTTCCCCGTTCGTTCACTTGTCAAAAGGAAAAACCGCAAGCCGCTGGATAGTTTCTGAGTTGCCGACGATCCCCTCTCTTTAAACTTAAATGTGAGCGGTTTGGCACAGACGGTCAGATTCTTACCGCATAAGATTGTCTGGTTTCACCTGGATGCTCCAAGTTCTCAGGCCGGAGCCCGAAAGCCGCGAGGGTTCGACATCAGAATCGGAAGCAGAATCAAATCCCAAGCGAAATTTCAGACCGCCGCAAGGCGAGAATCTTCGGAGGATTCCATGAAGAGAGCATTTCTGTCGATCGTTGTACCGGTCCTGCTGGTCGCGCTGGGGTTTGCACAGACTCCCGCGGCGAGCATCAATACAGACCAGACCAACATTAAGGGCTGCCTGGGTGGCTCCGATGGTAACTACACCGTTGTGGAAGACAACACTGGCCACATTTTCAAGATCACTACCAGCAGTGTTGATTTCAAGCCACATCTGGGCCATGACGTAAGCCTCATCGGGCACAGAGCAAGTGGGGTGAGTTCCGCCGCTGCCGATAACAGCTTTGCCGTCACCGAACTGAACATGATCTCCGAACACTGCGCTGCGGCCGCCGCCGCACCCACTGCGACTGTCAGCACGCCTTCGGAAACTGCCAGCACACCTGCTGCTGCCGCTGCTGCGCCCGCTGCCACTACCAGCACAGTTGCGGAGACTACTATCACACCCGCTGCCGCCGCCGCAGCACCCGCTGCGACTGTGACCACACCTGCGGAGACTGTCGTCACACCCGCTGCCGCCGCCACTCCACCTGCGGAGACTGTCAGCACGCCTTCGGAGACTGTCAGCATGCCTTCGGAGACTGCCAGCACACCTAGTGCACGTCCTCGGAGAATGTCAGCAAAACGTGCTGCAGCCACCGCTACACCCGATGTGACCGCCAGCACATCCTCGGAGCCTGTCAGCACACCGGTTGCAGCCACTACTACACCCGCTGCGACTGCCGGCACGTCCTCGGAGCCTGTCAGCACGCCTGCTGCAGTCGCCACTACAGCACCCACTGCGCCTGCCAGGCACGGGTCCTTATGGCTCTTGATTGTGTTTGCCGTGCTGGTAATCGCCATTGGCATACTGGCCCCTTCCTTCAGCAGGTGGAGAAAACGGAAGAGTTTGGCGGGGACGGGCACCCCAAATCTTTCATTTACTCGCGAAGCGAGCTCCGACCAAAGCAAGAGTGACCCGAAAGGACCACGCAAAGCTGCCTAGGCTGAGTGCAGAGTAATGGTTCCGAACTGTGTCGCCGGTGGCAAACCGCTGCCGGCGATTTTTATGCGGCCACGTGATGCGTCATACGGTGAAGGGACGGGCGTTTCGCCCGGTCCAGCCGGGCGGGGACGTCCGGCTCTCCACCAGCAAGCTTGGNNCACGCGGTCGCGGCACTAGTTCTCGCTCTCCACCGGCGCCGCCTTCGGAGCAGGCAGCGCTTTCGTCGGCTTGCCCGGTTTTGCCGGCGTGGCTGGCGGAATCGGCGCAGCCGGAGGAACCACTGCAACCGTCCCTTTACGGATCTCAATCGTTCCCTTTTCGCAGTTCATTACCAGCCGCGGGCCGTTCGTTCCGATCGAACCGCTGGCGCTCGATTGGTGGTCGCGAGTGTCAACTTTGATCTCGTCGAAGTCGCTCTCGATCTCTCCTTCGCGCGTGCGCGCCTCAACCTTGATCGCCGTATTCGGTGGAATCGAAACCTGCACGTCGCCCTTACGATTATCGATCTGGATGTTCCCCGGCTTGTGCAGCCCGACCTCGACCGTCCCGTTTTCATCTTCCAACCGCAGATCGCCCGACAAACCTTCCAGCGCGACGTCCTTCGACCGGGTCGTCAGGCGCATCGGTCCGGTCAGCGAATCGGCGCGCAGGTCGCCGGAATCCAGATCCAGCCTGCCATCCAGACGCGAAAATTCCATTTCCGTGCGCGACGAGTGGAAACTCACCGTCTTGCTGACTCGCATCAGCCGCACGCTTTCCTGAAACTCTCCATTTAGATGAAGCGTGCCATCCACATCTTCCACCGCCACTTCGTTCGCCTTACCCTGAATGGTCACGTCGCCCTTCACATGTCCCAGCCGGGTGGAACTGCCGTCCAGGTTCAACGAAACGTTTCCGGTGTGGTCGTTGATGTTGACTTCGCCGCGATGATGGTTGACCTCAACATTGCTGGCCATGCCCGCGATGGTCACATCGCCTCTGCCCGAGGTGATCACCAGTGCGGTATTGACTGGCACATAAATATCCATGTCGGTGGTCACGCCCTTGTCGCCCGCGCCTTGCGTGTTGGCGTTCAGCGTGACGACCTTGTCGGCGACGGTGATCTGCGGCTTGGTCCTGCTGTTGTAGTGTTCGGCGTCCTGTTCTTTTTCCGCGCGGACCTTCTTGCGCACTGAGACTTTCATTTTCGTCTTGCTGTCCGCCACATTGACCGTAATCGTGCCGTGGTCGTCATTCACGTGCAGTGTGCTGCCCGCCGGAATTTCCTGGCTCAGTTCGTCGCTATAGTCGAACGTGGACCCGCCAAAGATCTCGTCCAGTCCTTCAGCATCGCCAATCTGGATGTGCTCCCCGATGCTCTTCCAGTCCAAACGTGCCGTCTGGGTTGCAATCAGTCCGGCCCCGATCAGGAACAGCATCAGGAAAACGCCACCGACCCCAATGCCGCGCACGGGTTGCCCGGAGTGCTTGGCCTGTTCGTATTCGATCAGCTTCAGCACGCCCCACAGGATCAGCAGCGCAGGCCAGAAGCGGGCAAACAGCGATCCGAGGTGGTGGATGTCCATGATCCCCATCGTTCCCAGCAGGAACAGAATTCCCATCAGGATCAGCACCACGGGCCCGGCAATCGAACGATGCGGCACACGCGGAGTAGGCGGTATGGGCGGAGTCGGTGGAACTATTGGGCTAGCCACGGTTCACCTCACTGGTCGGCGGAACTGGTGGAACAGGCGGATCGGGTGGTGCAGGCGGTACCGGAGGTACCGGAGGAATCGGCCCTCCCGCGGGGGTCGCGCATGACCCCAGGAACGGGTTGTGGCCCTCCGCCGATGCACTACTCTGGAACAGTTTCACGCCGCCGATCACCAGCAGCAGGATAGGCCAAGTGCGTCCAAACCCGATTCTGCCCATGCTCTCGAACAGAAACAGGAATCCCAATGTGAGCAGCACCACCGGTCCCATCAGGCGGCGAGAACGGCAGCGCGCGCACTGGCAACGTCCGGCACACTGGCCTGCCAGCCCCCAGTTGCGCGCGAACAGCCATCCTCCCACCGCGATCAGGATGAACGGCCAGAAGCGGTCCAGGCCGAGTTCCAATCCCATCGTGTGCAGCAGGAACAGCACGCCAAGCAGGATGAGCACGATCGCGCCCATCGGAATCTTGCTGGTCTCGATCTTTCCCCCACCCCCAAACGTTGCTGCCAGACCGTAAGGATCGGGAGCGGGCAGACCGGCTTGAATGGCGCGCGCGGAGCGGACAGCGTCGATGATCTGGCAGACGATGAAGAATACCAGTCCGAATATCGAGATTGTCTCTAACGCATCTGAGCCATGACTGTCGGCAGCGTTGATGCCCGCTATCAGCAACGCAAAGATCGCCAAGTGCGCCAGTCCCTTGGCATATTGGCCGGTGTACACAGCGCCCACGCCGAAGGGAAAGAATCCGGCAAGAATTCCGGCCACGGTCGGGTTGGGTCCGCTGCCGCTGCCCGGAGGAGGCGGTGGCGGAACCTGCCCCGACGCTGCCGGCGATAACGTTGTCGGGGAGAAGCCGCCGGAAACAAATCCAGCCGCTCCCGCCGGGATGCCTTCCATCTTCGCTCCCAGGCAGTCCTCGCAGTAGATCACGCCCCGCACGGGACGTGTACAGTTCGCGCACAGTGCCTTTCCGCAAGTGCGGCAATAGGCCACTGCTGACGCATCAGCATGATTGGCGCAGTTCATACAAACCTCCGATTCGTAGTCGCGGTCAACGCCACCGTCACGGCAGGTGAAGCATCCCCCACCCCATCACGCAAAACCGGCGTGATGGGGGCCCCGGCCCGCAGCGCGGCTAACACCGGCTGGTTGTATTCCTGGGAGTAGTTACGATCCTGTCTCTGGTCTGGTTGCCCACTGGTATTGTTCTTGCGATTTTCTTTCTGTTGCTCGGGGCCGGGCTCGGCGGGAGTGTTGGCCCGCTTCAGCTCGCGCACCTTCGATTCGATCTCGTACACGAAGCGGATATTGTCGTAGTACTTCACGACCTTGATTTGCGCGTCGTTGTAAGCGTGCCGCAGCGCCGACGGCCGCAGGTCAACCTTAGCCACGTCCTTCGGCTTCACGCCCGCCGCGCTCAGCGCCAGCGAAAACGAGAAGAAGATCATCCCGAACGACATCACAAACCGCGGCTGACGCACAAAGGCCGCCACCGGTCTGAACCAGGAAGCGGAGAAGGAATCCCACCACTCCCGCGCGCGCTCGCCGAACGGAGTTGTTCTGCCGTCGCGCGTTGCCGCCAGCGTCCGCGTGCTCACGACTCCACTGGTGGCTGCCAGAATGTTGTGTACCAGATTCACGGGCGGCTCGACCGGCTCCAATGCCAATGACCGCAGCCACTGCCGCCCCGCCTGCACGTCCGTCAACAGCGGACCGCAAACCGCGCAGACGCGCCGATGAGCCTCGAAGCTCTCCTTGCGAGCCGCGCTCAACTTCCCTTCCAGGGCGTCGCTGAGCAGCGCTTCGAACTCGGTGCATTCGACCCCGTGTTTTGTTTCCTCTGGCATCAGATCACCTGTTTATATGTACGTTGTAGGAGGCGTGCAAGTTCCGCTCGTCCCCGGTTAATTCTTGACTTGACGGTCCCCTCCGGAACCCTCAGAGCCGTGGCAATTTCCCGGTAGTCCATATCCTGCAAATCCCTCAAAATCACCGCCTCCCGCAGCTCCGGAGACAGTTTCTGCAGCGCCAAATGCACCATTTCCCGCGTTTCCCGGCTTTGCACCTGGGCGTCCGGCGGCAGTCCCCGGTCGGCGATCTGCTCGCTCAGGGGCTGCGCATCTTCATGCTCGGAGGGCGCCGAATCCAGCGAATCCGTGATCCGGTCGCCTTTCGACTTCCGGAAGTGATCCACCAGCAGGTTGCGCGTAATCGTGGTTACCCAGGTCATGAACGCGCCCTTACCCGCGTCGTATGTGTTCAGGGTGCGATACATCTTGATAAAGACCTCCTGGGTGAGGTCCTGAGCATTGTCGGAATCCCCTGCAAACCGGTAGCAGACGTTGTAAATCCGCCGATGATAGCGCTGCACAATTTCTTCCCAAGCCGCGGCATCGCCCCCAACGCAGCGACGGACCAGCAATCCGACAACCTGGGCTTCTTCCAAAACCAGACTCCCCGAAATCCGCTTGAATGCCTAGAAATGCCTCAAACCCGACTGTCCGCCGCCGCTCGACCGCAGGCCGACCGCTGGCCCGCCTTTAACAGCACAGGAGAAGTACGTTTCTGTCGGGCAGGAAGTTCCCTTGAATCATGGAGCTAGCGATTGTAGCAGGAGAAAAGCAGTGGTTTCGTATCAGGGCATCGCTTTAGCGATGCCGTAAGTTCGTCGAAATCGATGCCCCTTGAGGGGCTGGCCATCGACCGCAGCCTGCTACGAGAACCTGACCTTCACATCCGGCCCTTTATCCAAATGGATGCTCTCAATAAATCGCACCCGTCCCGTCTTCAAAGTAAGAATCACGGAAGAAGTCCGCGTCCCTTCGCCGAAGAAGCGGACGCCTTTCAGCAGCGCGCCTTCGGTCACGCCGGTCGCGGCGAAGATCATCTGTTTTCCCGGAGCCAGGTCTTCCGCCTCGTAAATTTTGTTCTTGTCTTTAATCCCCATCTTCGCAATGCGCTCTTCCAACTCCGGCTTGTCGATCACCAGCCGTCCCTGCATGTATCCGTTGAGGCAGCGGATCGCGGCCGCTGTAATCACGCCTTCCGGGGCGCCGCCCGATCCCATGACCACGTGCACTCCGGTTCCGATCACCGCCGCCGCAATGCCCGCCGACAGATCGCCGTCGCCAACCAGCTTGATGCGCGCGCCCGCCTTCCGAATATCGGCGATCAGCTTCTCGTGCCGCGGACGGTCGAGCACCACCACCACCAGGTCCTCCACGCCGCGATGCAGCCGCCGCGCGATATTTTTCAGGTTGACGGCCACCGGAGCGTCCAGTTCCACCGCGTTCTTGCACGATGGCCCCACCACGATTTTTTCCATGTAGCAGTCGGGAGCATGCAGCAATCCGCCTTTTTCCGAAGCCGCCAGCACCGTGATCGCCCCCGGGGCGCCGGTGGCGCAGAGGTTTGTACCTTCCAGCGGATCGACGGCGATGTCGACGTGAGGAACATCGCGGCCGTCCGGATACGGGCCGCCCACCTGCTCGCCGATGTAAAGCATCGGCGCGTCGTCGCGCTCGCCCTCGCCGATCACAATCGTGCCGTGCATCGGGACCGTGTCCATCGTCTTGCGCATGGCCTCGGTGGCCGCCTGGTCACTCAGCGGTCGATCCCCTTGGCCCATGGTGCGCGCCGACTCGATGGCCGCGTTCTCCACCACGCGCAAAAATTCCAGCGCCAGATCGCTTTCAATATTTTCCCCGAAATTCTTAGCGTGCGGTTCGGGACGGATTTGGGTTGGCATCAATGCCTCCTGAATATAAATGCGCCTTGAAATATATTCCCTTCGGAGCAGAGATGGAAGTGCAGGTTCGTGTGGCAAGTTCGTGTGGCGCGGACACTCCTGTCCGCGTACTGTGTGCAGCGAGATGGACCGCCGAGCGTCCTCCGATTTCGCTTTTGCCGCGAGTCCAGAGCGCGCATCTTCTACGGCAAACCGTCTGCTAGTCTTCACTCATGACCAGTGAACTCACGACCACTGAACTAACGACCAAAGACCGCAAAGAACCTACCTATCTCTTCTCCGAGAAGCAGGTTGCTGAAAAAAGTGCCCTCGCCCGGCATTTTCTCGACAATCGCAACCGTTTGAATGAAAACGTCGACAAAGCCGACAACTTCCTCGTCAAACGCTTCTATAACCTGGATCACAACACCTACCTCGAAGGCGCTCTGCCCGCGAAATATAAAGAATTGATGGGGCTGGTTGCCTCCGCCAGTTTGCGTTGTGACGACTGCATTTCCTACCACGTGATCCAGTCCTATCGCCTCGGTGTGACCCGCGCCGAGCAGGAAGAAGCCATCAACGTGGCGCTGGTGGTAGGCGGCAGCATAGTGATTCCACACATGCGGAGGGCGTATGAATTGCTGGGGGAGTTATACCGGTGAGTAAGCGTCAGTCCGGCTGTGCTGCCTCAGCAACTTTCACGATTGCGTCAAGCTTCTCGTGGATCTCCTTGTCAATTTCGTCGAGAGGGACCAAAAAGGCTAGCTCATAGAAGTTACGCTTGGCCATGAGATTTGGGATCCCCAGTTTCTTGAAGTAATTCTGGAAGAGCGGTGTCAAGAAATCATCGCTCACTTTTGTACCCGCATCCCATGCGGAGCCCTTGCCCAGCGTCTTGAGGGCCGTTTCCAATTCGGCAATCGATTCTTGCATTGCGGCCAGCCGCCGCTGTGCCTCTGCTTCACTGAAGAGAGGTCCAGCGGCAGCATTTGCGCCACTCTGTGCGGCATACGCCTCCAAGGTTCTTGGGGAGCAGAAGTAGTTCTCAATCTCCCGCTTACGCCAACTCAGACCAGTTGCACCTAGGTTGTCGGGCAGAGGGCGTTCCAACTGATCGAAGATTGCTATCCCTTTCAGTTGGCCCACTGCTTCGCGGAGACCGTGGAAGTGCTTGAGCACTTCGATTGGTTGGTTCCCGACGTAGTGAACAAATGGGCGAGCGAGACAGTCTTTGGCGCTCTTGTGGTCCAGTCTCTCGGCGAATGCCCTCAAGACTGCGAGGTCAGTTGATCCTTCCAAATACAATATCCACTTGGTCTGGTCAGCTTGGTAGTACTGTTCGAAACCGATATCCTCCAATGACTTCATCACTTGACTGCCGCGGTCGGTTATTGCGTGGGGCTTGCCGACAAACGCGATAACGAGATCTCGCCCGGCTGCTTCGTTAAGCAGCACTTCGCTATGACTCGCCGCAATGACTTGGTTGCCGTTCGTTCTAGCCACGTCTGTCAACAGTTGGTAGATCTGACGTTGTCGAAGGATTTCCAGATGAGCATCAGGTTCGTCGAGCAGAAGTACCGAATTCGGGTTTGCGAACATATAAGCCAGCAGCAGCAATGTTTGCTGCAGCCCCCTGCCCGACGATGAGAGGTCGAGCTGGACATCTTCTTGATAGGTCATCTCCAACTCTCCCCTCTCGGGGATGTAGCGCGGGGGATCGAGGGTAGAACCGAACAACGTCTTGATGTGTTCGACGAGCTTTTTCCATAGTTCCGGCTTACTCGTGTAGACGTTGTAACAGAGGTTTCTGAGCACGGCAGCGGTCTGGCCTTCTCCCACGCGTACGTTAATGGCGCCCTGATCCAAACGCGTTTCGTTTGCGGCCAACCCGGACATGGGTGGAAGAAATGCAACCAGCACTCCGGCTGCCTCCTCAGGTACGACCATCCGCGTGCTGGAGCCGCCGTTGACCCCTCGAAGTGGGCGACAGTAAAACGACTCCTCGTTGGCGTAGTAGAACTCCAGGCCACACTCCCATGGCTTGTCGTTTGTGACGCCTTCAACGATGATGTCAAAAAAGACATTTTGCGTGTCCTGGCCGGTCTCAGTTTTTCTCACGTCCCTGACGTGGAGGTTCCTCCACAGAAGGTTGGCGCTGGGGACAGGAACGGCGACGAGATCACGGCGGTTTATCGTGACCCCAGGCCTCTTTTCAGGAAGACCCTTCCCCTTCCTCCGCTCATTCCACCTGCTGAGCCCGACTTGCCACAAGGCGAGGGCCTGTAGTGCTGATGTTTTCCCGGAGTTGTTCGGGCCGATGAATACGACCGGATTGCCGAGATCCACTTCCACATCGCCGAAGCGTTTAAAATTTCGGATCTTAACCTTGGTGAGCATTTAACCCTCAACGCCATTTCTAAGAGGCATTGTATTACTTCTCGGTTAAGCGTCGGACCGCGCTTCCGATACCCCGCGAAAATCTCACTGCGCCTATCGCTGCGGAAGGCACGCCCCCCAACAGCCTCCACCCTCAGAACGCGTCAATCCCGGTCACGCTCGCCCCAATAATCAGCGTGTGAATATCGTGCGTGCCCTCATACGTCTTGACGCTTTCGAGGTTCATAAGATGCCGCATGATGGGGTAATCGTCGGCCACGCCGTTTGCTCCCAGAATATCTCGCGATAGCCGGGCACACTCGAGCGCCATCCAGACGTTATTTCTCTTCGCCATCGAGATGTGCTGGTGCTGCACTTTTCCGGCGTCCTTCAAGCGGCCGACTTGCAGCACGAGTAACTGCGCCTTCGTGATCTCGCTGATCATCCAGGCGAGCTTCTCCTGCACGAGCTGATGCGAGGCGATGGGCTGATCGCGCCATTGTTTGCGCAGCAGGGAATACTGCAGCGCGCAGTCGTAACACGCCATCGCCGCGCCCACCGCACCCCACGCGATTCCGTAGCGCGCCTGGTTCAGGCACATCAGCGGTGACTTCAATCCATCCGACCCCGGCAACAGATTCGACTCGGGGATGCGCACATCCTGCAGCGACAAGCCTGACGTCACCGAAGCGCGCAGCGACCACTTCCCATGGATGTCGTCGGCCTTGAATCCAGGACGGTCGGTCTCAACCAAAAATCCGCGTACCTTGTCGCCTTCATCTTCGACCTTCGCCCAGATTACCGCTACGTCGGCGATCGTGCCGGAGGTGATCCACATCTTTTCGCCGTTCAGTACATACTCTTTGCCGACTTTCTTCGCGCGCGTTCTCATGCCGCCCGGATTCGATCCGAAGTCCGGTTCGGTCAATCCGAAGCAGCCAAGCTTTTCGCCTTTCTGCATCGCGGGCAGCCAGGTGTTTTTCTGCTCGTCGGTGCCGAAGGTATAAATCGGATACATCACCAGCGCCGACTGCACGCTGACGAACGAGCGCACGCCGGAATCTCCGCGTTCCAGTTCCTGCGTGACCAGTCCGTATTCGACGTTCGACATGCCGGCGCAGCCGTAGCCGTTCAGCGAGGCGCCAAAGAATCCCAGATCGGCCATGGGCTTCACCAGTTCGCGCGGGAATCGGCCGGCACGGTTGCATTCCTCAATGATCGGTACGAGATTGTCTTCGATGAACCTGCGCGCCGTGTCGCGCACCAGACGTTCGTCGTCATTCAGTAACGTGTCGAAGTCGATAAAGTCCACACCACGAAATTTGATGGCCGGCATTACGTCTCACCCCACAAAGTCAGCAGACAGAGAATGGGAAACTATTCAAAGTAGCAGAGCGGCGGGGAAGTCAGCAATGCGAAGAAATATTTGGTCTCCTAATCTGTTTTTATTAGAGACACCGCTTCCCGCAAAGCGATAACCTGTTGCAACCTTGGGGTGCAGGCTCTGATGTGCGCCTGCTGGAATCTGTCATGTCTTCCGCCGGAAATTCTGTAAATCGAGTGCTGCCGCCGCTGATCGGCTTCCTTGTCGTATCCGCGATTTACCTGTACGCGTTCCCACAAGCGAATGTCCTGTACGCCGGAGTAGTGTTGCTGCACGCCGTTGGCGGCGTCGCGGCTTCAGTCTTGCTGCTGCTCTGGCTGGTGCGATCATGGCGTCAGGGTGGGCCTCTGGTCCGCGTCGGAATCGTTTTCCTGTTCCTCGGTGCAATCCCAGGACTGGCGCTGATTTACACCGGAACACTGCGCACGGAGTGGCCGCTCGTCTACGTCCATATCGGATTGAGTTTTCTCGGCGCCGGCCTAATCGCCGCGGCCCGACTAGCGGATCGCGGATGGTTGCCTCGTCATGCTGCCCTTCGCGTTGCAGCCGTGCTCGCTGTGCTGGCGGTGCTGGCGCCCGTGGCTCGTTATCTGCGCGAAGCTCGCTGGAACCAGCATGGGCGCATTGAAAATCCCGCCCTGCCGCCACTCACCATGGACGGCGAAGGCGATGGCCCGACGGGTCCATTTTTCCCCAGCTCTGCGCAGGTGTATGGCGGAGAAAAAATTCCCAGCAAGTTCTTCATGGAATCGGAATCCTGCAAGCGCTGTCACGAGGATATCTACAACCAGTGGAACAGCTCGGCCCACCATTTTTCCTCGTTCAACAATCAGTGGTATCGCAAGGCGGTCGAGTACATGCAGGACACGATCGGCACCAAGCCTTCAAAGTGGTGCGGCGGATGCCATGACCCGGCCGTGCTCTACGCCGGCAAGATGGATACGCCCATCAAACAGATCGTGCACACGCCCGAAGCCCAGGCCGGACTCGGCTGCATGATGTGCCACTCCATCGCCGATGTAAAAAGCACGATGGGCCAGGGCGATTTCTACCTCGAGTATCCCAAGCTGCACGAGCTCGCGGCCAGCAAGAATCCACTGGTTCGCGGCCTGCACGACTTCATGATCAAGCTGAATCCGGAGCCGCACCGCCGCGTGTTCCTCAAGCCGTTCATGAAGGAACAGACGGCGGAGTTCTGCTCCTCCTGCCACAAGGTGCACCTCGACGCGCCGGTCAATCACTACCGCTGGATTCGCGGTTTCAACGAGTACGACAACTGGCAGGCTAGCGGCGTCTCCGGAGAGGGCGCGCGCTCGTTCTACTACCCGGCGAAGCCGCAGCAGTGCGCCGATTGCCACATGCCGCTCGAACCCTCCAACGATATGGGTAACGTTGCCGGCAAAGTGCACTCCCACCGTTTCCCCGCCGCCAATACCGCGCTGCCCACGGCCAACGAAGATGCCGCGCAGTTGAAGGCCACCGAAGATTTCCTGACCAGCGGAGCTCTTACGGTGGATATTTTTGCGCTCTCGCCGGCAAGCACCCCACTGAAAGCAGGGGCGGTCACGCAACACGAGCTCGCAACCACCTTTGCTGTGGGAGAAGAAGCAGAAGCAAAAATCACGCCCGGCGCCGCCGCTGAGGCTGCTCCCGTCACCGCGCCTGTCACTGCTCCTCTCAATCGCGTGCAGCCCGCCGTCCGCCGCGGCGACACCGTCCGCGTCGATGTCGTGGTTCGCACCAAGCGCATCGGACATTTCTTTCCCGGCGGCACCGTGGACGCCTACGATACCTGGCTCGAACTCAAAGGTGTCGACGACAAAGGCCAGACGATTTTCTGGAGCGGCATGGTCGAGGACAACGGCAAAGGCCCGGTCGAAAAGGGCGCGCACTTCTATCGCTCGCTCCAGGTGGACGCGCACGGCAATCCGATTAACAAGCGCAACGCCTGGGCCACGCGCGCCGTCGTGTACGTGCGGCTGATCCCGCCCGGCGCCGCCGACACGGTGCACTTCCGCATGAAGGTTCCCGAGAAAACGGGCAGCAAAATTACCCTGACTGCGCGGCTCTGCTATCGCAAGTTCTCATGGTGGAACACGCAGTTCGCGTTTGCCGGCGAGCGCGACAACAGTCAATCGAAGCCCGGGGTCGCGCCTGGCTCAGTTACGCCCGCCTCCGTTACAGCCGACTATGACGATACAAAATTTGCGTTTACCGGATTGCTCCACGGAGTTTCCGCGAAGTCGGAGAAAATTCCCGATGTGCCGATCGTTGCGGTTGCGCAAAACGAAGTAGCCATCGACGTCTTGCCCGCGAACGCGCCGGCCCCGCAGCCGAAAACCCAGCTCGCGAAAGAAGACTGGCAGCGCTGGAACGATTACGGCATCGGTCTGCTGCTGCAAGGCGATCTGAAAGCGGCGCAGGCTGCGTTCGAAAAGGTCACCGAGGTCGATCCCCAGAATCCCGATGGCTGGGTGAACATCGGACGCGCCGCCCTGCAGGAAGGCGACGTTGCCCGCGCCCGCACCGTTCTTGAGAAAGCGCTGGCGCTCAACCCAAAGCTGGCGAGAACAAATTTCTTCTATGGATCGCTGATGAAGACCGCGGGAGACTACGATCAGGCCGCCGCGCATTTCCAAATCGTACTCGCTCAGTACCCTCGCGACCGCGTGGCGTTGAACAATCTTGGCCGCGTTCTTTTTCTCGAGCGCAAGTATTCCGACGCAGTGAAAGTCCTGCAGCAGGTCCTCGCCGTCGATCCCGAGGATTTGCAGGCGCACTACAACCTCATGCTCTGCTACAACGGTCTAGGTGACGAAAAGATCTCCAAAGAGCACCAGGCTCGTTACCTGCGCTTCAAAGCCGACGAAGCTTCGCAAGCCATCACCGGTCCCTATCGCCAGCTCCATCCCGAAGACAACAATGAACGGCAGAGCATCCACGAGCACACGTCAGTCCCGCTGCCAATCACCACGAACCACGTAGGGACGGCCGCCCTCGTCCGTCCAGCCGGGCAAAGCCCGGCAGCGGCCCGCGCCACCACGACCGGGGCCCCCAGGTGATGCTCTCTTCCAAAAAACAATCCACTACGGAGACACGGAGACACGGAGAGAAATTCGGTTTTTCTTTTCCGGTTTTTCTCCGTGTCTCCGTGTCTCCGTGGCGGGTGTTGGGTTTCCTGTTGGTGGCAAGTCTTTTCGGCGCTGCTCAGCACATCACCTTCCGCGACATCACCGCCCAAGCCGGCATCCGCTTCACCCACAACAACGGAGCCTTCGGAAAAAAATGGCTCCCGGAAACCATGGGCCCCGGCTGCGCGTTCATCGATTACGACAACGACGGCTTTCCCGACATCCTGCTCGTCAACGGACAGGACTGGCCCGGCCACGCCAAGAGCGGCGCGACCACCTTGAAGCTCTACCACAACAATCATGACGGTACCTTCACCGACGTGACTCGCAAGTCTGGCCTCGGCATTTCGCTCTTCGGACTCGGCGCGACCGTCGGCGACTATGACAACGACGGCTTCGACGACATTTTCATTACCGCCGTCGGCCAGAGCCATCTCTTCCACAACAACGGCAACGGCACTTTCACCGACGCGACCAAGTCCGCGGGACTCTGGGGCCCGAACGAGTTCTCCACCGGCGCCGCCTGGGTCGATTACGATCGCGACGGCAAACTCGATCTCGTCGTCGCCAACTATGTGCAGTGGTCCGAGCAAACCGACCTCTACTGCACGCTCGATGGCTCGCACAAGTCCTACTGCACGCCCGAATCGTATAAGGGAACGTCGGGCCGCCTCTGGCATAACCTCGGCAACGGCAAGTTCGAAGATGCCACCCAGAAAGCCGGCCTTTACGATCCAACCTCAAAGGGTCTCGGTGTCGCCATTCTCGACTACAACAACGACGGCTGGCCCGACATCCTGATCGCCAACGACACTCAACCCAACAAGCTCTACCTGAATAAAAAGAACGGCGCCTTCGAGGAGCGCGCCGTTTCCGCCGGCATCGCCTTCAGCGAAGATGGCGTTGCCCGCGCCGGCATGGGCGTTGACGCCGCCGATTACGACCGCTCCGGCAGCGCCAGTCTGATCATTACAAATTTCTCCAACCAGATGCTCTCGCTCTACCACAACGAAGGCAACGGCCTGTTCGTGGATGAAGCCGCGCGCTCGGAAGTCGGCCGCGCGACGCTCCTGACGCTCGGCTTCGGCTGCTTTTTCTTCGACTACGATAACGACGGCTGGCAGGACATCCTCATCGCCGACGGTCACATCGAAGACCAGATCGAGAGCGTGCAAAAGCGCGTCAGCTACGCCGAGCCGCCGCACCTGTTCCGCAATCTCGCGAACGGCAAGTTTGAGGAAGTCACAAACAAACTCGGCAGCGCTTTTGGCGCTCCGAAAGTCGCGCGCGGCGCCGCCTACGCCGACATCAATAATGACGGAGCTCTCGACGTCCTGCTCATGACCAACGGTGGCCCGCCGCATCTCTACCTGAACCAGGGCGGCACAAACCAAAGCCTGCGCATAAAACTCGTCGGGGCAAAATCGAACCGCGACGGCATCGGCGCCATCGTTCGAGTGGGCGCCGGGGGCGACAAGCAGTGGCTCACCATGAAGACCGGCTCCAGCTATCTTTCGCAAAGCGAACTAGTGCTGACCTTCGGCATGGGATCGAAAACCAAAGCCGACATCGTCGAAGTCGACTGGCCCAGCGGGCAGGTGGACAAGCTCTCAAACATTGCGACCGGTCAGACCGTCACGGTCCAGGAAGCAAAAGGCCAGATCGCCGCGCGGCCGTATGGAAAGAAGTAGGTCTGCGTTCGAGCGCTCCTAATCCAAGATTTGTCATCCTGAGCGCAGCGAAGGACCTGCTTTTTGCCGCGGACAGCAGGTCCTTCGCTGCGCTCAGGATGACAATTCATGAAAAGGGGCATCCGAGCGGTTGTTGTCATTATGCGGAGCCTGAGCGACCGGACACGCACCCGCCACTCAGATAGAATCATTTCCGAACCCACGATGACCAAGACACTCATCATCGGTCTTATCCCCACCTTTCTTCTCGCGCTACTCGCCGCGACCGGCGCCGCCACGAATCCCCAGGAGGCGGCCCGCCTCAACAACATCGGCGTCGCTTACATGAACCAGCAACTTTTTGAAAAAGCTTTGAAGGCGTTCGAAGACGCGGCTGCCAATGATCCGGCGTTAGAGGTGGTCGCCGTCAATCGGGGAGTGGCGCTGCTCAACCTGCAGCGCGGCGAAGAAGCGAGGATGCTGCTTGAAAAGGCGGCCAAAGACGATCCGAACGACGCCCACTCGTTTTACAGTCTCGGCCTCTACTACAAGAATTCCTCCAATCCCGAAGCGGCTGTCGCTGACTTCCGTCACGTCACTGAAATCGATCCGAACGACGCCGACTCCTGGTACTTCCTCGGATCGACCCACGCGCAGCTCAAGCAGTTTTCGGAAGCGGTCGCTGCCTTCGAGCGCGCGCTAAAGATTGACCCGCACCACGCCTCCGCCCAGTTTGGCCTGGCGCGGGCCTACCAGCAATCCGGGCAAGCCGACCCCGCCCACGAAGCAATGAAGAAGTTCCAGTACATCACGCAAAACAAGCTGGGCTCGCCGATCAGCCTGGCATACGGCGAGCAGGGAAAGTATTCGCGCGCGGAAGAGTCGCCGGCGGCGGTGGAGAAAGTGGCGGCGGCAATTGCGGTTAAGTTTGTAGACGTGACGGCGGAATCGGGGATTGTTTCGCGACCTAAACCCGCAATCTATTTGACTAAGCCATTTTTCGAGCCCGGCGCCGGTGCATGTTTTCTCGATTATGACAACGATGGCAAGATCGACGTTTTCATCGCCGATAATGGTGCGCAGGGCGGGATCGCGCTATACCACAATCTGGGCAGCGGCAGGTTTGAGGACGTAACAAAGCAAGCCGGACTCGATCCCAATGTACATGCGACAAGCTGTACCGCAGGCGACTACGACAATGATGGATTTGCCGATCTGGCAGTGAGTCTGAATACCGGGATTATGCTGCTGCACAACGAGAAGAACGGCACATTTAGAGATGTCGCCGAGGCGGCAGGGATTCATAACGCGTACGAGCCTAACGTCATCACCGGCTTGACATTTATTGACTACGATCACGACGGCGACCTGGACCTTTACGTTACGCGACCTAGCAGTGTTTCCGGCCAGTTCTCAACAGCGCCAATTGCCGCCGCCTACCGAGGGCACAACACGATGTGGCGCAACAATGGGAATGGCACGTTTACCGACGTCACGGAGGCCACTGGCCTTAAGGGCTGGGGTCTGAGCACGGCCGCAATCGGCACTGATTTCAATAATGATCGTGCCGTCGACGTGGTAATAACCGGGCGAGAGATTAGCGGCAGTATCGTAGGCAGTATCGCGCACTCTCCGATGCTTTTTGAAAACCCTCGCGAAGGACAATTCTTACAACATTCCCCGATTCCATCTCTCGGGTCCACGACGGGTATTGCCGTTCTTGATTTCGATCACGATGGCTGGATGGATTTGGCGTTTACTCTCGACGGTTCACCTGGCGTCAGTTTATGGCGCAACGATCACGGCAAAAACTTCGACCAAGTGAAACTGCCGGACACGGATTGGGTCAGGGCCTACGGTGTGGCCGCCATCGACTACGACAACGACGGCTGGGTCGATCTCGTCGCCGTCGGCGAGACGAAAGACGGCAAGGGCGAAGTCCGCCTCTTTCGCAATCTTGGTCCCGACGGCTTCAAAGACGTTACCGCCGAAACCGGACTCGACAAAATTCAACTCAAAGAGCCGCGCGCCATCATAGCCGGCGACTACGACAACGACGGCGCCGTAGATCTGCTGATCACGCAAAACCACGGCCCCGCCGTGCTGCTCCACAACGAAGGCGGAAACAAGAACAACTCGCTGCGCCTCGCGCTCAAGGGCCTGAACGATAACAAGAGCGCCATCGGCACAAAAGTTGAAGTCTTCTCGGGCGGCCTGCGGCAGAAGTTCGAAGTGTACGGATCGTCCGGCTACCTCGGACAGAACTCGCCCTACCTGACTATCGGTCTCGGACAAGCCAAAGAAGCCGACGTCGTCCGCATGACGTGGCCGACCGGCGTTCTGCAGGATGAAATCGAAGTCGCCGCCAACAAGCCGCAGACCTTTCTTGAAATGGACCGCCGCGGCAGTTCCTGCCCCACGCTCTTCGCCTGGGACGGCACGCACTACCAACTCGTCGGCGATATGCTCGGCGCGGGCGTCGTTGGACACTGGGTCGCGGCGGGCGAAGGCAGCGTTGTACCTCAGGGGCTAAAGCCCGTATTCTTCCAGGCGCTGAACGGCACGGCTGAAGCCGTGCCCTACCCAAAACCGATTTATGAAACCAGTTCTAAGACCGTGCGTAACATCGCGCGTCCTACCGAATCCATCAAGCTCGACCGTGCCTCGCTTCGCGCAAAAGATGGCAAGCTTAGCTTCCGCTTCATGGAGCCGCTCGAAGAGTCGGTTTACCTCGATCAGGTGCAATTGCTCGCCGTCGATCATCCCGCCGATGTCGACGTCGATCCCAACGAATATTTCGCCAGCAATCCGCCTTACCCGCCGTTCAAGGTTGTGTTCAGCCGCGATGCGCGCCCGCCCGCCGGTGCTTGGGATGAGCACGGCCACAACCTGCTTCCCGATTTGCTCGCGCATCGCTATTTCGGCGATTTCAAAGTGCTTTCATTCATGGGGTTCACCGAGCCCCACAGCCTGGAACTTGATCTCGGCGAGCCGTACCGCGGCGGTCCGCTGTGGCTGCTGATGCATGGCGAAATCGAATATTTCTCCGCGACCAGCATGTACGCTGCCGATCAAGCGCACCTGCGTCCGTTTGCGCCTTATGTCGAAGCGCAAGTTGCGGGGAACGGCGGAAAAGGAAAATGGGTCCGCGTCGTCGATGACATGGGATTCCCCGCGGGCGGCGCGCGCACCATGACGGTCGACCTCACCGGCAAACTTCCGCCGGGTACGCGGCGCATTCGCATCACCACGAATCTGCAAATCTACTGGGACAACATCCTGATCAGCCGGACGAGCCAGGATCAAAGCCAGGATCAGAGCGCCCGCCTGACGCCGGTTCCACTTGCTCGCGCCGAACTGAATTTCCACGGATTCCCGCTGAAGATCGAAGACCAGCCGCCGGGCAATGTCAAATATATTTACGAAAAGGCCAGCGCCACCGGCCCGTACACGCGGCCCGCCGGCCCGTACACGCGCTACGGCGATGTGCGGCCGCTGCTCGACTCGCTCGACGATAAGTTTGTCGTCTTTGGATCGGGCGATGAAGTGGCGCTCGATTTCGATCCGGCGAAGTTGCCCGCCTTGCCGCGCGGCTGGGTGCGCGACTATTTCTTCATTGCCAACGGATACGAAAAAGACATGGACTTCTACGCCTACCGCGGCGATACGGTTGACCCGCTGCCATTCCGCGACATGCGCAGCTATCCGTATCCCGGCCAATCTTTCCCCTCCGATGCCGAGCACCTGAACTACTTGCTCGAATACAACACCAGGTTCATGTCGGGGAATGAGGCGAGCGGATATTCCTTTCAGTACCCCAAGTAATTAACTTTTCATCGGTGATAACTGTCATCCTGAGCGAAGCGAAGGACCTGCTTTCTTTTCAGTGCAAGAGACAGCAGGTCCTTCGCTTCGCTCAGGATGACAAAGTTTGGCGGTGTATGGCGTCCCGGCCGGCGCTACAATCACTCTGCATGCGGGCCGGCCAGACCACCATTTTGTTAATCGCCTTCACCGGCCTGCTGTCAGCGCAGACCGAGACACAAGGGCCGATGGGCCCGCCTGCGAAAATTCCTCCCGCGCGTATTGAAAAGAAATCGACGGCGCCCAAACTCACCGCCCCCGTTCCAATCTTTCGCGACATTGCAGCCCAGGCTGGACTGACCGCTTCCCACATCTCCTCGCGCGAAAAATACTACGTTATCGAATCGATGAGCGGCGGCGTGGGTCTGTTCGACTGCGATAACGATGGCAAACTCGACATCGTGATGGTGAATGGTTCGAGTGTCGATCGCTATAAGCAGGGCGGCGATCTTCTCGTCACACTCTGGCATCAGGATGCCGGCCTCAAGTTCACCGACATCACCGAGAAAGCCGGACTCACGCGCAAAGGTTGGGGCATGGGCGTCGCCGTCGCCGACTTCGACAACGACGGCAACCTCGATCTCTTCGTGACCGGCTATGGCGGCAACGCGCTTTATCGCAACAAGGGCAATTGCACTTTCGAAGATGTGACCGACAAGGCTGGAGTGCGTGGAGGCGGCTTCTCCACGGGCGCGGCCTGGGCAGACTACGACCGCGATGGAAACGTCGATTTGTTCGTCTCACGATATGTGCACGTGGACATGAATGACTTGCCCGCTTTCGGCTCGACCAAGTTCTGCCAGTTCAAAGGGGCGCCGGTGCAATGCGGACCGTGGGGCATGGAGGGGGAAACCGATCTGCTCTACCACAACCGCGGCGACGGCACGTTTGAAGAAGTCTCGAGAAAGGCTGGCGTTGACGATCCCGAAAAATACTACGGACTGGGCGTGACCTGGGGCGACTATGACAACGACGGCTGGCCCGATCTGTTCGTCGCCGATGACGCCACTCCCAATCATCTCTATCGCAACAATCACAACGGCACGTTCACTGACGAAGCCATGGTCGGCGGCATCGCGCTGAACAGTGAAGGGCAGGCGCTCGGCTCCATGGGCGTGACCTGGGGCGACTACGATCACAGCGGACGCCTCTCGATGTTCGTGACCGAATTTGCCGACCAGCCCAACACGCTTTATCGCAACCAGGGGCCGCGAGGATTCGAAGATGTCGCTATGCAATCGCATCTCGGCCAGCCCAGCTTGCCGTTCCTCGGCTGGGGCGCGACGTTTTTCGATATGGACAATGACGGCTGGCTCGATCTGTTCGTGGCCTGCGGACACGTCTATCCGCAAATGGACACGGTGAAGGGAAGCGCCGCCTACGCCGAGCCGATGCTGTTGCATCGTAACTTGCGCAACGGAACGTTCGAAGAAGTTTCGAAGTCCGCGGGCCTGGCGGATATGCCGCTGAAATCCCGGCGGGGCGCCGCTTTCGGTGACATCGCCAACAACGGCAACATCGACATCGTTGTACTCAACGTCGGTGAGCCGCCGTCGCTACTGCTCAACACCAATAAAATCCCGAACCACCGTGTGCTCTTTCATCTGGCCGGAACAAAAAGCAACCGCGCCGCGATCGGTGCGCGCGTCACTATTCAAGCCGGAGGAGTGACGCAGTTCGACGAAGTGCGTGGCGGTGGCAGTTATCTTTCGCAGAACGATCTGCGGCTTCATTTCGGCTTGGGATCGGCGACAAAAATCGACTCGGTTGAAGTGCGCTGGCCAACCGGAAAGACGGAAAGCTTCAAAGACGTGGCTGCGGACAAGATCTACGCCATCGTGGAAGGACACGGAATCCAAGACTCCGTGCCCTTCAGCGATCTCCCCGCTCACTTGCCATAATTCTTCGGCAATGCCTTTGCTAACTCCCTCCATCCCACCAGCACGAATCCCTGCTCTTTCAGAAACTGGCGGAACTCCGGACTCTTGACCATGTCCAGATCGTGTTGCCGCCAGGCGGCGCCCCAATCGGGATGACCGTACGTCGCGCCCCGCATCTCTTCGTCGTCGTATGCAAGATGCACAATGACCTGGTACACGCCCGGAGCGAGAGGTTCAAGTTGCTTTCGGTACCACGAGGTCCAGTCCTTGGCGTCGATTCCCGGATCGATTTCGATGACCTTCTCAACGAGGACTTCTTCCGCAGGCGGCGATGCTCCCTCGGGTGCATGAGTGCCCGCCCTCGCCTCCAAGATGGGCAGACCGTAGGTGTAGCCCATTTTCCGATAGACCTTGTAAAAATCGGTCGAATCGAACAGTGCGCCCATGTGAGTGTCCAAATGCGTCAGGTGAATGCCCGCAGACTGGGCGCGATCGATTTGCGCCCGCAGTTCGGTCTCAACCTCGGAGAGTTTGGCGTTTTGCGCAACGGCAGGTGTGTCGAGTGGAAGATACCCGTCCGAGTCCAGTAGGGTAGGTACCTTGTCCTTTGGGCTCACCGGTCCCCAGCGAAAACTCGTCCATTCGCTGTTGAGGGCCTGGTGAATTCCGACATCGGCGCCGGGGTGCTCCCTGGCCCACTTCACCACCTCGGGAAACCACGGGCAGGGAACCAGGATGCTGGCCGAAGTAATCCATCCCTTATCGAGAGCCTCAAAAGTGGCGCGGTTGACGGAATGGTTCATGCCGAGGTCGTCGGCGTGAATCACCAGCAGGCGGGCAGAGGCCGGATAGCCCAGCCGCTCCTGTGCAGTCTTTCCCTCAACAGTCGTTTTTTGGACATTCTCTGCGAGGCTCTGCGCCAACACGGGGCAGCTCAGGCAGGCAAAGCTTAAGCAGGCAAAAAGAAACGGGAGTAGAAAACGCATTCTGAGGTTCATGACCGTGACTCGCGCTCCATCGAATTCTGCCGATTTCCTGAGTTTCACCAAAACTCGGCAAGAATCGTTTTAATGCAAGTGTTTTTTCATTGACAGAATATCTCTTCCGTATAGAATTCGAGAGGAATTTTGTGGAACTGCGGCTGGTTAGCTCTATGTGCGAACCCGCGACGCACGAGCATGCCTTCCCCAAACCTCGTTATCTCCGCAGGATAATGGGGTTTTGTTTTGAGAGCACGAATGAGTTCTACCGCCAACCCGCCCGCTAACGCCCCGCGCCTGAAGCGTTCTCTCACGCTTTGGGACCTGATCATGTACGGCATCATCGTGATTCAGCCGACGGCGCCCATGCCCGCGTACGGAGTTTTCAGCAACGAGGGCCAGGGCCACGTAGTCACCTCCATCCTGATCGCCATGGTCGCCATGGTGTTCACGGCCATGAGTTACGGCCGCATGGCACGTGTGTATCCGAGCGCGGGATCGGCCTATACCTACGTGGGCCGCGAACTGCACCCCTCGCTCGGCTACGTCACCGGATGGAGCATGACGATGGACTACATTCTCAATCCGCTGATCTGCACCATCTGGTGCGCCAAGGCGATGGCCGATCTGCTGACCGGGACTCGCCTTCAGATTCCCTATCCGGGCCTGCTTTGGCCGGTGTTCTTCGCGGGGTTGTTCACCGTGCTCAACCTTCGCGGAGTTCAGACTTCCGCCCGCATCAACAAGACCCTGTGCGCCATCATGGGCGCGGTCATCCTGGCGTTCTTCTGGTACACGATTCGCTACATCTTTCATCTGCCGCAATATCCGGAAGCGTATTTTCTCCATCCGTTTTACAATCCCGAAACCTTTACCGTGAACCGCGTGTTTCACGGCACATCTGTGGCCGTGCTTACCTACATTGGTTTCGATGGTATTTCGACTTTGTCGGAAGAAGTGGAAAACCCCAAGCGGAACATTTTTCTAGCGACGGTACTGGTTTGCGTGGTCACAGGATTTCTAGCTGCCGCGGAAGTTTATGGCGCACAATTGTTGAGTTACATTCATTTCGGCAAAGACTTCGGCGTCTTTACGGAATTTGGAGATGAGAACGTATTCAGCCACGTCGCCGGGATTGCAGGCGGTGTACTCATGACCAGGATCATCAGTGTGACCTTGCTGATCGCCACCGTTGGCTCCGGCATGGGGTCGCAACTGGGCGCGGCGCGGCTGCTGTACGGGATGGGACGCAGCAACGCGATTCCTAAAAAATTCTTTGGCGCCATCCATCCGAAGACTCGCATCCCCGCCAACAACGTGATGTTCGTGGGCGCGGTCGCACTGCTGGGGGCTTTTCTCATTACCTATGACAATGGCGCTCAGCTGCTTAACTTTGGGGCGCTGATCGCATTTATGGGCGTCAATCTGGCCGCCTTGACTCACTACTACATCCGGGGCAACGACCGAACCTTAGGGCAACTCGTGCCGCCGATTCTGGGCTTTGTGATTTGCCTGTTCATTTGGATTCACCTGTCCAATCTGGCGCTGATCGCGGGTTCTATCTGGATGGTTTGCGGGATTGGCTACGGCGCCTGGAAAACCCGCGGCTTCCGCGAGGACTTGGTGAACTTCGATATTCCGGCGGAAGAATAAGAAGGTTTTGTCATCCTGAGCGAAGCGAAGGATCTGGTTTCTTGTCAGTGCATAAGACAGCAGGTCCTTCGCTTCGCTCAGGATGACAATCGACTTGGAAAGTTACTCCACGTTCCAACCGCTCACTTCGATCTCTGGCGTCGCCGCTCCTATGCTGCTGGTGCGATAGGTTGCGGTGATCTCCCGCTTTTCACCGGGCAGTAGAGAAATGTAGTTGTCCTGCCAGACAACCGGCAGTATTTCCTCGCCACCCTTGCCCTTGTCGAGCTTCAGGCGCACGAAGAACGCCAACGTCTTGCCAGGATTTTCGACGGTGACACGCGTTACGGAATCATTCTCCTGTTTCTCCGTGTGTTTTGACACATTCAGCTTCACCTTGGGCAACTGCGCGAGCGCAGTGTAGTCCGCATACGACGCGGTTGGAGTCGTATACCAGTTCGACTTTGCCCAGTCGATGGTTTCCGGTTTCGTCGAGAGCCAGTAGAAGTTTGCCCCGACCAGCTTGCCGCTGCCGTCGGTGATGCGAAGATCCAGAAAATATGCCGGCGACAGTCCCTCGATCTGCGGAAGTTCAAAGACTTTTGCTGTGCTATCGGCGGCCGCATCGAGCGAGGTTTCTTTGGAAAACTTCTGCGTTCCATCCACATTGAACACGCGCGCCGCCAGCTTCAGGCCCTTGGCGTCCACATATTGGCTGCTGACCAGCCAGACGGAATGGTCGTCGTATCCATAGACGGGGTCGAGCGTCTGCATGGCTTTCTTCGCGCCGAAATATCCGCCGCCCGGCCGCAAATAGTAGTCGTAGAGATGCCAGATCATCGAAGGCCACCCGTTATTCAGCATCCACTGGATGACGCCCGTCGAAGTGTACTTGTTGCGACTGTAGGCCTCGAACATGGCGCGCACGCCCTCGTAGGTCATGAGCTGAGATTTGTAGGTGAAGTCTTCCGCGCTGCCAGCCTTTCCGTAGCGCGCATTCAGCGCATCGGTAAACACCTGCATGGTCTTGAAGGCTCCGCCGCCCGCGTGGAAATTCCAATACTCATCCACCGGCCAGAGATGATCTTTGGGAACCATGCGCTCGACGCTCTCGATCGGCGGAACCGCGGGCCCCATGCTGGTTTCGGTGTTGAAGCCGTAGGCGCCGCCACAGCCGCCCGCGTTGCAGGACTTTTCGTCCGTATGAAGATGCGGATCCGTTGACCAGTACGAAGGCGCCACGTATTCGTAAGGCCCGCTCATCTTCACGCCGCTTCCGCCCGTCACCGTGGTCGGCTTCGCCGTTGCGGAAGACACCACCGGATTCGGCCAGAGCAGGTCAGCTTCAATCTTCAGATACATCTCTTCCACGTCCGGTGGGGGAGGATTGTCACTGCCATTCAGCCACATCACCAGGCTCGGATGGCCCCTCAGCCGGTAAATCTGGTCGCGCAAAGAGGATTTCGCGATGTCGAAGTCCTCATCTTTCCAGCTTCCCCAGTGTTCCCAGAAATCGCAGCAGCACCATCCGGCCATTACCAGGATGCCTTGCTGGTCGGCCATCTCAAAAAAATCCTCGGTCTCGAGTTTGCCTTCCAGCCGGACCGTATTCAGTCCCATATCGCGCACGTAACGGAACTCATCGGCGAGCCGCTCCGAGGTTGCGCGCAGCATCATGTCGGGGGTCCAGCCGCCGCCGCGAATCAGGATGTTCTTGCCATTGACCTTGAACAGGCGTTTCAAGCGATCCGGCGCATGCTCGGCGACTTCGGATGTGATCTGGCGAATGCCGAACTTCGTACGGGACAAATCGGAAAGCTCGCCGCTCACCTCAAACGAAAGCTGCAGATCGTAGAGGTTCGGCGTCCCCATCTGCGCCGGCCACCACAGCCGAGGATTGCTCAGGTTGAGCTGCGGATACCGATCGGGCGAGAAGACCACGTCTTTCGACTCTCCCGCCGCCAGTTCCACCGGTTGCGCGAATTCGATGTTTTCGATCCTGCCTTTCAGCGTCCCTTTTACCGGGCGATCGCTGGCATTTTTCACCAGCGCCGTTACCGTCAAGTGGGCCGCGTTGTTCGCGGGCGAATCCACTTTCGAGAGCACTGCCGGATGCCGCAGCGCGACCGGTCCACTGGTCGTCAAATACACCTCACGCCACAAGCCCATGTTCTTGTCGGGCGGCGCGGGATTCCAGTCCACGAAAGTGATTGCCAGGCTGTTCTCGGTCGGCGCCCAGACCTGCACTGCGATCACATTCGTTCCGGGCTTGACGGCGGAAGTGATGTTGAACTCGTAGGTCCGCCATGCGCCGGCGACTTCGTTCGAGTTGGCGATCTGCTTTCCGTTGAGAAAAATGTTGGCGCGGTAGTTGATGCCGCGGAAGTTTAGCCACACGGTTTTTCCCGCGTACTCATGGGGCAGCGTGAACTCTTTGCGGTACCACCACGAAACCGCGTAGGGACTGTCCGGCGGCATCGGAATATTCGAAAAATTGAAGCCAACGGGATAGCTGACCCCTGGGTACTGCCGCAGATTCATGGCGTAAAAAGGGTCGGGCAGCAGCCCGCTCTTTACTTGCGCTGCCACTACCGTCGTCGGAACATCCGCCTGTATCCAGTCGCTGGTCCGGGATGCGGCCTGGGACTTGGTCTGGAACGACACGCTGGAGATCGCTTCGCCCGTTGCCGTTACTTTCGCGGATGACTGCAGGGCCCACCCTTCGCGCAGAGGGAGCGTCAGGGCAGGAGCCGGCTGGAAACTTGGCTGGGCGGCTGCGACCGCAAGTGAAAAGAACGGGATCAAGAGCGTCAATATCCTCATGAAAGTGTCCTTGATGAAAAAATAGAAAGCCGGCGACCCATTCTGCCGGAGTCGCCCCCACGTTCATAGCACTTTTATTAATTCGATTCAATACCGCATTTCTGCGCCGTTTACCTCAGGGGCTAAAGCCCCATCTCTACTGGGTCGGGTTGCGGCGCGGCTGAAGCCGCGCCCCTTCAAAACAAAGTCAAAACCCGAGTTGTTCCGCAGCCTGTGAAGCCGCGCCCCTTCAAAGCATTTCTATCTGGGCCGCTAATTTATGGGAGACAACACTAGTTTATAATCATAAATTCGCGCTTCCAGCGTGGAGTAATCTGACGGAGTTATCCGACTATGATTCGACAGCTTCAAAATGCAGGGCCAACACTGAAGATCATTCTGGGCGCACTGCTCGTCATTATCTGTGCGTCGATGGCGATCACGCTCATTCCGGGCGGGATCGGCTCCAGCCTCGGCATTGGCGCGCCTCCGGCTGGCGTTCTGGCCACCATTGGCGACCAAACCGTGACCGTGCCCGAGGTGCAGCGTGAGGCTAGGGCCATGATCCGGCAGCAGTTTCCTAAAGGCGGACCGCAGGCCAGCATGCTGCTGCCCTATTTTGCCAGTCAGGCTGCCGAGCAACTCATCAATGAGAAGGCTCTGGTTGCCGAGGCGCACCACATGGGTCTGCGCGTCAGCGACGACGAACTGCGCGAAGAGCTCCAGCACGGGCAGCTTGGCTCCATGCTCTTTCCCGACGGCAAGTTCGTCGGGCAGGAAGAGTACGAAAACTTCGTCCAGCGCAACGACCTGACGGTTCCTCAGTTCGAAGGGCTGGAGAAGGATTTTATTCTTGTCCGCAAGTTGCGCGCCCTGGTTTCAAGCAGTGCCTTCGTGGGGGACACCGAAGTCCGCGACGAATTCAGCCGCCGCAGCACCAAGGTGAAGTTCGAATATGCCGTGATCACGCAGGCCGACATCCTGAAGGGGCTGCACCCCACCGATGAAGAACTGAAGGCTTTTTACGAACGCAATAAGGCGACTTACAACAACTCCATCGCCGAGAAGCGGCAGATTAAGTACGTCGTCGTGGATAACGCGAAACTAGCGGCTGCGACGGCTGTGACCGATCAGGACCTGCAGGCGTACTACGATCAGCACCGCGACGAATACCGCGTGGCCGAGCAGGTGAAGGTCAGCCACATTCTGATCAAGACTCCTCTGCCTGCGCCCGGCGCGAAGGAAGATGAGAAAGCCGTCGCCGATGCGCGCGCGAAAGCCGAAGGGGCGTTGAAGGAACTTAAGGCGGGCGGAGACTTTGCCAAGCTCGCGGAAAAATACTCCGACGATCCCGGCAGCGCCAAGAGCGGGGGCGAACTGGGCTGGATCGGCCGCGGCCGCACCGTCCCTGAATTCGAGAAGGCCGCCTTTTCACTCGGCAAAGGACAGACCAGCGACCTGGTCAAGAGCAGTTACGGTTTCCATATCATCCACGTCGAAGACAAGCAGGACGCTCATCTCAAGATGCTGGCCGAGGTGAAGAGCGAGATCGAAGAGAAAGTGAAGCAGCAGAAAACGGCGCGCGCCACCGAAGCGGCAGCGAACGCCTTGCTCAGCCAGGCGCGTACTGACGGATTCGACAAGGCAGCCGCCGCCAAAGGTCAGGCTGCAGTCAGCACCGAATTCTTCAGCCGAACCGACAACTTGCCCGGACTGGCTGCGAATCCGCAGTTTATGGATGCCGTCTTCAACGAAGCGGACAAGGCCCCGCCCGATGTGGTGCAGGTCCCGCAAGGCTACGTGGTTTTCCAGCTGCTCGGCATAAAGCCCCCGGCTACGCCCGCGTTCGAAGAGATTCGTTCGCGGGTTGAGAACGAGTTCAAGAACGAGCGCGCGGGCTTTCTGCTGCAACAGAAGACGCAGGAACTCTCCGACCGCGCCAAGGCTGCACACGATTTGAAAAAAGCTGCCAAAGATCTGGGTGCGACAGTGAAGACAAGCGACCTGGTTCTGCCGGATGGCCAGGTCCCCGACATCGGTTCGATGTCTGGCGCGGGTGCGATCTTGTCACTGAAGCCGGGCGAGATTAGCGGGCCGATCACTGCCGGAGGCAATGGCGTGGTCGCTCAGCTTCTCGAAAAACAGGCGCCGACGGATCAGGAATTTGCCGAGAAGAAGGACGGGATTCGGCAGTCGCTCCTCGAAGCTAAGCAGAACGACTTGTTCGGGCTGTTCGTTACGAACCTGCGCAAGGACATGGAAAAGTCCCACCGGCTGAAGGTCAATCAGGAAGAGATGAAAAACCTGACCCGCCAAGGTAGGCAAGAAGGCTCGTAGCGGGATGCAGTTCCCAGTTCTCAGTTCTCAGTCGATGCTGCGAGCTGGTAACCAACCACTGAGAACTGAGAACTGACAACTGAGAACTGATTTTGCATGCCATTCCCACGCGCCAGCGGAATTCTGCTTCATCCCACCTCGCTGCCTTCGCGCGGCGGGATCGGCGACTTTGGTCCGTCGGCGTATGCGTTCGCGGATTTTCTCGCCTCCGCGCGGCAGGGTCTGTGGCAGGTGTTGCCTCTGGGCCCGCTCGGGTACGGAGACTCGCCGTATTCCTCGACTTCGGCGTTTGCCGGAAATCCGCTGCTGATCAGCTTGGAGCGGCTCGCCGATCGCGGCTGGATTGACCGCGCTCGGGTCGATGCTTTAGCCGACGGCGTCAAGCTCGTGGATTACACCGTGGTTTTCCACCAGAAGCTGCCTCTGCTTTTTGAAGCGGCGCGCAACTTCGTGCGCTCTGCTGCGCCGCACGCCCGCACCCGTTACGAGACCTTCTGCCGGCAAAACCGGTGGTGGCTCGATGACTTCGTCCTCTTCGATGGTTTGCGCGCGCGTTTCCGGCTGGAAAGCTGGAACCGCTGGCCCCGCAAACTGAGTCATCGCGATCCGGTGGCGATCGAGAAGGCGCACGCGGAAATGCTCGACGATCTCGATGTCCGCCGCGCCGTGCAGTTCTTTTTCTACGAACAGTGGCAGGCGCTTCGAGCCTATTGCGCGCAACATTGCATTCGCGTCGTGGGCGACATCGCGATCTTCGTAAATTTCGACAGCGCCGATGTCTGGACTCATCCCGATCTGTTTCGCCTGACCCCCGAACTCGATCCCGAAGTCATCGCCGGCGTGCCCCCGGATTTTTTCAGCAAAGACGGCCAGCGCTGGGGCAATCCTCTTTATCGCTGGGACGTGATGCAGGAGCAGGGATACTCGTGGTGGATCGACCGGATGCGCTGGGTCACGCACAATTTTGACTACATCCGCCTCGATCATTTCCGCGGGTTTTCGCAGTTTTGGGAGATTCAGGCGAGCGAACCAACCGCGATTCATGGCCGCTGGGTCGACGGCCCCAAAGACGATTTATTCGTGAAGCTGCGCGAGGCGCTGGGCGGGCTCCCATTTTTCGCCGAGGATCTTGGATACATCACGCCCGACGTGCATGCCCTCCGCGAACGCCTCAAGATTCCCGGCATGGCCGTGCTGCAATTTGGTTTTGGCGATGCCGGCGCGCACGCCCATCTGCCGCACACTTTCACAACCGACAAGGTCGTATACACCGGCACGCACGACAACGACACGTTGCTCGGCTGGTGGGAATCGGGCGCAACGGAATACGAACGCCAGCAAGTGGAAGCGTACCTGGGCCGATGTGAAGACGGCATCAACTGGGCGATGATTCGCGCCGCCTCCAATTCCGTCGCCAGCCTTTGCGTGGTGCCGATGCAGGATGCGCTGGGGCTGGGAAGCGATGCGCGTATGAATGTGCCCAGCCGCGGAGGAGGGAACTGGCGCTGGCGTTTTGGCACCGAGTTACTGCGTCCGGAGTTGGCAAAAAAACTTGCCATGCTCGCCGAAGTCTCCGACCGGCTTCCGCAGCCGCTGCCGGCGACCGCACGCGAAGAGTGGGTGGCCTGAGTAGTATATTCTCGCTTGCGAAGCAAATTGATCAAACTTTCTGGAGTACGATGCCGTGACCGATCCCATCATTCGCGCCCAGGCTGTCGAAAAGTTCTATGTGCAGCCGGATGGGAACCGCATTGAAGTTATTGCGCCCGTCGATCTCGATGTAGAGCCTGGCAAAATTATTACCCTGCTCGGTCCCTCCGGCTGCGGCAAATCCACGCTGCTGCGGATTCTGACCGGACTCAGCAAGCCTTCGTCAGGCGAAGTCCTGTGGCATGGGCAGCCCATCGCGTCGCAGAACGCCGGCGTGGCCATCGTCTTCCAGAGTTTTGCGTTGTTCCCCTGGCTGACCGTGCTCGACAACGTCGAAGCCCCGCTCGAAGCTCGCGGAGTGCCCGCTCTCGAGCGTCACAAACGCGCGTTGCGCATTCTCGATACCGTTGGACTGGATGGCTTCGAGAGCGCCTACCCGAAAGAGCTTTCCGGCGGCATGAAACAGCGCGTCGGCTTTGCGCGCGCGCTGGTGGTGGAGCCCGAAGTCCTGTTCATGGATGAGCCTTTTTCGGCGCTCGACGTGCTCACGGCGGAAAACCTGCGCAACGAATTGCTCGAACTCTGGCTCAGTAAGAAGATGCCGACCAGCGCGATTTTCATCGTCACGCACAATATCGAAGAAGCGGTGCTGCTGGCGGACCGCGTGATTGTGCTGGGAAAAAATCCGGCGCGGGTGCGCGCCGATTTCCCCATTGAACTGTCTCATCCCCGCGATCGCAAGTCGCCGCGCTTTGTCGAACTGGTCGATTACATCTACAAGATCATGACGCAGCCCGACCTCGCGCTCGCTGTGCCCGACGCGACCGCAGCCGTGCAAAAGCCCGCTCGTCAGAAATATCAGATGCTTCCGCACGCGCGCGTCGGGGGCGTCGCCGGTCTGCTGGAGCTGCTGCAGGACCGCGGCGGAAAGGAAGACCTGTATCGTCTCGCCGAAGTCCTCATCATGGATGCCGAAGACCTGCTCCCGATCGTCGAGGCTTCGGTGCTGCTCGGCTTTGCCACATTGAAGGAAGGCGATGTCGAAATCACCGCCGAGGGCATTCGCTTCGCGGAAGCCGACATCCTCACCCGCAAGATTCTTTTCCGCCAGGCCGCTCTTAAACACATCGTGATCCTCCAGCAGATCGACAGCGTTCTGCACGCCAAGACGGATCACTCCATTTCGCAGGAATTTTTCTACGACATCCTCGACGAGCACTTCAGCCAGGATGAAGTGGAGCGGCAATTCGAAACCGCCATGAACTGGGGCCGCTACGCCGAGATTTTCGACTTCGATCGCGCATCGCACCGGCTGATCCTCGCCGAGCCCACCGGAGAGCCGCATCCGCCAACCACCACTCCGGTGCAGTTGTGAAGCGTCCGGAACGAATCGCTTTCCGGCCACTGGTTCGTATCTGGTCGGTCTTGCCGCGTCCAAACGCGGCGAGCTTGCCCGACCTCATCATGTTTTCCGGCGGGCTGGCGCTCTTCTATGGCGTCGTGGAAGTCGGACGCAACTGGCTCGGCCCGTTCACTCCGCATGTAGAGATCAGCCGCAGCCTCGGCGCCCTCCCGGTCTATGCCGGATACTCGCTGCTGCGCATCGCGCTAGCCTATGTGCTGAGCCTGCTCTTCGCCGTCACCTACGGATACATCGCCGCCTACCGCCCGCGCGCTGAACGTTTCATGATTCCGCTGCTCGACGTTCTCCAATCCATCCCAGTATTGAGCTTCCTTCCCGGCGTGATGCTGGCCATGGCCGCGCTTTTTCCGGGACGTCAACTGGGCGTCGAAATGGGCGCGGTGCTGCTCATTTTTACCGGACAGGTTTGGAACATGGCCTTCAGCTTTTATGCATCGCTGAAAAGTATTCCGCGCGAGATGCGTGAAGCGGCCACGATCTACCGTTTCAACTGGTGGCAGCGCTTCGTTCAGATCGAACTGCCCTTCGCCACCATCGGCCTGGTCTGGAATTCCATGATGTCGGTCGCCGGAGCCTGGTTCTTCCTGATGGCCTGCGAGCAATTTGGCGATTTCCGCCTGCCCGGTCTCGGCTCTTATCTACAGTCCGCTGCCGACAACGGCGACACTCGTTCCATTCTTTTGGGCATTCTCACCATGGTGGCCGTGATTGTGCTGATCGACCAGTTCGTATGGCGTCCCGTGATCGCCTGGGCGGAAAAATTCAAAATGGAGCAGGTCGAGAGCGCGAGCGCCCCAACTTCATGGGTCCTCGATTTTCTCCAGCGTTCCCGTGGCGTCGCGCTTTTCCGTAAGCGGGCAATTCGTCCGCTCCGCGAACAGATGATTCACTACTTTGCGCCCAAGCACGAGGTTCGCGCCGAATCGGCGGGCGAGAACAAAGTGGTTTTGTGGCTCTGGCGATGCGTTGGAATCGCGGCTCTCGGTGCGATCGGCTACGCCGTAGTGCGGGTCGTCATGATCTTGACCGGCCTGCACGGCTCCGAATTCCATCAACTCGGCATCGGCCTGGTTGCGACCTTCCTGCGCGTGAACCTCACGCTTGTGCTCGGCGCCCTCTGGACGATCCCGGCCGGTGTCGCCATCGGATTCAACCCGCGCCTGGCGCGCATCGCCCAGCCGCTCGCGCAGATTGCCGCCTCGGTTCCGGCCACGGCGTTGTTTCCGGTTGTGCTGCTGGTGCTGATTCGCCTGGGTGGAGGTCTGGGATTGGGCTCGATCGTTCTGCTGCTGCTCGGCACGCAGTGGTACATTCTGTTCAACGTGATCGCCGGCGCTATCGCCATTCCCACCGACTTGAAAGAAGCCGCCAGCGTTTTCGGCATCCGCGGCTGGGAGCGTTGGCGCAAACTGATCCTGCCCGGAATCTTTCCTTTTCTCGTTACCGGCATGGTCACGGCCTCCGGCGGCGCCTGGAACGCCAGCATCGTCGCCGAATATTTCCACTTCAAAGGCCAGACCTATTCGACCGTGGGCGTCGGCGCCATGATTTCCGAGGCCACCGATGCCAAGAATTTCGATCTCCTTCTCGCCAGCACCATCGCCTTGGCCGCCGTGGTAGTTACCACTAACCGCTTGGGCTGGCGGCGTCTCTATCGTCTCGCCGAAACGCGCTTCAAGCTCGAAGGCTGACAGCCCACGGGCTGCTGGAAGATCCACCGAGGATTTGCCCCAGTACGCCCAATTGACTAAAGACCGCCTTTGCTAAATTCGCCCGCCTGTTGAACAATGAATAGTGTTCCCTGGCTCGCGGCGGTCGGCTGCGATTCCGCTGGCGCGCCAGAGAAAACGCAAGGAGCCTTCATGCCCGCAACTGGAGAACTTATCCGCCTGATGAATTACATCGACGACATCGCTACCACCCTGCGCCGTATCAGCGCCAGCATCCCGGCGATGACCAACGAGGAGTGCGCCCGCCTGGCCGAATATATCCGCAAGTCCGAACCCAGCTATGAGAGCGTGCTTCAGCACCTCGAGCGGCCGGGGAAATAGTGGCTGAAGTCCGTACGATTGCAGTCATCGGCGCCGGCATCATGGGCCGGGGCATCGCGCATGCTGCCGCTCTCGGCGGCTATCGCACCATTCTCGAAGACCTTCTTCCGAACGCCCTGCGCAAGGCCGAGACGGAGATCCGCGCCAATCTCGACCAAGCCGTCGAACTCGGCAAGGTCGATGCCGCCGACGCCGACGCAGCTTTTTCCCGGCTGGAGTATGCCGGTTCGATCGATCAAGCCGCGCGCGAGGCCGATCTCGTCATCGAGGCCGTTCCCGAGGAAATGGAATCGAAGATCGAAATCTTCACCATGCTCGACAAGATCTGCCGTCCCACCACCATTCTCGCCTCGAACACCTCCTCGCTCAGCGTCACCGAGATCGCCAGCGTTACCTATCGCGCCAGGAAGTGCGTCGGCATGCACTTCTTCAATCCCGTGCACAAGATGAAGCTGCTCGAAATCGTGCGCGCGCTCGAAACCGACGACGACACGCTGGCGGCCGTCGTCGAAGTCGGCAAGCGCATGCGCAAGGAAGTTGTGGTGATCAAAGAGTCGCCCGGTTTCATCACCAGCCGCATCAACGCCATGATCGGCAATGAAGCTTTCTACATGCTCCAGGAAGGCGTCGCCAGCGCCGAGGACATCGACAAGGCGCTCAAGCTCGGCCTGAATCATCCCATGGGACCGTTCGAACTCGTGGATCTGGTCGGGCTCGACACGCGCCTCCACATTCTGGAATACCTGCACAAAAGCCTGGGCGAAAAATTCCGCCCCTGCCCGCTGCTGGCGCAATATGTGAAAGCCGGAAGGCTCGGCCGCAAGTCGGGACGCGGAGTGTTTGAGTATCCAGAGGCGGCGAAGGCGGAAGACGCCCCGGAGTCCGCGGTCGGCAAGAAGCTCGAAGTTATCCGCGCCACCGCTCAGAACTCCTTCCCTGTGCCTTCGGACCACTGATTAGCCCCTTTTCCCTGGCTGTTAACTCCGAAGGTATTAACCCGTATTTTACCCCTACCCCCCTCCCCCCTATCTATTGGAATCATAGGGTTAGGAGGAAAATCCCGCCAAATCTTTGGGTTTAAAGGACTTATACGTAAAATATTCCGGAATAAGGACTTAGGTTGTCAAAGAGCGCTGAAAATGGCTTTGGGGCAGCTTCGAGGGCCGTCTTGGGAGATGGACACGCTCGTACACTGCCCCAATCAGATAGCTATCTGTCGCACAGGAGCGGTGGGCGTGTCTGTGATGGTGCGCACAGCGGATTTGTGATGAAAAATCAGAAGTCGGAAGTGAAGACGCCGCCGGCGCGGAAGCTCGGGCAGAGCACCCTGACGGGTGGGGTGGTACGCACACACCCACACATTCGCAA
>PKUV01000080.1 GCA_003131315.1 Acidobacteriaceae bacterium
GTCTCGCTCGTCATTGCCGCTGGCGGGTGGCCCACCCAACCCGATCTAACACTGGAGGGTGCCCCGTCCAAGCTCTGCTTGGGCGGGGCGGGTGGCCCAGCCTTCCGTCGGCACAACGAGGCAGGGGGTGCCCCATCCTTCGCGTTTTTTGGCGGGTGGCCCACTGTTCTCCACGGTCTCTTCTTCGCTTCCCATATCGGAACGTGGGTGCCCCATCCTTGCGTTCTTTGCAAGGGTGGGCCGCGATGCTGCTGATAGCATAATGCTCGTCATGCCTCGCGGCTCGCATCGCTGCTGCGGTGCCGATCACTTGCACTTTATCGCGTGTTCTCAGGTGTCTCCCTGCGATCTGGGCTTCTTATGTGCCTTGTCCGCCATGGCATAGAACTCCGTGCTTAAGATTCGTGCACATTCCGTGTCGCCACCGAACCGATGGCAGCCACGTTCCCTTGACTCCGCTGGCAAACGCAAAACGAATCGTCTCGGGAACAGCGCCAAAAAACATCCGGCTCACCCGGGAATGTGGGTGGGTTCCAGCATTGCGACCGCGGCTTCGGAGATCCGATTCTGGTGCGCCTCCTGCACACGATCGAGGCTGGCTCGCAGTTTTTCCGCCAGCATTCGCACGTTGGGTTCACTCAGCATGTCCAGGTGGCTGCCTGTGACATCCTGAATCTCGATTCCTCCTGCCGCCAGTCCTCCCCAGCCCAGCAGTTCGTCGTCTCCGTCGAGCAGGCTTCGGCTCACCGACCGAAAGATGGTGAGGCGGCCGGGATAGGCCGTGGGGCGATACTCCGACCCAGCGATCCGATTAATCGTTTGCACGTCAGGAACGCTCGGAGCGGAGAAGAGGCGAAATTTGTACATCAGGTGGTACAACTTCCTGGTGAGAACGGAAACCGCCCTGTTCGTTGCCTGCCTCAGTCCGTTTTCCGAAAGGAAGACGCGGTGGAACAGGAGCTTGTACATCGCAAAGCGCTGGCGGAGATCCGCGCTCTTTCTGTACCGCTCCAGATACTGCCATTCAATCGTGTCCAGCAAGCCGAGCAGCGATACTGCTTCTCCGGCGGCATGAAGTTGCTGCGCCATTTCGAACACCACGAAGCCACCAAAGGAGTATCCAGCCAAACAGTACGGCCCATGCGGCTGCACCTGGCGAACTCCGCGGAGATAGTAAGCCGCCATATCCTCCACCCGGGTGAGGAAAGGCTCCCGGCCATCCAAGCCCTGAGGCTGAAGAGCAAACACCGGCTGATCCTCTCCCAGGTAACGGGTCACTCCGTTGAAGGCGATTACGTGTCCGCCAACACCGGAGACCACGAAGAGCGGCAAGCGCGATCCTTGGCGGCGAATGGCAACCACTGCGGACGACGGTGCCGCTTCCGGAACGCTGGAGGTTCCCGCCTTCCGGATCAGCCCGGCCAATTGGCGGATGGTGCGCGCCTCAAACAGGGTGGAGAGGCCTAAGTCCTGCTGATAGGTCTTCTTGATCTTGCTGAACAAGCGAACGGCAATCAGCGAATGGCCGCCTAAGTCGAAGAAATCGTCGTCAACACCAACCGTCTCCACTCCCAGCAGTTCCTGCCACCATTCCGCCAGTACGTTTTCAACCCCGCTCTCCAGTTTCACCGTACTTCTCACTGAAGAATCGGGTGCTGGGAATGCTGCTGGCTTGACCGTGAATTCCCCACGAACCACGACGATGCCCGGCGGCATATCGGAACACAGAATCTGGTCGAATGCCCTGATCCCATCTACCGATGAAATCCCCTGACCCGCAATCAAGTCAGCCGGTTCGCTGTGGGTCCGGGCTGCCCGCGGGCGCGACATCGGCGCAGAGCCGTCAGCCGAGGCTGCCATGCGCCTCAAACAGAACTCTTCGATTTGCGCCACTACCCGCCCATCGGCATCGAGCAGCGTGAAATCAAATGTCGCGATCTCGCGTTGTGCCGTATTCTCCTGCCGGCAACGGATGTGGCTGTAAACCCGCGCGGGCATTGGACGATAGAACGTGATCCGCTTGTACGACAGGGGCAGATAAAGGGCCTCGGACTCCTCGTATCCCGGAATGAGATACAGCGCCGATCCGGTTGCCATGTCGAAAAGAGCCGGGTGCAGAAACCAAGCCGGCAAATCGGCCAGAAAACCTTGCCCCAGTTGCAGATCCGCTACTGCTTCCCGCTCTCCAATGTGCAGAGTCTGCAGGTTTCTCCAGCGGGAGCCGAAATCGAAGTAGCGTTCCTGGCGAGTCCGGTGTTGATCGTCAAAATCAATGCGACGCAAACAACAGCGTGCGCGAATCTCCGCGACATTCTGATCCGCAGGAACCGGCTTCTGGTTTCGCGCAATCTGCCCCGACGCGTATTCAATCCAATCCTTGCTTTGGGCCAGGATCGAAAAACGGAACCCGGAACGCTGGCGGCGCAGACGTATGCGCACCTCTTTCGATTCAGCGGGAGCAACGGAAAGAGGCGCCAGGAAAAAGACATCCTCGAATTCAACCCCCGGCTCGAAGTGGTCATCGATCAGCGCCGCGGCCGCCAGTTGCAGATACCCCGTGCCGGGAACCAGAGCGGAGCCGTTCTTGAAACGGTGTTCGTCCAGCAACCAGTTCTTCTCGCAGTTCAGCCGGACCGAATCAACCGTCTCCGTCTCAGACTGGACCAGGCGGCGGTCCAGGATCGGATGGCTGCCCACAGGATCCCGCCCCGCCATGCCCACACCGGCCCACATTCCCCAATTCACGGCGGTGACGGGTTGGCCGGTCTGGCTAAGGGCAAACGCATCCAAAAAAGCGTTCGCGGCGGCGTAATCGACCTGCCCGGGAGGCGGCACAAGAGAACTGATGGAGGAAAACAGGAGCCAGAAATCAAGCTTGCAGTCGCGCAGCGCCTCCTGCAACACCAGCGTGCCTTGAATCTTTGGGGCCAGCACGCGAGCGGCGCTATCGCGATTCTTGATCTGCAACGGCCCATCTTCAATCAAGCCGGCGGCATGAATAACGCCGTCAATGCCGCCAAATCGCTGACGGGCCATTCCGACGGCTTGTTCCATCTGCTTGCGGTCGGTCACGTCCGCGGCAATCGTGAGAACCTCCGCTCCGGCAGATTCCAACTCGCGCACTTTACCGATCTTCTGCAGGCTGCCGCTCGCCCCGTCCGGCGTCTCGTTCAAAGCTTTCCACTCGGATGCCGGTGGAAGCGGCGTGCGTCCTACCAGCACAAGCCTCGCGTGAACCGTTCGCGCGAGGTGTTCAGCGACCAACAATCCAATTCCTCCCAACCCGCCGACAATCAAATACACACCTTTTTCTTTAAGACGAGTCGTCGGGGGCTGGATGCGAAGACTCGTGGCCTCGAAACTCTCCACCCAGCGTTGCTTCTCCCGGTACGCCACACAAGAAGCTTCATCGCGTAAAGAGCACTCCAGAATAATGGCGCTCGCGGCTCTTCCCAGATCCTCAATCTCCCGGTCAAGATCGATATGGCGGCAGAACGTGCCGGGAAATTCCTTTGGGATTACCCTGACCGGCCCCAGCAACGTGGCGCGTGCGGGTTCGGCGACGGCTTCTCCAGAGACAGAGTGCAATCCGTTGGAGACACACAGAATGTCGACCGCGCCGAGATCCTGATCCCCCAACGCTTGCGCCAGAAACAGAAGGCTGTAAAAGCTCAAGTCCAGTGTCTGATCCAAAGACTGATCCAGAGACCGGCGGGCGGTCGAGCCCGTGACCGGCCACAGGTGCAGAATTTTTGCTGGCGGATGCTCATGCTGGGCGACATCCGCGAACAGTTGGTCGTAATCCTCCCGCACACCCGGACGAATTACATACGAACCGGTTCCGGTGCGCTTGTACTTAGCGCCCGCGGCAACTTGCAGCACCTCATGTCCGGCGGCTTTCAGTTGTTTCGAAACCTCGGCACCCAGGCCCGTTTCATCCAAGAACACCAGCCAGCAGGCATGGTCTGGAGGAGATGTGTTTGCGGCAGGAAGCTTTTTCCACACCCGTTGATGGAACCATGACTCACTCTTCGGCACCTCGCCCACGGCCGCGCCAGCGGTCCGCTTGCTGGCCATGAGTTTGCCACCCGGTTCAATCCAGTAACGCTGGCGTTCGAACGGGTAGGTGGGAAGTGGAATCCGTTGCGCCTCCTCCCCGGAGTGCAAAACAGCCCAATCTATCGATTGCCCCGCGATCCAGAGTTGTCCAGCGGCGTTGAGCAGGAACATGGCATCGGAGACCTGCTCCTGAGGGTGCCGCATGGAGGGCAGGACCTTGGACCCTTTCGGCCTGCCGGGGTGCTGGCGAGCCAGCGACGTGAGCGCCTGGCCTGGTCCAACTTCCAGGAACACCCGCGCCGGATCCGAGAACAGTTCCGCGAGACAGTCCGAGAAGCGCACGGTATTTCGCAGATGGCGCGTCCAATAAAAGGGATCGGTGGCCTGGGCAGCCGTGATCCAGGCGCCGGTGACATTCGACAGATAGGGAATCGTGGGCGCACACAGAGTAACCTTGGCGAGATAGTCGTGGAAGGCTTCCAGCATCGGATCCATCATTGCCGAATGGAAGGCGTGCGACGTATGCAGCAGGCGGCAAACGATTTTTCGCTTTTCGAGGTCCCCCGCAAATTTCTGAATCGCATCGGTGGGGCCGGAGAGCACGCACTGTTCGGGTCCGTTGATGGCGGCGACCGCCAGTTCTTCTGGAATCGACAGCGTTGCCGCAGCCGCAGAAACCGCGAGCATGGAACCAGACGGCATCTCGTCCATCAAACGGCCGCGGATGGCGCTCAAGTGCAGACCGTCCTCCAACGAGAAGACGCCCGCCAGACACGCGACAACGTATTCTCCAATACTGTGGCCGGCCATGGCGGCTGGCGCGATGCCGTGTGTCATCCACCACTGCGCCAGTGCATATTCGATGCTGAACAGTGCGGGCTGTGTGAAACGGGTGCGCGACAATCTCTGATCCGCCGCGGCCGATTCCTGCTCGGGTGGGTACAGCAAGTCTCGCAGATCGAGGCCGAGGTCGGGCATCAGACGCTCCGCGCAGCCATCGATCTGCGCGCGGAATATGGCCTCCGTCTCATACAATTCGCGGCCCATGTTCACGTATTGCGAGCCCTGACCGGAGAACATGAAGACCACGCCAGGAGCGGCCGTAGGCGCCTGACCTGTGAAGACCCGGCTGGCTTCCCGGCTACTCAGCAGGCGACGAGCCTCTTCGGTGGTAGCAGCCGCGAAGGCGCGCCGGTGCGCGAAAGGCTTTCGTCCTGCCTGGAGCGTGTAGGCCACATCTTGCAGACGCAAGCCTGGATTCTCTTGCAGGTGGGATCCGAGATTCTGGATGGCCTCTTCCAACGCGGAGGCCGTTTTCGCGGAAAGCACCAGGAACTGATACGGCTTCTCCGCCGGGGCTCGTCTTTCAATCTGCGACGCTTCTTCCAAAACGACGTGCGCATTGGTGCCGCCTATGCCCAGTGAAGTTACGCCGGCGCGCCGCGGCCAGCGCCCCGTTTCCCATTCCGTCAGTCCGGTGTTGACATAGAACGGGCTGTGTTCGAAATCAATCAACGGATTCGGTTTGCGGAAGTGCAGGTTCGGCGGAATCTGCCGGTGTTTCAACGCCAGCGCCGTTTTGATCAGACCCGCAACGCCAGCCGCCGCGTCCAGGTGGCCAATGTTGGTCTTGAGCGACCCGATGGCGCAGTAGTTCGTGCCTTGACTGCTCTGGCGGAACGCCTGCGTCAGTGCTTTGATCTCAATCGGATCTCCGACCTTGGTTCCGGTGCCGTGGGTTTCGACATAGGAAATCTCGCTTGCTTTGACGCCGGCCACTCCCAGCGCTTCCGCCACGACCTCAGCTTGTCCATCGACGCTGGGCGCGAGATAGCCAACTTTTCGCGCGCCATCGTTGTTGATTGCGGAGCCAAGAATGACAGCGTGAATGGTGTCGTGATCAGCTAGCGCATCGTCAAGCCTTCTCAGCACCACAATGCCCGCGCCGCTGGAAAACACTGTGCCACTGGAATCGGCGCCGAAGGCGCGGCAGTGGCCGTCGCGCGACAGAATCTCTCCTTCGCGATACAAGTAGCCGCGTCCGTGCGGAAATTCAATCGTCACTCCGCCCGCCAGCGCCATATCACACTCCTGGTTCAGCAGGCTCTGGCACGCGAGATGTACAGCGACCAGCGAAGTGGAGCAGGCGGTCTGCACGCTAATGCTCGGCCCGTGGAGATTCAGTTCGTAGGACACCCGCGTCGCCAGCACATCCTTGTCATTGCCGGTCTGTCGAATCAGAAACAGCCCGGCGCTTTCCACCAGCGCCTGGTTGGTCAGCAGGTTGTAAATCATGTAAGAGTTCATGCCCGAGCCGGCGTAGACTCCAATCGACCCGGCAAAACTCTCCGGCACATGGCCAGCATCCTCCAGCGCTTCCCACGCGCACTCAAGGAAGACGCGGTGTTGCGGGTCCATGATCGCTGCGTCCCTCGGGCTGAAACCGAAGAAGGCAGCGTCGAACATGTCCAGATCCTCGAGCACCACTCCAGATTTCACATATTCCGGCTGGGCGAGTTCGTCGGCGGAAACTCCAGCTGTCAACAGTTCGGCGTCGCTGAACGGGCGGATCGCTTCCACGCCGTCTCTCAGGTTCCGCCAAAACTCGGCAACGTTGCGTGCGCCGGGAAAGCGGCCGGCCATGCCGACGATCGCAATCGCTGCGCTCTTCATCTTCATCGCCTCCTCTGTTGTTGCCGCGCGGCCAGCCTCCGCTCCGCCCGGTTCAGAACTGGCGCCGCAGCGTCTTGTCCACTGAGGTGGTTCGCCAGAGCACGGACCGTGGGAAACTGAAACATGTCGACCAAAGAGATCTCTCGGCCGAGCGACTGCTGCAGTTGCATGTGCACTTCGGCCACCATCAGAGAGTGTGCGCCGAGATCGAGAAAATTCTGGTCCAATCCCACCTGCTCTACTCCCAACGCTTCTTTCCACGCCTGGGCGATCACGCTCTCCAGTTCATTCCGCGGCAGCTCGGACGCCGTACCAGATTTTTCTTCCAACGCCGAGGGGTTGGGCAGCGCGTTGCGATCGATCTTGCCATTCGCCGTCAGGGGCAAGGAATCGAGCGGTACGAACATAGACGGCACCATGTACTCGGGCAGTGTCGACGCCAGCGCCGTACGCAGGTCCGCAGTCTTCAAGGCTGCTCCAGGCTTCGGTACGACGTAGGCAACCAGGCGTTTGTCTTCGGGTTTGAATTCGCGGGCAACGACAACCGCCTGACTTACTCCCGCTTGCTGTTCAAGCACCGCCTCGATTTCCCCAATTTCGATGCGGAAGCCACGCAGCTTCACCTGGAAATCCGCTCGCCCCAGAAACTCCAGATTTCCGTCGGGCAGAAAACGCGCGACATCTCCCGTGCGGTACATGCGGTTTCCCGGCCGGAACGGATCGGCAAGAAACTTTTCAGCCGTCAACTCCGGCCTCTGCCAGTACCCGCGTACGACGCCATCGCCACCGATAAACAGATCACCGGCCTCGCCCGCAGTAACCGGCCTCAGCTCTGCGTCCAGCACGTATACCTGAGTGTTGAGGATAGGCTTCCCAATCGGGATACTATCAAGCTCTTCACAGATACGGAACGCGGTGGACCAGATTGTGGTCTCGGTTGGCCCATACATGTTGTACATCTCGCCGGAGAAGACCTGGCGTAACTGACGAACCAGCGATGGCGGGAGCGCCTCGCCGCCGAGAAGGATCTTCTTCAACCGGCCAAGCGCAGCGAGACCCGGCGGATTGACCGCGATCATCCTCGCCAGAGAAGGGGTCGACTGCATGTGCGTGACGCCGTACTTCCGAATCTCGTCCGGAATCGTCTGCGCGCCCTCGTCTCCGTGAATGATCACCTGAAATCCGCGCGTCAGCGTCCAGAACAGTTCGAGCACCGAGATGTCAAATGAAATGCTGGTCACCGCCAGCCAGACACCTGGCTCGAACCCGATCGCTTGATTCATGCCCGTGAAGAAGTTGACCACGTTGCGGTGCTCGATCATCACTCCCTTGGGTCTCCCCGTCGAGCCCGAGGTGTAGATCACATAGGCGAGATTCTTCCCGTTGGCTGTGGAAGAAACCGGTCCGGTGCTATTTCTGCCGATAGCATCCGTTTCTCCGTCGATCGAGAGAACGTGCCGGGCGGTGCGGGGCAGACGCGATTTCGTGCGCTCCGTGGCGAGGATGACCGAAGCCTGCGAGTCGTCGATCATCAGATCGATGCGCTGCATCGGATAGCTGGGATCAATCGGAACGTAGGCTCCGCCCGCCTTGAGGATCGCGATCAATCCGACCATCATTTCCACGGAACGTTCGACGGCGACCCCGACCAGAGTCTCCGTCTGGACGCCGAGTGCGCGGAGATGCCGCGCCAGTTGATTGGAGCGGTGATCGAGTTCGCAATAGGTCAGGCTACGCCCTGCGGAAACCACCGCGACCGCGTCCGGCGTGCGCGCAACCTGCTGCTCAAACAACTGCACCATTGTGCTCTCGCACAGGCCGCCGGTTTCGGTTCTTTTGCATTCAACAGTTTCTGCGAGCAAGGATGCGGTTCTCCAAGAAAAGAAATTCAATGCCAGTACGCAGAAAGGTCTCGATGGCCTCTTCCGGCGTATTGACGATGGGTTGACCTTTCACATTAAAACTGGTGTTGAGTACCATTTCTCGTCCCGTAGTTTTGCCTACTGCGGCAAGCAGCCGATGAAAATCAGGATTGTCTTTTTCTGAAACTGTTTGCAGCCGCGCTGAACCGTTCACGTGAGTAATGGCCGGAAGCGACGACCGGTGTTCGGGCCGCACGTCCACCACCGTAATCATGTAGGGCATGTGCGTGCCGGGCGCGACGTTGAACCAACGATGCGCTTCCTCTACCGAACACGCCGGGGCAAAAGGGCGAAACGCTTCGCGCATCTTGACCATCGCGTTAATGCGATCGCGCATGGCCGGATGCCCAGGGTCCGCAAGAATACTGCGGTTCCCCAAGGCTCGGGGACCATACTCCATGCGGCCGCGATACCAGGCAATCACTCGTCCTTCGGCGATCAGCCTTGCCGCTTCCGCGCAAGTCTGCTCAATCGAATCGAAGCGCGTCACCGCAATCCGGCCGGCATATTTCTGGATCGCCTTCTCGATACATGGGAACGCATAGGCAGGTCCCAGCAGCGGGACCGGCATGCGCTCATTGCGAACTTGCTCCCGCAGGGACGCGCGATACAGGGCAGCACCCAGGGCAGTGCCGTCGTCTCCGGCCGCTGGCTGAATGTAGACCTCGTCGAATCTGCCGGAGTCAATGAGCTTGCCATTTGCCGTGCAATTCAGAGCGACCCCGCCTGCCAGAGCAATCCGCCGCATGCCCGTTTGTTCCCCGAAATGTCCGCAGACGTGCAGAACGGCCCGGTCGAGACACTCCTGCAGCGCAGCGGCTACATCTTTGTGTTCCTGGGTGATCTCCGCATCGGGCACTCGCCGCGTCACCAGGCGCTCGTCGAGGTAGGCACGGGTCGCCAGATAGTTCTCGCGTTCTGCTCGCGAGCGGTTGAGCCGCAGAATCGGAATTCGAATCGAGCCATCGGGACGCAGCTCGACGGAGTTTTCAAAGAAGGCTCGGAAGCGCCCGGGGTCACCATAGGGGGCAAGCCCCATGATCTTGTACTCGTCGCAGTTGAAATCGAAACCCAAGTGGAGCGTCACCAGGGAATAGAGAATGCCGATGGAATCGTTGGCGGAGATCTCCCGTAGCTTCTCGAAATCGCCGTCGCGAAACCGAAACACGGTGAGGCTCTGGACCTCGCCCATGGCGTCGTTCACGACTGTCAGGCACTCGTCCCATCCTGACGTGAAGGCGGCGCTGGCGGCGTGCGCGAGATGATGATTTACCGGCTGGATTTTCTCGTCTGGAAAATCGGGAAAGTACCGGCGCAACTGCCGGACGAGCGCTTCCTTCGAGAACACGTCCTCGTACAGTCTCGCGGACTCTGGATCGAGCGAGTAGAGCGGGCGGAAGGGTGCATAGTCAAAGCCGTGCGCAATCTCGGCCACATCTTCGAGAGCAATACCAGCCTCACGAAGACAAAACTGGATTGCGTCAATGGGAAAATCGCCTGTGTGTTTTTTGCGGCTGAAGCGTTCCTGTTCGGCAGCGGCGACCAGTTCTCCATCCACCACCAGCGCAGCGGCGGAATCGTGCCCCTGGGAGATGCGGTACTCTCTCGGGTCCAATCCCGGCCACTGCTCCTGCTTCCATGAAACAGAAGCTTCCAACCCGCTGATCCCTAAGAATTTCACTTAGTCAACTGGCGAGCCAAGGCTATACAAATTCGGGCCCACTGAGCTCGCGGTAGGGGAGGTGCGCCACCCAAGAACGTCCTAAGTACGCCTTGGCCGACAGGGGAGTGCACTTTGTAAATGTGCAAGCCTTAGCCCAATTGTAGCCGTTCATTTAACTAGCGTTAACAGATAAGACTTCAGCATGTGTGCAAACGATTGCAGTATGCTGTGGCGATACACCGGGGCTGAGTGCCCCTTTGGTGGGTGGTCTTGCCGTCGTAAGCGTAGCCACATCTTGCGCAGCAAGTGAGCCCCTGTAAGAGGTATCCATGCCTTCGCTGGCCCAGGCGGGCTCGGCTCCGGTTCTCCTGCAGCTGTTCCTGTGTCGCTCGAAAACAGTGCGGCATCGACCAGCGCTGGAACCGGCACGAACACCCTTCCTTTGGATCGGCTGCAACTGGTGCATTACTGCGCCGGGGTTCCGCTGGCCGCCCATGCGCCGCGCGCGGCCGAGCTTTCTTCCCCCGCGGTATCATGTGCGTCTTTCCGTAGGCGGCTCGACCTTGATACGCCGGGTTTTGGAGAATGGGCCACACGGCTTGGCGGGACCAGATCCGCTTTCCAGTCGCGGTCACTTCGCCCGCTTTCAGCAGACGACGGCACACTTCGGCTAGGCTGCAGCGGTCGCGTCCGATCCAGGAAAAGATCTGTTGAACAATTCGTGCCTGCTCAGCTACTGGTTCGAATCGGGCCTGGCCTCACCTTCCCGAACGGAAATATACCGGTATCCGAATGGAGCGTTGGACATCACGTTGAGCGATCCGCTCTGTGCGGCATGCTTTTTGCCTCGTCGGCTCCGCTCCATGATCTTAGCTCGCTCATATTCAGCGACGATGCCTTGCACCTGCGGCAGTAAGTCATCTTCTGGACTTTGTCCGAGTGGGCGGTTCAGGAATACCAACTCGACATCCACCCGGCGCCACTCGTCGAGGAGAAGGACTTGGTAGGCATAGTTGCGGGCCAGTCGGTCAGGCGAGTGGACATAGATCCGGTCGATGACGCCGACGGTAGCTAAGTCGCGCAGTCGATCCAAGGCTGGGCGAATCAGCGTCGCTCGACTGTATCCATCATCGACAAACTGTCGCTCGGGCGGCACCGGTGTGCCATCGCTTTGGGCGCGCTCGCTGAGCGCTGCTGTTTGACTTTCAATCGTGTGCGTGGCCGCCTGCTGTTCGCTGGAGACGCGCGCGTAGAACGCGGCTCGAATTGTTGTCATAAAAGCCTCCGAGGGGAGGCTGGGAGATCGGCTGGCCGCAAGCAAGTGCAGGTTCTGTTGCAACTAAATCAACTTTGAAGGGAGAATCACAATGTCAGAAACGAGCACGCTTATTTCATGCACTGGAAGAATCACGCGGGCGGAACTGGCGAAGCTGCCAACGCCGCCGGCAACAGAAACACATATTCCGATCCCTCACGCTGCGGTCGTGGAAACCTTGGTCGAGACCTTGAGTCACCGCCAGATTTCCGTAGTCGGTGAGGAGTTCGCCGTGTCGAAGGATGATATGGAGATGTTTGGTGTTCTCGATTTGGAGACCAGCTTCGAGGGATGCCGCTTCGCGATCGGAATCAGAAACGCGAACAACAAGCGATTCCGGCTGGCCTGCACGGTCGGGCTGCGAGTGTTCGTGTGTCACAATCTCGCGTTTCGGGGAGACTACAGCCCCGTCCTCGCGAAACACTCGAAGCATTTCTCGCTTGAAGATGCCCTGTCGATCGGCGTGGACCGGATGCAGCGCAACTTTGAGCCAATGCGGCGGCAGGTGGAAAGCTGGCGGGCGCAGCAGTTGTCAGTAGAGGCGGCAAAGCTGACGATCTATCGGGCGTTCATCGAGGGGGATCTGGAGATCCCGATGCATCTGGCGCGGACTTGTACACGAACTCTACTTCAACCCGCAGCACGAGGAGTTCCAACCCCGAACCATGTGGAGCCTGTCGAACGCATTCACGTCGGCGTTCAAGGAACTCGATCCGATCCCGCAATTCCGGGCAACGGCGAAACTGGGGAGCTTTCTTGAAGCCGTCACTCCGGCATGATCGCCAAAGCAGTCTGCTGGGGCAAAGAGCTGTTTCCACCGGATCTCTCAAAACGGCACGGCGGAACGATATTTGCAGGGTGCAGTGACAGTCAGCCTGCCGCCCCATGATGCCCAGACCATGATCGCCACTTCGCTATCGGCGGGGGTCGGACCGTTTCTGGCCAGCACCGGTTGCCTCATCGCGCACCATAACGAACAGCCAGCGCTTCACCCCACTTCGGGTTTCCTATTCTGCACCCGCAACGGGAAACCCCTCTCGCCGTCGAACATTATCCGACGCCATCTGCACAAGGCACTGAAGCAACTGAACTACGTGAATCCCTTCACCGGAACGCACAAAGCTGGGAACCATGGGTTTCGTCGTTTTAGGTTTTAGGAACACGTACCTGCGGAACTACACTGCGTGTTCTGAGGGGCCTGTACAAGTATTGGATGGGTCATCCGGGGAAGGACATGAGCGACCTCTACGACAAGATCAAAGAGGACGTAGCGTTCCGCAGGAAATGGGCAGAGCGGTGTGGTTTCGGATTCGCGTTGCTCTCAGTTGTACCGAATGTACCGAAAAACGCAGAAGAAGTTGGCAGCAGAGGCTGCGTAACGATTGAGAGAGCGAGAGAAAAGATGGTCGGCCCTAGCAGACGATTTTCGAACTTTGGTCGCTTTCGTGGACGAGCAGGGCCAACTGCTGAAATCCGTCCTTTTGAACTGCGCTACGGACGGCGTAAATCTATGGCGGTCTCCGCCCCGCGTGCTCAACTATGCTCAGATCACGCACGACGGGCTGGACAAATCTGGCATAACTTCCGTTGGATCAGTCCACCCGCCCATCGTTACAGACGGCTCCCGGCTGTACTTTACGGCGCAAGCCGCGTTTTTTGCTCGTCGCCACAGCGGTCGCTGGTACGCGTGCATTTTGCGGATCGCTATTTCAGGCTGACTGATTGCTTCAGCGGTAGGCTCTGCGAGGAACCGCCTACCAGGAATGTGTAGTCCCCCGGAACCAACTGCCAGGTGTTCTGATCGGCGTTGAAGATTGACAGATACTGCGGATCGATCTCTACAACCACTTCCTTACTCTCTGCCGGATTCAGTTTGACCTTGCTCCAACCCACCAGGCGTTTCGGCGGTTCAGCGGCGGCAGCGGGCAGAGCCGCGTAAACTTCCGCGATCTCGACCCCAGCCCGGTTGCTGGTGTTGGTTACGGTGAAGTTCAGGCGACCATTCCCTCCCGGCGTCCCACCCGGCGTAACTCGGAGATTGGAATAGCTGTAAGTCGAGTAAGAGAGGCCGTAGCCAAAAGGGAACAAAACTTGTTTCTTCTCGGCATCATACCACTTGTATCCCACTTTCAACCCTTCGTCGTAAGTGGTCTGAAATGCGGGCAAGCCCGCAGCGATCTTCTTCCAGGCATCCGGCTCATCGCCGGTGGTGGACTCGCGCGGGGGTTGTACGACGCTGCGATGCGGCAGGTCGGCTTCACTTCTGGGAAATGTGATCGGCAGCTTCGCGCTCGGGTTCACATCGCCGAAGATCAAGTTGGCAAGCGCTTCCGCGCCCTGCGTGCCGGCATACCAGGCTTCCAGGATGCCGCTGACTTGACCGGCCCATGGCATGGTCACCGGGCCGCCGGTTTCGAGCACAACAATCGTATGCGGATTTGCAGCGGCAACAACGGCGATCAACTCATCCTGATGTTCCGGAAGCGAGAGGCTGTCGAGGTCCATGCCCTCACTCTCCCATTGGTAGGCGAACACGATGGCAACATCAGCCGTCTTCGCCAAAGCAACTGCTGAAGAAGAATCCGTGCCCGGATCGAACTGAACCTTAGCGCCCGGAGCCTTGGCTCGAATGGCCTGGAGGGGTGAAGTGGGGAACCAGACCGGCTCCTGCCATCTCGTTTGGCCCTTTCCGGCCGGCATGATCGCGTTTCCACCCGGGGGATCAACCTGTGCCGACCCGCCTCCCGAAATCATTCCCACGTCGGAATGCGCGCCGATCACGGCAATGCTGTGGACCCTGGACGCGTCGAGTGGGAGTTGCGCCTGGTCATTCCTGAGCAGAACGGTGCTGTGTTCGGCAATGTTCCGGGCAACCTCGAAGCCGCCCACCACGTCGACAACGCTCTTCTGCGGTGGATCGTCAATCACGCCGCAGGCAAACATGGATCGCAGAATCCTGCGAACATGATCATCCACTTCCGCCATCGGCACCCGGCCCGACTGTACCGCTTCCTTCATCGCGTCGCCAAAGAAAAGTTCGCCCGGCTCCTCGTGATCCAGACCAGCCGCAGATGCTTTGACGGTGCTATGCGCTCCTTGCCAGTCCGACAAAACAAATCCTTTGAAGTTCCAGTCTTTCTTTAGGATGTCGGTCAGCAAATATCTGTTTTCGCACGCGTAGTCTCCATTCACCCGGTTGTAGGAGCACATTACGGCGGCCGGATTCCCCTCGCGCACGCCAATCTCGAACGCCAGCAGATCGCTTTCCCTCATCGAGCGCTTTTCGATGTGGACGTTAACGGCGTTCCGTCCACTTTCTTGATCGTTGAGCGCGTAATGCTTGATGTCGCCAATGACGTGCTGAGCTTGCAATCCTCGAATCACCGATCCGACCATCCTCCCGGCCAGGATCGGGTCCTCGCCCAGGTACTCAAACGTCCGCCCGTTGCGCGGCTCGCGGGCCAGGTTCACACCTCCGCCGAGCGACATGTTGTAGCCTTGCGCTCGCAACTCGCGACCGATCAGAGCTCCGTACTCATAGCCAGCGTCCAGGTCCCAGCTCGCCGCTGCGGCCAGATCGCTAGGCAGAGCCGTGGAGTAGCGGCCATTCTCCCCGCTATTCCTTACCCCGTAGGCTGCGTCCGACATCTGGATCGCGGGTATCCCCAGCCGCGGAATGCCCACCACATAGCCCGCACCGCCGTTCGACTGTGCCGCCAGCGGACTGATCGGGCTGAGGCCCGCCATGCCGGTCCCATGCAGCAGGGATATCTTCTCGTCAATCGTCATCTCCTTTACCACCAGGGCGGCGCGCTCATCCGGCGAAAGGCCCGCATTCATCCATGGGGCTTTGTCCGGCGAGCCAGACTGCGCAGAGGCCGGCGCCAACGCAAGTGTGAGCACCACGATGCTGACTGCCAGTAGGCCCATACGGTGGGAGTGGCGGGGCGAGTCCATTTAGTTCTCCTTTAAATAGCGTCGGTATTCGAAGCGAATCATCACGAAGTGAATCACTAGAATACCAAGACAGGCCGTGGTTGGCTCGAGCAAGGCGCTGGCGCAACCGCCAATCGGCGGCCTAGTTCGCCTTGCGGGAGTGCACCAGCTTCAGGCTGTCGCTCTGCAGAATGCGCTGGATCTGATGTTTGGCGTGGACGGTCCAAGGGCCGGTGGTGTCGAGCTTCACGTAGGCGCGCCAGTGTTGCAGCGCCTTGCGCGGCTCGCGCATCTTCTCGTAGGCCAGCGCGATGTTGTAGCGCGCGTCCGCGTAGGTGGGCGCGAGTTGAATCGCGGTCTTATAAGTGTTGATGGCTTCCTCGACGCGTCCGGTTTCGTCGAGCACGTTGCCCAGGTCGAAATAGGCGAGCGCGTAAAGCATCGCTCATCAACCGAGACAAGGCTCACAGACTCTCCACCGTCCCTAATCACCGCCTAGTCTTGCAACCGCCGGGAGAATTCAAGAACGCAATATTCTCATGCGCAAACCACAGTGTCTTAGACGCAATCATCGCGAGCGTCAGACTCGATGAGGCAAAACTGCTGAGGCGCAGGCCATCTGTGCTTCTGAACGGGACGAAGAAGAACCAAGTCCATAGAAGGAAAAAGAAAACCTGAGGCAGCCAGTGCAGCACAAACGTGGGGAGCGAGTAGTGAACGAAGCCGACCTCCGAAGCGTCCTACAGGAGCTCGCGTGTCGAACTAACTATCCGACATTCGACTCCGACTTGTGGGAGTCAGTTTTCACGCACGCGTCCCTTCGAAACGAATTTTCTCCAGAGGAACGGTCTACGGAACGGCTCATAGAGATACTGCGAAGAATCGGCGACGAGGCGCTACGGACTTCCATATACGAATACTGTCAGACCAGAAGGGCATGAATCGCGTGGAGATTAGTCGCGCCTTTCAATCTAAGGAACTTCTTCTCTTAGCACTTCTGCAGGAGTTCCAGCTGGTTCGGATGTGTAGGGTGGGCAATTCATTTGAAGGGCTCGACGCAAACAGAAGCCTTCAACTGGCATTGGCGGAGAAATTTCTAGGTGTGATAACCATTTCATCGTCCTACCGCAACGTTTGGCAACTGATCTGGGACAGAATCGACTCAACGCTATTCTCGTCCTCTGAATGGCTCAGCTACGACGTGCTTGACCCAAAGAGCTGGCTACAGGAATACTGCCAACGGTTCTACGGCGGAAAGCAACTGGTCTACCAATGAATCGATGAAGCGGGGCCGGAACATAAAAAGATATTTCGCTGCCGCGTCGTCCTTCCGGACAGACGAGTGCCCTCGTCCGATTCTTCCATTGAGGCGCTGTAATAGGGTTCCCATTGATGCATCGCCAGAAAGACCTCGCGGTCATACCGTCCGGGATCATTCTTTGGTTCGATATAAACGAGGCCGACCTGTCCACTATAGAGGCTACGATTAAGGTTTTTCCCAGCAAACGCGTGGCTGTGATACCAACGAGTAGACGTCTGTCCAGCAGAAACAGTCAGGCTCTCAGGTGATCCGGCCACGGTGAAATCCGGGAGCACTGCAAATCTCGCGATGAAGGCGTTTGCAGGGCTCAGCAATTGGGATTGGATCGGGTTGACCACGGGGAAATCGGGGGCACTCGTGACCCCAGACGCATAGATGTTTCCGGCTCCCCCCACTGCTATCGCGTTTCCCAGTGAATCACCGTAGCCCGCTGCACCCCCGTCCCAATAGGTCGAAAAGGCGAGTGCCGAGCCGTTACTGTTCAGCTCTGACACCAAGGCACTGGGTACCCCCGTCTAGAAAGTGATCTGCACAGGCCCTTGCAACGGGAAGTTCGGGGAAAAGATCTGACCTGTCACATAGGCATTATCCGAAGAATCCGTTTCCATGTTCGCCCGTCACGCCAGCCTTGGCGGCTGCGGGCCGTTTTCCTATATCCTCTATCCTCGAAAGTACTTTTGAAACCAATCTGGAGTCGGCCTGCGGTTTCTCAGCGGCGGCTGGATCGCTTATGACAGAAATGCACGTTCTCTTCCCCTTCTTACTACACGCATGTCGGCCAGTTCGGCCCCTGAGAACCGTGGCGCTCGCTATCCTCATGGTCGCCTCGTGCCCTGGTCTGTTCGCTCAGCCACCGCGGCCGGACCCCGCTGCGATCGAAAGCGCATGGCAGAAGGCAGTGAGCAAGTACGACGGCGCGCGCCAGGAAATTCTGGAAAACGTCGAACGGCAAGCGAACGACGGCCCATTTCGTCCCCACTGGGAATCGCTGCAGAAGTACGAGGTGCCAGCGTGGTATGAAGATGCGAAGTTCGGAATCTTCATTCACTGGGGGCTGTACTCGGTCCCTGCATTCGCCAACGAATGGTATTCGCGCAACATATATCAGCCGGGCTCTAACGAATACAAGCACCACATCGCCACCTACGGGCCACAAAGCACGTTCGGCTACAAGGATTTCATTCCGATGTTCAAGGCCGAGCACTTTGATGCGCGCGCGTGGGCGCGTCTGTTTCGCGAAGCCGGCGCAAAGTACGTGGTGCCCGTGGCGGAGCATCATGACGGCTTCCCGATCTACGACTCAAACCTCACGGATTGGTGCGCGGGCAAGATGGGCCCCAAGCGTGACCTGCTCGGGGAATTGGCGACAGCCGTTCGTGCGGAAGGGCTTCATCTCGGCGCGTCTTCGCATCGCGCAGAACACGACTGGTTCTTCGACGGCGGCCGCCAGTTCGATTCCGACGTGAGCGACCCGCGCTACGCAGCCTTCTATGGGCCGGCGCATTTCCGCCTGGTCAAGCCCGGATACGAGGACAGGGTATACGAAGACTGGACTTACGTTTCGCCCGAGTTCCTGGACGATTGGCTGGCGCGCACGGCCGAGATCGTTGAGAAATATCATCCCGATCTGGTCTACTTCGATTGGTGGATCAACCAGCCGTCCTTCCGCAACCACCTGGCTGAATTTGCAGCTTTCTACTACAACCAGGGTGCGAGGCGTGGCACCGGCGCGGTTATCAACTACAAGTACGACGCGCTCGAGGAACATTCCGCCACGCTCGATGTCGAGCGCGGCCAGTTGTCCGACATCCGCCCTCTGCACTGGCAAACCGACACCTCGATCAGCAACGCTTCCTGGGGATACATCGAGGGCGACACGTTCAAGTCTCCGGAGTTCATCGTTCATCAGCTCGCCGATGTGGTCAGCAAGAACGGCAACCTGCTTTTGAACGTCGGCCCCCGGGCCGACGGTACCATTCCCGAGCCGGTGCAACAGGTTCTGGGCGACGTGGGAGCGTGGCTCAAGGTGAACGGCGAAGCAATTTACGGTACCCGCCCATGGACGCGCTACGGAGAAGGGCCAACGGTAGTAGCGGGCGGCGCCTTTCACGACACGGATACGAAACCGTACACCTCCGAAGATTTCCGCTTCACCACCAAGGGAGAGACTCTCTATGCCATCGAACTGGGTTGGCCGGCGGATGGAAAAGTGACGATCCACAGCTTGGGCAGCAGCGCACTCAAGGGTCAGAAAGTTCAGAGCGTCGACTTGCTCGGATCAGATGCGAGACTCGAGTGGCACCAGGACCCAGATGGCTTGCGAATCCAACTTCCCACTCGGCCACCCGGCAAGTATGCATATGTCTTGCGCCTTCCCCTGCAACGGGAGTCCGGCTCGACGGGAGACGCAAGACAATAGCTGTTGAATATTCGTCGCGCCTGGAGCGCCCGCTCAAACAAAACGAGCAGAATCCGGTCCGTGGCTCGGCAGACGTTCTACTCTGGACTCACGCTCACGACTTGTTGCAGCTTGATGTCTGCCGAAGAACTCCCCACCTTGACGTTCACCTGATCCGGTTCCACTTCAAAAGCGCCCCTGGCGGAATTCCAATACGCGAGGGTGCTGGCTTTCAGCGGCAAGCGGACCGTCTTGGTCTCGCCGGGCTGCAGCGCGATGCGCTTGAATCCCTTCAGTTCTTCGATCGGCCGTTCCACTTTTGAGTTCACGTGTGCGACATACATCTGCACAACTTCGTCGCCCGCGCGCGATCCGGTATTCCGAACATCGACGCTCACCGTGATTTCGCCGTCGCGTTGCAGTTGCTCTGAACTCGTCCGCAGATTGGAATAGGCGAACGTTGTGTAGCTCAGGCCGTGGCCAAACGGATACAGCGGCTTTTGGCGAAAATACATGTAGGTGCGTCCGTGCCGGATGTCGTAGTCCATCATGGGCGGCAGCTGATCGAGCGACATCGGCCACGTCACCACCAGTCGCCCGGCGGGATTGTAGTCGCCGAACAGCACGTCAGCCAAGGCGTTCCCTTCCTCCTGGCTGTTGTGTGCCATGTGAACGATCGCGGGTACATGTTCCTCAGTCCACTGGATAGCAAACGGGAAACTCGAGATCAGCACGACTACTGTTCGCGGATTCGCCGCTAAAACCTGCTTCACCAGTTCTTCCTGCTCGAGCGTGATGGATTTCCGGTCGATGCTTTCTTTCCCATCACTGGGCAGCGGACACTTGGCCCATCCCGCGTTGCAGGTTGGATGATTGCCGACGACCACGATCGCGACATCGGCCGCGCGAGCGGCCCTTACCGCGGAACCCCACGAATTGTCGTGCGCGAACGTCACCTTGATCCCGCCACCCAGTTTGCTCTTGATTCCGTCGAGTGGGCTCACGGCATACGGCGGCGTTCCGCTGTACCAATCAAGCGCGACCTGATCGGCATAGGGCCCAATCACCGCCACGGACTTGAGCTTGGTTCGGTCCAGCGGCAATAACTGCTGCGAATTCTTCAGCAGCACGTTCTTCAGCAACACAATCGATTCCTGCGTGATCTTCCGGGCGAGAGCTTTGTGCTCCTCGTTGTCCCACGCCGGAGCAGTTCCCTTGATCTTCGTGTAGGGGACGAGTTCCGGCGGACCGAGCAGACCAAGCCGGATCATCACGCGGTACACGCCACGCAGGTCCTCATCGAGTTCAGCGGGCTTCACGAGGTTTTTCTTGATCGCTTTCTCCGCCCCGTCGCGATACTTGTCCAGGAATTGATTGACGCCCGCATGGATGGCGCCCGCGGTCGCCTGATTGATATCCGGGAAATATCTGTGCTCCGTGATCATGTTGGTGAGCGCGCCGGCATCGGTGCAGATGATTCCGTCGAAGCCCCATTGGCGCATGGTCATGTCGCGCAGGATGGGCTGCGCGGCCATGGGAATTCCGTTGTAGGCGTTGTAGGCCGTCATGTATGCGCGCGAGCCGCCGTCCATCACGCCCATGCGGAATGGCACCGAGTAGTATTCGCGCAGTAACCGCTCGTCAAAATTGGAAGAAGAACCGCCGCGGCCGTCTTCGTTGCTGTTGGCCAGGAAGTGCTTCATGAGCGAGGCCGTCTGCCAGTAGTGTGGATCGTCACCCTGCAGCCCGCGGACGAAAGCGACTGTCATGGTTCCGGTCAGATAAGGATCTTCTCCGTAGGATTCTTCGCTGCGGCCCCAGCGCGGGTCTCGTGCCAGATCCGCGTTTGGGGCGCGGATCACGATGCCTTCTCGGCGGTATCGCTGGCCTTCCCCGCTTGTGGCATATTGGCTTTCGCTCTGAAAAATATAGCGGGCTTCATAGCCTTCGATGGCGGCGGCCTTCTGCAGCAGATCCGAATCCCAGGTTTCGCCGAGCCCTACGGACTGCGGAAACTGCGTGGTCGGCAACGGCTTGAGGCCGCGCCCCTCCCAGCCGCCCGGGCCGCCGAGGGCGACGCCGTGCAGACCCTCGATGTGTCCGGAACCGTGAATTCCCAGTCGCGGTACGTCGGAAGACGTGCTGAGCGCACTGATCTTTTCGTCGAGCGTCATCAGGGAGAGGATGTTATCGACGCGGGCTTCGACCGGCAGGCTCGGATTCTGAAACGGATACTGATACTGCTGACTCCAAGCGAGGCTTGCGGCCAGCAGAACGAAGGCGAAGGGTAATCGGCGCGCGTTCATCGATCCTCCCCCAGTTGTCATTTCCCGTTGATGATCGTCAGCAAGACGATCGTCAGCGGTTATCGAGAGCGACGGCAACTCCGTATGGGGGCAGGTCGACCGCGTCTCCCTGCTTGCCGTCGAGCACGAGCTTCATGGAGTGAGGCAGATTCACTCGGCGAGTTTCCTGCGCGTAGTTGATGAGAACGAAGACTTGCTTGCCCGGCCCGATACGACGGCTGACTTCCACGCCATCGGGCACGGGGCCGAACACAGGCGTAACGCCAGATTTTTGCGTCATCCATTCGGCGGCCGTCGCCATCAGCCTGTCGTCAAGCACGGCGCCGACGTAGGTGATTCGGCCCTTGCCGTAGGCGCGCGTGATGACTGTAGGCTGATCGTCGAGCCATCCGTTGCTCTTGCCATACTTCAGAAGAACTTCGCCGCCGGGAGCCTGACTCTTCAGTTGCTCAGCCCAGATGCTTGCTTGTCCGTTGCCCCAGACGCCGGAGACAGGGAAATCTTTTTCGAGCGCGTAGTACTGCTCGACGCGCGCACCCAGGGCGTCGATGAGGAATCCCGGCTGTCGTTGCGGCAAGAGAGCGTTGAATTCATCTTTCATGCCGGAGCGCGGACCGAGAACGAGATGGCCACCGTTGCGCACATATTCAAGCAAGCGATCCGCGAGATCCTTCGGCAGCACGTTCAGACTGGGCGCGGCCACGAGCTTGTAGCCCTCGAGTGGAGCGTAGGCGCTGACTACATCGACCGATTGGGAAAGCTGCCGCAGCGCGCGGTAATAGCTCTTCAGCAGCCCGATGTCGTCATACTTCTCGGTATGTTTCTGAAACTGGATGGCCCAGTGGCTGTCATAGGAGTAGAGCAGCGCCACCTGCGAGAGAGGCGCAGTGTCTCGGAAACTGCTTTCAACCTTTGCGAACTCGTGCGCCGTCTGGGCGGCTTCGTCGTAGAAGGGCACGGGAGTGCCGTCGGGGCCGACGAGGACGCCGTGAATTTCCTCCTGTCCGTTAAGCGCGCTGCGCCACTGCCAATAGTTGACGTCATCGGCGCCGTGGCCGACGGCCTGCCATGCCATGGCGCGAGCCTCGCCTCGGTTCAGGAAGTTATTGAGCGAGGACCAATTCACTGCGCCGGGCTGTGTCTCCATAATCCAGAAGTTCTGGCGCTTGAAGCCGCGGGTCAGGTCATGAGCAAGACCGTTGTATGCGGGGTCGACGTGGCCTGAGCCGACATAGTCATCCCAGGAAACGAAGGTGAGCGGCTCGGTGATCGGGTAGTGATCGAATCCATCGAAGAACCCCATGAAGTTGCCGGTGGTGAACTGACGCGCTTCGGCGTGTTTGCGGATTACGTCGACCTGATTCTGCTGGTAGAAGGTCCAGGTATAGGTGACGAATCGCTTCCAATCGAGCATCAGCCCGGGATTGTGGCCGCCGAGTGGGATCGGGATTTCTCCCCAGTTGTCGTAGGTCTGGCTCCAGTAGGAAGTTGCCCAGTGCGTGTTCAGATTGTCGAGCGTTTTGTATTTCGCTTTCAGCCAATCCTGAAATTGCTGGCGCGTGACCTCGTCGTAAGACATCAAGGCATAGCCATATTCGTTGTCGATCTGCCAGCCAACGACGTTGGGATTGTGCCCGAAGCGGATCGCCATTTGCTCGGCAATGCGACGGCAGAATTCCCGATAGCGCGGAGATGTAGCCGACGCGTGCGCGCGGTTGCCATGCGCAACGCGTTGACCATCTGGTTCCACTCGCAGGGTGTCGGGATATTTCTGCGTGAGCCATGCGGGCGGGGTCGCCGTGGGCGTGCCGAGGACGGAAACGATGCGATGCTTGGCGGCCAGGTTGATGGCGCGCTCCAGCCAGTCGAAATCATAGTGGCCTTCGGAGGGCTCCATCCGGCTCCAGGCAAATTCGGCGATGCGGACAACTTTCAGGTCGGCGGCTTCCATCAGGCGCAGATCTTCTTCCCAGCGCGATTCGGGCCACTGCTCGGGATACCATGCGGCGCCGACAAGAATTGCATTCTGTCCTGGGATTTGCGTGGGGATGGGCGGGGTGTGCGGCGACGCCGGAAGTTGGGCGAAAGCTGCCATGGAAAGAATAAGGACAAGACACGAGATAGCGCGGAGGAGAAATGAGCGAGACATGGACGGCTCCTGAATTCCCTTGAACTGAGTTAATGAGTTAGAGACCAGCCGCGTTCGGCGCGGCTGAAGCTGATCTCCTTCAAAGCATTGCCACTTCATCCACCAACTCCTGATTGAGGACGCTAGGGAGTTACAGTGATCTGTTTTCCAAAATACTGTACGACTTTGTCCGGAGTACCGGAAGGCGCGATGCCAACGCCGTGATTTTCGCCCACGAAGACGACGCGGAACGTCCGGCTGGCGAGCATTCCGGGAAACTGGCCCTCGCGGTCGGCGATCGTGAGCACTTGTTTTGCGTCGTCCCAGCGGAAAGGAATCGTGGCGTGGACGCCGTTCTCGTAGTTGTAGTTGTCGTTTTCGTCTTCGTAGAGCGTGAACTCGCCATCCGCGCCCCGGTACACGCGCAGCTCAATCGGATCGGCGGGCTTTTCGGTCGACCACTCGACATCGGGACCCAAGGGAACGATCGAGCCGACGCGAACGTAGAGCGGCAACCGGTCAAGCGGAGCTTCCGTCGTGATCTCGCGTGCGCCATGGGCTGATGCCCCGCTCCAGAAGTCGTACCACTTCGCATCCGGGAGATAGACTTGGCGGGTGGTGGCTGCCGGCTCGGTAACCGGATTCACGAGGAACGCCGGGCCGTACATGAATTGATCCCACGTGTTCTGCGCGCGCACATCGGTGCGGAAATCCATTACCAGCGGACGCATGGGAGTATAGCTGTCGTTCGTCGTCATCCAGGCCAGTGAGTAAGTGTAGGGCAGCAGGCGATAACGCAAACGATCGAAGCTGACGAGAATTTTCTGCGCATCGGGTCCGTACGACCAGAGTTCGTTTTCGTCGGGGCTGCGCGTGCCGTGCACCCGCAAGATCGGATTGAACGTGCCGTACTGAAACCAGCGGACAAATAGCTCGCGGAAGGCGGGATCGGTGGGACTCCCGAAGACAAAGCCGCCGATGTCAGTGGTCCAGTAAGGAATTCCGGAAAGAGCAAAGTTCAGTCCGGCGGGAATCTGGCGACGGAAGCTGAACCAGTCGGAATTGATATCGCCCGACCAGGCGGTGACGGCGTTGCGCTGCGATCCGGCAAAGGCGGAGCGGGAAAGAATGTAAACGCGCTTCTGGTCGGACGCGCCGCGCTGGCCGTCATGCACGGCTGCGGTGGCCAGCAGGGGATAAACGTTCACGTATCGATCACCGCTGCCGATTGCCAGTTTGTGGCCCAACTGAATGTTTTCTTCCTGGCCTTCGGTTTCCGGTTCCGTCGTATCCATCCACCAGGCATCCAGTCCGATGTTGAACAGCGACGTGTCGATCTGATCCCAATAGAATTTGCGGGCTTCCGCGCTGGTCGCGTCGTACACCGCCATGGCATCGGTGTGATAGGGCGGTTTGGCGAACTTAAACTTGTCGATAAACCAGCCCTTCTTGTCCATGAAGTCGTAATTGGCCGACCCAGGCTCGAAGAAGGGCCAGATGGAAATCATGAGGTGGAAATTCTCGCGATGCAGTTCGTCGACCATCCCCTTGGGATCCGGATAGTTCTTGTTGAAGACGAATTCGCCCTTGCGGTTCCACCAGAACCAGTCCTGCACGATGTTGTCGGCGGGGATGTGCAGTTCGCGATATTTGCGGGCGACGCCCAGAATCTCCTCCTGCGATTTGTAGCGGTTCTTGCACTGCCAGAAGCCGTAGGCCCACTTGCCGAAGAGTGGCGCCTGCCCGGTGAGGTCGCGATAGCCGGCGATGACCTTATCGAGATCAGGGCCGTAGAAAAAGTAGTAGTCGATGACGTCGGCGACTTCGGAGCTGATGTAGAGATAATTGGCGAAGCGGTTGTTGAAGCGACTGCGAGAATCGTTGTTCCAGAAAATCCCGTAGCCGTTGCTCGACACGAGAAAGGGTACGGCGATGTTGGTATTGTCCTGCGAGATGTCGACGGATTCGCCGCGATAGTTCCATACGCCGGCCTGGTGCTGGCCGAGTCCGTAGAAGGCTTCGCGGGAGCCGTAGATGTTCACAAAGGACTCGGCGCGATAGGTGTCCTCGCCGTTCACCTTCACCGGCGTCAGCTTCCTGGTTGCCTCCTGCACGAGTTGCTGGCCGCCGAGGTCACGATAGGTAATCGCACCGTCCTTGCGAGTGACGACGACCTTCAGCTGCGATGTGGTCAGCGTGACTTCATCGTCGTTGGCCTGCATGGTGAACTTCGTCGCGGGCCAGTTCGTCTTGATGACGACGGGATCGGGACGACTCGGCGGGAAAGAAGAAGTCGGAGAGTAGATCACGTGGACAATCGAGTCCGAGCATACCTGCAGGCGAAGAGCCGCTGACTTCATGGTGAAGATCACACCATCGGCTTGTGGCTGGACTGCAACCACGGGGTTCAGTTGCGCCCATTGCGCGATCGCAGATGACACGATTCCAAACACGAAGAGCACCGCCAAGAAGGCGCGGGGGAAGAAGGCGCGAGGAAAGAAAACGTTTTTGTTTTGCATATTACGAAGACCTCGGGGAAATCAGGTTCGTGGATCTGGAGCTTGCGATCCGATAAGAACGCTGAAAACAGGTCATGGCGGGTACGGCACGCTCTGAACAAGCTGTTGCGCAAGTCTCCGGAAGCGATTCCGGTAGAGTGCGGCAACATCTCGACAGCCACTCTGTCACCTTGCGGCTGCAATTGTCAATGATTAGAACGCACAGAAACGGGTCGCGCTAACCTCGTAAGCCCCTATCTGTAGTGTTCATTGCAGGCAAGAGAGCACCTCATAGGCTCTCCTAATTTGGCGTTCTTCCACACAGAATCGTCCGCCAGAAATAAGTCAACCCTTGCTTTATTCCATTGGAAACGATTACGTTAGTTCCGTCCGATTTGGACTCTATCGGCCAGGAATTGGGAGGCGCGATGAATATTGATGGGGCAAGGCGCAAAATCTTACTGCTGACAATCCTAATTTGTATTGTGTCCGGCCCGGCTGCGGCCGCGAAGCACACTGCATCAACCTCGGAGGCTGCTGTGGAAACGAGTAAGTTTGGAAGCCTGGATGACGGTACCGCAATTGACCTGTACACACTGAAGAATGCGAAGGGCGCCACCGCGAAAATCATTACTTATGGCGCGACACTCACCGAACTGTGGGTCCCGGATCGATCCGGAAAGCTCGGCGATGTAGTGCTCGGGTTCGACAACCTTCCGGGCTACATGGGAAAGCATCCCTGGTTCGGAGCGACGGTCGGAAGAGTAGCGAACCGCATCGCGAAGGGCAAGTTCAGGCTGGACGGAAAAGAATATTCGCTGGAGATCAATGATCCGCCCAATAACCTGCACAGCGGGTCGAAGGATTTGAGCCGCGTGGTCTGGAAGGCGGAACCGGTCTATGAGCGTAACGGGGCGGCGGTTCGCTTTACCTATAACAGTCCCGATGGAGACGAAGGCTTTCCGGGGAGTCTCCTGGTAACGGTGCTGTACCGGCTGACCAACAATAACGAATTGCAGCTTGAATACACGGCAAAGACTGATAAAGCGACTCCGGTCAATCTCACCAATCACAGCTATTTCAACCTCGACGGCGATAAGAACATCCTGGGCGAGGTGCTGCAACTCAACGCGGAAAAGTACACCCCGGTGGACGCCACGCTGATTCCGACGGGCGAGATCACGCCCGTGAAAGGAACGCCGCTGGACTTCACGCATCCGGTCGCCATCGGTGCCCACATCGCGGAGATGAAGGGAGACCCCGGGGGATACGATCACAACTTCGTGCTGAGCGCGGAAGCAGGCAAGCTCAAGTTGGCGGCCCGCGTCTTTGATGAGTCCTCCGGCCGGCAGATGGAAGTCTGGACCACCGAGCCCGGAGTGCAGTTCTACTCGGGAAACTTTCTCGACGGAACCATCACCGGCAAGCGCGGGGTCGTGTACGGGAAACATTCCGGTTTCTGCCTGGAGACGCAACACTTCCCGAACGCCGTCAATCAACCGGCATTTCCAACGGTAATTCTGCGGCCGCATTCGGTCTATAGCACCCAAACCATCTACAAGTTCTCGACCCGGTGATGGGAGCGCACACGCTCGAGTGACGGGCATCACACTGGGAATGTCAGAAAGTCCTTGACAGGAGTTTGCTGGAGGGGTAAAAAGTCAGCGTCCCACTGTATGCGATTACGGTAACGATACAGTTGGGAAATTTGCAAACCCAGCATCCGCCGGTCGGATGCGACGGATTCAAAAATTCCGCTAGCAAAGAGAGCCCCGCGCCCCCGTTTGGCGTCTTCGGGTCGAGGAGGTAGTAAATGAGCAGATCGTCTTTGAGCAGTATGTTTTGTTCCATCCCGCGCCGGATGGGGTTGGGCGCGGTGCTGGTGCTGGCGGTACTTCTGGGCGTGCTGTCCACCGCTACCGCACAGACCACGGGAGCGATCTCGGGCACAGTTACCGACCAGTCCGCGGCAGTGGTTCAGGCCGCCAAAGTCACCCTCACTAACGTAGACAGTGCCATCTCGCGTGACACGACGACCAATGAAGTCGGCCGGTTTACCTTCGCGGGTGTTCCTCCGGGGACCTACACAGTGAAGGTGACAAAGCAGAATTTCAAAACTTGGCAGCGCACTGATTTCGTGCTGAATGCCAATGACACACGCGAAGTCTCAAACATTCAACTGGAAATTGGGAGCAGCGACCAAACCGTAACCGTTGAAGCAACGACAACGCAGGTGGACTTAGTTTCAAACGGCGAGCGTTCTTCAGTACTGAGTGCTCGGGAAATCAATAACCTTACACTCGTGAGCCGGAACGTTTCCGAACTACTGAAGATTCTGCCCGGCGTAACCAGCGTGGCCCAGACGGGCAACGGACTGGGCTTTGACTTTTCCACGTCGAGTTCAACTGGAAGTGCGATTGGTGTTGGCCTTTCGACCAACGGCGCACCTTATCGCGGTGGCTCCATGCTGCTTCTGGATGGCGCTAACATCATCGATCCGGGCTGCAACTGCTGGTCTACCGCGGTCGTGAACCCAGACATGACGCAGGAGGTGAAGGTACAGACTTCAAACTTCGGCGCCGACCAGCCGAACGGTCCGGTGGTCTTTAGTGCGATCAGCAAGGCTGGTACGGCGGGCTACCACGGCTCTGCCTACATGACGACCCGCAACTCGATCTTCAACGCCAACACATGGGCGAACGACAAGAACGGGCGCAAGAAACAGGACGCCGCTTTCTACTATCCGGGTGGAAACTTTGGCGGTCCTGTCCCGTTTACCAAGGGAAAGCTGCTGTTCTGGGTAGGTTACGAATACTACTGGCAGCACCTTCCTTCATCCAGTCCGCTGACTGCATGGGTTCCGACGGACAGCATGCGCGCTGGAAATTTCGACCCAACGGCTGCCGACAATGCGGCGGCCTGTGCTGGAGTCCTTGGGTTTAGCAAAGATGCAACGAACTTCTGTAACGACCTGAGTGGCACGGTCCTTCCGAACGGAACCGCATTGCCCGCGGGGACCACGGACATCAGCGCCTACATCGACCCCAACATGAAGAACCTGATGAACGCATATTTCCCCAAGGCGAATGCCGATCCTTCCAACGGCTACAACTGGTACTTGCCGATCAGTACCCAGCAGAACGGCTATTTGTACCGTACGCGTGTGGATTACAACATCACTGACAACACGAAGTTGTTCGTGTCGTTCCAGTACGGCAGCAATACCGCGACTGTGCCAACCCACATCTGGTGGAACCCTGGTAACTCCGTGACATTCCCGGGCGGCGGAATCACTAACCCGACGAGCACGAAAACATTATCGGCGAATTTCCTCCACGTATTCAATCCCACGCTGACCAACGAAACGATCCTCACGTGGAATAAATCAAACAGTCCATATACACCGAACAATCTGAGTGCAGCCTATCGGACCACCATCGGTTGGACCGATCCCACTGTGTTTGGGGGGGGGGCCAACGATCCGATGGCGCCCAACGTATATTCACCGGGAGACCGTACATTTCCCGAAATGTCGCAAGGCGATGTATTTCAGCATAACGGACAGTTTGGACTGATGAAAACTGCTCCGTCGGTCCAGGACAACGTGACGAAGGTGTATAGGAATCACACCCTCAAGGCGGGGTTCTTCTACAACATGATTGGGAACTACCAGGTCAACTTCGTGAATCCGAACGGCGTTTTGTCATTCGCGAGCCTTGACGTAAAAGGTAAGGGCACAACCAACGTTGAGAACGGTACGTTCTACGGATCGCAAAACCCGACGGCGAACTTCCTGATGGGAGTGGGCACTGCCTACAAAGAGGACAGTGAGACGGATGTCTTCGACATGGCCTATCGCAACTATTCTTTCTATGGGATGGACGATTGGAAGGTTAAGAAACGGCTGACGGTGAATGTTGGTTTCCGCTTTGAACACGTCGGGCGCTGGTACGAACGGACCGGCACAGGCATGGCGGTGTGGTTCCCTAATCTTTACAACGGCGATTTGGCGTCAAATCGAAAGAACCCTGGCGTGCGTTACCACGGTATTGACACTGGAATTCCGCTCAGCGGTACGCAGGCCCGGCTTTTGAATGTCTCACCGCGTTTTGGCTTTTCGCTGGATCTGTTTGGAAATGGCAAGACCGTGCTTCGTGGAGGCTGGGGCGCATATCGTTGGAACGATCAATATAACGATTACGCCGGCTCGCTTTCCACCGCGCAAGGGTTGACTACCTACAACCTCAATTCTGGCACGTCGATGCTTCTCAGCCAGCTCGGCCCGACGCTCCTGAATTTTGGGAGCACCAGCGGTTCGGGAAGTATCTATGCCACCAATGCCAACGATCACAAGGTTCCGGTGACATATTCCTACAACTTCACGATTTCAAGACAACTGCCATTGCGGTCGTTGTTAGAGGTTGCGTATGTGGGCAACCAGAGCAGCGGTTTGTTGATGGGTGGACAGAGCGACGGCAGCGGCATTGGCGGCGCTGATTTCATCAATATCAACAAGATCAAACTTGGAGGGCTGTTCGGGAACGACCCGGTAACCGGGGCAGTACGCCCAGCCGACCAGTCTTATGAGTCTGGTGGCTCGGAAGGCAACTGGAGCTATACCCACTACTTCCCTTATTACGCGGGGTATGGAACCAGCTTTATCCGTATTGGCGAGCACGTTGGTTACTCGAACTACAACGGCCTACAGTTTTCCTGGGTAAAGCAAAGTGGACCACTCACCTTCAATCTGAACTACACCTGGTCCAAGTCACTGGGCATCGTGGGTTCCACGGTTGATCCGTTCACCGTCCATGGAAACTATGGCGTGCTGAATATCGATCGTCCACACGTAATCAACACGTCGTACTCCTACGAACTGGGAAGAATGTACAAGAGCAACAACAACAGAGTCCTTGCTGGTGCTGCTAATGGTTGGATAGTTTCCGGTACTACAACTTGGCAGTCCGGTGGAAACATACAGGCGATGTTCAGTCAGAACCTTGGCATGTCGCTCGAAGACAGCACGGGTGCCACCCTCACAACAAAAACCTACTACGGGACGAATGTCGGAGAGATTCTGCCGATTTACACATGCGACCCCGGCAGCGGGAACAGCGGCCGTTCGTACATCAAGCTGAACTGTCTTACTGCCCCTGCAATCGGCGCATACGGTGACCGGCAGTTGCCTTACCTGAGTGGCCCGGCCTACTTCAACCAGGATTTGGCCATTCACAAGAACTTCTCTATCACCGAGCGGCAGAAGGTCGAGTTCCGGCTCTCCGCTTTCAATCTGTTCAACCACCCGTTGTGGGGTTTCACTGGGAACAGCCAGGTGAACTTGGCCTTCAAGCAGAATGCCGACTCGACTTGGTCGCCAATTAGCCCGTCCTCGTCCCCGACCTGGGGACAGGTTGATACAAAAAACGTCAATCGTCTGATCGAACTCGGTGTGAAGTACACGTTCTAACCAATCCGGACGGGCCTCTTGCGAAGCTTGAGGCCCGTCTTTCTTCCCTCGACTTTCAAGTGGCGACGCGGTGGCGGCAACCGCTATTGCGGACGTGGGCAACACTTTTACGGTGACCGTCCCCGCATACACGATCACAGATCTGCGAATCCCCCAGCAGCCGTAGTTAGCGACCGGCGCGTGCTGCCGGGGAGTGAGAGTGTTCGACGCGCCGGAAGGCGTGCACTAATACGAGGTTCTATTTAAGTAAGGACTCATATGTCGCATGATGAGCAGTCGAATCAAAAGCAGAAGATGACGTTCGGGTTGATTGTGGGGAACCGCGATTTTTTCCCCGACCATCTGGCGAAGTCTGGCCGGGAAGAAATGCTGCGCGCGCTCGAGCAAGCTGGCATCGGCGTGGTAGCTCTGGGGCCCGAGGAGGGCAAGTACGGCGCGGTCGAGACGTATGAGGAAGCCAAACGCTGCGCGGCGCTGTTTCGCAAGAATGCGGACCGGATCGACGGCGTCATCGTCAGCCTGCCGAATTTTGGGGACGAGCGCGCCATCGCGGACACGCTGCGTCTGGCGAGACTCGGCGTTCCTGTGCTGGTGCAGGCAACACCGGATCAACCCAGCAAAATGACGATCGCGTTCCGCCGCGACAGCTTCTGCGGCAAGATGTCGGCGTGTAACAACCTGTGGCAGTACGGGATTCCTTACTCGCTTACGGCGTCGCACACGGTTGCGCCCGACTCGGCGGAGTTCCGGAATGATCTGGAGTGGTTTGCAGCCGTCTGCCGGATCGTGAACGGCCTGCGGAATCTGCGCATCGGCAGCATCGGCGCGCGTCCGGCGGCGTTTAACACGGTTCGGTACAGCGAAAAGATTCTGGAGGCGAGCGGTATCTCCGTCGAAACCGTGGACCTCTCCGAGATTCTGGGCCGAATCGCCCGCCTGGGAGACGCAGAGGCTTGCGTGCAAGGCAAGCTACAAGAGATCCGCAAGTATGTACCGACGAGCGGAGTTCCCGAGGCGGCCCTGATGAAGATGGCCAAGCTTGGCGCGGTCATTGATGACTGGATGAAATCGAGAGACGTCACGGTCAGCGCGGTGCAGTGCTGGACCGCGCTCGAAGAGTACTTCGGCGTGGTGCCGTGCACCATCATGAGCATGATGAGCAACAATTTAATTCCCAGCGCCTGCGAGGTGGATGTATGCGGCACGATCAGCATGCACGCCCTGCGGCTTGCCTCGGAAACCCCCAGCGCGCTGCTCGACTGGAACAACAACTACGGCGACAATCCAGATAAGGCCGTCTGCTTCCACTGCAGCAACCTTCCCAAGCACTTCTTTCAGGATGTTCGAATGGACTTCCAGGAGATCATTGCCGGGACGGTGGGTAAGGACAACACGTTCGGCACCTGCGTGGGCCGCGTAAAAGCGGGGGCGATGAGCTTCGCGCGCTTCTCCACCGATGACCGCGCCGGGGTAGTGCGCGGCTATGTTGGCGAAGGCGCGTTCACCAACGACTCCCTGAATACGTTCGGCGGAGCCGGCGTGGTGGAGATCCCGCGCATGCAGAAACTCCTGTACTACATCTGCGAGAACGGCTTTGAGCATCATGTAGCCGCCAATTTCGCGACAGTAGCGGGCGCGGCGTATGAGGCGGCCACTCGCTATCTGGGCTGGGCTACGTACTGGCATGGACGGGACGGGGCGGGCTGCTGAAGCCGGATCTGCAGAAGTGCGGGCCCATTTGGCTCGAGGGCTGAAGCCTTGACGTGCGGGACAACCTTTGGGGAAATAGTCTGTTTTATCCCCAAACCGTACGCCCCAGTTGTGGCGCGGCACTTGAATCAGGCTTGGCGCAAACATAAGCTGTCATTGGGCTCTGCCCAAAACATCATGGCCGTTCGCCATCTAGCCTGCAGCGTTCTCGTGTTCCTGCTTTCCATTTCTGGTGCCCTTGCCCAAACCGGGACGGCAGACAGTGGCTCTGTCGATCGGGAAATTCAAAGTGGCGACACAGCTCTTCGGCAAGGCAAATACGCCGAAGCGAAGCAGCATTTTGAGCAGGCGGAGAGCATGGGAGGGCTGCATTCTGCCGAAATCAACGCTGGGATCGCCATCGCGGAATTGCAGATGGGCCACTATGAGGCGGCACGCCGGAGGGAGGCCAAGGTGCTGCAACTTGTCTCCAGTGACCACGAGCGGGCTGAGGCCCACAATATCATCGGAACAGCATGGCTGCGAGAATCCGCGCAAAGCACCGCGAACATGGACAAGTTGCGTGCTGCCGAGGAATCGTTTCAGCGAGCAGTAAGGCTGGATCCGGTATTTGATGCTGCGTACTTCAACCTGGGAGATGCTCTGCTACGTCAGAACCGTGAAGCAGAGGGAGCGGGGGCGTTTAAGAATTTTATTGAGGCTGCGGCGAAAAACCCTGCGTACGAGCAGGATATCCCCATCGCGCCGCAAACACTGGCTCCTGCGTTCACCGTTACGGACAGCGAAGGCCGCGTAGTCTCCTCCGAATCTCTGCGCGGGCGCTTCGTGCTGCTGGATTATTGGGCGACGTGGTGCAGTCCCTGCATTCGGGCGCTTCCTGTTTTGCGGCAGTTCGCGCACTATTTTCCCCCGAGCCAGTTCACATTGATCAGTGTGAACGAGAATTCTCCGGACCAGGAGGTGTGGGGAAAGTTCATCGCCCGGGAGAAGATGGACTGGATCCAAGTTTGGGACAAAAACGGGGAAATGTATCACAGTTTCGGCCTTGCGCCGCGCCCGTACCTGAGCCTTCCGAGATATGTCTTGCTGGATAGGAATGGCATCGTGCGCCGGGTCTATAACGGGACCGACCGACTGGGGTTAGTCGTAGGCCAAATCGTGAGGACGGTGACCGCTGTGCCCAAGCCTCCGCAAGAACCTGCGAGCCTACCATCCAAGCACAAAGCTTCCTGCGAGGGCGCGCCTTGCGAGTAATTATCAGGAAACTGACACTGCGGCGGGCTGTGCGGCTCCTGTGCTGTCGCGATCTGAAATCTGGCGGAGTGCTGGATAGATTCTGCGGTAGGTGCGGTAGGCCTCGTCGAGGATTGCAGAGCTCTTCGGATCGGGCTGTATTTTGTGGGCAGTTTGCACGACGGCGTCGCAGGCTTCATCGACGGAGTGCCAATTCCCGGCGCCCGTCCCTGCAAGGATCGCAGCCCCGTATGCGGCTCCCTCCTCGGCCTGTACGACTTCCACCGCATGTCCGTAGACATCGGCCTGAATCTGGCGCCACAGGGGGGATCGGGCTCCTCCACCTCCCAGGCGAATGCGATCCACCGGAACGTTCATCTCGCGGAAAATGGTGAAGCTGTCTCGAAGACTGAACGCCACTCCCTCCAAAATGGCGCGGATCACGTGGGCGCGGGTGTGGGTGGCGGAGAGACCGACAAGGGCGGCGCGCGCATTGGGATCGCAATGGGGAGTGCGTTCGCCCATCAGATAGGGCGCCCATAACACGCCGTCAGACCCGGGCGGCGCGGCGGCAGCTTCCGCGGACAATCGCTCGTAGGGATCGCGCCCGTCGTTGCGCCCGTCATTGGGTCCAGCGCCGAAGCGATCGCGGAACCAGCGCAGGGAGAGGCCGGCTGCCTGCGTCACGCCCATCACATGCCATCGTCCAGGGATGGCGTGGCAGAAGGTGTGAATTCTTCCTTTGGGATCGAGCGCCGGCCCGTCGGTGGCTGCGAATACTACGCCGGATGTGCCGATGGTTGCGCTCACCGTTCCGGGGCGAACGATTCCCATCCCAACCGCTCCCGCGGCCTGGTCACCGGCCCCCGCTACCACGGGCGTTCCAGCCCGCAGGCCCGTCGCTTCCGCTCCGCGCGCAGAAACCCGGCCACACACTTCGGGAGACTCCCACAAAGAGGGAAGCAGTTGTTGGTCGATTCCAGTACGGCTTAAGACTTCGGAGGACCACTGGCGCTTGGCGACGTCGAGGAGAAGAGTTCCCGAAGCATCCGCCACATCGATGGCGCGTTCGCCGGTGAGTTGGAAGCGCACGTAATCCTTCGGCAACATGACGTGGGAAACGCGCTGCCAGTTTCGAGGTTCGTTTTCTCGTACCCAAAGCAGCTTGGTGAGCGTGAAATTGGTAAGAGGCACATTGCAGGTGAGATGGATGAGACGATCCGCGCCGAAGAGATCGGAAAGCTCTTCGACTTGCGGCTCTGTGCGCTGATCGCACCAGATAATGGCGGGCCGAACTACTTCATCGTGGGCATCCAGCAAGACTGCCCCATGCATCTGCCCGGAGAACCCTATGCAGGCGATTTCATCTCCGCGGTCTCCCAGGGCGTCGAGCGCGCGTCGAACCGCCAGACCGCAGGCTCGCCACCAATCGTGCGGATCCTGTTCCGCCCATCCCCGTTGAGGCGATGCGAAGGGCGCGTGCTCTTCTGTGCCGGACGCGACGACTCGCCCGTGTTCATCAATGATGAGAGCACGGGTTCCGCCGGTTCCGATATCGATCCCGAGGAACTTGATACTCCCTCCCATCTGCGCAGCCCTGCAAGATCAGGGGTAAGCCAGGCTAGCCGAAGTATTCGACCAGCTCGGGCGAGGCGCTCTGCAGCCGAACGGCCCTCTGCGGGCGTGATTCCAAGGATTGCCGCTGCAGGAAAAAGTCGAGGTTGCCGCGCATCACCAGGTGGGGCGCCAGCGTCACCTGGAAGGATGGACACTCGCCCTCCACCAGGAATTCATGCAGCACCCGAAACGCCATGCGTCCTTGGGTCCGCGGCCGCTGATAGATCGTTGCCGCCACCGCTCTGGATCGGATCTCAGGCACCAGTGCCGGAAATAAATCCGTGGTGATAAAGGTGATCTTGTCGAGTAGATGTGCGTCGCGGGCGGCATTCAAGACGGGGATGGAGGCTTCTGTGGTGACATAAATGCCAGCCAGGTCCGGGTTCTTCTTGAAGAGCTCACTGCTTTTCTGGTAGGCCTCGGATTCGACGTCGTGATCCTCGATGGACTCCTGCAGCTGCATCTTGGGGTACAGGCTACGCAGAGTGGTGGCGAAGGCCTTGTACTTCTCGGCATGTTCGGTGATCGCCAAAGAACTCAGGGTTACGGCAACTTTTCCCTTGCCGCCAAGGAAACTCCCCATCAGATCGGCGGCCAGAGACCCGCTGGCCAGGGTATCAATCGAGACCACCGCCAACCTGCCCGTGTTGGGTGCATCGGTGGCCACGCAGACCACTGGAATGCTGCTTCGTGACGCTCGCCGCATCCATGAGTGCAGACTCTGCGGACGACTGGGAAAGGTAATGATTCCATCCACCCCTGCTTTAAGCGCCGCTTCGAAGGCTTCTTCTTCGCCCTCCCCCAGGCGCGGATAGGTTCGATACTCAATCTCTACATTCTCCATGACCAGCGCCCGCGCCTCTTCGTTAATCCCTGCCCGGACTTCGTCCCAGAAGGAGGTGGTTCCCTGCAGCGTATTGACCGAAACGCGCAGGTTTCGCTTCGAGGACAGATAACGGGCCGCCAGATTCGGCCGGTAACCCAGAGTCTTGGCCATCTGCTGAACTCTGGTTTTGGTCATGGGGCTAACGCCGGGATGATTGTGCAAGGCGCGGTGGACGGTGCCGGTCGATACTCCCAGAGCCTCGGCGATGTCCAAGAGCTTGGTTTTTCGCTTCATTGCAGCGCTCGAAGGGTTTTACGTGCGCCGTCGATTCTTGGCGACAATATACCAATTCTCATATGCAACTCCGCGATGGCTGGCTCAGGCCGTAAACGTTAACGAAGGTAAATCTTTGAGTCCTTTGTTGTCAATAAAATTGTTTAAGTTCTTTGATCGTAATCAGTTATCTCATACCCTTGGAATGAGGTATTGGGAAGTCTGGGGAAACGCTCCCGGTTGTAGGCCAAAAGGCTCAGTCAGGAATAACTCCCGCACAGTAGTCGTTTACGATGGCATCGCCTATGATTCGTAATTCGGAATACCTCGCCAACTGAACTATGCCAGTTCGGATGAAAGACATCGCGCGTGATCTCGGCGTTTCCGTTATCACGGTTTCAAAGGCGCTGCGCAACCACAGCGACATCAGCCCAGAAACGCGTGCGCGGGTACTCAAGCGTGCAAGAGAACTGAACTACAGTCCCAATCTGGCGGCCCGCGCCTTGGTGACCGGACGCACACATCTCATGGGACTGGTCGTGCCGGACCTGGTTCATTCGTTCTTTGCAGAGATAGCCAAAGGGTTATCCGGCATCCTGCGCAACAGCGGTTACAGCCTGCTCATCTCCTCTTCAGAGGAAAACCCGGAACTGGAAAAACAGGCCGTGGATCAACTGCTGGGCCGAGGTGTCGATGTTCTGCTGGTCGCTTCCGCGCAGGAAAATGTAGATGCGTTCCAGCACGTGACAGAAAAAAAGGTTCCGTACATCCTGGTGGATCGCAGCTTTTCAGGATTCGCAGCGAATTTCGTCGGTGTGAAAGACGAAACCGTTGGAGCGCTCGCAACTGAACACTTGATTTCGGCCGGTTGCCGGACGATTGCTCACATCGGCGGAACACATATCAGTACTGCGGCCGGCAGGCTGGAAGGATATCGCCGGACGCTCTCGCAACACGGTATCCTTGTTCGTCCTGAATATATTGTGAGCGCGGATAAATCGGACGAATCGGCCGACAACGCTGGTTACCAGACGGCCATGAAGCTGCTCAGCCTTGATCTGCGTCCGGATGGCATTTTCTGTTTTAACGATCCGGTGGCGATTGGGGCCATGAAAGCAATCTTGGAGTCTGGACTCCGAATCCCGGAGGATGTGGCTCTCATTGGCTGCGGCAATCTGCATTTCGACGACGCGCTCCGCGTGCCCTTAAGCAGTGTCGACCAGAGGAGTGAGATGATAGGCCAGCGCGCGGGCCGGTTGGCGATCAGCTTGATTGAAGCCGAATTCCCCGTTCGGCCGAAGTCAATATTCCTCGAGCCCAAACTGGTGATTCGCGAGTCAAGCAAGAGACCCAGGTAGCGCGGAGCGCAAACACGATTTTGGAGTCCGTTCGACGCTCGTTGCGGTGAAGCTTGCGGTGAGGTCCTGACCGGCTGAACTGCAACCGAAGCAGTTCCGAAACCGATTCGCATGTCCAGGCTTGATTCGACCCAGTCGACCGGAGATTTCAACCGGTTGCCGAAGGCCCGCTTGCGCGCCGAAATCCTTGCATTCGCGCAGGTGCCAAGTTTTGTCGGACCATGCGAGGCCTCAGCCAATTCGGAGACATTGCCACGGGTCTGTTTACGCCCGTGCTCGCAAAACACTCAAAGTCGTTCTGGCTCGTCGATTGCCTTTCGGTTGGTGTTGACCGAATGCAGCGAAACTTCGAGCCGATGCGAAAGCAGGTGGAAGCCTGGCAGAGAAGTGAATTGACGGACGTTACCGCCAAGGTGGTCATCTACGAGGCGTTTATCGAAGGCAAACTCGAAGCTCCCAAACACCTCGCCCGTAGCGTGCATGACCTCTACTTCGCGCCAAAGTACGAGGAGTTCCGGCCGCGAACGATCTGGAGTCTTTCCAATGCGTTCACGTCTGCATTCAAAGAACTAGATCCCATCCCACAGTTCAAGGCTACGGCCAAGCTGGGCGAATTCCTGGAGGCCCGGTTCTCACAATCGTTCTAGCCCGCGGGGCGGTGTTAGCCGGCCGCCCCTTCCCGCGAAGGACGAGTGTCGTCCTGATTCAATGATCAACGAAGGAATGCAGCGGGCGGGGGCTGTTCCGACGATCAAGTGTCGGGCAACCTCCAACCATTGGGTTCACAACCGTCTGAAGCTGGCAAATCAGGAGCGAAGATTCCAAAGAAATCGAGCACCAACAGAGGCTTGATGTTGCCGCTGAAAAAGCCCCGCAGTCTGTTGGCCAATTCATCCGTTAAGTACCGATAATAGAGCCGCCGGAACGGCTCGCACAGTTCCATCGGAAAGATCGAATCCTAATTCGGGCGAGTTTCCGGCCGTGAGCTGCGCTCTGAATTCAGTCTTGCACCACTGCACGGCGTCTTCCGAGAGACCTCCGGCTGCCCTTAGCAGCCGGGGGATACTGACTTTCACGGTCGGGTCATCTGTGTTCAAGAGTCATTCCACAACTACCCTTCTTGCTTCTGAATCGCGGTGAAGTCGGCGCAACACTGCCCCGTTGAGAACGTCGTGCCAGTGTCGATTTTCGGTCAGCAAGTAGTCGAGATCGCTTTCCAGGTTTTCTGGGATTTGAACTGTCGGAGTCTTTGCATAGACCAGTCCCCACCAGGCCGCATGTGTGAGACCGTGTCCGTCGTTCTGCTTGGCCATCGCAAACAGGTCGTCGAGAATCGCGGACTGGGGCCACGCTGTACAGAGCGCCACGATTTGGTTGCTCGAAAGGGAGCTTGCGGACATGTTGCCAATTACCGCGTTCAGAGCGTCGGTATCACTGGCAAACTGATCGGCCAGAATACGCCCCGCCGTGCCTACGGCATCAACCGTGTTTAATGCTTGAACCCGAGGCAATATGATCGTGAACACCGCCGCAAAGACAAATAAAACTACCGTTCCTATTCTCATATTTGATCCCTCAAGGAACTGCAATGAAGTTTTCGAGCTAACGCACACCTTGAGACGCCGCGCCCCACTGACAAAACAATTCTCGTGTGATGCAAACCTACGTGCTGTACCGACAGCGGAATGCCGCACGGGCAGCCGACTCAGATATTGCCGCATCTTAGAATCACCTCAGGTCGAACTTCATGGGGCACCGCCCCGGCGGAGTCGAGTCGCAATATTCTCTGTATTGAGAGCGAGTCATTGCCCTTCCGACTTAGGCGACACGCTATAAAGCACGGCGCCATGCGGCGGCACGGTTACCTTGATGGAGTGGGCCAGGCCCAGATCCTTGTGTCCCCATAGATCGCGCAACCTATATTCCTTTTCCGAAAGACCCAGGTCGCTCCACGCATATTGGACCGTTGCTGCGGCGTCTTCGAGGTTGAATGCAGCGACGTAGTGGCCTTTTCCTGAAACTGGCTGCGCTAACCAAACAGATGTCTTGTTCGTTGTGATCACCTGATGATTTCCAGTTGAGTGCTGATCAACCGCGATGATCTCTGGATTGGTGAGCAAAGAGGTGGTCCAGGTCTTGCTGGCAGTCAGATCGCCGCCCACCATCAAAGGCGAACGGAAGATGCACCAAAGCGTCATCAGAGTTCGCTGTTCGTCATGCGTAAGCCGCGTCTCGCGCGCTTGACCCCAGCCGGGGGCGGGGCCCAAACGGCCGAGCGGCAGCATGTCCGCATCCGGCCAGTGTCCGGGCCCGGACAAAGCTGCCCACTGGGCTGCCGTAGCAAACTGGTCTCCCACTCCTTTGGGATAGTCCTGGGTGCTGTGCCACAGATCCCAGATGTCATTGGATATGCGCCACATTTGTGCGTATTTGCGCATTTCATCTGCCTTCTCGATGGGAGCAGGCCCGGGTGAAAGGCTGAGGACAATCGGTCGTCCGCTTTTCCCAATGGCTAAGCTCAGCACGCGAATTTCATCTCCCTTGTAGGGGTGGCTGCTGATGCAATCGACCTTGATGAGATCTACGTCCCAACTGGCATAGAGTTGCGCAATGGAGTTGTAATAAGCTTGCGCTCCCCGTTTCGCAGAATCGAGGCCATAGTTGTCGAAATTCCAGGGACAGGTATCAGAAGTATCTGCCGCATCCACCGCGTGGTAATCTGAGCCCGCGATGGGCAAATTTCTTTCCACCGCTTGCTTGGGAATGCCTCGGAGAATGTGGATGCCGAATTTGAGCCCAAGGGAGTGCACGTAGTCGGCTAGCAGCCCGTGGTGCAA
>PKUV01000145.1 GCA_003131315.1 Acidobacteriaceae bacterium
TGGCAATCGAGTCGCACCGACAGGTTGCCATCTGTGGCAGCGACGTAGCCACGTTCGTGCAAGAGTTTTCCGAAGTGGACGATGTCCTGTCTATATTTGACTTCCTCTTTCATGACGCACCTCTAGCCGCTCCCTATGCTGTACCTGCACTCACGATCATCTCGACTTGCCAGTACGTCAGAAAATTGCTTCGAGTCCTGCCATTACGCCCACGTCCTTCTGGGGGTGGTTGTTATAGCTCAACGCCTCCCAACCAGTTGAACAAACTCGTCCGGACTGAGCTGGAGCTTACGAAGAGAGTCGTACAGGGTCGCTTTGTGCAGTGTGTCGCCCGAGTGAGGCTCGTGAAAGGAGACCAGGTTTGGGCTGCGCGTGGGGTTAAAGAACTGCCTCACCGGCCCCCGATGCGACTTCAGCGGACGATAGCCGAGGTCACGAAGAAGGCCGACGAAACGCCTCCACGCAAGCTGCATGGGAAATCCGGACATTCTTACAACTCCGTTGAGACATACATGAACCTGCGCGCGAGATCTGTCCTCTACCTCGCCAACGGGACGAGCATCAACACGATCAGCACCGCTAACACGAAGCTCGCCATAAGCGAGAACACCGCGTGCAACGGGTGCAGGTGGAAATAGCTGTCCCCGTGTCTCTTAAGATGTATTGGGGTCCTCATGAAAGCCCCCTCGCCGACAGCGGCAGATCCCTTTCAAGCCCCCCACCGCCGTGCAGAATCTCCTCTTTCATTAGGCTCCTTTTCTCCATGAAATTGCAATGATGGTTGCAGGTCACTGATTTTCTTGCGTGAACTACTACACTTAAGAGTGTGAAGACGGGCCCAACAAGATTTTCTTCAGCCGATCAAAGCGCAGCTCATCACCAACGCGATATAACATTTCGTGATGGGCGGTCAGCCTCGTCTTGAGGTTCTGTGGCAAGCTGACCTTTGCTCCAGACGGACTTGTCCGAGTTCTTCGATCACGCGAGCTAGTTTTATGCGCCCCGAGTGGGCAATGCGAATCTCCCTCAAGAACCTCCGCCCGCTGGCGAGTTTGTTTTCCGAAGACTTGGCTATTGATTTGGGAACGGTCAATACGCGTGTCTACGCCCGGGGTCGGGGCATCGTTGTCAACGAGCCCTCAGCCGTTGCCCTCGACGAGAGCACCGGTGAAGTGCAGGCGGTGGGCCGCGAGGCCAAAGAAATGCTGGGGCGTACGCCAGGCAAGATCAGAGTGATTAAGCCATTGAAAGACGGGGTGATCGCCGACTTCAAAGTAACCGAGAAGATGCTTAGCTATTTTATCCAAAAGGCGCATCAGCGCAGGACACTGGTTCATCCGCGCGTCATCATCAGCGTCCCTTCCGAGATTACCCAGGTGGAACGGCGCGCGGTGACAGATTCAGCCTATCGAGCCAAGGCAGCGGAAGTTCACCTCGTTGAGCAGGCGATGATGGCTGCCATTGGCGCCGGGCTTCCCGTTACCAAGCCTGGCGGTAATTTGGTTGTGGACATCGGCGGTGGTACCACTGACGTCGCCCTCATTTCAATGTCCGGCATCGTCTATTCGCGCTCACTGCGTGCAGCCGGTAATCACATGGACGAGTCCATCATGAACTACGTGAAACGAAAACATAACCTGCTGATCGGTGAGCGCACGGCGGAGCAGATCAAAATCGAGATTGGGTCGGCATCCGCCCTCGAGAAACCGGTGACAATGGAGGTCAAGGGCAGAAGTCTCATAGAGGGTATTCCCAAGACAATTACCGTGGACGATAGCGAGATCCGCGAAGCGTTGAACGAATGCGTGGCCGCAGTTGTGAGCGCAATCCGTGTAGCCCTGGAGCGCACTCCGCCAGAACTCTCTGCCGATATCAGCAACCGTGGCATTGTCCTTGCCGGTGGCGGTGCGCTCCTGAGAAATCTGGACAAGAGGATCAGGGATGAAACCGGCTTGCCCGTATGCGTCGCTGACGATCCCCTATGCAGTGTCGTACGAGGCACCGCTAAGCTTCTCGACGACTTCAAACTGTTGCGTCGCGTTGCCGTCGACTAGATCTGCTTCTGTGGTCTCCGCATTCCGGCAACGAGGAACCGTTAGGACCCGTGCTGGCTACGTGGAAGTCGTCGGGCGTCGGCAGGCCAAACGGCGGTACCAAACGCCATCTTGCCGTTCCACGTCGAACCACAACATCCAAACGCGCCACTTTCGAAAGACTATAACCATACGGTCGCCAGTCGCAGCACATCTATGCCAGCTGACACTCAGTCCGCTTGTCGATCTGTTTATCGCACGAAGGTGTTCCGTCCACAACAGAATCTAGCTCTTCTTCGACGTCACCGCGAAGAAAGCCGCTGCTTCCTGCTCTACATTCTTGCTACCACAGTGGGGGCAAGCGATCGACTTTTTGTCGTGCTCCACAAGCGTCAGTACTTTTTCGAAGGATTTATGACAGTCTTTGCAGACGTAATCGTAGACAGGCATAGCTACCTCCCGCACAAGCCTTCTCACCACAGATTCTAGCGCGTTTCGACTGGCCCGGACGTGAATACAAACGGATCTTCCGCGACAATTGCAGAAAGGCCGACCAACCACCGTTTGGGCGATCGTCGTGACCTCCGTCACTGCGGAGGAAAGGTACCGGGGTCTATCAATGTGGGTGGACTATGGCCGAACCGCGGGAGCGCCATGGCGATTGCATCTGAGTTGAAACCGGGAATGTTCCTGCGCATCGAGGGGGGAATCTACAAAGTTCTCGACGCGGAATCGAAAGCTGGGTCAGCCAAGTTGGGCGGAGTGGTGAAGACCAAGTTGTGCAATGTCACAAGTGGCCGGATGTGGGAACCGCACTTTCGGCTACAGGAGGGGCTTGAAGACCTGGAAGTTGAGCGGCGCGTGATGGAATTTCTGTTTGGCGACGGGGAGACCTGTACTTTCATGGACCCCCACACCTTCGAGCAGATGGCAGTTCAACGCGCCATCTTGGGGCCGGCATACGCATTCCTCCAGTCTGGGATGGAACTACCGGTGGAGTTTTTTGAAGGCCGGTCCCTCAGTGTCGTATTCCCGGACATAGTCGAGGCCCGAGTGGCCAACACAACGCCACCGACGCACTCACAACAGGATAGTGCCTGGAAAGACGGAGCCCGATGCCGTACGAGCCAACGAGTGCCGCATTGTTCAGCGATTGCATCCCGCATGAACCGGAGCTAAGATGACGCCACAGGACAGAGCCATGAGCGAGCATCGTCTTGATCACCAGAACACCACGGCTTCCCGCCGCAATTTTCTCAAGACCACCGGCGCCGTGACCGCCGGAGCGCTTGCTGGAGGTCTGCTCCCCGAAACTGCAGCGGCATCGCCTGCTGCTCCATTCAATGCCCCGTTTAATCCCGCCACCGCCGGCGCCATGCCGACTCGCAACCTCGGGCGCACTGGCCTCCGCGCTGGCATCTTTAGTCTCGGTGGTCAAGCTGCCATCGAGCAACCCAACAACGAAGCCGTAGCCGTGCCCATCATCGAGCGCGCTCTTGATCTCGGCGTCAACTACATGGATACCGCCGCAATGTATGGAGGCCGCGAGCGCTGGAGCCAGCGCTATTTCGGCCAGGTGATGAAGCATCGCCGCAGCCATGTGTACCTTGCTAGCAAGACGCACGACCGCACCCGCGACGGTTCGCTCGCACTGCTCGAAGAATCGCTCAAGCTGCTCAACACCGACCACCTCGACGCCTGGCAGCTTCATCACATTGACAGCAAAGAGGAGGTCGAGCAAATCTTCGGCAAAGGCGGCGCCATCGAAGCCCTCATCCAGGCCCGCGAGCAGAAAATGGTTCGCTACCTCGGCGTCACCGGTCACTCCGATCCCGACGTGCTGATGGAGTGCCTCCGTCGCTTCGACTTCGATCAGATCCTGATGGCTCTCAACGCTGCCGACTCGCATCACCGCAGCTTCACCGAGCACCTGCTGCCCATGGCCGTAGACAAACAAATGGGCATCATCGGCATGAAGATTCCCGCCCGCGGCCGCATCCTCAGCTCCTGGCAGCCCGAGAAGAGCCACGACTCGGGCTGGAACCAGCCTGCTCCGAAACCCGGCGTTCTGGCTATGAAGGAAGCGCTCTATTTCACCCTCAGCCTGCCGGTGAGCACGGTCATCATCGGATGCGATTCCATTACCCAACTCGAACAAAACGTGCAACTCGCCCGTGACTTCACGCCGCTCAGCGAAGCCCAAATGGCGGGCCTAACCGGACGCACCGAGCCAATTGCTAAGCAAGCGCTTTTCTTTAGAAATTGGGCTTGAGAGCAGCCATTGAGGGTGGGTGACAAAGTCGCAAGCCTCTGACATAACGGACGCGAAGTTGACTACACCCAGACGTGACCCCCTTCGCAGCCGAGTAGCAGGGCCTCCCCGAGTGACGGCCTAACCCCAAGTTGATTCCAGGAGACCCGATCGCGCCATGACTTCCGGATCGCGGACGATACCTCTGGGATCGTGTTGGCATTTGGCTAGCAGATCCAGGTCGAGGCGCTGTCTGGCGCTATCGACAGGATTCGCGTAGCCGACGCGAAGAACGCTAGTCGTTCTGCTGTCGGCTACGGCATGCTCGAAGCTCATTAAAGACAGTTCGCGCTCAGTTAACGGTGAAAGCCGTGGGGCTGTCTGCAGTGCCGCCCGGCGTAGTCACTTGAATTTTCCCGGTTTTGGCTTTTGCCGGAACCGTGGCCGTGATTTGCGTATAGGAGTCCACCGAGAAGATAGCCTTTTGCGTGCTACCGAAGGTCACCTTGGTAGCCCCCGTGAAGCTGTCCCCTGTGATCACTACCTGGGTACCCACCGGGCCGCTGGTTGGTTTGAAGCTGAGGACCGCGGGCGTAACGAGAAATTTCTGGTTGCTCGTTCTATTGCCGCTAGTGCCCTTAGTCTTCACCAGACCCGTAGTGGCCCCGGATGGAACGCTAGTGGAGATGTAGGTGTCAGAGACGACATTGAATACGGCAGTCGTGCCATTGAACTTGACGCTGCTGGTTCCCGTCAAGCCTTGACCCAGGATGCCAACTGGTTGGGAAACTAGCCCTGATGTGGACTGCAAACTGATGAAAGATGGAAAAATCGTTTGAAAACTGAAGAGCGTACCGTGGCCGGCTGCGCCTCCCGTAGTCGCCTCGCCATAGAGCTTCCCGTTGGTATGTTGTCGCAGCGTGGCGAATGGAAGAGAGCCGGTTGCCGCAGCAAAGTTGTACCAAATCGAGTAAGCGCCGTTCGAATAGAATTCATAGAGGATCCCGGCTGCGTTCGTCCCGCCGGCGGAGGTCACGCCCCAGAAACCTCCGTCGCTGGTTTGAATGAGACCTGCATAGGGCCGATTGCCATCCGGCGTACCGCCGGTTGCATCGAAATTGTGGAGCACGGTCAACTTCTTCGCCGCTGTGAGCTTGAAGAGCACTCCACCGCCGTTTAGGGTTCCGCCAGCCCGTGTCATTCCGTAGAAATTCCCATCGCTGCCCTGTACCAGCGGAGAATAGGGCTCTGCCCCGTGCGTCGAGTCAAAGTTGTACATCACGGTGAGCGCTCCAGCGGGAGTTATCTTGAAGGCCGTGCCAAAACCGAAAGTTCCGCCAACCCTGGTGGTCCCATAAAAATTACCATCCTTCGCCTGGATAAGCGGAGCAATCGGGGTGGACCCGTGCGTGTTGTCGAACTGATAGAGCACGGTGAAGGCGCCCGCAGGAGTGACTTTGTACACAGTTCCATACCCGGAGCCACCAGTCCCAATCGTCGTGGTCCCATAGAAGTTGCCGTCGGTCCCTTGAATCGGCGGCGCATAGGGAGACCCCGCTCCCTCCGATAAGACAAAATTATGGAGTACCGTGACGACCCCGCCGGGAGTGATCTGGAAAACAATTCCAAATCCGCCAGTGCCGCCGCCGAATGTCGTTCCGTAAAAATTGCCGTCGGTACCCAGTGTCAGTCCGCTATACGGATTCGCTCCGACTATGCCATCAAAGTTGTAAATGACAGAATACGTGCCGGTAGGCGTGATCTTGAAAACGCCGCCACGGCCATAGGTTCCGCCTACAGGAGCCGTACCGTAAAGATTCCCATCGCGGCCCTGGGCCAGGATTCCTGGATACTGAGGAGAGGCCAGGCTGGGTGTATCGAAATCATGAAGGTCGAGGTAGTTTTGGGCGTGAGCGCCAGAGATTCCGAGCGTGGCCAAAGCCAAGGTCAATACCCAGGCCAGTAAGTGCAAATTGTTGAGCCGTTGCATAGTCATTGTTTCTCCATTCATAGCCCGCTAGAAGGCTGGAATCTTGATGACAGAGGTTTCGCGGGACTTGGGGGCATGCTACCGCGGGCAAAACGCCTTCTCCTGTTCTCACTAAGCGCAAAACCTGGTCCAATCAGCTCACACAAAAAAATATGTCAGGGCAGCCAGCAGATTTCGTCAGCCCCAGGCAAGGAAGTGCCGTGTTTTCAGTAAATTGACTTTTATCGGTTCCCGGAGTATCGTTTCCGCCAACTTGGCGACCGGTGCCAACTTCAGGGGACGTGCGACTTTTGACCCAGGTTTCGTCCAAGCGCATCACCGAAATCCTCGCGACCTTCGGGGCAGGAGACGAGGAAGCGCTCAAGTCCCTCATACCCCTGGTCTACGATGAACTGCGTCGCCTCGCCCACTATCACCTGAACCGCGAACGTCGCGATCACACCCTGCAGAGCACAGCCTTGGTGAACGAGGCATACTTGCGTCTAGCGGGCCAGGACCTGCGTATCCAGAACCGCGCCCATTTCTTTGCCATCGCTTCGCAATTGATGCGGCAAATTCTCGTCGACTATGCCCGGCGACATCGGGCCGGCAAGCGCGGAGCTGGTGTCTGCCTAGTAACCCTCGACCAGCCTATCGCTCTGCCCCAAACGCGCAGCGTCGACGTGGTGGCATTGGACGATGCATTGAACAACCTGGCTCGATTGGATCCACAACAGAGCCGAATCGTCGAATTGCGCTTCTTCGGCGGCCTCTCCATCGATGAAACCTCAGCCGTTCTCGGGGTTTCGCCAGCGACTGTGAAACGGGACTGGGCTACGGCGCGAGTGTGGCTGCACCGCGAGATCAGCGGACTGCCAGCATGACGGTCGAGCGCTGGGCTCAAGTCAAGGAAGTGCTCTACGCCGTGCTCGAACTGGAACCTGCCCAACGATCCGCCTATCTCGACCGGGTCTGTGTGAACGACCCGTTGCTGCGGCAAGAGGTCGAGTCCTTCATCCTTTCCCACAGTCAGCTTGATACTGATTTCCTGAAAACCATTTCTCTGGAGGGTGCCAACTTTCAGGCCAGCGAGGCCACGCATTCTCTCGTGGGACGGTCGATCGGTCCATACAGAATTGTGGAGGAGATTGGCGTTGGAGGAATGGGCGAAGTTTACCGCGCCGTGCGCGCCGACGACCAATACAAGAAGGAAGTGGCCATTAAAGTGGTTCGGCGCGGCTTCGACACCGACTCGGGGCTGCGCCGTTTCAAGGCAGAACGGCAGATTCTCGCCAGCCTCGATCACCCCAACATCGCCAGACTTCTGGACAGCGGTAGCACGGAGGATGGCCTGCCCTATGTGGTCATGGAACTGGTTGAGGGTAAGCCCATCGATGAATATTGCGATGGACACAACCTCTCCCTGATCGAACGCTTGCAGCTTTTCCGAATGGTTTGCGCCGCGGTTCAATATGCTCATCAACACCTGGTCGTGCATCGCGATTTGAAACCTGGCAACATTCTGGTGACAGAAGAAGGCGTGCCCAAGCTGCTGGACTTCGGCATCGCCAAGCTGCTCTCGCCGGAAATGTTCGCGCAGCCCCTGGATCGCACGGCCACGTTGATGCGAGTGATGACACCGGACTTTGCCAGCCCCGAACAAGTGCGCGGCGAACTCATCACCACCGCCAGCGACGTTTACTCGCTGGGAGTAGTCCTGTATCGGCTCCTCACCGGATGCAGCCCGTACAAGATCACAAGCGAGGCCCCGCACGAAATTGCCCGGGAGATCTGCGAGTCGGAGCCTCCAAGACCAAGCGTTGCGATTACCCGGGTCGAGGAACCAGTCGGCAGTGACAGAGCCCCCGGGCAGATGACATCGCCCGTGCACAGCCGCGCGCAGGAGACGCGGCGGCTGCGGCGCCGCCTGGCTGGTGACTTGGACAACATCGTGCTGATGGCGCTGCGCAAGGAGCCTCAGCGACGCTACGCCTCGGTGGCGCAGTTCTCTGATGACATCCGGCGGCACTTGGAAAACATTCCAGTCATCGCCCGTGGCGATAACGCCAGATACCGAACTGCCAAATTCATCTCGCGACATAAAACGGGGTTCGCTGCTGCGCTGGCTGTGGCTGTCACGCTTTTGGTGGGCATTGCAGTGACGCTGCGGGAGGCGCACGTCGCACGAGTCGAACGAGTGCGTGCCGAACAGAGATTCAAGGATGTGCGGGAGTTGGCGAATTCGGACCTGTTTGAACTGCATGATGCGATTGAGCAACTCCCCGGCTCCGCCCCGGTCCGCAATCGCGTGATTCAGCGTGCGCTGAAATACCTCTCTAAGCTCAGCCAGGATGCAGCCGGTGACCGCGAGCTCATGCGCGAGCTGGCAGCCGGTTACGAGAGAATCGCTCACTTACAGGGAAATTTCAGCGGTCCTGAAATTGGCGATTCGAAGGCGGCCCTGGATAGCTTTCAGAAGGCAGTCGCGATTCGGGAGCAACTGGTGACGAGTTCGCACCGCGATGCGAACGAACTCCAGGCCGAGGGCTCACTATTACGTGCCTATGTAGCTTGCCTGCTTAAAACGCGAAGAACAGGGGAGGCGGCCGAGGTGGCGCAGCATGCATTGAGCATCGCGGATGAAATCCTGCGAAAGCGGCCGCACGACGTCCAAGCTATAGCCGACAATGCCCGGGCGAATAGCACTTTGGCGGACGTGATTGGCGGCGATGGTTCTACCCCCAGCACCCGCGAGATCCCTGAGGCGATCAGACACGATCGCAAAGCCAGTACGCTGTACAAAGAGATCCTAGCGGCGTCGCCTTCAGTAAACACACAGAAGGCCTTATTTTTATCGCAAATGAGGCTTGCTTTTCATCTCAGCAGGGCCAGGGAGTTCGATGAAGCCTCGCGTGCGTTAGAGGACCTGTCGCCAGACCAGCAGCCACCAACTGTAGCCAAAGAAACGTCCGGCAGCCCCGATCGACAAGGCCCTCTTTTTGCTCCGGATCCGTTTTCCCTATATATCTTCTACGATCGGCGAGGACTCATGTATGAAAGACAGAGCGATCCACAAAAAGCGCTTGCGGATTACCAGAGGACTCTACGGATAACGCGTTCCTCTGTGAAAGCTGATCCCAGGAACCTCTTGGCTCAGGTCGCATTTGATATCGCGAACGCAAAGGTTGGAATGCAGGAAGTGAGACTCGGGAACAAAGCTGCGGGTAAAGATGTCGGCATTGCCGTCGAAGCTTGTGAGCGTCTCCTGATGGCAAATCCCTCCGAATCGTTCTACGAGAGCCTGCTGGTCGTGGGCTATTCGTATCAGGGCGAAACCTTATCTGCGTTTGGTAATCAGCCTGCAGCACAGAAGAAGTACTCCGATGCGCTCGCAATGGCAACGCTGCTTCGGCAGGAGAACCCACAGGATCTGGACTCTCTGCTCAGCATCGCTAAGACCCACGATTCGCTCGGCGTGGTGCTAACTCGGGGTACGCGGTATGACCAGGCACGACAGGAGTTCGCCGCCGCGCGGAACAGCTCTGAGGAACTCTTACGGATTCGTCCGCAAGATACCGAGGCTTTGTATCTTTCCGGGTTAATTCACGAGCACCTCGCGTTGATCGAGACGTGCTCAAGAAGAAGGGCCTGTGGCAACATTGCGCAATGGCGGCTGCCCAACCCGACCAACTGAACTCCCGCGGATAGCTTTCGGCACGCATCACGATAGAGGCACGCTTTAACTCGGTGATCGCATTTTGCCAGGACTGTTGACCGGAGCTGCCGGGCAGATCAACGGCACGACTCGCACTGGACACAATGTAGATCGCGTGGGAGTCGGAACGGGGGTGTACTTGCTCGGTGCCGCTCGCCAGATCGGCAAGCGTACCCGGTGACTTAATCGCAGTAGTCGCCACCTTCTCCGATGGGGAAACGCACGACCCATTCCGTCCTCAGCGACCTGATCTAACTACGGGCGCTGATCGCGTAAACCGTAGCCGTGCCGTCGACCTTCGGATCGTGCCTGGATCGCGGGCAACCTCGGAGCTAGCAGTAGATTCGCAACGCGGTGCGCAAAAGTCGCTTTATTGCCGTTCACTAGTGTCCGGCTATAAGCC
>PKUV01000186.1 GCA_003131315.1 Acidobacteriaceae bacterium
CTGCGGACGACGCGGCCCTCGTCTGGATCAGGCCGATTCCCAGGCCTCCCACGGCGCCAGCGAGCAGCCCCAGCAGCACCAGCATGGGTACGCTCTCAAGAAGTGCATTCTTCAGTATTTTCGCCATTCTCTGTTCTCCACTCGGAATTTCTTGCCTAAGTCAGTTTAGCATTTGCGCTTCCATTCCCGGCTCAGGGAGGGACCGCAAGAGGTTGTGGCAGCGAGAGATGGCGGAGAAGGGCCCGCTGGCAAGGACGGTGGTGAAGAGTTTTTCACCTAATAGGGAAGCTATCGAAGGAGTAAAATGCGGCAGTTTCAGCAAAGACGGTGCTGCGTTGCCGCGGCGAAGTTTCGCAAAACAGGCTGGCGGTTATCGACCGCCGGCCTGTTTTTTTTCAGGCTGACGTGGCATCTTTAGATTTCGTCTTGCTTTGGAGATGCCATGAAACTTTGTAGCTTCGCGGTTTGCGTGCTGCTTTTGTCGAGCCTGTGGGCGCAGGACACTCCGGGCGGCGTCGTCCCACCAGAAGTTGAGAACGCGGCAGTGGCGTCCGGCAGCCAACGGCCGCGGATCGGCCTTGTGCTCGAAGGCGGTGGCGCGCTCGGGTTGGCGCACGTCGGGGTGATCAAGTGGCTGGAGGAGAACCGCATACCGGTGGACGCGATTGCCGGCACCAGCATGGGTGCCCTGATCGGAGGAATCTACGCCACCGGAGAATCGCCCGACCAGATCGACACGTTGATCCGCAGCATCAAGTGGAACGAAGTGCTGCGAGGTGTCACGCCCTATAACGACCTGTCGTTCCGCCGAAAGGAAGACCGGCGGGACTATCCGAATGCCTTCGAATTCGGGTTGAAGCAAGGCACGCAGTTTCCCAGTGGTTTTAATTCCGGACAGCAGGTGGGACTAATTCTGGACCGGGTGGGGTTGCCCTATTCGGAGATGAAGAGCTTTGACGAGTTGCCGATCCCATTCCGTTGTGTGGCGACCGATCTGGTATCGGGAAAGCCCTACGTGTTCGACCAGGGCTCGCTGGCGAGAGCGATGCGGGCCTCGATGTCATTTCCGGCATTTTTTACTCCGGTGCGCGATGGCAGCCGCGTGCTGGTTGACGGCGGGCTGGTGGATAACTTGCCGGTGGACGTAGCCCGGCAGATGGGCGCCGACATTGTGATCGCAGTTCATTTGAAGACGGCGCCATTAGATCCGAAGGCATCGCTCTCGTCCGTGGGCGTGTTGCAGCGTTCTGCAAGCGTGAGCATCGCCATCAACGAGCTGCGCAGCATGGAGAAGGCGGACATTCTGCTGACGGCGGACGTGGAGCGATTCGATACCACCGACTACAAACTTTTCGACAAGATCGAGGCCGAAGGATACAAAGCCGCCCAGGCGAAAACCGCGCTACTTTCCCGTCTGCGGGTCAACGAGGACGAGTGGCGGCAGATCGTGGCCACACGGGATGGGAAGCGCAGACCCGTGCCGGTGCCGGAGTTCGTGGAAGTCACCGGCGCCAAAGGGGACGTGCTCAAGGGGCTTCAGCACGAACTGTCCGACTTGGCGGGTACACCGATCGATCCTCATGAACTGGACGAGAAGATGATGAACGTCACCGGTCTGGGGCGCTTCGCCAGGGCAGGGTATCGCGACGTGGAGCGGGACGGGCAGCATGGGCTGGCGGTCGAAGCCGAAGAAAAAGATTACGCGCCGCCGACGGTGCATCCTGCATTGGTCATTGACGGGTCGGACTACAAGAATGTGCTATTCGAGGTTGGAGGGCGCATCACGTTCCTTGATGTCGGTGGTTTCGGGTCGGAGTGGCGTAACGATTTTATCGCGGGCTCCGAGTACGGCCTGAAAACAGAATACTTTCATCCCTTCACGTCCGATACGGGCTGGTTCGTCGCCGTGCATGGGACCGCCGACAGCAGCCCGTTTTTCGTGTATCAGCGCAACAAGCTTCTTGGTGAGTACCGCAACCGCGTGATGAGCGGAGGCCTGGACCTGGGTTATACATTGGGACGAGGCGCGGAACTGCGCGTGGGATACGAGGTCGGATATCAGAAGGTCAGCGAGGATCTGGGGATTCCAGTGGCGCCCGCGGTCCACGGACGGTTCGGAATGACGTCAGTACGATACCGGCTCGAACGCTTTGACGATCCGGTGATTCCGCGCAGGGGAGCGCGCCTGGAGTCGACCTTTAAGTTCTATGACACTGCCCCGGGAACCCCCGACGTGGTACCGACCGAGGAACTGCGTCTGGGGCTGGCGGCGCGGACGAGCCAAAAGTCGTCCGTACTGCTCTTCGCATCGGGAGGCACCGCTTTCTCGACCAGGAACACCGGATTCCCGCCCTTCAGCCTCGGCGGCCCGTTGCGCCTCGGAGCTTATGGTACGAACGAGTTGCTGACGAACCAGTATTTTCTGCTGCAGCCGGCCTTCCTCTACAAGTTGCGGGAAATCTCGCCGCTGTTGAAACAGAATATATATCTGCTTACGATGTATGAGGCTGGAAAGGCTTACGGTCAACCGTTGAGCGCCAAGAAGGTCGCGCAGGACGCCACGGTCGGAGTTCTGTTCCAGACGCTGTTCGGACCAATGTTCTTTGGGGGGAGCATCGGAGATGAACAGCACCGGAAGTTCTTCTTCCAGGTGGGCCGGTTCTTCTGAGTGGAGAGCCGGGCGCGTCCCCGCCCGGCTGGACGGGCGAGACGCCCGTCCCTCCACTAGCGGGGGAGGCCTGCCTCGACGAAAGCGCGCTGCCACCCTATGATAAAAAAGAATCATTCGAGGTGCATTGATGACAGAACCAACTTACGAAGAGTTGAAAGCTCGCCTGACCGATCTGGAAAAGCAGGTAGAGACAAAAAAGAGAAGCGGCGCCATGGAGTTCCGCGTGAGTGAGAAGGGCGGCGTCAGCGTGTACGGACTGGGCCGATTTCCCGTGACGCTCTACTACGAACAGTGGACGAAGCTGCTCGACGCTGTTCCCGATCTTAAGGTTTTTATTGAAGAAAATAAGAGCAAGCTGAAGCTTAAGCAGGGCTAGCAACCCGTGGTGCAAGAACGGTTCGTATCAGGGCATGCCTTTCACAGGCTGCGGAAAAACTCGGGCTTCGTATCAGGGCATCGCTTTAGCCATGCCGAAAGTTCTTTCGCCTGTAGCGACGGGGCTTGCCCCGTCTCTACGGGAAATCAGACGCCCCCTTAGAGTGTGCGTGAGAACTGACTTCACGCATCGAGGGGTGGTCGAGCGAATCCCTAATCCAGCCCCGGTAGGGGCGAACCAGCTTAGCCCAGCGCTTCAGCGCTGGGAAAAGTGGAAGGAACGATCCAAGTCCCGGAGGGACGACCCAGTTCTCAAGCACAACTCTTCAGGGGCTAGGCATTGGGAATCGACTTTCACCACGGGCTGCTACCAGGTTCGCGAGATATGTCCAAGCAGACGGTGACAATAAGCCCGACCCGGGAGACGTTCGAGAAGCTGAGAGCTCTCGCAGCTCGCCGCGGTACCTCCATCAGTGGTCTCGTTGCCGAGCAAATTGAGATCCGCGTGGGGGACGAAGAAGCGGCATACGAGCGTGCGCAGCGGCAGGCCATGATGCTGCTCGATCGAGGGTTTCACATGGGCGCTGTGATTCGAGCCAGTCGAGACCAATCGCATGAGCGATAGGACGACACGAACATTTTGATTTAGCTCGACGACGCCGATGCAAGTTAACGCCTGAAGCGGCCCAGAGCGCCTTCGGCAGGTGGGATGGTGCGCCCGGAGAGAATCGAACTCCCAACCTCATGGTTCGTAGCCATGCACTCTATCCAATTGAGCTACGGGCGAAACTACAGCACTTAAGGGCTATTCCCTGGCGGCGGAAACAGTACCACATCGGCTCAAACTAACGCAAGCAAAGGTGGACGGGAGGTATAACTCCCAGAATTTTACGCAGAATCAGGCACTTAGGGCCGCACAGCAAGAGCGGCGAGAGCACGGCCCACCGTTCTCCCCTACGTGCTTCACCACAAGGGCGGAGATACTGAGATATTCTTGGATAGTTCGCACGCTCCATATTGTCCCTGATAGGAAATGGGAGATGCACTCTGCCGAGCCGTGCTCATGCTGTAAGTGCCCATGTGGTTCAACAGGCGCGCGACCGTCGCGGGGCTGTTGGCAGTGTTCCGGGTGCTCGCGTAAAAACTTCTGCGTAACCAGCAAAGTATCTCGGATGCACACGGCCCAGCGATGCGCCCACGGGCTTAGAACGCCGGTACACTTAATAGGTACAATTTAATTGTAGCGCTAGACAAAAATAGTGCTTGACATCAAAACAGGCTTAGCCCATAATGTGGGAATGCTGAAGGCAATTAAGCGACGAGACGTGCCGAAGACGAAAGAGACATCCTTTGAAACCCTGCGTCATGCCTTCGTTGTGGGCAGGCCCTCGCCGGTTGAGCACACCATCTTGAGCGGCGTAGCGGCGGCCCAGGCTGAGCTAACGCGGCTGGAAAGCGTGATCGCCACAAGGGGATTGCAAGCCCGCTGCCAAGTTGCTCTAGTGGTGGCGTCTACCGATGCGGGACGGGCGGGGAAGTTGTACCCGATGGATCACTCCCCAGCTCACGCGGCAAAGGTGATCGAGAATATCGCGGGCCTTTCGGAACCGAGAATTATTGGTCTGGTCTATGCCATCGTGGACCCAGCCACATCGGACTATGAATTTTGGAGCAAGTCATTTGTTAGAGGCCGCGCAGCCGCGAAAATCCTAGACCTCGCCGTTGCCGACGGACTTAGGCGGCTCCACGGTGAGCCGGGGGATTATTCCGCATGAGCGCGGCAAACCAGCAGCAGCTAGAGGCCGCAGTCGCGGCGATTCGAGCACTCCACACCCGTCAGGACGCCACGCCAGCGAACGTGCACGCCTTTACCCCGATAGTGAGCGTGACGCGGAATCAGGCCGTTGCGTCTGATATGCGGGCAGAGCTGGCGGCGATTGAGGTTCAAAAGGAAGCGTTGATCGCGCTGCACAGTTCGGTTGATGCGCTAGAACATTTTTACGGGGACGATTTCGATTGAAATTTTGGTTCCGTGGTAGGAATCGCATTTTGGAGGCAAGCTATGGACCAACGTACTTGGGTGCTGGAGGTTTACACGGTGGGCATCGGGTGGGAAGTTAAAGGGGTTTTCCAGACACTTGCCTCGGTGGTCCGCTCATATCGCATTGAGGCACCCCGGCATCCTTGGTGCCATACCGCCTTTGCGATTCGTCCGGCGCAATAAAAGTTTACCGCTCCTCGTAATCGGGAGGGGACGGTGGGTGGTCCCAGGCGAGGCCACCCAAAAAAGTTTTGGCCCCAAATTCGAAACCGGCTGTGACGGGGCGCACGGGATGGGGCCGAAAGTTCCTTTCTAGCCGGTGCGCCGTCTTACAGGGCGGCTACGAGCGACCGCACACATGAAACTCGCCGTTTAATGCGCACGGGGGACGGCCCCACCCGGATGGTAGGGCCGTCTCCTCAACGCGCAGAAAGGAGAAATTATGAAAACAGTGAAATTCCAGCTGGCACGTCCCAACAGGGACAAGCAAGAATCGACCGAGCAAGTTCCACTCGTGATGCCGGATGGCATCGCGGAACGTTTTCAAAAGCACTTGGCACAAAAAGAAGTCGCGGCTACACCGCGAAGCCGGGCCGCTCGGTTGGCGGAAATCAAAAAGTCCCTTTAAGGTTTTCGACCGCTGAAACGTACTTCCAGGGCTTCGTGCCCATCTCGCTGGGCGAGACAAACGGTTTCCTTCTCCGATGGGGAAGGCTGCTCGGGTCAACCAGTTCACCGAGGGTGCTGGTATTCCGCGACCCGACTCGGCAACAAAATCCCAAAAACACCGCCTCGCCTACGGGCAGGCAGAAGGAAGTACCGTTTATGGATTCCCAACAAATGAGACAAGAAAGGCACTCCATCTCTCTGGAGATGGCGAAAATCGGAAACAACACAGATCCACAATCCGTGGCGCGCTGGCAAGCGCTGGACGACCAACAGGAAGCATTTCGCACAGCTATCGAACGCGACGAACGAAACACAAAACTGCAAAAAGAACTGTCTGAGGTTCGCAATGCCGAGCGCCCGAACATTTACACCCCCGGCGAACGCAGCGGCAAACCGCTCGATCAGCTCTTAGCCTTGCGGTCAACGCAAAGTTATGCGGATGATTTCGAGGCTTACGTTCGCACTGGTCGAACTTCGGCGCAGATGGACGAAGCTCGCGCCTTGGGCGAGCAACGCGACTTGGCCGCAGCCAGTTCCACAATCATCCCACAAGGGTTTGAAGCGGAACTGATCATCAAACTGAAAGCATGGGGCGGGATGACACGCCTGTGTCGAACCATCACCACAAGCACGGGCAACCCGCTCCCCTGGCCCAACCTGGACGACACGTCCAACGTAGCAGAATGGCTGGCAGAAGCCGCAGGCACCACCTCGGCAGATCCCGTGCTCAGCAATGTTACGCTGGGCGCTAATCTGTTGTCTTCCAAGCAAGTCAAAGTCTCCGTCCAGCTCGAACAGGACTCGGCTTTTGACATCGTGGGTCTGTTGTCCGATGCGTTTGCAATTCGCATGGGGCGCACGAGTAACAAGGCGTTCACCGTTGGAGATGGTACCGCAACTTATGGCACCATCACCGGCCTGATCCCCGCCTTGGTTGCTGCCACCGGCCGATCTGTTTTGGCCGTGGGCGGAATTGCCAACAGCGGAAACAGCGCCGATAACGACCTGAACACGGTCGGTACCGACGATCTGGTTAGCCTCATATCCAAGGTTGACCCGGCTTACCGCGAACGTGGTGCCTTCTGTGCCGCAAGTTCCACTTGGGACACGCTGCGCAGATTGAAGGACAAGTACGGCCGCCCGGAGTGGGCTGTTTCGCTCACCGATGGACAGCCGGATACTATCCTCGGCCATAAAATCGACTGGAATCAGGACATGGCCGCAATCGGCGCGGGCCTCATTTCAGTTGTTTTCGGTGATTTTGCCAACTACGCCGTGCGTTCCGTTTTAGGCTTCACATTTGTTAGGTTCTCGGAGCTATACATGACGAACTACCAGAGGGCTTATCAAGCGTTTGCGCGCATGGATGGCAAGCTGTTACAAGCGGCTGCATTCTCGTATCTTATCCACCCCGCTAGCTAAGGGACTGGGTAAGCGCTAGCTAAGTGACTGGGTAAGCGGGGCTGGGCAACCGGCCCCCTTTCTTACTATCTCAAAGTGAGGGGAACGTCATGGTAGAACGCCGAAGTACAAACAGCCCGGTGCACGTGGTCCAACAGAGCAAAAGAACTTCTAACGGCCTGAACCAGATTTCAGGCTATGCAGCCGTGTTCAACGAAGAGTATGTGATGTTCGAAGACTCCGGGTACCGCATCGTCGAAGTCATTGCCCCCGGCGCGTTTTCCGATGTACTCGGGAATGACGTTCGGTGCCTATTCAATCACGCCCAGGACAACGTTCTAGGGCGCACGGAGAACGGCACCCTCAGAATGACCGAGGATTCTCGTGGGCTGCGTTTCACAAACGCATTGAACCGGCAAACACCGATAGGTGAATCCGTGTATCAATTTGTGAATCGTGGGGACGTGTCCGGCTGTAGTT
>PKUV01000173.1 GCA_003131315.1 Acidobacteriaceae bacterium
CGCACCCCCAGTTATTTCGGTCGAAGTTCAAAGACAAAACCGCGTTATACTTCCCCGTTAAAGTAGCCCACCCGCCCGAAAATGAAACCGTGCGATCCGCGCCAGATCAAGCTGTTTGTGGAGACCCCTGAGCGCGCACCATTCTGGCAGACCCGTTTTTATGACTTCAATGTTTGGACGGAGAAGAAGCGGGTGGAGAAACTGCGGTATATGCACCGCAATCCGGTAAAACGAGGCTTGGCGGCGGCGCCTGCGGATTGGCGCTGGAGCAGTTATCGCTTTTATCTTTTGGACGAGCCCGGGCCGGTGCGGGTGAATGAAGGGTGGGAGAAGATTTCGTTTCGGGCACGCGCGGCGTGAAAGGCGTAGCCCATGGTGCGATCAGTCTGCCACCCACCCTTCGCAGAAAGCCGCGAAGGATGGGGCACCCACTGTGTGGAGTGTGCCATCAGAAGGCTGGGCCACCCGCCCGTCAAGCAGGGCCAATACAAATAACAATCCAACTAACTCCGCCAAACCTCAGGCGTGATAGACCTGCTCGTGCTGCCGCGCTTCATACCACAGCGCCAGCTCGACGCGGTTCCACAGTCCCAGCTTGTCGTAGATCACTCGCAGATAATTCTTCACCACGTGCTCGGTGGTGCCGATCGAATCGGCGATCTCCCGGTTCTTGCAGCCCTCGGCTACGCGCTGAATGATGAGTTGTTCGCGTTCGCTGGGCCCGCGGCGGTTTGCTGTCTCTCCAACCATAATTGTCTCCTATAAAGCAAAGTCGCGAGCTTAACCCGCTTGATGCCACCCTTGATTCCGAACCGCAGAAAGAGGCGGTTGAAATGCGCTTTGACCGTTCGCTCGGCAATGTTCAGATCCCGAGCGATTTCCGAGTTGTCACATCCCTGGAGAAGCAGACCAATGATCTGGCGTTCCCTGGGCCCCACTTCGCTGAACTTCTCTTCCATAAACACTTCACCTGACCGACACGCCCCGGTCGGCGCAAGCGGCGCTGAAACCAGGTCCCTCGGCCCGTCTGGATTCGGGTCTTTGCCTCTCGATTTGCATTCACGCGGCCAAACCGCGCTTCGGATGTTAACGGAGTGTGAAAACTCTGGTTGCGCGTTTTTTTGCTTGGAAAACCACGGTTACCACAGTCATTGCAGGCAGGTTGCGGGCACGGACGTATAGCAGTTTTGCTCAGATCTAAGGTGAATAACTTAGTACAAAGTTCCGGGGTACCCGCCTTCCAAAGACCATATTTACACGGAAGTACATCCGCAGCCCGTTCTCTCCCCTCCCATATAATGAGCTGTGGACTTTAAGCTCGTAAGCAACTACAAGCCCCAAGGCGACCAGGGACGAGCCATCGACAGCCTCACCCGCGGCGTCTTCGATCGCGAGCAGCATCAGGTGCTGCTCGGCGTCACCGGATCGGGCAAAACCTTCACCGCCGCCAAAGTGATCGAGGCGGCCAACCGCCCCGTCCTCGTCATGGCCCACAACAAGACCCTAGCCGCCCAGCTCTACCACGAGTTCAAAAGTTTCTTCCCCCACAACGCCGTAGAGTACTTCGTCTCCTACTATGACTATTACCAGCCGGAGGCTTATGTGCCTGCGGCGGACCTTTATATTGAGAAGGAATCCACCATTAACGACGAGCTCGACAAGTTGCGGCTCTCGGCTACGCGGTCGCTTTTTGAGCGGCGCGACTGTCTGATCGTCGCCTCGGTCAGCTGCATCTATGGCCTCGGCTCGCCGGAAGCCTACTACGGGATGATGCTGTTCCTGGAAAAAGGACAGAAGATCAAGCGGCAGGACATCACCCGCAAGCTGGTCGAAATTCTCTACGAGCGCACCGAAGGGGATTTCCGCCGCGGGACGTTTCGCGTGCGCGGCGATGTCGTCGAAATTTATCCCACGTACGACGACAACGCTTATCGCATCGAAATGTTTGGCGACGAGATCGAATCGCTCTCGCAGATCGATCCGCTCTTTGGGACGGTCAAGCAGCGTTACATGCGGCTGCCGATTTATCCGAAGACGCACTATGTAATGAAAGAAGAAACTCGCGCCTCCGCCGTCACTTCTATAAAAACCGAACTGGCCTGGTGGGAAGCGGAGCTTGAAAAACAAGGACGCCTGGTCGAATCGCAGCGCATCCATCAGCGCGTGATGTATGACCTCGAAATGATCAAGGCCATGGGCTACTGCCACGGCATCGAAAACTACTCGCGCCATTTCACCGGACGCCTTCCCGGCGAGCCGCCGCCGACGCTGCTCGACTATTTTCCGCGCGACTTTCTGCTGTTCATCGACGAGTCGCACCAGACCGTGCCGCAACTCCACGGCATGTATCACGGCGACCGCTCGCGCAAGCAGACGCTGGTCGAATACGGATTCCGCATGCCCTCGGCGCTCGACAACCGACCGCTCACCTTCGAGGAGTTCGAGCATCGCACCAACCAGATCGTCTATGTTTCCGCCACCCCCGGTCCCTACGAACTTACTAAGTCAGCCGGCGTGGTCGTTGAACAGGTCATCCGCCCTACCGGCCTGATTGATCCGCCGGTCGAGATACGCCCTGTCAAAGGACAGATTGACGACCTGCTGCACATGATCCGCGACCGCGTCGCGCGCAACGAGCGCGTGCTGGTGACCACGTTGACCAAGCGCATGTCCGAAGATTTGGCCGAGTATTACAGTGAGGTCGGGGTGAAGTGCCGTTACATGCACTCCGAAATCGAAACCCTGGAGCGGGTGAAGATCTTGCGCGACCTGCGCAAAGGCGAGTTCGACGTATTGATCGGCATCAATCTTCTGCGCGAAGGACTCGACCTGCCCGAAGTATCGCTGGTGGCGATTCTCGACGCCGACAAAGAAGGCTTCCTGCGCTCCGCCGGTTCGCTGATCCAGACCATGGGACGTTGCGCCCGCAACCTGAACGGCCGCGCTATTCTCTATGCGGATCGCATGACCGACTCCATGAAAAAGGCGCTCGACGAAACCAACCGCCGCCGCGCCATCCAGCAGGCCTACAACGAAGAAAACGGAATCACCCCCGAATCCATCATCCGCCCGCTCGACATGACCCTAGCCGGCATCGTAGGCGCCGACTACGTCGACCTGACCGGCTCCGAAGCCGAAGGCATCCCCGAGCTAAAATCGCAGGAAGAGTTGGACGCCTACATCGGAAAGTTAGAGAGCGATATGCGAGAAGCGGCCAAGCGGTTTGAATTCGAGAAGGCGGCTAAGCTGCGGGACACGATCAAGGAACTTAGGACCAAGGAATTTCTGTTCGCGTAAGAGGCTCGAAGATTCTTGTTCCCTAAAGACACGAAGTTAGTGTTACACTAGATTCGTGTCTCCCTCTCGTCGCCTACGCAACGTAACTGTAACCCTGGAAGAAGACGTAGCCCAGTGGGCCCGAATAGAGGCAGCGCGCCATGATACCAGCGTTTCGCGGCTGCTCGGGGCGCTTCTGAAGGCGCGCATGTCGGCCCAGCGTGGTCCTGCAGCGGAGGCGGTGGAGCGGCTGGCGAGTTTCGGCCAGCGCCACAGGCTCTCTTTGCGGGGGCTCAAAATCAAAGATCTGATCGATGAAGGACGCCGGTGAGCCAGTTTGTCCTCGACGCTTCCGTCGTCCTGACCTGGTGTTTTCCCGCCGAGAATGCTGCCACGGCGCAGCATGTCGCCGGCATGTTCAAGCAAGGCGACACCGCCGTTGCGCCCTCATTCTGGCCGCACGAGGTTCTGAACGCCTTGCTGGTTGGAGAAAAACGCAAGCGCATTTCTAAAGAGTTGGTGCGAAGCTTCCTCGACGACCTGGCAACGCTCCCCATCGTGCTGGAACAGTTTCCCGCCGGAGTTGTTTTTGACAGGATTCAGCGCCTCAGCCGCGAGCACGGCTTGAGTGCGTACGATGCGGCTTACCTCGATCTGGCTCTGGATAGCGGCTTGCCACTTGCTACCTTGGACGAGGACTTGGTCCGGGCGTGCAAGAAAGGGCGTGCACGGTTGGTGCAGGTGTGATATTCGCGGCTGACAAGTCAACTACCCCACCCTAACATCGAAGAGCACGACTGTTAGGATGGGGCGCCCTCGAGAGTGAGATGGATGCGAAAGGCGGGCCACCGTCCTGGCGCGTGTTTAGAAGCGGAGTATCCTATCGCCAAGAGGTTTAGTTCATGAGCGAAAATGCCAGACAGAGCCAGTCGCACATAGACTCGATTGTGAGGCAGGAGGAAGAAGCGCTAGAGCGAAGGTCCAGCGCGGAACGTTTCGCCGATGCGGTGGGAGTTTTCGCGGGAAGCCTTCTTTTCGTTGTGCTTCACCTAGTGCTCGTGATCGCGTGGCTGCTGGTGAATAGCGGCAAGATTCACGGGGCACGACCGTTCGACCCTTACCCGTTCTCGTTACTCGGAGTGATTGTCGCCGTGGAGGCCGTCATTCTCTCCAGTTTCATACTCATGCGTCAGAACCGCATGATGCGCCGAGGGGAGCGTCGGGACCACCTGAATTTGCAAGTTGACTTGTTGGCAGAGAAGGAGATCACTAAGGTGTTACAGATGGTACGCGCAATTTGCGGGCAGATGGGACTTCAAAACATAATGGCGGATAAGGAGATCGGTGAGCTTAGCCAGACCACCTCGATTGAGTCGCTTAGTCAGACATTGGAGGATCGGCTGCCGGGGACATAACGTAAACCCGATCCCCTCCCGCCCGGGATTTCTCGCTGACCCTGACCTAGCCCTTGTCCCTGGCAGCCTTTGGTGAAGCTTGAATTCCTAAATCCAGCGCCTGAAGGCGGATTCATTCTCAGGCTCTTTCGGCACGCCTGAAGGCGATGCCCCGATACGAATCGCACTTCCACCACTTCTTCGTCAATCGATCCGCCCGTTGCGATTCGCTCTCCGGGACTGACAAGACAAAACCAAAGTCAAATAACCCACCCTAACGTCGAACAGCACGACGTTAGGATGGGGCACCCTCGCGAGTAGGATGGACGCGAAAGGCGGGCCCGCCTGTTTTCCTAGCGGAAGAAGACTCAGTGCTGGTCGTGATCGCGGTCATCCCAATCGCGTTCCGTATGCCAGCGATGCTCGTGTTCATTCCACCATCGATGACCGGTGTTCCAGCAGCGCTCCCGCGCTTCGCGTAGTTCATGACGCCGGCGTTCGGCCTGCTGGCTCCGGTAGCCATGATGCTCAATAGCTTCGTGCAGCCTGTGGTCCGCGCGCGCCACGCGGCGCTGGCAATCGAAGTTCTCGGCGCGCAGACGCGGCACTCCGGTGAACATTAGAAAGCCAGCCAACGCCGCTGCAGCAAGTGCCGTTTTCCCGAAGAGCGAATTGTTCCAACGATGTCGCATAGGTGTTGCGTCCTCCTTGACAGTTTTCAATGAATTATCCACCGCGCCCACTCCCGCAAGGCAGGAGAAGACGCGAAGGCATGGAACGAATGTCACCCGATGACTCTACTCTCAGTGACGGGGGTGACGGTGTGCAGAATTGGACATTTTTGAAGATCGGGCTTGCTCAGCCTCAACTGCCGTAATCTTGGAGGGCCTTCAGGTTGGGGACCAAAGTCTGGCGTTGGATCGATGGAAAACCATAGCCAATACATTCCGAAACCGCGGTGCAAGACTCTTTCGAGCCACTGAATTCCGCCACAGCCGTTCGCAGAGAAGCGGCAGCACCTGTCACGGGAGCCAACGGATTGCCATCTACGGCTGCGAGTATGCGGCCAAGTTCGCAATGTGTTCCTTTCTGCACAGAAACACTTTCTCCTGGCGACTAATATTTGGGCCAGGATCATCCGCTATTGGTCCGAAGTTGGGAGAAAAGAAATGGCCCCTGCTCAAGGCGAGAAGTGTGCACACCCGGTTTGTTCGTGCGTGACCACGTCGGGCAAGTACTGCAGCACCGCGTGCGAGGCAATGGAAAAGACGACGGACATCGCATGTCTGTGCGGACACACCGGATGCAAAGGCAACACGCATTAGAACTTGTTTCATAAACCGGTTTCAGAGGGGACGGGTAGTTCCCTCAGGGGCTAAAGGTCAGTGCTTATGGGCTCGTAGCGGGCCCGGCTGAAGCTGGGTCCTTTCAAAGAACCATTGATGAAACACGCACTAGCCATCGCTTCATCACGGTTTGAGATTCCATCTCGAATTCATCGCATCTATCAAAGGAGAACCATGAAAAAGCTCAGATTGTCAGTCGTCATGCTCACGCTGCTCGCCGCCGGGATTCTGGCCGGATGCCCCGGGCCGACCGCGAAGTCACCCGATGTTTCCGACAGTATTCGCAAATCGCTCGATCAAGCAGGCTTCAAAAACGTCACCGTCAGTCAGGATCGCGACAAGGGCATCGTGACCCTCGGCGGACAAGTCGCCAGTGACAACGACAAGTCACAAGCCGAATCGCTGGCAAAGTCTCTGGCGGGCGCCCAGGTTGTCGCGGATCAGATTGCCGTGATTCCCGTGGGCATAGAAAAAGAAGCAAAGGCCGTGAACTCCGATCTGGACAAAGGCATCGAGAAGAATCTGGACGCGGCGCTGATCCAGAACAAGATGCACGACAACGTGAAATACGAAGTGAAGAGCGGCGTCGTCACGCTGACCGGAGAAGTGAACTCGGAAGCCAAGCGCGCGCGCGCCGAGAAGGTGGCGACTGGAGTGCCCAACGTTCAGCAAGTGGTGAATAATCTGCAGGTTAAGAATCAGAAAGCCAGTTCATCACAGTAGGAGCTGCGGAGTTGATCCATGCCGGGTTGCTCTCGCGCAGGGTGGATCAAGTCGAGTTCTGGCAGGCTGCGGAAAAAGTCGACTTTCGATGCCCAGCCCCTAAAGGGGAATCTGATGTCGAAGAACTTACGGCATCGCTAAAGCGATGCCCTGATACGAAACCGGAGTTTTTCGGCAGCCTGCTCGGGCGAAAACTGCCACGGCTGAATTGAGAAGGAGATGCTATGTCATTCGGACTTTACGCGATCGGGTTCGCGATCCTGATCGGCGGACTGACTTACGCCGCGTACCTGGTGCATATGCCCACGCACTGGATTGTCGTGGGCGCGATCGTACTCTTAGGCATTGGGATTCTGTCGGCTGTAAAGGCCACGCGTCAGAAAGATCCTTCGGAATAACGGTATTGTCAGAATCTGACTCTTCTTGGACTCGGTAGACCGCATGACGGCGAGAAAACATCTGTCTACCCAGAATGTCGCGAAGGGCAGAGGATTCAAGCTTCTGAAGAGATCGTTCGCGATCCTGGGGCCCGGGTTGATCACCGGGGCGGCCGACGACGATCCGTCGGGAATCTCAACCTATTCCGTTGCCGGAGCAGCCTACGGATATGCCACGCTGTGGATCGCGCTGCTCACGTTTCCACTGATGGCCGCGATCCAACTGATGTGCGCCCGGCTGGGCATGGTTACGGGTCGCGGGCTGGGAGCCGCGGTGCGGATTTACTATCCACGGTGGGTGCTCTGGGGGGCCTGTTCGATTCTCGTCGTTGCCAACGTCATCAACATCGGTGCCGATCTCGGCGGTATGGCGGAGGCGACGCAGCTTATCACGGGAATTCGATCGCTTATCTGGATTCCAGTCTATGCGTTATTCATCATTGGGCTGTTGGTCTGGACTTCTTACACGCTGATCGCGCGGATCTTCAAGTGGATGACGGTCGTCTTATTCGCCTATGTGTTCGCTTCGTTTTACGCTCACGTAGATTGGAGACACGCGCTGGCGTTGACGTTCGTGCCCCATCTGGAGTGGTCGCGCGGATTCATGGCGGTGCTGGTGGCAATTCTAGGAACCACGATTTCTCCCTATCTCTTTTTTTGGCAGGCAGCGGAGGAGGTCGAAGAAGGGCGGACCAAGGGCGGAACGCTGGCCGAGCGCAAGGGCGCGACCGCGGGGGAATTGAGAAGCGCGCGCGCCGACACGGTCGCGGGTATGTTTTTCTCGAATCTCATCATGTATTTCATCATCCTGACCACGGGCGCCACTTTACATGCGCACGGGCAGACGGACATCACAACTGCGCGGGAGGCGGCCGAAGCGTTGCGTCCACTTGCCGGCAATGGGGCCTACCTGCTGTTCACCCTGGGCTTGATCGGCACGGGAATGTTGGGCGTGCCGGTGCTGGTGGGATCATGCGCTTATGCGGTGGCGGAAGGAGCAGGGTGGCGTGGCTCAATGGCCGACAAGCCAAGAAGCGCGCTTAAGTTCTACGCAGTAATGGCGGTCGCCATGGCGCTAGGCCTCGTGCTGAATTACCTGGGTTTCAACGCGGTGAAAATGCTGTTCTGGTCGGCGGTCATTAATGGCCTGCTGGCGCCGCCTCTGATCCTGCTTGTCATCCTCCTAACCAGTAGCCACAAAGTAATGGGTAAGCGCGTGAACCCGCCGCTGCTCAGGTATTTAGGCTGGGCTACCTTCGGCGTCATGACTGCGGCAGCGGTGGGGATGATCGTTACATCTTGAAATATTCATGGGCCGGGTGAGAGACCTGAATCATGGCGTTCGACCTCAGGCGCTTTCCTGGGCCACGCCCGGAGACAACATCTTCGCGATCTCGAACACGTTTGATCCAATTCATGCTTTGCCCTCAGCCGGACGCGACGGGGACTACGGGGCGAGACGAAGCCGGGTTCAAGAATCCTCAGGACTGGGTCCGTCCTCTGCACTCCGCACACACTTTCGGCTAGAAGCCATAGCACTGATTTGAAAAACGATCAATTCTGATCAGTTTTCCGAAGCCTAAAGTTTGATACTGGCGCTTCACCAGGTTTCGACGGTAAAGGGAACTTCGTGAACAAATTTGGTTTTGTGGACATTCTTGATGCAGGGAGGTTTCGATGAATCTAAATCTGCTGGATCCGAAGCTGATTGTGCTTGCCGCCGTGGTGATTCTGATCATCGCAGGGCTGGCTTGGCTGTACGTGCGAAAACGCAGGAGTACGACCGCCGACCTGCGGCAAAAGTTTGGGCCCGAGTACGAGCGGGCAGTGCGGGAGCACGGGTCGGAACGGAAAGCAGAAGCGAAATTAGAGGATCGCGAGAAGCGGGTTGAAAAGCTCAACATTCGCGATCTTGATCCGATGGAACGCGAACGTTTTTCGAAACGGTGGGAGTCCGTACAGTCTCGTTTTGTCGATTCCCCGAAGGGGGCAGTCGCAGAAGCCGATGACCTGGTGTCCTCTTTAATGAAAACTCGTGGCTATCCCGTATCCGATTTCGATCAACGTGCCGCCGACATTTCCGTCGACCATCCCCGAATGGTGGAGAACTACCGGTCTGCACATGAGATCGCGCTGCGGGTGGGGAAAGACGGAGCAACTACGGAAGATCTGAGAACGGCGATGATTCACTACCGCTCTTTATTTGAGGAACTAGTGCAGGTACCAACGACTGCTGACAGGAAAGAGGTGGCGTAGTGGCTGAACTGAAGACAAAAGAAGGGGAGCTTACGACGGCCGACCTGGCGAAGTTCGGTATTCCGCCAAAGCAGGAGCCGACGGACGACCCCAATTTGGAGTCTCAGGGAGAGCGGGAAAGCATTGAAGCACCGAATCGAGATGCTAATTAACTGGAACACCACGCCCAGAAACTGAAAGCAATCTCTCCTGACATCTTTCTCGATCTGGAGTCGGATGCCGAGTCAATCGATCAGAGGGTGGCGTCCATCAGAAAGCAGGTCGAGAGTCTGGAGCGGTGGCAATAGTGTCCCGCCACAATACTTAAGACGGGGTTGGAAAAGGAGAACTAATGATGACGACCAATGAGAAGAACAAGTGTGCGCACCTGCCATGCCGGTGTTTGGTCGAAGCTGGCGACAAATACTGCGGTCAAGCCTGTAAGGAAGCGGGGTCCGAAGAGGTGGAGATTGCGTGCCAGTGCGACCACGGAACTTGCCCGCTTACCGCATGAGAACAGTAACCCTTTGGTGTGCAGGCTGGATCTTAAGATTGACCAGGGAGAATCTCTATATGAAGATGCGCTGGGCTATCCTCTTGCCGATGGCAATCGGCGGCCTCGCAGCGCTACCACCGTTGGCCATGGCGCAATCGCTGGCCGATTCGCAAGACTCCTCCAGCACTGCTGCCTTGTCAACAAGTACGACGCCCCCGCAACCAGATCTGACTTACATGCGTCCGACAGAGAAGACGAAGCTCCAGAACTACTTTTTCGACACGGTCGGCCCCTATCCCATCGTCGGCGCTGCCCTCGCTGCTGGTATTAACCAGGTAGACCATACGCCGCCAGAGTGGAAGCAAGGTGCGGTTGGTTACGGCAAGCGATTCGGGTCCGACTTCGGCATCGCAGCGGTCGGCACCACGACACGCTATGCGCTCGCGAAAGCCTTCCGGGAAGACACGTTGTATTACCGCTGTGAGTGCAAAGGCTTCTTTCCGCGGCTGAGCCATGCCGTGATTTCGACCTTTACAGGACGCCGCGGCGACGATGGCCATCACGTCTTTTCTTTCCCGGCTCTCGTCGCTCCGTATGCCGGCACCATGACCGCCGTCTATGGGTGGTATCCCGGCCGCTACGACGCCAAGGATGGTTTCCGAATGGGCAACTACAGCTTGCTGGGTTATATAGGCGGAAACATCGCCCTTGAATTCCTCTATAGCGGGCCACACTCATGGCTTTCTCGCATGCATATGAACAATCGGCACGGAGCGCCGGATCCGGGTTCACAGCCCTGATCGGCTCCAGTTGTTCGGGGATGATGGAAGGCGCCTGACAGCGCACGTGGCAACTACGCTCTGGCAACGGAGTGGAGACACAATCGAAGCTTATTACAAGAAGACAGGAGAAAATCATGAAACCAAGCACGAAGGACAAGACCGCGGGCAAGCTCCACGAAGTGAAGGGCAAAATTAAGGAGGAAGTCGGAAAAGCGACGAACGACCCCAATTTGGAAGTCTCAGGGAAAGCGGAAAAGAAAGCTGGCAAAGTTCAAAAATGGGTCGGCCGTGCTGAAAAGGCCGTCGGAGAATAAAGGACGTACCAACACCGTCTCGCAAAACCCAGAGGAGGGTACCATGTCACAAACCGTAGTGGAAAGAACGGCTGAACATATCGCCGAATCGGCTCACCAGGCTTCTCGTGCAACCAATGCGGTTGCCGGCGCAATAGAGGATGGCGTAAAAGTAGTCAGGCGTGCCGCAAAACAGGGCGGCGATGCTGCCGAAGAATTCTTGAATGACACGACTCAGCGCATCCAGCGACATCCTGTGCTAACTGTTGCGACGACGTTTGCGGTAGGCTTCACCGCAGGAACATTGATCGGCTATATGATGAAACGAAGGTAGAGCAGGCAAGTTGAGATAAGATACACCGTCGATCCAGCCGAGAAAAAAGGGGCGCTGCTCCTCAGCGCCCTGGAAGTGCAGATTTCATTTCCTCAATCCGGACGGAACCATTTGCTTCGTATCTTCTTTAGCTTCGGCGACACGTGCCTGTCGGCCCGCTTCTGGTAAAGCGTTCATGAATGGCACTGCACTTTGGGACAGTCGAGGTCTTCAAGAATGCCTGCAGGCAACACGGAACAACACCGCACAGGACGCATCGGCTGGCTACGCGCGGCGGTACTGGGCGCGAACGACGGCATCCTTTCAACATCGAGTCTGGTGCTCGGTGTCGCGGCTGCGCATGCGACTCACAGCAACGTCTTGGTCGCAGGGGTCGCCGGCCTGGTGGCTGGGGCTATGTCGATGGCCGCAGGTGAGTACGTGTCTGTCCAATCACAGGCAGATACCGAACAGGCCGACCTCGCGCTTGAGCGCGCGGAACTCAAAGCAGACGACAAGGGCGAGCACAAGGAACTGATGGCAATCTACGTCGCTCGCGGGCTCAAACCTGCGCTCGCGAAACAGGTCGCCGAGCAACTGATGGCCCATGACGCGCTAGGCGCGCATGCCCGCGACGAACTCGGCATCTCCAAGACTTTCCGTGCGCGTCCGATTCAGGCTGCGTCGGCGTCGGCTGGCAGCTTCGCGGTTGGAGCAGCCCTGCCTCTCTTGGTCACTGCCATGGCCCCGGCGGCGGGTTTGATCCCTCTTGTCTCTGGAACGTCACTGGTGTTCCTCGCACTTCTAGGCGGATTGGCCGCACGCGCGGGTGGCGCAGGCGTGACGATGGGCGCAATACGCGTCACGTTCTGGGGTGCGCTCGCCATGGCGCTGACCGCAGGCGTCGGGTCGCTGTTCGGAACAGTTGCGTGAGCGGGGCCAACCGGAGGCCACCGCGGTGATGTGCCACCTAACCAGCTTGTGGCGCAAGTGCGATTCGTATCAGGGCACGCCTTCACAGGCTGCGGAAAAAGTGTTTTCTGCGCCGCAGTCTGACCGCAGGGGCTGAAGCCGGTGCTGAAAACAAGCCAGTGATCGCAGCGCTGAAGCGCTGCGCCACCCAAAATCAAGCGCGAGATCGAGTTTTTCCGTAGCCTGTGAAGTCGTGCCCTTCCCAAAAACCTGCGTGAATCAGAGTTTTTCGGGAGCTTTCCGCTCAGCAACCGCCAGCGGCGGCGTGGGCGGCTTTCTTGCCGGACTCGCGAGCGGCAACGCTGAGTTCTTTTTCGATCGAAGAGAAGCGCTGAAAGACTTCGTGAAGCCGCAGCGCCATGTTGCGGATGGTGTCGGCCTGCGCGAGCACGGTGGCGGGCAGTCCGGGCTCGAGCACCAGAAGTTCCGCGTTGCCGAGCACGGTGGTGAGAGCGTTGTTGACGTTCGTCCGCATCTCGAGCATGTAGCGTCCGAGAGTGGCCTCGGCTTGGGCGGCGGCGCAAATTTTCTCGGCTTCGCGGGCGCGAGACTCGGCCTGGCGGCGGCGAAGAATTTCGCGTCCGATGAGACCCGCCATCGCCGGCCAGATTCCGGGCTCGCGACGCAACTCGAGAACGGCCCCGTGGAGGTTGTAGAAATCGAGCGAAGGATCGGAGTGAATCATGATGGCAGCCTTGCCGGTGGCGGCGAGCGACTGCTTCAGGGCTTTGTTCCTGTTTTTGTTCTTTTCATCGGAAGAGGCGTCGGCGATCGCGAGGTCGTAGTTGCTGCCCTCGAGGTCGCGAGAGAAGCCTTCGTCGAGCACGATGAATTCCGGACCATCGGAATGCGGAGCGGGACCCTGGGGCCAATTCGCGGTGATCTCCCGCGAGAAGGCGGGGTCGCTGGCAAGGATCAGGACGGTCGGGCGATTCATGCTCATGGTCGCTTTCTGGCTCTGCACGTTGGCCTCGATGGGGCTGCGGAAAAAGTCGATTTTCGGTGCCCATCCCCTAAAGGTGGCGTCTGATTCCGAACTTACGCCTGTAGAGACGGGGCTTGCCGCGTCTCTACGGGAAATTATTTTATCGTTCCGCCGTCAGATTTTGCGGAAGCAGTGGCGGCGCTGGCAGCGAGCGGATTTTTGCGCACCCCGTTCTGGAGCGCGTCGTCGACTGCTGCCCTGAGGTCGACCAGCATGCGCAGCGGCTGGCCCGAGGAGTATTCGGCGTGGAACATTACTTTCCAGGACTGGCAGATCATGCGCAGGCGCCCGGTCGGTTCCTCGGCGGAGAATTGCGCGCGGCGGCAATCGATGGTGCTGACGCCGCGGCGCTCGAGTTCGCGCAAGCCGTCCTGGATGGCGTTGAGATCGTCGTGCATGAGACGGAAAAATATCCGCCGGATCATGAAGCTGAAACGGGCAAAGGCCACCATGGCCGAGGGCTCGAAGTAGCGGGCCGCGCTCTGCGTCTTGAGCTTGCGCCCTTGCTCGAGCGTACCGCTGTGGAGCAGTTCGCTGAGGCGGTGGCACCGCGCCGCCGACTGCATGATGGTTTCAAGCGAAGTCAACCATGCGGGAAGCTTCGGCTGTTGCGGCCCAAGCACCGGCTCCAGCACCTGGGCGACGTAATCGAGGTCCACGTCTGTGTCTTCAAGGCCCGAGGGCGCGCAGAGCGAAAAATACTGGACGAGCAGGAAATCGGTCTTGTCGCGGTCACTGGCGGATTTCGCGGTCTTCCGCATGTGATGCACGAGAAGCTGGCGCAGCACGAGTTCGTTCGCCAGAGGCGTGGTCTGCAGAAACTGGCGCAACTGGTGCACCTGGATCTGCGCGTCGACCTGCTGGAACCAGGCTTCGGCGTGCTCGACCGACTCGGGCGAGGGCGAGAATTCCTCGTCGACGGGGCAGGTGGAAACCTCAATCACAAATTCGCGCACCAGCGCAGCGTAAATGGGCTGCAGGGCACAGAGCGTGGCTCCCTGGTCTTCGAATGAAGGTTGGAATGAAGGTTGGGTGGATGCAGTCATGATTTCACAATCCAATTAGGAACATGTTTTAGGAAGCGGACGGCAACCGCTGTCCGTTCCGGATGATATTGAACCGCTACCACGGAGGCTTCGGCGTGAAGCGAGCCGTCGTTGCTTTCGACGAGGACGCGATCGGCGAATTCGAGAGGACGGTCGACCATAAACAGAACTTCGCGCGGCGTGCCGAACTCGATGACGGTGTTTTGAAGAAAAACGTTCTCGTTTTCGTGGTTGGTCAGATCGCCATTTCCGTTGCCGTTGCTCTTGGTGCGGCTGAGCTTGATGGGAATCCGCACCGGAGTGGCTTCGGGAAAGAACCTGGCCAAGCGGCTTACGATGTCTGATTCGAGAGCGCGAGCAGTTGCCTGATTGGGCACGGTAGACCTCGACCCCGGAGCTTGAGCAGCCGGGTCTTCCCTCTTCCCGGTTTGGAAGCGCTGCGAGGAGACTCGTTCTGCTTTATCGGCATTAGTAGTGCACGAGCCCCACCAAAAACTTGAAGGACATGCACCTAAGAGCAAGTGAAAGAAGGACTAGCAGTTAACGGCGTCGCGCGGGGGTCGGAGCGGGTTAGTTTTTCGGGCGCGGGGAAAGTGTGTCTCATAGTGACACTACTGTCTCAGTTCGGAGGTTGCGGCGAAGCTGTTGCGACGAATCCGCGAAGAAAGGCGATCACCACCAAGGGCACGAAGGAGCACGAAGGAAAAACAGGTCTCCGGCCACAGCACACTCGAATTTATTGCAGGGTGGTCGATTGAGGAGGCTCTTCGCGGCCGCCGATGTTGTAGCGCTTCAGTTTGCGATAGAGGGTGGCGCGGCTGATGCCGAGCATCTTGCCGGCCAGAGCTTTGTCTCCCTTGACCTGGGAAAAGACGCGCTCGATGGTGGCGCGCTCGATATCTTCGAGGTCGGTGGCGCGACCGGAGAATTCCGGCGAATCTGGCGGTTCGGCGTTGTTTTCCGAGCGCGCGATCACAGGCGGCAGATCGCTGATTTCGATGATGCGCTGATCGCCGAGAGCTATGGCGCGTTCGAGGCAATTTTCCAGTTCGCGGACATTGCCGGGCCAGTCGTAAGCCAGCATCGCCTTCATGGCGTTGCCGGAGACCTGGACGCCGCGTCCGGGAGCGAGGCGCTCAAGGAAGAACGCCGCCAGGACGGGAATGTCGGAACGGCGCTCGCGCAGGGGAGGCAGAGAAATGGTGACGACGTTGAGGCGGAAATAGAGATCCTTGCGGAAGGTTCCTTTCTGGTATTCGGTGTCGAGATCGCGATTGGTGGCGGCCATGATGCGCACGTCCACTTTGACCTTTTGATTGCTGCCCACGGGGCGGACTTCTTTCTCCTGGAGAAAGCGCAACAGCTTGGCTTGCATCTCGAGAGGGAGCTCGCCGACCTCGTCGAGAAAAATGGTTCCGGTATCGGCCGATTGCAGCAGGCCCTGCTTGGAACGAAGAGCGCCGGTGAAGGCGCCTTTTTCGTAGCCGAACAATTCGCTTTCGATGAGGGTGGGGACGAGCGATCCGCAGTCGACGGCAACAAAGGGGCGGCTGGCCATGGTTCCGCGAAAGTGCAGGGCGCGGGCGACCAGTTCCTTACCGGTTCCGCTTTCGCCGGAAATCAGGACCGGCGTGCGCGTGTCCTTGAGTCGGGAGATGAGGCGCAAAACGTTCTGAATGCCGGTGGAATTGCCGATGATGCCGTGGAGGGAGGTCTCGGTTTCGGAGCGTTCGCGGAGGTAGAGATTTTCTTCCACGAGGCGAACCTTGTCGGCCATGCGGCGCAGGAAAAGGCGCAGCTCATCGAGCGGAGCAAAGGGCTTGGAAATGTAATCGTAGGCGCCCAGCTTCATCGCCTGGACGGCGGTCTCGACGGAGCCGTGGCCGGTCATGACGGCGACTTCGATGCGGGGGAAGGCGCGCTTGACCTGCTCCAGGAATTCGATTCCGGACATGCGCGGCATGACCATGTCGGTGAGCACCATGTGGACGGGCTGTTCCTCGATCAGGGCGAGGGCCGCGTCACCGCTCTCGGCTTCGAGGCAGGAGAAGCCGAGCGACTCGCCAACGGTCATGCAGAGGCGGCGGATGGTCTGCTCGTCATCGACAATCAACAATCGGATGCGGAAGTCTTGAGTCATGAAGCGGCCCTGCCCATGGTCTGCTCGACCACGGAAATGAAGTCATGAACGCGAAACGGCTTTTCCACGCAGGGCGCTCCGGTGCGGCGCAGCGTGGCAGCGGTTTCCTCGTTCGCCATATCGCCGGTGATGAAGACGAGCCGGGAGGCCAGTTCGGGGCGATGGGTGGCGATCCAGGCATAGACCTGGGCGCCATCGACGCCTCCGGGGGTGCGCATGTCGGAGACGACGCCGTGAAAATTGCCGTCGGCCAGCAGTCGCAAGGCTTCGGCGCCGGATGCGGTCGGAACGACGGCATATCCGTGGCCCTCTAGAACGGCGGTTACCAAAGCCATGACGGCCGGTTCATCTTCAATCAGAAGCACTGGCGCACAAGCGGGTTTAGTTCCTGTCTGCGTCATTTCGGATGCACTCCTGCAACTGCTCCAAAGGATGCCGTCTCGGCTGCTACTGGGAGGCGGACGGTAAAGGTCGCACCTTCAGAGTCCAGGTTGTTGTGACAAACAATTTCGCCGCCATGTTCGCGGACAATGCCATAGCAAATACTGAGGCCCAAACCAGTACCTTTGCCGACGTCTTTGGTGGTAAAGAAAGGATCAAAAATACGATCGGGATCGGCGATGCCGATGCCGTTATCGCGAAAAGAAATCTCGACGAATGAGCTGGCGCGGGCGCTCATGATCTCAATGCGGGCGGGGCGAGCGGGGCGAGCGGTTTCGCGGACGGCGTCGTAAGCGTTGTTCAGGATGTTGAGAAACACCTGCTGGAGCTGGTGGGAATCTCCAATGACTTGGGGCAGGGACTCGTCGAGGCGTTCGACCACGTCAATGCCGTGACTGATGAAGTCGTAAGAGCGCAAGTGCACGGTGCGTTGCAGGATGGAGTTGAGCTGAACGAGTTGGCGGTGGGGTGGCATCTGGCGGGCAAAGCTGAGCAGGTTTTGCACGATCTGCTTGGTACGCTGCGCTTCCTGCAGAATGACACGCAGATCGCGGCGCGCGCTTTCGGGGAGCTCGGGGTTTTCCATCAAGAGGTCGGTGAATCCGAGGATGGCGGTGAGGGGATTGTTGACTTCGTGGGCGACGCCGGAGACCAACTGTCCGACGGCAGCCATTTTCTCGGCGTGCATGAGCTTGGAGCGCAGCATGGCGGAGTCGGTCACGTCGGTCATAACTACTACGATGCTGCTCACCCGGCCGTCTTCGCCGCTGATAGGGCTCAGATTGACGGAGAACTGGCCGCTGACGCCGTCGCCGCGAACCAGGGGCAGATCGAAATTATCGACCTGTTGGCCGCGGGCCACGGCTGCCAGCGCTTCGCGGAGCGCGGCGCGGCGCGGGGGGGCGCACAGGTCGGGCAAGGGATGCCCGACTATCTGGTTCTGCTGAAAGCCGAGGCCGCTCCAGCGCCGGTTGGCATAACTGATGACGCCTTCGGTGTCGGTGACCAGAATCAGGCTCTGGGTATGACTGAGGATTTTGCCGGAGAAATCACGCTCTTTCTGGAGTTCGGTCTGCGATTGGTGGAGGCCGGTGACATCGAGCATGAGGCCGCGGTGCTGCAGGACGTTGCCGGCCGGATCGCGCATCGCAAAGCAATTCATGAATACGTGGACGGGCGATCCATCCTTGCGCCGCAGGACTTCTTCGTGATTGTGCATTTCACCTCCGCGTTTGAGCAGTTCCGCGAGTTCCTGCCGGCGCTGCGGAGAAAAATAGACCTGGGTGGGAATATCGAGCTGCAGCACTTCGTCGCGGCTGCTGTAGCCGAGGATGCGGACCAGAGCGTCGTTGACTTCGACGAAGCGGCCCTGGGGCGTGGAGGCGTAGATTCCTTCCTGAATGTTGTCGAACAGCTCGCGATAACGGCGCTCGGCTTCGCGCCGGTCGGTGATGTCCTTGAGAACGTGCACGGTCTGCAACTGGGCGCTGCTGGCGGCATGAATGCGCGAGGTGGAAATCAGGTAGGTGCGTTCGAGAACGGGGTGCACGTATTCGTCGAGACCCTCGCCGGTGCGGCAGAAGGGACAGGAGTGCGGCGAAGCGCCGGTGGAAAGGGCTTCGAGCGCCCGCATGTTGATGCCGATCAACTGGTCGGGGGCGATGCCGACGAAATCGGCGAGGGAACGATTGACGCGGAGAACGTTGTGCTGCTCGTCGTGGACCACGATGAAGTCGCTGATGGCATCGAAGACTTCCAGCCAGTGGCGGTTGGCCTGCTGCATGCGGGTGAACAGGCAGGCATTCTCGAGAGCGATGCTGGCATGGCCGGCGATGGCGCGCAACAACTGGTGATCTTCGATGGCAGGCGGGGCGCCGCGGTCGGCGAGACAAAGAACTCCGACCAGTTCTCCCGAGGAACCGGCCAGCCGGACCAGTGTGCAATCGGTCCATCCCAGAGTGGAGGCAAGAGCGGTTCCCAGCATATCGCTGGCCGGGGCGAAGGCGACATCGGTGGGGTACTTCGGCAGGGCCGCACTGAGCGCCTGACTGAAGCGGCGGAGCAGCGGCTTATCGTCGACTTCGGAGGCGCCGCGGAACAGGACGGTATCGAGCTCCGCTATCTGGAAAAGGCTGAGGGCAACGGAGCGGCCTCCGAGCAGGCCAGACGCGCGCAGAGCGAAGTTGCGCATGAACTCGGGCAGATGCAGGACGGTGTTGAATTCGAGAGCGATGGTGACCAGGGCCTCGGCACGGCGGCGGTGCTCCTCGGATTGGTGCAGGTTACGGGTAAGTTCGAGAGCGATGGCGACTTGTGCAGCGAGAGCGCGAGCGCGGCGGACGTCTTCGTCGTCGATCGGTCCGGGCTCGATGCGGTCGAGGACACCGAACATCCCGAGCACATCGCCGTTGGAGCCGAGCAGGGGGACAGCGAGGAGTTGACGGATTTGGAACGTAGCGACGAAATCCAAATCCGCGCCCGGAGTTTTGGAGGCGTCTTCGGTGACGAACACATTTTTTTGCTTCAGCGTGCGCGTCGCGACGCCATCGTCGAGCGGGATATCGACGGGACGGGCGACCCCGTTCTCCACTCCCCATCGAATGTGGAAGGTGGCCTCTTCGAGGAGCCCGATGAAGCAGCGCTGGAAGCCGAGGAAACTGGCGGCGCGGACCACCGAGGTCTGCATGAACTCGTCGAGTTTTCCGGCGGAACCGAGTTCGAAGGAAATCTCGAGGAGTTCGTGGAGTTCGTGGGCCTGGGCACGCGCCATGCCGTACAACTCGGCGTTGGCGATCGCGACGGCACCAAAACCGGCCAAGGCTGAAACCAAGGTTTTGTCTTCCTGGGTGAACGGGTTTGCGGGACGGGGGTAGACCAGAATCGCGCCGTGCGAGCGCGAGGTGCGAAAGGGCGCCGCGATGAGAACTCCGGGGGGCGAATCTTCTCCGAAATGCGAGGCGCCGTCGATGCTCACCGTAATGGGCTCGCCGGCGGCGACGGCGCGGGTGGCGATCTCGAGGGAAGAGCGGAGGTCGTTCTGCTGGAAACGCGAACGGATGGAGAGGGCGAGCCTGGGAGCCTCGGTCGACACCGCCTGCAACTGGAACCGTTTCTCCTGTTGGACTTTCTCCTGTTGAACAAGGACGAGCACGGCGGGCGAATGCAGCAGCACGCGGAGGCGGTCGGCGATGCTCTCCATCACGGCTGCGGTGTCGGGCAAGCCATGCAGCGCGGTGGCGACTTCGATCAGAATGCCGGCGCGGCGGCGCTCTTCGCGGGAAGGCTGGTTCAAGCGGAGGGCTTCGAGTGCGGTGCCGAGCTGGGCCGCCAAGATGGTGATTTTGGCGACGGCATCCTCGTCAAAGTCGGCGCCGGGCGAACTGTGCACGAATACGATGGCGCCGACCACTTCTCCGGAAACCAGCAGAGGCGCGACCATGGCGGCATGGGCGTGGCACTTGGCCAGCCAGGGGTAACGGGCGACGTCGACGTGGTTGAGGAAGAAGGGACGACGCCCCTGCACCGCCTCAATGGCGATGGACGGATCACCGGTGCGTAGGCGGGTGCCCCGAAGGGACCCGGCCTGGTCGCCGTCGGCTTCGGCGCAGACGAGTTCACCGTCGGAGGAGCGACTCCAAAAGTAAGCGCCGCTGGCATGGAAGAAGGTGCGAGTGAGGGCGCAGAAGGACCGGATGAGCTGGCTGGGATCGCTGCTCTGAAAAGCGGCACGGGAAAGCTCCAGGAGGAGCTTCTGGAAAGCCTCGTCAGACTGAGACACGTCGCCGGGACCCGAATTTCGGGTGTGGGTTGTCAGTGGTCACCAATCGCTTAGCTAAGCGGTTGAAAACAATTGAATTACATATAAAACCTACGCTTGATTCTCAAATTGAGTCAAGGGAATATGAGGGGCAGTGCCGACTTGTGAAACGTCACCAAAGTGATACCGGCGTCTCATTCTGCAATCTTAGACCAGCAATCATGCGGATGCGCCGAGGTTCGGGCGCGCGGGCGATGGGGAGGAGCTAAGGATCGATTCTTCATCGCCTTGCAGAGATCACCAAAGTAATGCTGACGAAGAACTTTTGGTATCCCCTGGCGTGGTCCTTGCACGAATATAGGGCAAATGCACAGCGACAAGGGAGGTACCGTGTCTATGCAAGCCCTGAATCGTGTGTTCGCGGTGGGTCTGCTGCTGATGGGCGGATGGATCGCGACCAGCGCTCCCCATGCATGGGGACAGGAAATCGATCGAAAACCAAAGAGCAAGGTGGCGCCGGTGTATCCGGAACTGGCTAGGCGCATGAACATCACCGGTGTGGTGAAGGTCCAGATCACGGTCGCTGCCAACGGGTCGGTCAAGGACGCAAAGCTGGTGGGCGGGCATCCGGTGTTGGCAAACGCCGCTCTGGATGCGGTCAAGAAGTGGCGTTTCGAGGCGGCTCCGCAAGAATCAACGGGGATTGTGGAATTCCGTTTTGATCCAACCCAGTGAGAGGGCATCGCAGGGGCCCGAAGCGCTGGCTGAGGAAGGTTGGAGTATGAATATCGGAAAAAAGCTGTATATAAGTTTCGGCATCATTCTGGGGACGGTTCTGGTGCTTCTGGCCATCAACCTGATCGCGGTGCAACGCGAGCATGATGCCAAGGCTGCGGCGCAGCGTTCGATCGACTTGATCGAGGCGACCTCGTCGGTCCGCTTCCAGCTGATGGAGAACCGCTTGCACATGCGGGACTACCTGCTCAGCGGGGACACCCGGGACGTGGAGAAAATGAATGACGGCGAGCGCCAGTTGAGTGACGCGCTGCGCCACGCCCAGGAGCTGGCGAATTCCGCGCAACAGCGAAGCAGTCTGGAAAAAGTGCAAGGGCTGGAGCAGGCTTGGGGCAACGAGTTCGCCAACCCGCTGGTGGAGAAACGCCGGGCCGTGGACAGCGGCAATGCAACGGTGGCGGAACTGCAGATTTTCTATCTGCAAAAGGATCCGAACTCCTGGGTCTCGCGTTCGAGCGATGTTCTGGACGATGTCGACCGGGAGAACCGCAAACTGCTGGAGGAGCGGCGCCACACCGATGAACTGGCAGCGACGGGTACGATTCTGGCTGCGGTCGTCAGCTCGCTGTTCGCTCTGGGTCTGGGCATCATCATTGCCTACCGGACCGCTGCCGGGATCACGGGACCGTTGAGCCGGCTGATTCACGTGGCGGATCAGATCGGCCAGTCCGGGGATCTGGAGCACACGATTGACGTTCACGGTAAGGATGAGATCGGGCAACTGGCCAGGACTTTCGACTCCATGGTGAAGTACTTGAAGGAAATGGCCGCGGTTTCCGAAGCCATCGCCGGGGGCAACCTGGCGGTGGAAGTCCGTCCGCGCTCGGCCAACGACACTCTGGCGAACGCGTTCACGCGCATGGTGGAAGGCCTGCGCGGGATGGTGCGCAATGTGCGCGACGCGGCTTCCCAGGTGGCCAGCGCTTCCACCCAGGTGGCCAGCGCTTCCGACGAGTCGGCCCGGAACAGCCTGCAGACTTCTTCGGCCATCGATGAAGTGACGAGCACGATGCACGAAATGAGCGTGAACGTGCAGAACATGGTGAAGAGCACGCAGACGCAGGCCTCGAGCGTCAGCGAAACCTCGGCTTCAATCGACCAGATGGTGACCTCGATCCAGCGGGTCGCGGATACGGCCAAGGTTCTGCTCGACATCTCGAACCGTTCGCGGGAAGAGGTGCACAGCGGCATCGGCACCATGGAAAAGGCGACCGACGGCCTGAACCGGATCAACACCACGATCCGCTCTTCGGGCGAGATCATTGACTCGCTCGGCACGCGGGCGGACAACATCGGCAAGATCGTCGAAGTGATCGACGATCTGGCGGAGCAGACCAACCTGCTGGCCCTGAATGCCGCCATCGAAGCGGCACGGGCGGGCGAGCACGGCCTCGGATTCGCGGTGGTGGCGGACGAAGTCCGAAAGCTGGCGGAGAAATCCGCGCAGTCCACCAAAGAGATTTCAGAGTTGATCGAGAGCATCCAGAAGGAAGCGCGCAAAGCGGTCGAAAACATGGAGAAGAGCACGACGATCGTGAACGAAGGACTGAATCTGGGACAGGAACTGAATGGGGCGCTGCGAAAAATTTCGAACGTGGTGACCGAGGTGTACAAGTTCGCGCAGGAAATCGGGGCCGCCACCAACGAGCAGTCGCACGGCTCGTCACAGATCGCACGCGCCACCACGCGGTTGAACGAAATCACGCACGAGATCAACTCGGCGGTGGAAGAACAGGCTTCCGGGGCGCAGGCGGTGGTGCAGGCGATGGAGCGCATGCGCGAACTGGTGCAGTCCAACACGTCGGGCTCCACCGAACTGGCCGCTTCCTCCGATCAGATGTCAAAGATGTCGCGGGGCCTGCTGGATTCGATGGACCGTTTTGCGCTGCGGTCGAACGACAGGATGAACGACAGGACGAACGACAGCACGCCGGGGTACGGGAACGCAGCCCGGAGCGCGACGGCGGGATCTCGTTGAGGGAATTCCATTCATGAGCCGGGAAATACACATTGTGGGCTTCCGGGTGGGCCGCGAGACCTACGGCGTGCCCATCACATCGCTACATGAGATCGTCCGCGTGCCGGAGATCACCGCGGTGCCGGACGCGCCCGATTATCTGGAAGGGGTGATCAACCTGCGCGGCAAGATTGTCTCGGTGGTGGATCTGCGGAAGCGGTTCGGGCAGCCGTCCGCTGGACTCGACCGGCGCAGCCGCATTCTGGTCGTGGAACACCGGGGCCGGCTTGTGGGCATGATTGTGGACTCGGCGTCGGAGGTCCTGAAAATTCCCGAAAGCGAAATCGAAGCCGCGCCCGCCATGATGCAGGCAGGCGGATTGGACTGTGTGACGGGCCTGGGCAAGTACCAGGGACGGCTGATCATTCTGCTGGACATCGGCAAGGTACTGGCGGCGCGCGAGCTTGGAAACAAACCAACGGCAGAAAAACCGGCTGCGGCCGGTAGTGGCAAGGCGGGGACGGGAACTAAGAGCGCCTCGGCCGGGAAGTAGCAAGAAGAACCGAACCCACATGAACACGAGCGAAATACCCGCACTCACCGACGCGGAATTGAAACTCCTACAGACCCTGGTCTACCAGGAGTGCGGCATGCACTTCGACGATCGGCGCACTCCCTTCCTCCAGGACCGTTTGCAGCGCCGGTTGAAGGAGTGCCAACTGGATTCGTTTTACAGCTACTATCGCCTGCTCATCAGCCAGCAGGGAAAACAAGAACTGTCGTGCCTGCTCGAAAACCTGACGGTCAACGAGACCAGCTTCTTCCGCAACAAGGCGCAGCTGGATCTGTTTCAGCGGGACGTGATCGACGAGATTCTGCGGCGCAAGCAGGAGCGCCGGGAGTACAGCGTGAGAATCTGGAGCGCGGGCTGTTCCACGGGACAGGAACCCTACACCCTGGCCATGCTGGTGGCCGATGCGCTGTCGTACTTCTATCTGCGCAATCCTCTGGCGTTCGAATCGCCCCTTCCCAAGCCTCTGGTACCGGCGCCCTGGCGGGTGGAGATCCTGGCCAGCGACATCAACTATTCGGTTCTGCGCGCGGCGCAGGAGGGATCCTACGGTGAGCACCAGATGTCGGCCGTCGACTATGGCTATCGCTTGCGCTACTTCGACAAAATGGGCGACCGCTACGCGGTGAAGAAGAACGTCAAGGAACTGGTGCACTTCGACTTTCATAATCTGAAGACCGAATACCTGCCGCAGCGCAACGACATCATTTTCTGCCGCAACGTGATGATGTATTTCGACGAAGCCGAGCAGAAGCGGCTGGTCGAGAAGTTTTATCGTTGCTTGAATCCCCAGGGATACCTGTTTGTCGGCCATGCCGAAAGCCTGCTGGGGCTGACGGAAAAATTCCAGATGGTGCATCGCAACAGCGGCACGGCGTACCAGCGAGTCGAGGTGAAAGTGTGACCGTTCCCCCCGAGGATCGGATGACAGAACTCCGCCAGCTTTTCTTCGAAAGCGCGGGGGAACTCGTCCAGAAGCTGAACGACGAAGCGATGCAGCTGGAGAAATCGCCCGGCGATGCGGAGACCGCTCGCAGCCTGCGGCGGACGGTGCATACCCTGAAGGGAGACTCGGCCGCCTGCGGCTTCCGGGAGCTCAGCGAACTGTGCCATGAGTTCGAGGACGTGCTGACCCTGGAGAACACGGCAGCGGCGGCTTCGGTTCCCGAGATCGCGTTGCGCGCGGCCGACGTGTTTGCCGCCTTGCTGGAGGCGTATCGGAAGGGGACGAAACTTCCCAGCATCCAGTCTTTGCGCGCGGACATTGCCCGTCTGGCACACCCGGCGTCAAGCGGCGCGGTCAACGCAAAGAAGAAGAAAAAGAAAGCCGCCGAGAAAACCAGCCGCTGGTCGGAATACGAGCAACTGGCGATCACCCAAGCGGTGGCGAAGGGCAAGCACGTTCATCACGTGGTGGTACAGATAGACCCACAGTGCGCCATGCCCATTGCCGGACGTCAGATGATCCAGTTGGCCCTTGCAGGACTGGGCGAGGTGCTGGCTCTCTATCCGGCCGAAGGCAGTCTCGATCCCATGAAACGCGTCGAAGCGGCTCTCGTGTCGGAAAAACCGGCGGAGCAGATCCGGGCGAAGTGCAGCATTCCAACGATTGCGCTGAATGTCCGAGTCACGCCCCTGCGCGCCGAAGCGCCGTCGCACCCGCTCCCGCCGCCGGCTTCCGCTGCCGATTCTGAAGTAAAGGACGAGGCCGCGTCGCCTGTGGCCGCCGAGGTCACTGCCGGCATCTCCGCTAACGACGCGGCGTCGACCGGGGAACCGGCCGCGGCGCCCGCCGTGCCGAGCGGCCCCGACAACGTGCTGCGGGTGGATGCGGAAAGAATCGACAGCGTACTCAATCTGGTCGGGGAACTGATCCTGGCGAAATCGATGTTGCAGCAGACGCTGTTGGAGTTTGGACAACGCTTCCCGAAAGATGTCTTGCGGGGAAAGTTCTCCGATGTCATGGCGTTCCAGGGGCGGGTTTTGAATGACCTGCAGCACTCGGTCATGAAGATTCGCATGGTGCCGGTCGATCAGCTGTTCCGCCGGTTCCCGCGCATTGTGCGGGACGTTGGGCTTCAGTGCGGAAAAGAAGTCGAGCTGATGGTCAGGGGTGGGCAAACCGATCTTGACAAAAGCATTCTGGATGCGATCGCCGAGCCGCTGACCCACATGGTGCGAAACGCCGTCGGCCATGGCATCGAGACCGCCGAGGAGCGCGTTCGCGCCGGCAAGCGGCCGCAGGGGACATTGCGGCTGGGCGCTTATCACCAGGGAAACCAGGTAGTCATCGAGGTCTCCGACGACGGGCGCGGCATTGATCCGGAAAAAGTCCGGCAGCGCGCCCTGTCCCAGGGACTGCTGAAAGCCGAGCAGGCAGCCCGCCTGACCGAGACGGAGACTCTGGATCTGATCCTGCAGCCGGGATTCTCCACTGCGGAAGAGATCACCGAACTCTCGGGCCGCGGCGTGGGATTGGACGTGGTGCAGAGCGTGATGGGACGTCTGAAGGGAACGGTGCAGATCGAAACTGCGCGGGGACGGGGCACAACCTTCCGTCTGCGGCTGCCGCTGACGCTGGCCATTATCAGGGCATTGATGTTCCGGGTGGAGCAGCGGCTCTACGCCCTGCCGCTGAATGCGGTGGCGGAAATCGCGCGCACCTTTGAAGAAGATATCCATCAGGTGGAGCACTACGACGTACTGCAACTGCGCAACGACGTGTTGCCTCTGCTGCGCCTGGGCTCGAAACCTCCGAGGGGGCCGGAAACGGCGCGACGCAAGGTCTTCGTGCTGGTGATCAACAGCGGGGACCGCAAGTTCGGTGTCATCGTCGACGGGCTGGAAGGCGAAGGCGAACTGGTCATCAAGGCGCTCGATGACCAGTCGATCACGACCGACCTGGTGAGTGGAGCTTCGATTCTGGGCGACGGGCGGGTGGTTCTCATCCTGAACATGATCGCCCTGATGGATCGTTTCACGCGCGGGCGGGCGGATGCATCCGGCCCGCGGATGGCGGGTCTGCTGTCGAGTGTCGTACCAGTAGCGTCGAGTATCGAGAGTAGTGAGATGCGGGCACGCGGCACGGCCGGGGGCCAGGCATGAGAAAGCCGGTGCGCGTCCTGGTGGTGGATGACTCGGCTCTGATGCGCAAGCTGATTCCCAAGATCCTCGAACAGGATGACTCGATCGAGGTTGTGGGCACGGCGATGGACGGCCATTTTGCGTTGAAGAAAATCGAGGACCTGTCGCCGCAAGTGGTGACGCTCGACCTGGAAATGCCCGGACTGAACGGGATCGATACTCTGAAACTAATCATGCGACACTGGCGGCTGCCGGTAATCGTGGTCAGTTCGCATAGCACAGCCGGGGCATCGATCACGCTCAAGGCGCTGGCGCTGGGCGCGTTTGATTTCGTGGCCAAGCCGCAGGATGTTTCCGCGCGCATGCCCGAAATTGCCTGCGAGTTGATCAAAAAGATCCGGGCCGCGGCGCAGAGCGCGGGGGTGCAGACGCAGTTCCTGCCGGTGGAAACACACGGTGCGCAGTCTGGCAAGCTGCGACCCGTCGCACCGACGCGCATCATCGCACTCGGCGTTTCTACGGGCGGTCCGAACGCCTTGCAATATCTTTTTTCGAAGCTGCCGGTGGAATTTTCGGGCAGCATTCTGGTGGTGCAGCATATGCCGGACGGGTTCACGGAACTGTTTGCCAAGCGACTGGACGAGACCTGCCCCATCCGGGTGAAGGAAGCGCAATCGGGCGACTTGCTGGTAGCCGGGCGAGCGCTGATTTGTCCGGGCAACCGGCACATGAAAGTGAAGAAATTGCCGCTGGGCAACGTGGCGGTGCTGGCGGAGGAAGCCCCGGTGAACGGGCACCGTCCTTCGGTGGACGTGCTGTTCCACAGCGTAGCCGAGGAGTTTGGTCCGCAAGCCATGGCCGTGTTGATGACCGGCATGGGAGAAGACGGGGCAACCGGCCTGGGCGAGATTCGGGCGGCCGGGGGATTCACCGTGGCGCAGAGCCAGGAGACATGCGTAGTTTTCGGCATGCCCAAGGCGGCCATCGAACGCGGCTACGCGATGCGCATCGCGGACCTCCAGGATCTGCCCAATATTTTGCAGGCACAATGCGCGCCCGACCACAGCCGGGGGGACACCACCGACGTCAAGCGGGCGACCAGTGCCGGAAGTAACTAGAGTTATCTACCGAAAGTACGTAGATCGTGATTAAGTGATAGTTGGGGAGGAGTGCCATGGAAAAATTTGCGCCCGTAAAACGGAGCGAAGACGGACAGCCGGTGCGCTATCTGATCGTGGATGACTCCGTGTTCGCCCGCAAGAACCTGGCCCGGATGGTGGAAACATTCGGCGGCCAGGTAATCGGCGAGGCTGGCGACGGAGTTTCGGCGATCAGCGAGTACGACCGGCTCATGCCCGACATCGTTCTGATGGATATCACCATGCCGCAGATGGAAGGTATTGAGGCGGCGGAGAAGATCGTGCGCGACCATCCCAGCGCCCGCATCGTAATGGTGTCGTCGGTCGGCTACCAGGAGAACATCGTGGCAGCCTTGCAGCGCGGCGCCCGCCACTTCGTGCAGAAACCGGTGAAGCCGGAAGTTCTCTATGAAGTCATCAAGTACGTGATGCGTGACGACGGAACGACGACGCGCGGCGCCGGAGCTGGAGCATAGTCATGCGGATGGACCTGATTCAGCCTTTCATTAACTCGGCCGACGCCGTCCTGGCGCAGGGGCTAGAGTCGCCCATTTCCATCGAGAACCTGAGCATGGAAGAAGAGGCGTACCGGCGGAAAGGGATCGCTGCCGAGGTTTCCCTCACGGGCGAGATTGAAGGGCGGATCATTTTTGATGTGGACCTCGGAACGGCGGTGCAACTCGCCAGCCGTCTGGCCGGCGTCGAAGTCTCCGAGACCAACGACGATCTGGTACGCGAGGCGGTCTGTGAGCTGGCCAACCAGATCATTGGCAACTCCGTCACCACGCTCAACGACCAGGGATTTCACTTTCGCGTTCATCCCCCAACCCTGCACACTTCCGAGCAGGGCAGCAAAAGCAGTGAAGACACCGAAGCCCTGGTGATGTGCTTCAATACTGCCAGCGGAAACGTCTTCATGAATGTGGCGCTGCGCCACCACTGCCGCCGGGCGCTGGAACACGCTGCAGTCGCGGGATAGGAACTGGTTGTTGGTCGCTGGTCGCTCGTCGTTCGTCGTTGGTCGTTCGTCACTGCAACTCATCCAACCCTATCAATGCGCAATTCGCTACATGTGTTCAGGTTGTCATCCTGAGCGAAGCGAAGGACCTGCTGTCTCTTGCACCGGCAAAAAAGCAGGTCCTTCGCTTCGCTCAGGATGACAATGTGGATTTGTGCCACGAACTCCAGGACACTATGCTAGGGACCGGCAATCAAAAACACCGGATTCTGCGGCAGGTTCTGCGGGTTCGGTTGGATCGGAGGGCGTGTGCCGACCGGTGCCGGCAGATTCAGGATATAGCTGTCGGTGGAAGTATCGATGATGTTGACATTGCCGCCATCGCAGCTAGACAAATAGGCACGGGTACTATCGCCGCCGGCGGCCATCATGTAGCGGAAGGTCGAACGGAAGGTCGTTGGAGGAACGCAGACAGCCGCGTAGTACGGGGAACCCACGACGGTGGCGTCCGGAAAGCCGGGTATGCCAATTGTCTTCGTGATGGAGTTCGATGAGACATTCACCACGCTGACCTGCGGGAACAGGTTGTCGATTGTGCTCGACGCCAAACCTATTACCGGGGTTTGGGTTTTCAATACCGTCGAATTTGCGGCTTGGAATGTACACACCTGCGTGGGTTGATCACATGATGTTCCGGAGACGGCGGTGATGGCGTACGTTCCGTTGAAGCCGTCGTTGGGCGAGGCTATGCCAGACACTGCAACGGCGATCCCCGGGGTGAGATCGTGCCCACCCGTCCACGTGTAGGTATAAGTTGCGGTTGTGCCATCTCCTTGCACCGCCGAAATGCTGACTTGGCTGGACTGAGCGCTGCTTGGCACCGATGTAACGTACGCTCGGCTGCCGTCCGGCAACGCCGCCACTGCAACGGCAAAGGCATCCACCGCACTCGGAAGGTCCGGGACCTGTGGAATTGGGATGGCCGGCAGAGGTTGCGGCGTAGACTGCGAAACATCGACGATCAGCAACTGCTTTCCGCCGGGAATGTAGAGCCGGTTCAGATTGCTGTCGTAGACCATCATGGTGGCGCCGGGCACGTTGATGGTGGGGTACTCGGTCAGTGGGTCCGGACCAGCCGTCGCTGTGGTATCGATCGAAGCGAGGACACCGCTCGTCTGCTCCAGCACATACACCCGCTGGCTGTCGTTGCGCGCCACCAACCAGATGGGTGGCGAACTGGTGTGCACGGGCGAACCGTTCCGCTGAGACTGGCCTACGGTGTTAAAGCCGCTAATCGTGCTGTCGCCCTGGTTCGCCACGTAGAGCTTCTGCGTATTCGGCGTCTCCGCCATGGCGACCGGGTTGGCACCCGGGTTGCCGCTAAGCGGAACGATGGCCACCAGATTGTTGCTAAGGGTGTTGACCACGCCGAACGAAGGAACAACGACAGTGGGGTAATTGATGGGGTCCGGTACGTAGCTGGGCAGTAAGACGTAGGCCTGGCTGGACTCGGTGGTAGCCACAAAGTTCGGCGCCGAATTCGCCGGCAGACTGATGGTGGTGGTGCCGCTGATGATGACGCTGTTGAAGCTCAGCTTGGTAATCGAATCGGCGACCGCGCCCGTCACGGAATGGTTTACGACCAGGACCTGGCTGGCGGTTTGCTGCACGGCATGGACAGGAGCGAGGCCCACGTTGGCGACGCTCATGTCTGTGTCGCCGGAGACATCGATCACCATGGCGCTGCCGCGCACGACGGTTCCGTTATCGTTGATGGCCAGCACGGTGTGGGCCGCCTTCGGGTTCGGAAACGTTGGAGGATTCGGGATGATAATCGGGCGGAAAGTGTCGCCGCACCCGGTACAGATCACATAAAGAAACAGCACGAACCCCAGCCAGAGAAACCGCTTCATTCAAACTCCGTAGAAAAAGTTAGTCTTGCGCGGAAACCGATATTGTATCGGGAACCGGGTCGAGAGGGGAAATCAGTACCCCGAATCACGTAGGGACGGCCGCCCTCGGCCGTCCGGCCGTGCTCAGCCCGCCGCGATTTCCCGCCGCTCTGGTGAGAAGCAGGTAGATGCGAGTTTGGTTGCCGGGCGCGGTTTGCAGGTCGCAATATTCTGCTGTTGAGACGCGGCTTGCCGCGTCTCTTATTGCCGACACACTCGAGTTGCGCGCTGCCGCCGCCCGCAGCCCCTAAAGGGGCATCTGATTCCGAAAACTTTCGGCATCGCTGAAGCGATGCCCTGATACGAAACCCGAGTTTTTCCGCAGCCTGAGACGAGGCTTGCCTCGTCTCGGCAGACGCGGCAAGCCGCGTCCCTACAAAATCAGAATCCACCCCAGCGTACAGAAGTGTAGCCCAAATGGGTGGGGGTGCTGCCGCCAGATTACGGGACGAATCCAAAGGTCAAGCACTACATGCCGCGGTCCGCTGCCGTCGGACACCGAATATAGTGTTATCGAACGCGGCTCCGGCATTCAGCTGTCAGCCGCCAGCCATCAGCCATCAGCCATCAGCCATCAGTTTTCAGGAACGTGAGATTCTACTGATAGCTGATAGCTGAGAGCTGAGAGCTGGCTTCGACAATGCTGACCCCTTTTCTAGCACACGCCTGGGCGTCGTCCCCGGAGCGGCTGGCAATCGCTGCGGCGGTGACGCTGGGCTTCGCCGTGCTGGCTCGCGCCCTGCGCGGAGTCAATCGATCCGGGGCTCCGGCGGGTGGTCTCGCCTGTTTCCTGCTTTTTGCCGGCGCCGGCCCAACCGCTTTCGCCACGCTGGCAGCGCTGTTTGTGATGACCTGGGTAGCCACCCGCCTCGGATACCGCCGCAAGCTGGCGCTCGGGCTCGCCGAACGCCGCGATGGCCGGAATGCGTGGCAAGTCCTGGCCAATCTGGCAGTGGCTGCCCTCGGCTCGGTTGTTTTCAGTGCTACCGGAAATCGGGTTTGGTTGGTCGCGACGTTGGCAGCTCTGGCCGAAGCAGCGACGGACACCGTGGCCAGCGAAATCGGGCAATACCGCGGCCCCGACGCGCGAATGATCACGACCTGGGAACGCGTCCCAGCAGGCACCGACGGCGGCATCACGATTCCCGGAAGCATCGCAGGCATGGCGGCCGGTCTGGTGATTGCGGCGGTCGCAGCGATGGGCGGAATGATTCTTCAGTCTCAGCTCTGGATTCCGGTGGCCGCCGGATTCGCCGGAATGCTGATCGACAGCCTTCTTGGCGCCACCGTGCAACGCCGCGGCTGGATCAGCAACCAGGCGGTGAATTTCTTCTCCACTCTGGCAGCGGCTGCGCTGGCGTATGCCTTCTTGAGACTGGCGTAAATCAACACTGTCATCCGAGCGAAGCGTGAAGTAGGAAAGTTTTAAGGTTTCAAGGGTTCAAGGTTTCAAAGTTAACCCTCAACGACACACGGCTCTTCTTTGAAACTCTGAAACCTTGAAACTTTGAAACCTTGGAGCTTACGTTCGCTGTTTGACGCGGTCGAGCAGCATGAAGATCAGCACGCCCAGCAGTGCATTCGCCACGCACGACAGGAATTCGTGCGGCCAGCTCCACGCCATGCGCAGCCCGATCAGGCCGCGGGCAATCATGAAGTAGACAACCTCGTGCACCACGTAGAAGAAAATCGTGAGCAGGAAACGAGCGCCGGCATTTTCCACGTCCAGCTTGATCCCCAGCGAGGACGCGCCGAATCCCACCACCGTCTTTGAAATTCCGTAGAGCCCGATGGGCTGGTGCGTCAGCGCGTCTTGCAGAATGCCGATCAACCCGCCGGTGAGCAGGCCAGCCAGCGGACTGCGCCGCGCGGTCGCGAAACCAATCGTGACCAGCAGCGGAAGATCGAAGATCGAGAAAAAAGGAAACCGCAGCGGCAGCCACGCCTGCAGGAAAACGGCGGTTAGCGGAATCAGAACCGTCGCAGGAATACTGAAACGGTAAACCTCAACCTGCTCTCCCGATGTGTAAGTAATGGCCACGTTAGTGCGGACTATCCTGCACGGCGGGTTGCGGTTTGGGTTGGACCGGGGCCTTCACGGGCTTGGGGGAAACTTTCATAGCGGGGTTTCCGGTTGCGGTTGCCCCAGTCCCAGAGGAAGTTCCGGAGCCGGTTCCCGAGGAAGATGAGGAGTTCGCCGTTTTTCGCGCGGCGGGCGCGCCGCTGCCGGCGGAGGCTTCCGGGGGCGCGGCTTTTGGCTTGACATCGGAGCCTGTGGTCGTTGGTGCGACAGTCCCCGGCGCGGCAGTCCCCGGTGCGTCACCTTTCTCGGTATTTTCCGGCTTGGAAGGAACGGTCGGCAGGCGCTCGGCCAGGATATCGACGGCGCGCGCTGCGCCCGTCTGGTCAGGCTCAGCCTGTCTTTCATCAATCTTCGTTACAACGAGCACTTCTTCCAGCCGGCTGAGATCGGCCGCGGGACGCACGCGAATGTTGAGAAAGAGTTCACTGCCCGGCGAAACCTTCGTCACCCTGCCAACCAGCAGGCCCTTGGGGAAAATTCCATCTCCGCCGCTGGTAAGAACCATTTCTCCGGCGGGCACGGTTTCGTCGCTCATCACTTTTTCGAGCACCACTTCGCCCGACGGCGTGCCGCGCAGAATGCCTTGCAGCCGCGTTTTGTCGAGGAGCGCGCCCACTCCACTGGTCTGGTCGTTGATCAAGAGCACCAGCGAAGTGGGGCCGTACACGCGCAGCACCTTGCCCACAATGCCGTCCGCGGTGATGACCGCCATGTCGGGCTTGATGCCGTCGCGTTCACCCTTGTCGATGTAGACCGAGCGCGACAACTCGCTGCCACTCGATCCGATGACCTGCGCCGCCATGGTCCCGGAGATGAACTGTTCCTTGAAGGCGAGCAACGCCTGCAGACGCCGCGCCTGATCGGCGTCCTGGCTCATCCGCACCTGCTCCAGACTCATACGCTCAATCTGCTGCTTGAGGCTGCGGTTCTCAGCTCGCACTCCGCGCAGATAGAAATAGTTGTGCCAGACATTGCGGCTGGAGGTTTGCGCCCACACCAGCGCCCTTTCGAGAGGAGTGACCGTTCCCACCGCCCAGATGCGGATCAGGCGCGTCGGTTCGCTGTCGGTCGTCCGCTTGACCTGCACGGCCAAGCCGAGTACCTGGGCGAATAACACTCCCACCAGCACGATCAGGTTGCGGTAGCGTCCGAGGACGGTTTCCATAACACCAGGTCTCAGGTCTCAGTTGTCAGGTCTCAGTGATGAGATTGTCATCCCGAGCGGAGCGAGGGATCTGCATTCTGCTCGCTCGCAGCTCGTCGCTCGCAGCTCGCGGCTTTTACTCGATCGAAATCTTGCGCAGCAGCTTGAAGTCCGAGAGCATCTTGCCGGTGCCCAGCACCACGCTGCAGAGCGGATCGTCGGCAATCGAAACCGGCAATCCCGTTTCCTCGCGGATGCGCTTGTCGAGGTTCTTGATCAGCGCGCCGCCGCCGGTCAGCACGATGCCGCGGTCGCTGATATCGGCGGAGAGTTCCGGTGGCGTACGTTCGAGCGCGACGCGGATCGCATTCATGATGGTCGAAACGCATTCGCTCAGCGATTCGCGGATTTCGCTATCGTCCACCGTGATCGTCTTGGGCACGCCTTCGATCAGGTTGCGGCCTTTGATTTCCATGGTCAGCGGCTTGTCGAGCGGATACGCAGAGCCGATTTCGATCTTGATCTGCTCGGCGGTGCGCTCGCCGATCAGCAGGTTATATTTCCGCTTCAGGTAGTTCATGATGGCCTCGTCCATCTGGTTGCCGGCCATGCGTACGGAACGCGAATAAACGATGCCGCTGAGCGAAATCACCGCGATGTCGGTGGTGCCACCGCCGATGTCGACGACCATGTTGCCGCTGGGCTCGGTAATCGGCAGCCCCGCGCCGATGGCTGCCACCATGGCCTGCTCCACCAGAAATACTTCGCTGGCCCTGGCGCGATAGGCGGAATCCATCACCGCGCGCTTTTCCACCTGCGTGATTTCCGAAGGCACGCCGATCACGATCCGCGGATGCACCAGCATCTTGCGGTTGTGCGCCTTCTGGATGAAGTAGTTCAGCATCTTCTCGGTGACCTTGAAGTCGGCGATGACGCCGTCTTTCATCGGCTTGATGGCCACGATGTTGCCGGGCGTACGTCCCAGCATCTCCTTGGCTTCTTTACCCACCGCTTCAACTTCGCCGGTGTTCTTGTTCAACGCGACGATGGAGGGCTCATTGACGACGATGCCCTTGCCGCGCGCGTACACCAGTGTGTTGGCCGTCCCGAGATCGATGGCGAGGTCGCTCGAAAACATGCTGAACAACGAACGAAGATTGTGCGAACGCGATGAGCCGTTATGAAACCCGTTGTTTGACATAGCAATACTTCTCTCTCTCGGGAATTCGTCTCACCCCTGGAACCTGGACCTTCGCCGGTTTCCGTGTGAGTCGCTTTCCCCTAGCTTCTTCTATTCTACGTTTCTTCTATTCTACTTCGATGTTCAGGAGAACTGGTTGTCATCTGGGCACCGGTTGTTCCGAACACTGTCCTGAACATCGAATCCTTTACTGAATCACCACTTTCTCCTGGCGGGTATTCACCCCGCCTTTGGAATTCTGCGCCGTGACCGTGATCAGATTTTCCCCGTTCGGCAAGGGCGGCGTGAAATAGTGAAACGAACCATCGTCGCCGACGATCGGGACTTCCCTGCCGTTCACCATGACGCGCGCTCCCGCCTCGGTCTTGCCCGTCACTTCGATCACGTGTCCGTGCTGGACAAAAGGATCGATGTCGAGCGACAGCTCTATTTTTTCCTTCGCCTTGACAATGATGGTAAAGCGATTCTTTTCGCTTTCCACCGATTCCTTGCCGGCCGCGTCGTAGGACTGGATCGACCAATAGTAAGCGCCGACCGGCAGACCGGTCACAACCACACTCTGCGTCTCGACCTTACGGTCCAGCAACAATGACGAAAAATATGGATTGTGCGAAATGCGCAGCCGGTATCCGGCGGCGTTCGCCATGGGCGACCAGGCAAACTCCACTTCCTTCGACTTCTCCCCGGCGTTGATGAAAACCGGCATCATGTTTCCCGGCGTAATGGGCACTGGCGGACCGATTTCCGTGGCCCGGTCCATGGTTTTCGATTCGCTCTGGAAACTCACCTTTTCCCAGTTCGACAGGTGAACCACTTCTCCATTGCGCTCGATTTCGCCGCTGCCTTTCTTTACCAGGATTTCATGCTGATCGTCCCTGGGATTATTGTGCACCATGGCCGACGAATCCGGAGCCAGCGAAGCCTTCGCGCCCGCGACAATCACCTGCGACTTCGAACCCTGAACATAGGTCGCCGTAGTCAGATCGACCGTGCCGGTCGTGACCGCCACCGACACGTTGGTTTGTTGCTGATCGTTGGCCGAGTTCTCTTCGATGACGATCAGCGAATCCTGTTTCACGGTGTAGTTGGTGCCGTCGTTGAAAACAATCTTGGCCATGCCTTCGGCGCCGGTCTGCACCACGTCGCCTTTTTCGAGCGGCACATTGTAGTCGGCGTTGATCCAGCTGTTGCCGTTGCCTTTCCTTACCCGGATCGTGCCATCGAGCGCCGTGAAGTGCGCCTGCTGCGCAACCGCGGCCGATGGTCCCTTGAGCGGAGGCGCCAGTCCCGCAACTTTTTCGAGCAAGCCCGTGGAAAGATTTTCGGCCGCCTTCACCGTCGAGTCGGTAAATTTCGGAAACGCCACGTGCATGACGGCGCCAAAGATCAGCGCGACGCCCAGCAGCGCCATGATCACGCTGCGGTACGTCACCGTCTTCCAGGCAACGTAGAGTCCCGGCTTATTTTTGTTCGACACGAGCTCGTGCCACCCTCACTTTAAAATTCTGACAATACTGGATATCTCTCCCACTGTGACCATCATATCCCTGCTTGGATGGGTATTAAACTTGGGTCAGGGGGGGATGGGGTTACGAAAGTGACCACGCGGAACCGCCGCAGGTCTTAGGCGAGCTACTTGGATGCCGCCGGCGAAAGTACGTGCGCCCACGCCGACAGCCAAATGGGGAAAGTAGCGCCGATATAGAGACACTTGATAGCGTGGTTGTCTTCCCAGGCATCGGCAAACACGCCCCCGAGCAGCACAAACACGACGGAAACCACGATCAGGTAAGGTGAGGAGTGTATTAGGGAGAGATCGGAGGTTTTGTATATGCGAACCACTTCGGGAGCCAGCGCGCCAAGCGCGCCGTAGAGGAATCTCTGGGAACTCCACTTGTGTCTGTGCACTCGTCAGCGAAACAGCGCGTCAAGATATTGGCGAAGGGCCGGGGGCAACAACCCAAAATGAACGATCACAGGATAGACCGTGAGTGCGGCCAGCATCACCGCCAGAACAACGCTTATGGAGTTCCGCTCGCCCGCTGAGGCTTCGATTCGCTTGGCTACTGCGCTAATTCGCATGTTGTGCACCTTCTCTTCTGGCGGCGTGGCGGGAGCGGTCGACATCGAATCAGCTCACTTCGTTGGATCAGCTTTCGTTAGAAAGATGCATCCAACAAACCGATTCTGCTCTTCCCGTCGTAGTCCTGTCAAAACCCCACATTAAACTTCTCACCGTTGCCTGCGACAGTTACCCTCGTAACAAATTTCCCACTTCTGGACGCAGCCCCTTATAAACAATGCGGGCCCAAGCCCATCACTACCCCCTGCTCCCCTCGCTTGCCGGTCTTCACCCCGGTTGTTAGCATGGAAGCTCTGCACTACTCCCAGGAGGACTTATGGCGATCGATACCCTGACCAGCCCGGCAATAACCGGCGGCACGACCAAAACCAAAGTTTTCAAGAATTTCATTGACGGCGAATGGGTCGAATCCGCCAGCGGACGGACTTTCGAAGACCGCAACCCCGCGGACACCCGCGAGGTCATCGCCATCTTCCAGCGGTCGAATAAGGCTGATGTGGACGCAGCCGTGGATGCGGCCAAGCGCGCGTTTGCCAAATGGCGTCTGGTGCCCGCGCCCCGCCGCGCCGAGATGGTCTTCCGCGCCGCCGAGATCCTGATTGAGCGCAAAGAAGACCATGCCCGTGACATGACCCGCGAAATGGGCAAGGTGCTGAAAGAAACCCGCGGCGATGTGCAGGAAGCGATTGACGCCGCCTACTACAACGCCGGCGAAGGCCGCCGCCTGTTCGGCCCGACCGTGCCCTCGGAACTGCCCAACAAGTTCGCCATGGCCATCCGCCAACCGATCGGCGTTTGCGGCATGATCACGCCCTGGAACTTCCCCATGGCCATCTCTTCGTGGAAGCTGCTGCCCGCCGTCGTCTGCGGCAACACCTGCGTGATCAAGCCGGCGCAGGACACTCCGCTCTCTACCTTTAACCTGGTCCAGGCGCTGACCGATGCGGGCATCCCGAAAGGTGTGATCAATATCGTGACCGGCTTCGGCGCGGAAGTCGGCACGCCGCTGACCGAGCATCCGGTAGTCCGCGCCATCTCGCTCACCGGCTCTTCGGAGGTCGGCAGAATCGTGGGCACGACGGCAGCCAAGAGTTTCAAACACTGTTCGCTCGAACTCGGCGGCAAGAATCCGATGATCGTGCTCGACGATGCTAACCTTGAACTCGCTGTTGAAGGCGGACTCTGGGGCGCTTTCGGCACCACCGGACAGCGCTGCACCGCGACCAGCCGCATCATCGTGCAGAAAGGCGTTTATACCGAGTTTGTCGATCACTTCGTCGCACGCGCGAAGAAGATCAAAGTCGGCAACGGCCTCGATGAGACCGTCGAGATGGGTCCGGCGGTGAACGAGAACCAGCTCAAGACCGACCTGAGCTACATCGAGATCGGAAAAACCGAAGGCGCCAAACTCGTGTGCGGCGGACATCGGCTTGACCAGGGCGAATACCAGCACGGCTGGTTCCTCGAACCCACCGTTTTCACCGACGTCGATCCCAAGATGCGCATTGCGCAGGAAGAAATCTTTGGGCCGGTGGTTTCGATCATTCCCTGCGAAGACCTCGAAGATGCCATCGCGATCGCCAATAACATCGAATACGGGCTATCGTCGTCTCTGTACACGAAGGACGTGAACAAGGCCTTCGCCGCTGTCCGCGATCTCGAGGCCGGCATCACCTACATCAACGCTCCAACCATCGGCGCAGAAGTCCACCTGCCCTTCGGCGGCACCAAGGCCACCGGCAATGGACACCGCGAAGGCGGCATTGGCGCGATTGACTTCTACACCGAGTGGAAAGCAGTATACGTGGATTACTCCGACAAGCTGCAGAAGGCGCAGATCGATCGGGTAGAGTAAGAAGATCTTTAACGCAGAGAGCGCGGAGTCTACGCAGAGGGCGCAGAGTTTTATTTCCTCATTTTTCTCCGCGTACTCTGCGATCTCCCTCTGCGATCTCTGCGTTTAAGTTTTTTGGAGTGCCCCATGCCCATAACTCAATCCCGCGAAATTGCCCCTGCCGCCCGTCTGGAAAATGTTCGCTACGCCATTCGCGACCTGGCCTGCATCGCCGACGAGGTCGCGCGGCAGGGACACAAAATTCTGCCGCTCAACATCGGCGACCCGCTCAACTTTGATTTCCAGACGCCCGCCCACATGATTGAAGCCGTCTATCAAGCAATGCGCGACGGCAAGAATGGGTATTCAAGTTCGTCGGGCATTCCGTCGGCGCTCGACGCGATTCGCGGCGAAGCGGCACGCAAGGGCATCACCAACATTCAGGATGTCTTCGTCACCTCCGGCGTCAGCGAGACGGTGGACATCTGCCTGACCGCACTACTCAATCCGGGCGACAACCTGCTGACCCCGTGCCCCGACTATCCGCTCTATTCCGCGGTCCTGGCGAAAATCGAAATCGGACTGAACACTTATTACCTGGACGAAGAAGACGGCTGGCAGCCCGATCTCGACGACATCAAGAAAAAGATCACCCCCCGGACGCGCGGGATTGTGCTGATCAATCCCAACAATCCGACCGGCTCGGTCTGTACGCGCAAGATGCTCGAGCAGATTGCGGAACTGGCGCGCCGTCACAACCTGATCGTCTTTGCCGACGAGATTTACGACAAGTTGATTATGGATGACGATCCACACATCGCGATGGCCTCTGTCGCGCCCGATGTGCCCGTCATTACTTTCGGCGGACTGTCCAAGAATTACCTCGCCCCCGGATGGCGCATCGGATGGGGCATTGCCAGCGGCGAAGCTTCCGTCATCAAGCCGTACCTGGAAGGCGTGAACAAGCTATTGCGTGCGCGCCTCTGCGCCAACCATCCCGAGCAGTACGCGATCAAGCCCGCGCTCGAAGGTCCGCAGGATCACCTGCTCGAAGTCAAGCGCAAGCTGCGCAGCCGCCGCGATCTGACCATGAAGTGGTGCGCCGAAACTTCGCGCGTGCGTTGTGTGGCGCCGCGCGGGGCTTTCTACGCCTACCCAAGCATCGAGATCCCGGAGGGCGACGACGTCTTCGTCACCGAACTTATTCGCCAGAAGCATGTGATGGTCGTGCACGGCTCCGGCTTCGGCCAGCGTCCCGGGACGAAACACTTCCGCATCGTTTTTCTGCCCGACGAAAAGACGCTGACCGCCGCTTACGCGGCGATTGGCGATTTCATGCGTGAGCGCTACGGGTAGGGAAACTTTGATTAAGTTTGGTTCTCGGATAGCTTTGAAGCCCCGGCAGGGGCGAACCAGCTTAGCCCAGCGCTTCAGCGCTGGGAAAAATGGAAGAAATGATTCAAGTCCCGGAGGGACGGCCCCGTTCTCACGCACACACCTTTATAGGGGCTGAGCACCGAATATACCCGCCCGTCAAGACTCAGTAGATTCCCGGGATCAACGCCGGCACGTTGCGTGCGTACGCTTCGAACTCGGAGCCAAAGGCCTCGCGCAGTAGCCGCTCTTCGCTTCGAATGCGAACGTAGGTTCCGGCAATAAACAATAAGCTCGCAACCAGCAGCGGAATCCATTGCGTCATGACCAGCCCGGTAGCCAGCAGCATTCCAAACATGCCCAAGTAGATGGGGTTCCTTACGAAGCGATAGGGCCCGTCCTGAATGAGCGTGTGCCCCTCCACCAGGCGCGCGGCCAGCGCCCATTGCTTGCCCAAACGGCGAGAGGCGGCGTTTACCAGCCACACCGAAGCGGCTGCAATCGCCACGGCCAGCACTGCCAGCCCCCATTCCACCACTTGCGACCCGGACGCGACGGGCGCGAACTGTCTCCGCTGCAGGGGTTGAAACCAGACCATGAAGTAGCCTGCGCCTTCCAGCACCATTCCGGTGATCGCCGTTTGGTCGCGCTTCGCCTCGCGGGCTCGGGGCGTACGTTTCCTCAGCCCGAACGCCACGACAAATACGCACCAGCACCCGATCACCGCGTAGAACGCCGCTCTTTGGGCCACATGCACTGTTTCTGAAATGGCCATTGTTCTGCCTCCGCCGTCCGTGCAGTCCCGTCGAACTTTCGTAACTCTACTCTGATACGCCGTATTTCTTATACTTGTTCCCATACTTCTTACGGAAATTCGCCCATGCGTCGAACGCTTCTGTCCACAATTCTCGTGCTGTTGAGCACGATGGCCTTTGCGCAGAGCAGCTCTCCAGATGCTCTTTACGAGCGCGGAATGGACGCCATTACTGGCGTTGGGACGTCGCGAAATGACTCGCTGGGAATCGACTATTTTCGGCGTTCCGCCGACCTCGGCTACGGACCAGCCCAGATCGCACTGGCTTACTACTACGAAACCGGAACCTTTCTCGCGCGCGACCCGAGTCAGGCCGTCGACCTGTATCGCAAAGCTGCTCAACAAGGCAACCCGCTTGCCGGTTGGCTCGCCGGACGACTCTACTTCCTCGGCAGCACCGCGTTGCGTGATTCCGACGCGGCCCAGAAATGGCTCAAGCTGTCCGCCGACCAGAACAACGCTTTCGGCGCCTACTACCTGGGCCGTCTAATGGCGGATCGAGATTACACGAAGGCTCCGAAACTTTATAAGATTGCCGCCGATCAGGGCCTTCCCCAGGCGCAGTACTTCTACGCAAAAGCGCTGAGAGATGGCCGCGGCATTCCGCTGGACCGCTTCACTGCCTACGTCTGGTACACGATTGCGGCCGACGCCGGTTATGGGGCCGCGGGCCCGGACCTTGGCGAACTCCACAACGGCGGCTATCTCACCACGGATCAGATTTCGGAAGCGAAAGCGAAAGCCCGCGATCTGGAACAGGTCGTGATCCGCGCCGTGACGGCGCGTGGATGCTCCGGATGGGACGGAGAGTTTGACGAGTTCCCCACCCCGCCTCCACCGAAACTACAGCGCTTCTGCCACTAGACCCCGTGTGGCGCGGACACTCCTGTCCGCGAACTCCAGCCGGCGCACCCGCAGCCTGACTCCCAGATGCTCCGGCGACGTTTTCCAGAGTCTGAGGTCCATCTTGACTAAACTCCAACTATGTAGAATAATGCTGTCATGTTTGGAGACGTTGTTCTTGGCGCGTCCAGCGTGGTCCACCTTCACGGCGTAGCCTGGGATCAGCCTGCGGACCTATCGAGCCGGGCGGTGCAGGAAAAGCTGAGCCCGGTCGCCATCCGCGCATTCTTCCGTCTAGCATCGCACTGGAAGCTGCGCGACGAGGACGCTCGGGGCTTGATCGGCGGCATCTCGAACGGCTCGTTCTACCAGCTCAAACGCAGCGCGACCAAAACGTCGGACGCCAAAACTTTGGTCGCCAAAACTTTGGACCAGGACAAGCTCACACGCGTCTCCCTGCTGGTGGGCATCTTTAAGGCCCTCAACATCCTCTATGGGACCAAGCTCGCCGATGCCTGGGTGCAGCTGCCGAACTCAAATCCCATCTTCGGCGGTCAGACGCCGCTGGCCTACATGCTGAAGGGCGGAGTGCCCTCGATGCTACGCGTTCGCCAACTGCTGGACGCGCGCCGCGGCGGGCTTTAGTGTTGCCCAAGAACGTGCTCCCCAAAACCACGTCCATTTCCCAGGACGATACGCACCACCTCATTCCCAATCGCTTCTACGAGGAGGGCGAGAGCGTGTTGTCGCGGCTCGGACTTCCACCGGCGCAAATGGAGCATCTGTTCCAGCTCGACGATGCCACCAACGGGCGGCTAGCCGGCGAGGCCAACCTGCTCCCCGGAATCACCGTGCATGAATTGGTTTTCGCAGTGCCCCACTATCACATCGTTAACGCCGCTTTTACGCACGCGAGGCCTGGAGGCAGCCGTTTCAGCGGGGACGACCGGGGCGCCTGGTATGCCGGCTTCTCACTGAAGACCGCACAAGCTGAGGTCGCCTTCCACTATGGCGAGGGATTGCGCGAGGTGAATTGGCAGGATGAAGAGACAGTCGCCTACCGGGAGTACCTGGCCGACTTTCGCGCCGAGTTCCACGATCTTCGGGATGAAGATCTGCGGGATGACACCGCTCACAAGAAGTACTTGCAGCCCGACAGCTATCGTGCGTCCCAGCAACTCGGCCGCCGCCTGCTCGATCGAGGCTCGGCCGGAGTTGTCTATCCCAGCGTTCGCCACGCCGGTGGCACCTGCATTGCCTGCTTCCGCCCCGCGCTGGTTGGCAACGTACGCGAGGGAGCGCGAGTCACCTTCACGTTTCCCGACGCATTTCATGCGCCGAAGGTGAAGGTCTCCCGCTAGAACCTTCCCGGAATCACAGAGGGGTGCGGGTGCCCCACTCATCGCGCACCTTACGATGAGTGGGAGCTTGACACCGCTACACCATCTCGGTTCCCCACAAATCATGCAGGTGCAAGATTCCCCGCAAGCGCTGATCGCTGTCCACGACGGCGAGCGAAGTAATCTTCATCTCTTCCATGCGCGCCAGCGCGGTGGCTGCGAACTCCTGCGCACTGATGGTCTTCGGAGCCCGCGTCATGCAATCCTGCGCGGTCAGGTCGAGCGCATCTTTGCCGCGCTGCTCGAGCAACCGCCGCAGATCGCCGTCGCTGATCACTCCCAGCAGACGATCGCCCTCGACCACCGCCGTCATTCCCAGCTTCTTGCGCGACATTTCGTAAATCACGTCCGGCATCTTCGTCTGCGCCGTCACCCGCGGAACCGCGTCTCCCGAGTGCATCAACGATTCGACCCGCGCCAGCCGTTTGCCCAGCTTGCCTCCGGGATGCAGATTGGCAAAGTCTTCTTCCTTAAACCCGCGTTTTTCCGAAAGCGCCACCGCCAGCGCATCGCCCAGAGCGAGCATGGTCGTGGTGGAAGCGGTAGGAGCAAGCCCAAGCGAACAAGCTTCCTTGGAAATCGAGCAGTCCAAAGCCACGTCCGCAGCAGACGCTAGAGTAGAAGCCCGTGTGGCGCGGACACTCTTGTCCGCGGGGGTTTCTGCAATGTCGTCGCAAGTCATACTGATAAGAGGCACCTGCAAGCGTTTGATCGTCGCCATCAACTGCAGAATTTCTTCCGTCTCGCCGCTCGCCGAAAGCGCCAGCACGACATCGCCGCGCACGACCATCCCCAGATCGCCATGCAGCGCCTCCACCGGATGCAGGTAGAGCGCGGGCGAGCCAGTCGAACTTAGCGTGGCCGCAATCTTGCGCGCGATCAGGCCGCTCTTGCCCATCCCGGTCACGACCACGCGGCCTCGGCAGCCGAACATCAGTTCCAGCGCCCGGTCGAAGTCCGCGGCCATCGAGCCCGCCAGCCGGTCCGCCAGCGCCCGCAACGCCTCCGCCTCGATGCGCACCACGTTTTCGCCCACGTGTTTCATGAAGGGGAAATGTTAGCAGAAGGAGGAGAGCATCGGGTGATCGGGTCATCTCAGCCCCGCGCCACCGACGATCACTCGATAGCGGAATGCCGGTAGGGGCCGCTATTGCACCGGCAATTCTCAGTTGGTGTAATCGCCTGATTACGTCAACTACCGGCCGAACCGTTTTGCTACCATGAGTTGCGCCTGTGCAAGGCGGCTGCGAACAACATGGTTCATCTCTCGCCGACGACAGTTTTCGACGTTCAAACTCTGGCCGCTTACGTCATCTTTCTCGCGAGCTATCTGGTCTTTGCACTGGGAAAATTTCCCGGACTAAAGATTGACCGTCCGGGCGCGGCGATTATCGGCGCTGTGGGCATGGTGGCGTTCCGGGTTGTGCAGCCAGTCGACACGCTGCGGTTCATCGATTTTCCCACGCTGGTGCTGTTGTTCTCGATGATGCTGATCGTAGGCAATCTTCATCTGGTGGGATTCTTCGAGTGGAATGCGGAGATGGTGCTGCGGCGGCTGAAGCCGTCGCGGCTGTTGCCTGCGGTAGTCTTTACGTCGGGAGTGCTTTCCGCATTTTTCGTGAACGATATTGTTTGCCTCGTGATGGTGCCGTTGGTGCTGAGCATCACGCGCAGGCTGCGGCTGGAACCATTGCCGTATCTGTTGGCGGTGGCGACGGCGTCGAATATTGGCAGCGTGGCGAGTATCACGGGGAATCCGCAGAACATGCTGATCGGGTCGTTCTCCGGCATTGCTTATCGTGACTTCCTCCTACATCTTGGGCCGGTGGCGGTGGTGGGTTTGTTCCTGGATTGGATGGTGCTGCACTGGATGCATATGCGGAAGGTGAAGCATGCGGGATTGGTGAACGACGGGATTCCACTGCCGCCGCTCGATCTTTCGCGGCTGACGAAACCAGCGATTGTGGTAACCGCAGTTGTGATCGCGTTTTTTGCAGGTGTGCCTCCAGCGATGGCAGCGGCTTTAGGCGCGGCGGTGTTGCTGATTACCCGAACGCTGGAGCCGCGAAAGCTGTACGAGGAAGTGGACTGGGGTCTTCTGGTGTTCTTTGTCGGGCTGTTTTTGATTGTGGGTGGAGCGCAAAATGCCGGAATTATCGGGAAGTTTCTGGTGATCGCAGAGCATTGGAATCTCCACAGGCTGGGAGTCTTCACGGTTGCCGTGTCGTTGCTGAGCAATATTGTGAGCAATGTACCGGCAGTGATGCTCTTGAAGTCGCTTGCACCAAACTTTGCGAATCCGCATACGGCGTGGCTGGTACTGGCGATGGCTTCGACGCTGGCGGGGAATCTGACGATCACGGGAAGCGTGGCGAACATTATTGTGGTCGAGAGCGCCAAGCCGGAGACGAAGATCGGGTTCTGGGAATATTTCCGCGTTGGGCTGCCGATTACCGTGATGACGTTGATCGTGGGATGGGCGTGGCTGGAGTGGGTTAAATAGAACGTTTGATTCTTTCGGCAGGGCTGCCCCGCTATTATGACCCAGTCCGGATGCGCGGAGTAGTGCATGGCTTCCGCTTCAGTTACGAGCGTTGACACGATGCGTGACCAGGTATAGGCCGCAATAAAATTGCACAAGAGTGGCAACCGGAGAGCCAAACCTCAGGGGATTCCGGCTTGCCCTGAAGAACGATTCCCCTACAACCTCTGGGGAAGTTAAAGCGGCTAACACAGCAGGCGAAAACCGAGAATAGCTGTCGCAAAATCGCCTCTCTGACAATGCC
>PKUV01000112.1 GCA_003131315.1 Acidobacteriaceae bacterium
TTATAATGCGATTTCGACAGTTGGCGATTTTCCTCGCCATTCAGTTTGGAGGATAATTCCTTCGAGGGCACACATGGCTGATCCTCGGCATCGAGCACGAATTATCCTGCTGGCGCTCATCCTTTGTGCAGTTGTCGACTTCCTCTGGGGTTACTTCCATGAGCATTCGATTGGAGCGGGTCTAGTCGCTATAGTCCTTGGTGTGTTTGGGACGGCATGGTACCTGTTTTTGTCGGGCGCTTGGAAACGCGATGAGTGATTCAGCGCCTCTGAGACAGAGGTTCTGAGTGTAATCGCCTGATAACAGAAGTTAAATGTCGTTGGCGGTTTTGGCCGGTCCCGTCGACCTGCGTTGTATCTGATGAATGCAGATGGCAGTGGGAGTGACACGCCTGACGCGGTCCCGGGCAAGACGCCGACTCCACGCGGGTCGGAGGCGGCCCGTTTTGTAACAGGGGCTGCCAGAAGAACGATAACTCTTCCAAAGCCGTGAATCTAGGACTAAACTTTCATCCAACGGGGAGACCCGGTGAACAATGAACAGAAAACTAGCGCACCACAGCCCCTAGCCACTCAGCAGGACACAGGTCCATTCCGGGGAGTAGGTGGCTTCCTCCTGTTCTTCTGTGTCGCTACTACCGTATTTCGCCCGCTTGCTTGCGTGGCAGAAATCCTACGGGATCCGCACGACACGTTTGTTGTAGTGGTTAATTTGGGGCTAGCTGCATTTTCGATCTACACTGGCCTTACCACATGGCGTGCTCGGCCAAACGCTCTGAAGCTCATCAAGGTTTACTTCATCGTAACGCTTGCATTGCCTTGTTTGATGATCTTGAGGCTGTCGACAAATATTAAGGAGATCGTACAACAATCCCCTTCGGAGAATCCCGTAGCTAACGGACTAAAAGTTTTGATAGTTGTAGCCATCTGGTGGTCCTACTTTGCACAATCAAAGCGTGTAAAGGCTACGTTCGGCTCAAATCTTTAAGATTGCACCTTAACTTCTCCAAGACACGTTCGGTAAACTCGCAACTGTTCGAGTAACGGCGGGTGGCCCAAGCTGCGCATCTTTAGCCGACGCGTTTGCTGGTTGTGGCGGAGCCGCCACCGGTAGACAACCGTGTCAGTTGGCGAAACATCGCGATTACGCTCACCGACCAGCGGTCAAAACGTGAAATCGCCTTACGTCAGTCAAAGAGGTTCGTGCTACGCTGGTTGCGTTATATGAGACGGATAGCGCAAGTGAGGCTTACCGACTGGGCCGTCCGCACGCTGGTCGTGGTGACATTCTTTGCCTACTTTGTGGCACCTAGCCGATGGATGTTCCCGTTGGTGCTTGTCTGCTCCGGGGTGGTCGGGGTTTGGGCACTGTTATACCCCGACGGTGTTCTTGGATGGGCTAAGACTGGCTACCCAGCCCTCGACGTAAATGACAGTTCGATTTGGTGGATACCGCGCTTAATCGGAGCATTCTTCCTATTCTTTGTTGTAGTGCTGGCGCTTGTATTTCGTGGCAGTTGGCGATAAATCGCGATAGCGCTCATTGACCGAGCAGGGTCTGAAAAACTTGCCATCAACTAGCCATCAAAACTAGGCAATTTAGAGGGTGTTCTGGGCTCTCTCGAGTGCGGAAAAGCTAGATGGGGAAAGGGTTTTAGGTCGTTGACCTCAAAATTGACACGGTAGAAGTTGGTTTCGCCTTCTTCTACTTCCGCGCTGGCTCCTTCGCTTTCGCTTCCGCGCGGGAGCAATCAACGTGGCATGAGACATCCTGGGGTAGAACCGTTGGCCATGCGCCCACAAGGGCAACGAGAGGGCAATTACGATTCCGACAGGTTTCGATCAAGGACATTACGTTACTCTTTGCGCCGCGTAAGTCCATTAGATTCCGTTAACTGGGGCACTCATAATCCAACGATCACGGCCCGGAGGCTAGCACAAGAAATTATGAAATATTCCCGCCCAGGTGTGACCGAACCATCGAGCCCGATTGAAAGAACAGCTATCTTGAGCCGAACATAAAGAAGCCGATCAGATCAGCCATGCGCTGCCCCCGTTTTTGAACCCACGATTTCAACCCACGATTCGCATGTCTCTCACGTCTTCTCAAGGACTTAGGCGGCCACCTGGAGTCACTTAAGTTGTTGAGACTACAGCATAACGTAGCACTGAAAAGGCTGGCGTCGGGAGATGTTCAATCCCATGCGCTCTGGGCAGATGGGGGCTATTGAGTATCACCCGATCCAATCATCTGGTGGTACTCATCAAGAGCGTCATTCCATTCTTGGAGGTCGGCATCGGTCAGGAACCGCATATTCTGGTCGGTAACAATCCGGTTTTGTTCATCGCGTAGACCAGTGCGGAGTTCATCCCAGACTCTCCGGCCACCTGCACGAGAGCTCTCCAGGTTTCTTCCTGTGATTCAACGCTGAGAAATTTGGGGACTGCCTCCTCGTGATTAAAGAAGAGCGGATCGTCTGGTCCGGGTTCGCGTCCGAACTGTTCCCGGAACAACTGTTTTTGTTCTGTAATCGCTTCAGCAATTGTGTGATCAATGGGAATGGCCTTCTTGGTGGGTGCTTCGGGTGCGCGCTTGTCACGGGATTGTCGATTGTCGCGGTCTTCTCGGCATGATTGGTAAGCTCCGATGATTTTACCGGGCCGTCCGCCGGAGTAATTCGATTGGTGCCCGGTAGTCCTGCCTGCAACATCACGGTTTTTTCGCGGTACGGATTACGGTACGTGGATCTTTCAGCTTGTACGGACTAGCAAGCACTTAGGGGGCCGCCCGCCTCTTGCAAGTCATTGTATTTCCTTATCGTGGTTGTTCTTTCGCAGCGGCAACGCGGGTTCGAATCAAGGGAAGAGAAAGCGGATCTCAAGCCTCACCTGCTCCGTGGTACCCGCACCGGCGGGAGAAGTCGCTGCACCGGATTTTGCACCGACTGCCTGCATCCGGTGCTTACGGTGCGCTACTGGCCGCTCGGGGGTGGGGCGATGGAAGTACTTGAAGCGAAAGGTAGAAGACTTAGAATCAGTAATTTGTAGAGAATAAATAAACCAATAGAAGAAGATGGTGTGTCTGCCAGTTCCACCACTTCCGCTTTAAAATCAATATCTTGCAGACCGTTTGAGGGATACCGAAGTCTGCATGGCACACGCCGGAAACCCTAATTTCAACACTGCACCCGGCATCGTGCGTCCTAAGTCTTTATACACGGTCAAACGAGGCTGTTCAAGTTCGCCGGTGGTCCGATAGTGTCCTAATTTCAAATTAGGAGACCACCGATTCGTAGCTCGTAGCTCGCGGCTCGTAGCCAAGAATGCATACCTCACATTTGCGTGGCGTCAACGATGCGTTTATCGTGAGATGCGCTCATCGACTCTATCCAATGAATGGTCGCGTCTTCTTCTGGTCGCTCACATCCGCGCTCGCCGGGTTCCTTTTCGGTTTTGACACGGTCGTCATCTCCGGCGCGGAAAAAACAATTCAGTCGCTTTGGGGGCTGAGTCCCGGACTACACGGGATTGCCATGGCTTCCGCCCTCTACGGCACCGTCGTCGGCTCACTGATCGGCGGCTGGCCCGCTGACCGATTCGGACGGAAAGCCACGCTGCTCTGGATCGGCGTTCTTTACTTTGTCGGTGCGGTCGGGTCGGGACTGGCAACCAACGTTTGGCTTTTCATCATCGCGCGTGTCATTGGCGGTCTGGGCATCGGCATTTCCACCGTGGCCGCTCCACTGTACATCTCGGAAATTGCTCCGCCTAAACACCGGGGACGACTTGCCGGCATGTTTCAGTTCAACATTGTTTTTGGCATCCTGATCGCTTTCGTGTCCAACGCGCTGCTCGCTGGCATCGGCGAGAATGCCTGGCGCTGGATGCTGGGTGTGGCCGCGTTCCCCTCACTGCTTTACGCTCTCCTCTGCTTCAGTATCCCCGAAAGCCCCCGCTGGCTTCTGGGCAGGAAGGGCGATCGCGAGGGCGGTCTGAAAGTCCTGCAACGCATCCAACCGCGCGCCGCGAAAGCTGAGATCGAAGCCGAGGCGGACGAGATTATGGCTGCGTCCTCGGAAAAAGCGTCGTCGGGACATTTCTGGACACGTCGTCTTCGCAAGCCAATCATGCTTGCTATCTTGATTGCATTCTTCAACCAACTCTCCGGCATCAATGCGATTCTCTACTTTGCCCCGCGCATATTTGAACTTACCGGTCTGGGTGCGAAAGCCGCGCTGCTCCAATCCATCGGCATCGGCGTCACCAATCTCGCCTTTACCTTTGTTGGCCTCTGGCTCATTGACAGGCTGGGCCGCCGCACACTTCTCCTTATTGGCTCGTTCGGCTACATCGCCTCACTCGGTCTGGTTGCCTGGGCCTTCTTTACGGAGCATTTCTCGATCGTGCCGGTTTGTATATTCGCCTTCATCGCCGCGCACGCCATCGGGCAGGGAGCGGTCATCTGGGTTTTCATCTCCGAGATTTTTCCCAACCGTCATCGCGCCGAAGGTCAGACGCTTGGCAGCTTCACGCACTGGATCTTCGCCGCCTTGCTTACGACTTTCTTCCCGAAGATGGTCTCCGCCTTCCCAACCGGTTACGTTTTCTCGTTCTTCGCCTGCATGATGGTTCTCCAACTCATTTGGGTGAAGACGTTGGTTCCGGAAACGAAGGGCGTGCCGCTGGAGCAAATCCAGAAACAACTGGACATCGAATAGGGTCGCCATGGACTTTAATGTTGTCGGCGTGGGAGAAGTGCTGTGGGACTTGCTTCTCACCGGACCACAGTTGGGTGGAGCGCCAGCGAACTTCGCGTATCATGCGCACGCCCTGGGTGCGCAGGCGCAGGTCATCACGCGCGTAGGGAAGGATGATTACGGACGCGAAATCATTCGCCGCTTTCGTGAGATGGGCCTGCCGCACAGCACCGTGCAAGTTGATGAAGCCGCACCTACCGGGACAGCGAAGGTCGCACTCTCCGGCAATGGGCTGGCTCATTTCACCATCCAAGAAGACGTGGCTTGGGATCACATCGCTTTGACTCGGGAGGCAGTCGGAGTCGCCAGCAAAGCGGATGCTATTTGCTTCGGCAGTCTTGCCCAACGTTGCGAGCTTTCTCGCACCACGATTCAAAAGCTGGTCGAGGCCTCTCCGCCACTGGCCCTGCGCGTGTTTGACATCAATCTGCGGCAACAGTTCTTTTCGCGGCCACTGATTGAACAATCGCTTCAACTGGCAAACGTGTTGAAGATGAACGATGACGAGCTGCCAACTCTGGCCGCGATGTTCGACCTCGTCGGTTCGACCGGCGATAGTTCGTGTAGCGCGGACACTCCTGCCCGCGCAGAGGACTGCTTCGCCGCAGGCACGCGGACAGGAGTGTCCGCGCTACACAAGGTCGAACATCAGATCGAACGCCTGGCGCAAACATTCAACCTGAAATTGGTCGCGCTAACTCGTGGGCCAAACGGCAGCCTGCTTTATCAGGAGGGGCGATGGTCGGATTGCCCATCGCGTCCGGCGAAGGTCGTCGATACCGTTGGGGCAGGGGATTCGTTCACGGCTGCGCTGGTTCTGGGACTGCTCCGGAAGATGGACTTGGACGAAATCAATCATATTGCCAACGAAGTGGCGCGATATGTCTGCTCTCAAGCGGGCGCGACTCCACCGATGCCATCAGAATTTGCCAGGAAGTTTTCGGTGACGCCGCAGTGACTACCGCCGATCACTTCCGGACCACCACTTCCGCTCTCGGGCGCTGGACTATCGCTCAGCTGCAGGACTCAATCGCTGTCGGCATGGGGACTTGTGAAATCGCACTTGCTGCGACAATCAGCTGCCAAGCCGACCCACCCCCCCCTATTTTTTGGGCTCTGTGCAGGAA
>PKUV01000028.1 GCA_003131315.1 Acidobacteriaceae bacterium
ACTACTGCGCTTTTGCATTTTTCGGCGAGGGACAGGTAAAAATCACCACCCTCGAAGAACGCCAGCGCGCGTTGGAAGCGGCCGGGTACAACACGTTTCTCTTAAGATCGGACGATGTCTACATCGATCTGCTGACGGACTCAGGCACCTCTGCCATGAGTGACCGTCAGTGGGCAGGCATGATGGTGGGCGACGAAGCCTACGCCGGCAGCAGGAGCTTCTACCGGATGGAGCAGGCGGTTCAGACCTACTATGGATACAAGTACGTTGTGCCCACCCACCAGGGACGCGACGCGGAAAACCTGATCTCCAAGGTGCTCATCAAGGCAGGCGACGTGATTCCGGGAAACATGTACTTCACGACCACCCGACTGCATCAGGAGTTGGCCGGCGGCACATTCGTCGACGTCATCGTGGACGAGGCGCACGACCCGAGCAACACGCACCCGTTCAAGGGTGACGTCGATCTCCAGAAACTTGCCGACGTCATCGGAAAATATGGAGCTGCGAAGATTCCGTACATCAGCGTCGCGGCCACCGTCAACATGGCGGGCGAGCAGCCGATTTCTCTGCGGAACCTGAAGGAGGTTCGCGCGCTGTGCTCGAAACACGGGATCCGCGTGATTCTGGATGCCGCTCGAGCAATCGAGAACGCATACTTCATCCAGCAGCGCGAGCAGGGATACCGCGATCGCTCGATCGCATCGATCCTGCGGGAGATGTCCGATCAGACGGACGGATGCACCATGAGCGCGAAAAAGGATCCGCTGGTTAACATTGGCGGATTCCTGGCCGTCAACGACCAGAGCGTGTACGACGACGCCAGTAATCTGGCAGTGGTCTACGAAGGCCTGCACACCTACGGCGGGATGGCTGGGCGCGATATGGAAGCGCTGGCTAGCGGAATTGAGGAGTCGGTGCAGGACGATCACATCCGCGCTCGCATCGGCCAGGTCGAGTACCTCGGCAAGAAACTGATGGACGCTTCCGTCCCCATCGTTGTTCCTGTCGGCGGCCATGGCATCTTCCTGGATGCGAAGGCATTCTTGCCTCACATTCCGCAGACGAACTATCCCGCACAGGCTTTGGCCGCCGCCATCTATCTCGACTCCGGCGTGCGTTCCATGGAGCGCGGCATCGTCTCTGCGGGCAGGAATCGCGAGACAGGAGAGGAGAACAAACCCCGACTGGAACTGGTTCGCCTGACCATTCCGCGGCGCGTCTATACACAGGCCCACATGGACGTGGTCTCTGAATCCGTGATGGGAGTCTACGCCGAACGTTCAACAGTGAAGGGCCTGCGGATGGTGTACGAACCGAAATACCTGCGCTTCTTCCAGGCGCGCTTTGCACCACTGTCTTGATTTCTTGATGAATGGCACGGCTCTCTTGAACCGGTGGGGAGCCCTCCGTATCCAGAAAACCAGGGCGAAGCGAGTAACCAACGGCTCAATCATTATGTGCTGCGTTTTTCTCCGAGCAATGCCGAACAGAAGTTCACAGGCGTCATCCGGCCTGAACGGACACCGCTCGCCTGTTTCAACAGTGTGTCCAGCAGCGCAGGGATTTCGAGTCGCGGTGCGCAGTACAGCAACTTCCTGGCTTTCTGTAATCGCTGCTGCTCACGGGTGTTGCTTTCCTCCAGTCAGCGAGGACTGATGCGCAATAAAACTACGCCGTGCTTTGGGACATAGGCGCTGAACGTCTCGTGAAAGACACCCAAGTCCTTTCTCAGCCAGACATCCCGAACATTCGCTGTCCCGGAAATACCCAGGTCGGAGAACTTCACGTTCATCTTGTCTTCTTCTTTGCCGCGATTAAACAAACCGACTGCAGAACTGTGGTCTGCCATGGGTTTAATCCACACCTCAAAGGGTCCTTCCTGAATAATGGGGTAGCCCTGCTTGCCCAGTGGATCCTGATCGATAGCAATGACTTCCCGGTTCGTCAGCATATCGACGGTAAACGGAGTCATCCTGGTGAGATCGTTTCCAGCGATCAAAGGAGCGGCGAGAATCGCCCACAGACCAAGGTGCGTGCGGTATTCACCTTCGGACATCCCACCGTTGCCGACCTCAAGCATGTCGGGATCGTTCCAATGTCCCGGGCCCGCATATTTCTCATGACCTGCTTGTCCGAAGCCAATCTTCGCCATACTGTCGTAGTCGTCGCTGATGTCGCCGGTCGTGCGCCACAGGTTGCCACCCACGCTGTCGCCCCATTCCCAAACATTGTTCCACCCGTACTCACACAGGCTGAGAACGATGGGTCGCCCTGTCCTCCTTAGTGCTTCATGCATCTTGGTGTAGGTCGTTTTCATCTCATCGAGCGTGCCTGTCGACTTACACCAGTCATACTTGAGATAGTCAATTCCCCAACTGGCATAGGTCTGCGCATCCTGCTCCTCGTGACCCAGGCTGCCCTCGAATCCTGCGCAGGTTTTGGCCGCAGGCGAGGAATAGATGCCGAGTTTCAGACCCTTGCTGTGAACATAGTCGGCAAGCGCTTTCAGGTCCGGGAATTTTTCGTTGGCGTGAATAAAGCCCTTTTCGTCGCGTTTATCTTCCCAAGTGTCGTCGATGTTGATGTAGACATAGCCGGCATCTTTCATGCCGCTGGCGACCATGGCGTCAGCCTGGGCGCGCACGGTTCGCGCATCGACCTTCTCCGCGAAATGATTCCAGCTGTTCCAGCCCATCGGCGGAGTCGGCGCAAGCTTGCTGTCCTGCGCGGAAGCCGCGAGAATGGCCACGAAAACGATGGAGCACTGAAGTGCGATTCGTTGCAGTTGTCGTTTCACGTCTTATCCTCTCCGTTTCTTTTGTCACCAACGCCAATCGAGCTAGGGCCGCGACTGCGTGATTGTTACTGCTGTCGATCCAAGCTTGCTGGTGGAGAGCCGGGCGTC
>PKUV01000157.1 GCA_003131315.1 Acidobacteriaceae bacterium
TTCAGATTCCTGCACAGAGCCGTTTCTTCCAATGCCAATCAAAAGCCTCTATTAGTTCGCGGGAGCATCGCCGATCTTCGATTGCGTCTATGTCCGGCCATCAGTGCCCTTCATCAGATTGGGCCTTCATGTGAGGGAGCGCAAAATGGCGACGGCCCGTCCGGCCTGCAACCTCTTTTCCGGCCTGCATCCTCCCTCTAAGACAAACACCGACAAATCTTTCAGCCTGCGTCCTACGAAAGAATCAGACTGGGGCTGATGGGCATGATCGGCGTCTGGATTTATTCTGAAAATCAAGACAGGATCTTCGTAACTGTTTTGAATTAAGACAAAGAGGCTTTAACCCGAAACAAACAGAGTGAAGTGTGTGGGTTTGTGATCTTACGCCGGGTTTCCTAAGCATCCCCTTCGGATTTCCTACACTACTCAACTCGTTAAGTACTGAGGGAGGTTTTCACGATGATTACTTGGACAGCGGCGGAAAAGGCCATTGAATACGACAAAGAAGCGATGCGAATCGCGAAGCTTCAGCTTGGCTGTAACGCTGAGATTCGCAGTCTCTTGAAACGCGCTCAGGAAATCAAGACAGAACTGCTCCAAATACATTCAGTCTGGGTCTTCCAAGGCCATTCAAAAGCCTCCATAGTTCGCGGGAACATAGCCGATCTCCGATTGCGTCTATGTTCGGCTATCTGTGCCCCTTCTCTAACACTCTAAGGGAGGGCGAAGCACACTCGTATCCCACTACGCTCTGGGGTCGAATCGAGTGAAGGTAGTGATCAGCCGTAAGGGTGTAGACAGTGGCAAGACGTCGGGCGGCATGGCGAGCCCGATTCTACCGTGTGGATGTCTCTGTTCTATTCCTATTCCCTATACTCCGTCGGACACGCGGTACGCCGACATTTGGTTTGGAAAACGCACACTTCAACAGATTTGCAACGAACTGAACCCGAGACACTCACACGAGTTCGCCCATCTCGACCCAGACCTTCGACCTGAGGCTTTGGCTTTACGCCCAAAGGATTGGATGCCAGCTTTCGGACAGTCTGGTGCTGCGGCAGGGCACCTCATCAATGAAGGCATAGGTACTGGCGACCTGTTCATCTTCTTCGGGTGGTTCCGGAGGACTATAAAGGTGAACGGTAAGCTAGCATTTGACCCGACTGACGTTCATGGAAGGCATATCGTCTACGGTTGGCTCGAAGTCGGGAAGCTGGTCGATAAGTTGCCGTTGCCTGCCGATCTTCAGTTTCTCACGGACCACCCGCACGCGCGCTTTTTCGAAGCAGAACCCCGTCCAAACAGGATTTACGTGTCGTCCCACTCGGGGCTCAAGGCAGGTGTAGTCTCGACTGAATCGCAAAGTGTGGTGCTAACCCAAGAAGGCGGATCTCGTTCGCGATGGCTTCTCGATGAAGCATTCGAGTCGCTCTATCTTGCACGTGACTTGTCGTATCACCGAAATGACGCGCGATGGGAAAGGGAAGGCACGAGAATTGGACTTCAGGCGGTGAGCAGGGGCCAAGAGTTTGTGTTCGACGGTGAACCGCATCCAGGGGCGCGCCAATACTTCCTTGATCGAATCAAGGCGGCGTCCATCACAAAGCAATCATGTTCGCACGAGTTCTGACACCCACTTGTGGTGACTTACCTAGATCCAGCGCCGTCTCCCACCTACAACCGGGTCTCGCAGGCGATGAAAGTGCCTCTCTCGGCATCTGAAGAGCAGAGAGAGTGGGTTCTAGGGGACGCTGCACCATGATCCCCTCACAGACAACAGCGGCCATGCCGCGCTCAGAACCCGGTCAATGAGTGTAATGGGGATTTTGCGCCAACCACCTGTGGGCAACCTGCCGAATCAAATACCACGGCGGGAAGCCAATCCGCCTGTAGCCTATTGTCCAGCGTTGACTTGCCTTTCGTTCAGGCTTACGATTCGCCGTAGACGGTGAGGGGAAGGAGCATCTTCTCCATGGCAAACCAATCGGTGAGCCAAGACGCGCTCGTCGGCCAGCCCCTTGGCCACTACCGCATCGTCGGAATCATGCACTTCCTGAGTACAAACCAAACGCATGGAGGATGATTTGTGAAAAAACTATTCTTTGCTGGACTATTGGCGTTGTTATTCGTACCGGTTGTGGCAATGGCGCAGAGTCCTTTCGACGGTACGTGGAAAATCGATATGAACAGCGTTCAGTGGCCCGCGAAACCCGAGGTGCTTTTGCTGCAGAATGGAATGTATGAGTGCAAGACCTGCGATCCGCCGATCAAGGTTAAAGCCGATGGGACAGACCAGAAGGTGGCTGGGATTCCCTATCTGGACACTCTGAGTGTAAAGGTTATCGACGACCATAGCGCAGAGGAGACGGCCAAGAAAGATGGCAAGGTAGTCGAAACCCTGAAACGGTCGGTCTCATCCGACGGAAACACGTCGACGGTCAATTGGACCTACAGCGGCAATCCGAGTGGAGGACCGCAAACCGGTACAGACACAGCCAAGCGCGTTGCCAAAGCACCGGCAGGCGCGAACCTGATCTCCGGTTCGTGGCGCACGGAAAAAGTGGACATGTCGGCCAACGCTGCCACTTGGACCTTCAAGACGAATGGCAACGAGCTGACTAGCACCGATTCGACTGGCACATCCTACACCGCCAAGCTGGATGGAACGGACGCTCCCTACAAGGGGGATCCGGGAATCACCAGCGTCTCAGTGAAGATGCTTGGCAAGGATACGCTGGAGGAGACTTTCAAGCGCGATGGCAAGGTCATCAGCATTCACAAAGCCACGGTCGCAGCCGATGGCAAGACCATAAAGCTGATCGAAGACGATAAACTGCATGGAACAACTACCAAGTCCGTTGCGCACAAGCAGTAGGCTCCGCGGCCTGAAAGAAAGTACAGAGGCCCGGTTCAGAGCCGGGCCTTTTGGCAAAGAACGGAAGCGATAGTTTCTGTTATCAGGCGATAGCACTCAGAACCCCGCGCCGAGGTCCATGAGTCCAGACTCGTTTGCCGGACTAAGCCGCCTGGCGAAAGGATTCGACGGCTTCCGCCTCTGAGTTGAATACGTCGAAGACCGTGAGCAGTTTCGTGATCTGCAACAAATCGCTCACGTGCTTGGTCAAGCGCGTCAATTTGATCGCACCGCCAGCGTTGTGCGCGCTCGTGTACAGTTCCACCAGCGCTCCCAGACCACCGGAATCGATGTAATTCACCTCGCCCAGATTGAGCACGATGCGATTGTTGTTCGATAGGGCTTTCTTCACGGTATCCCGCAACAGCGAAGACTCCTCGCCAAACACAATCCGGCCACTGCAATCCACCACGAGAATTTCACCCTTCGCTCGCATTGCCAGCGTCAGTTTCATAAGAACGCTCCTTTGCGGCCTGCACCAAATTCCAAACACTGGCTCAGACTCGCAAATTGTACTCCCGCGGAGGTGGAAAGACTCCGACTCCGTCCACCCCATCCTGAAGGAAGCCAAGGCGGAGTACGCGAAGCTGCAATGAGCAGTCATCTGGGAGTATCCTTGCCGCTGTAGTTCGGACGTCTGCTGGTCGGCTTCTCAGTTCACCGCGTTCGAACCGTTTCGCAAAATCGCGCTGAGCTATGCGAGATGACATTTCTCCCATCGTCGGCACCTTCTCCCGGCGTCCTATCCTTCTCTCGCGGAGCCTGACCTGCATTGGTTACGGGTCCCACCGACCACGAACGTGCCTCTCTCGGCATCTGAGCGGCAGAGCGGGTGGTTCTAGGGACGCCGCACCAGAACTTCGGGTCTACTTCGGAAAGAGGTTATCAATTTTCTCATGATCCGCTCTCCCCACTGAACTGCGGCGGCCCTACGTTGACCTTCCCCTTCATGCCCCGTAACATTCTCGCCAGTGTCCACGCCATCCCAACCTGCGGGGCAGACGGTTTCCCATTACCGCATCCTCAACAAGCTCGGCGGCGGTGGCATGGGTGTGGTCTACAAGGCCGAAGACACCGAGCTTGGGCGCTTTGTCGCGCTGAAATTCCTGCCGGATGAACTGGCGCGAGACCCGCAGGCGCTCGAACGCTTTCGCCGAGAAGCACGTGCGGCTTCCGCTTTGAACCATCCCAACATCTGCACAATCTACGAGATTGGGAAGCACGAAGGGCAGTCGTTCATTGTGATGGAGTTTCTGGACGGAATCACCCTCAAGCATCGCATTGCCGGGCGTCCACTTGAAACCGAACTGATTCTATCGCTCGCCATCGAGATTGCCGACGCGCTCGACGCCGCCCACTCCAAGGGGATCGTTCATCGCGACATCAAGCCCGCCAACATCTTTATTACCAAGCGCGGCCACGCCAAGATTCTGGATTTCGGGCTGGCGAAGGTCACGCCCCCGGCCAGTTCCCCCAGCCAGATTGCATCGGCGAGCACGACGGCCATGGTCGACGAACAGCACCTGACGAGCCCCGGTTCTGCGCTCGGCACCGTCGCTTATATGTCGCCGGAGCAGGCGCGAGCGAAAGAGTTGGACGCCCGCACTGATTTGTTCTCGTTTGGAGCTGTTCTCTATGAGGTGGCCACCGGGCAGTTGCCCTTCCGTGGGGACAGTGCAGCAACCATCTTCGAGGCGATCCTGAACCGGGCTCCGGTAGCTTCGGTGCGGCTGAATCCCGAGGTGCCCCCAGAATTAGAACGGATCATCAACAAGGCTCTGGAGAAGGACCGTAATCTGCGCTACCAGCACGCCTCAGACATGCGCACGGATCTGCAGCGGCTGAAACGGGACTCCGAGAGCGGACGCAGTTCTGCGGCGAGCTCAGGCATGGGGGCTGTTGACAAAGCTTCTGTGGCTCGGGTTGCGAAGCTCTGGAGAGTTGCGGTTCCCGTCCTGCTGGTCGCCTTGCTCATCGGGGGCGGGCTTTACTATCGTTCGCATCAAAGCAAGCGCCTGACCGATAAGGACACCATCGTTCTCACCGATTTTGCCAACAGCACGGGAGACGCCATATTCGACGACACGCTGAAGACGGCGCTCAACGTTTCCCTGCATCAATCGCCTTTCCTGAACGTGGTCTCCGACAGCGAAGTCGCGAAGACCATGCAACTGATGACCCGTGCCGCCAGTACGAAACTCACGCCCGAGGTGGCCCGCGAGCTTTGCCAGCGGGCGGGCAGCAAGGCTTACGTTGCCGGAGCGATTGGCAGTCTGGGCAGCAAATATGTGCTGGGATTGAAGGCGGTAAATTGCCAGAGCGGAGACACACTGGCCGAGGAGCAGGTGACGGCGGCGTCCAAGGAGAAGGTGCTGGACACGCTGGGCGAAGCGGCGTCCAAGCTGCGCACTGAGTTGGGCGAATCGCTGGCTACGGTGCAGAAGTTCGATGTTCCGCTGGAACAGGCCACCACGTCCTCGCTGGAAGCTCTGAAAGCGTACAGTCTGGGCCTGAAGGCGGGCACCAAAGACACCGCGGCATCCCTGCCTTATCATCAACGCGCGATCCAACTGGATCCGAATTTTGCCATGGGCTACCTGGCAGTGGGCGACGACTACTCCAGTCTGGGCGAGGTAGGGCGGGCCAATGAGTACATCACCAGAGCATTCCAACTGCGGGAACATGCCAGCGAGACCGAGAAACTGGCGATCGCCGCCGACTACTACTGGAATGTAACTGGGGAACTGGATAAGGCGGCCCAGATATATCGGGAGCGGATCGAGAGTTACCCCCGGCAGTACACGGCGTACAACGGTTTGGGCATCGTGTTCGCCCGACAGGCGCAGTATGAGAAAGCCGCAGAGATCACCAGGCAAGGTGCGCGCCTCGCGTCGGGTGATGAGAGTCTGTTAGAGAATCTCACCACCTACACCCTCGCCTTGCAACGCTTCGACGAAACGCGGCTATTCATCGCGCGGCAGCACGACATGGATGACCTCGTATTCCACAGCGCCCTCTATGCTCTTGCTTTTCTCGGGGCTGACTCCGCGGCGTTGGTGGAACAGCAACAGTGGTTTGCAGGCAAGCCAGACTATGAGAACTATGGACTTGCGTTCGCATCTGACACCGAGGCGTATGGCGGTCATCTCAGCAAGGCACGAGAACTGACCAAGCGGGCTGTGGACTCCGCCATCCGGGCTGACAGCAAGGAAAGTGGAGCAATATCTCAGGCGATTGCCGCTCAGCGAGAAGCCGCTTACGGCATGGCTGCGGAAGCGCGGCAGTCAGCGGCAGAGGCTTTAAAGCTGGCTCCCGCGAGTCAGGGGGTGGAGAGTGAAGCGGCACTTGCATTTGCCATGGCGGGCGAGACGGCACGGGCCGAGTCCTTGGCCCAAGACTTAAACAAGCGCTTCCCACTGGATACCCAGATGCAGTCGCTTTGGCTGCCTGCGATTCAGGCGCAATTGGCGCTGGATAGAAAGAATCCCGTTCTCGCCCTGAATGCCCTGCAAGCTGCTTCCCCCATCGAGTTGGGGCAGATCGGGTTCGTCGCCAATCTTTCCTGTCTCTATCCGGTGTATGTACGCGGAGAGGCATACCTGGCCGCCGGACAAGGCAACGCTGCTGCCGCCGAGTTTCAGAAGATTCTCGACCACAGCGGCATCGTCCGGAACTGCTGGACGGGAGCGTTAGCGCATTTGGGAGTGGCTCGCGCGAACGCCTTGCAGTCGAGAACTTCGCAGGGCGCGGATGCCGATGCCGCCCGCGTCCGAGCGCTCGCCGCCTATAAGGATTTCCTGACCCTCTGGAAAGACGCCGACCCCGACATCCCCATCCTGAAGGAAGCCAAGGCGGAGTACGCAAAGCTGCAATAGCTGGAAAAAGTCATTCCTCGTCGCCTACTGTTTACCGATAGTTGCTGAAATCGCATTATAAAAGGGC
>PKUV01000056.1 GCA_003131315.1 Acidobacteriaceae bacterium
CCAGAAGTTCCCTATATGACAAAGAACTATCTGGACGGCGTACTAACGCGTGTTATCCTTCTGCGACAGATTGCAGCCCTTATGCCTCGCCGTGACTGGACACGCGAAGAGCTCATAGTTGCTTTTAATCTCTATTGCAAGATTCCCTTCGGCCGAATCCACATCCGTAAAACTTAGTTCTCCAAGTCAACACCCAGGTTGACTAGCACTGAGACAGCATTCTTCAAGTCATTTCGACGAAAGCAGACCTGAGTGAAGACATCGAACAATTGATTCAAGAGGTACCCGGCCTCTGGCTGGAAGCAGTGTTTGCTGGGCTGCAATCATGGCCCGCGCGGGTGCCCTCGGCGAGAACATGCTGGCATAGACTGCCTCCAACTCACAACGGCGATCTTGCTCTCGATTGAGAGAAGTGGTTCGACTCAGCGAAGGCGCAATCGCCTGGGAGGCGCTGAGCTCTTCTCCGAGGTCATGCGCCAAATCATGCGGTGAATGGTACTTCGCATTGTGCTTCCATTCGAAACGATGAGCGAATCCGATCTTCGGGCCTGGTTTTTATAGTTTCTCCAATAGGCTGTGTTTTCCATAAAAACGGTATCACTGGTGCTTCAGCAGTTGAAGATAAGCGCCAACCCTTAGTGGTTCTGTCCCACCAAAGCAACCTCGTTGAGCCTGTCCTCTGGACGGGCTCCAGCTTTTCGTCCACCAGGCCGCTTCCGGAACTTTGCCTGTAGCTGGTCGAGGTATACGTAGTAAACCGGCGTGATGTAGAGCGTTACGACCTGCGAAAAGAGCAGACCGCCCACTACCGCCAGGCCCAAACCTCGCCGCGAGTCTGCGCCCGCGCCAAAGCCAATCGCGATGGGCAGCGTTCCCATCAGGGCCGCCATGGTGGTCATCATGATGGGACGGAACCGGACGAGCGCGCCCTGATAGATGGATTCTTCCGGACTCTTTCCTTCTGTCCGCTCTGCCTCCAGGGCGAAGTCAATCATCATGATGGCATTCTTCTTGACGATGCCGATCAGCATGATGATCCCCACGAACGAGTAAAGATTCAGCTCCTGGTGGAAGAGGGTGAGAGTCAGGAGCGCGCCGACACCGGCTGAAGGTAAACCAGAGAGAATTGTCAGGGGATGAATGAAGCTCTCATACAGAATTCCAAGAATGATGTAGATCACCAGAATCGCCGCCAGCAGCAACCAGCCCATGCCGGTGAATGAGTTTTGAAAAGCTTGAGCAGTCCCCTGGAACGTACGTTGGATGTCCACGGGGAGCACTCGATTTGCCTCATGCTCGACTAGTTTGGTCGCGTCGCCCAGCGCGGTTCCGGGCTTGAGGTTGAAGCTGATGGTTGCAGCCGGCAACTGGCCCAGGTGATTCACCGTCAGGGGACCAACGGAAGGTACCAGCTTCGCGACGGTGTCGAGCGGAATCATTTTCCCTCCGCTGGAGCGGACGTAGAGAAGGGAAAGCTTGTCAGGATTGTTCTGGAATTCCGGCAACAATTCTACGATGACGTAGTACTCATTGTTGGGCGTGTATATAGTGCCGATCTGGCGGGTACCGTACGCGGAATAGAGAGCATCGGAAATCTGAACCGGCGTCAATCCAAGTGCGTAAGCTTTATCGTGGTCGACTTCCACCGTGAGCTGCGGGTTGTTCACCTGCAGGTCGCTGGTAACGTCCTGCAATTGCGGAAGTGCGCGGAGAGCACTCTCCAGCTTGGGCGCATCCCGATAAAGCTCCGTCGTGTCGGGCGATTGCAGCGTGTACTGATATTGTGACTTGGTCAGAGATCCGCCGATGCGGATGATCGGCGGAATTTGCATGAACACATTCAGGCCGGGAATCTGCGATACCTTCGGACGAAGTTCCTGAATAACCTCCATCGCGCTCATGTGGTTGACGCGATCCTTCTTGTCCTTCAGCCGAAAGAAGATGCGACCCTGGTTGATGGGATTGCCGATCGAAGACATGGTGTTCATGACGCTGGGATCGAACCGCACAACATCGGCCACCTTTTGCTGCAACTGCATCATGTCCTGAAACGCAATTCCCTGTTGCGCTTCGGTGAACGCGAAGGCCAAACCTTGATCTTCGTCCGGAATGAATCCGGTCCTCGAGATCGTGTACAGATAAAACGTCAGCCCGATCACAACGAAAGACACCATCAGGGTTGCGAACTTGTGCCGCAGGACTGACTTCAGGCTGCGGTCGTAACCCCGCAACCAGGCATCGAAAAACCGCTCGCTGAAATTGAAGAGCCGTCCGTGGCCCGACCGCTCCTGGTGACGGAGAAACCGGCTGCAGAGCATCGGAGTCAGGGTTAGGGATACGAATCCCGAAACCAGGATCGCGGCGCCGATCGTCACCGCGAATTCATGCAGCAAACGTCCGATGATTCCACCCATGAACAACAGCGGAATAAAGACGGCGGCCAGCGACAGCGTCATGGAGAGAATGGTGAAGCCAATCTGGCTGGCGCCATCCCTCGCGGCTTGCAGCGGTGTTTTGCCCATCTCCATGTGGCGGACGATGTTCTCCAACATGACGATGGCGTCGTCCACCACGAATCCGACGGACAACGTCAGTGCCATCAAGGAAAGATTGTCGAGGCTATAGCTCAGCAGGTACATCACCGAAAAGGTCCCGATGATGGACATGGGCAAAGCGAGAGACGGGATGATGGTGGCGGAAACGTTTCGCAGGAAGACGAAGATCACCATGATGACCAGAGCAATGGTCAGCACCAACGTGAACTTTACGTCGTTCACCGACGCACGAATGGAGACAGAGCGGTCATAAAGCGTGTCGATTCGGACCGCGGCAGGAATATGCTCTTGCAGTCTGGGCAGCAGCTTCTTGATGCTGTCCACGACCGCAACGGTATTGGTTCCCGGCTGCTTTTGAATCGCCAGCACGATGGCCCGAACTCCGTTGAACCAACTCGCGGTCTTGTCGTTCTGCACGCTGTCAAGCACGCGGCCGAGCTCGTTCAGCCGAACCGGGGAACCATTCCGATAGGCCACCACCATGGGCCCGAATTGCAACGCATTCATCCGCTGCCCGTTGGACAGAATCGTGAAGGTACGGTTCTGTCCATAAAGTGTGCCCGTGGGAAGGTTGGTGTTTCCCGATTGCAGCGCTGCAGTGACTTCGTCGATCCCTATCTGGCGTGAAGCCAGAGCACTCGGATCGAGCTGCGCCCGCATTGCGTATTTCTGCGCTCCATACACCTGCACCTGCGCCACGCCGTTCACCATGGAGACGTTCTGGGCAATGGTGGTCTCCGCGGCCTCGTCGACGTCGGACAGCTTCATCGTCGGTGAACTCAGCGCCAGATAAAGGATGGGCGAATCGGCTGGATTCACTTTCTGGAAAGTCGGTGGCGTCGGCATCTGCGGAGGCAATTGGCCCCCAGCCGCTGTGATGGCTGCCTGGACGTCCAATGCAGCGCCATCGAGGCTCCGGCTGAGGTTGAACTGAATGGTGATGTTGGTTTGCCCAAGAGAACTCGTGGACGTCATCGAGTCAATGCCGGCGATAGTCGAGAATTGCTTTTCCAGCGGGGTGGCAACGGAAGAAGCCATCGTGTCCGGACTCGCGCCAGGAAGAGAAGCGCTCACCAAAATCGTGGGAAAGTCCACATTCGGCAGGTCGCTGACGGGCAGCAGCCGATACGCGAAAACACCGAAGATCAGAATAGCGGCCATGACCAACGTGGTCATAATGGGCCGCTTGATGAAGAGCTCGGAGAGACTCACAGTCCGCCTCCGGCAGGACCGCTGGCAGCAGCCGTATCCGTCTGAGTTCCGGGCAGGGTGCCTTGCACAACCACTTTTGCGTTCGGGGCCACGCGCAACTGGCCGTTCACGATCACGTGCTCGCCTGCCTTCAATCCGTCCGAAATCAGTGTCAGATTCCGATACACCCCCGCCGTCTTCACGGGGCGCGATTCAGCCGTGCTGTCCGTTCTGACGACATATACGTATTCGCCTTGCTGTCCGGTTTGAATTGCCTTTGTCGGGACCACGACGGCATTCTTCTGGGTCGAGAGCTCCAACGCAACATCCACGAATTGCCCTGGCCACAAACGTCGGTCCTTGTTCTGATACGTGCCTTTCAGCTTGAACATACCGGTCGTTGTGTCGACTCCGTTGTCAATGAACGTCAACCGGCCCTCGGCCCGACCGTCCGATTGCCCCTTGGGAAAGGCGAGAACTTTGAGCTGTCCAGCGGAGAAGCGCTGCCGCACCCGATCTAGATTCGCTTCCGGCACAGAAAAGGTGACGTAGATCGGAGTGACTTGGTTCAATTGCAGCAGATATGGCGTATCGTTCGCCTTCACCAGATTGCCCAAATTGATCATCAATGCTCCAGCGCGTGCGTTGATGGGAGCAACGATATCTGTGTACTGTAGTTGCACGCGCGCAGCGTCGACGGCAGCCTTGTCTGCGTCCACCGCGGACGCATCGGCCTTGGCCTGGGCACGCAACTGGTCGGCCTGTTCATGGGAGACAATACCTTCTTTTTCCAGGCCGGAGTAGCGCTCTGCCTGAATCCGTGAATTCTCCGCCGTCGCTTGATCGTGCTTCATCTGGCCAATGGCTTTTGCAAGGTCCGCCTGGAAAGGCCGTTTGTCCAACTGAAACAGCAATTGGCCCTGGCGCACATCCTCTCCTTCTTTGAAGAGGATTTTCTGGATTTGACCGCTGACTTGGGACCTGATCTGCACGGTCTGGTACGCTTCAACGTTGCCGATGGCCTTGATCTGAACCGGAATGTCTCGCTGCTCGACACTGGCCACGACCACCGGTGCCGGTGGACGCCCTCCGGAACCGCCTGCCACCTGAATTTGTCCTTTGTTTCCGCACCCGGATATGAAGAGAACAGCGGTCAGAGGGAAGAACAAAATCGACGACCGCAATCGCTCGACGGCGTGTTTCATGATGGTAGGCTCCCGCAATTGTGATACGCACATCATTCTATATTGACGGGCTGGATCGGTTCTGGTCGACTCTCGGGATTGTGCCTGGATCACGGGCGACTCTTCCACAATCCGGTTATGGAAGAGTGGCCGACCATCCAGGAGTTGTGCAGCTTCAGTCGACAGTGCCGCGTTTCGTGAGTAATCCCGGCCAAGCGATTAAGACACTACCCCACCGCCGACCGCCTTTCCAGATCGGGAAATTCGTGATATATCAATTGCTCGAATAAGCGCCCAGACCCAATCCAATTTTCGATGGTGCGCCACCGCGCTGGCAGCACGCCCAGCGCGTAGGGTTAGGGCCTTGATGGAAGGAGGTTGGTATGGGAATTCAACAATTGTTGGGACTGTTGGTTGTCATTTGCTGCAGCCTGTGTGGGCCTTTGGCCGGGTCAACAGGACCCGACGACCGCCCGCTCACCGATCCGAAGTCAGTGGTCTCGGCGTCAAACTCGGCCGCCCGGCCTGCGCCCGTCGACGACCTTTACTACACACGAAGTGTATTTGGCGCCGCCTGGTCGCCTGACGGGCAGCAAGTCGTATTCACCAGTGACATTTCCGGTCGCTCCAATCTGTGGAAGGTGAGCGCCTCAGGGGGATGGCCGATCCAACTTGCCCAGTCCGACGATCGGCAGTACAACGCTGCCTGGTCGCCCGACGGCAAATGGATCGTCTACCAGCAGGACCGCGCGGGCAATGAACTCTGGGACCTCTACGCTGTCCCGAGCGACGGCGGCGAGGTGATCAACCTGACCAACACGCCCGCGATTCGCGAGCAGGATCCGCACTGGTCCCACGATGGCAGCACCATTGCTCTTGCTTATAAGCCTAAGGACGGCTCGCAGTATGACATTGCTCTGCTCAACTGGAGCACCCGCAAGGTGCAGAAACTGACCAATGAACAGCAACCCGGTTACTCCTGGAACGTGGTGGCGTGGAGTAGCGACGACAAGACCATCTATGCCAACCGCGTGAATCCTCCCTTCACCGATGCGGACGTCTACCGCATCGATGTGGCGACAGGAAAGATGGAGAATCTCACCTCCCATCAGGGCACGATTCGCTATCTCGCCTCATCGCTTTCGCCCGACGGCAGAACGGTCTTGCTGAGCTCGGATGCCAAGGGCGGCTACATGAACATCGCCATGCTGGAGGTCGCAACGAAGAAAGTCACTTGGGTCACCGACCTGAAATGGGAAACCTACGCGGGGAACTTTTCGCCCGACGGCAAAAGCTACACCTACACCGTTAATGAAGACGGGTTGACCGATGCGTATCTCGTGGATCGCTCGACTAACCAGGCGAAAAAGGTAGACCTGCCGCACGGCCTGAATTATTTCTCGGGCAATCCCAACGAGTTCGCGCCGCAGAGCGACCGCGTGATCGTTTCCCACGAGGCCTCCAATCAGCCAGGCGACCTTTGGGTCTACAATCTCAACAGCCGCCATGCCGACCAACTGACTTTTTCCGTGATTGCCAGCTTGCGCGCGACACCGCTTCCGCCATCCCAAATTGTCCATTACAAGAGCTTCGACGGAAAAATCATCAGCGCGTTGCTCTGGGTGCCGTTCAATCTGAAGCGGGACGGGAGCAATCCCGCGCTCGTACTGCCGCACGGCGGGCCCACTGGTCAGATGGTCGACTACTGGAACACGGACGTGGCGGCGCTGACCTCACGCGGATACATCTGCATCGCTCCCAACCCGCGCGGGTCCACTGGTTACGGCCTGGACTTCCAAAAGGCTAACTTTCAAGACTTGGGCGGCGGCGACCTCAAAGACGAGATCGCCGGGGTAGAGTTCCTCAAAGCCACGGGTTACGTCGATCCCAAGAAAATCGGGATCACGGGCGGGTCCTACGGCGGCTTCATGACGCTGATCGCCATCGGTAAGGCGCCCGATATCTGGGCGGCGGCCGTAGAAGAATACGGGATCATCAACTGGTCCACCATGCTGAAGAGCTCGGACCCGTCGTTGAACGAGTACCTGAAGGCGCTTCTGGGCAACCCTGACGAGAACCGCCAGATCTACGAGGCGGACTCGCCGATCACTTATATTCGCAGCGAGAAGGCGCCTTTACTCGTGCTGCAGGGCGACAATGATCCGCGCGTGCCGAAGGAGGAGGCGCAACAGGTCGTCGATATCCTCAAGAAAGAAGGCCGGGTCGTGGATGTTCACTATTACCCGAATGAAGGTCACGGGTTCGCGAAACGCGAGAACCAGATTGACTCTATCCGGCGCACGATCACTTGGTTCGATCAATACCTCATGGGAAAGAGCACCGCACCATAGGACCAAACGGCTCAGCGTGAGCGGTGAAGGCAAGTGTATAGGGGACGTGCGCGATCAGCGTTACCTCTATGCCCATCGAGACCGGCAGGCTGAGCATGACAGCGGACGTCAATTGGGGAAGAGTCGGCCACCGCTCGTCCGGACCGCCTTAATGTAAGCCCACACGACTGCACGCGTTTTAAGGTTGAATCCTTCTGCAAGAATCTCGACCCCTACCGCTCCCTCCCGGACGTCTTCGCACCGGGAATTGCTCGCAATGAAATCAAAGGTGCCCGCGCGGAAACGAGCCAGAAATCGGTTTTCTGGAAACTTGAAAACTCCATTGACGCTCGCGACCGATTCTGGGCGGATCACGTTAGTGCTCACGTTAGTGCTTTATCGGAGGCGCGCGTTCGCGAAAAAGTCCAGGTAGGCAGGGCGTTCCGGCGCGCGTTCGATAAAGCCGTGAGAAGGAAGCCGCTTGCGTTCGCGGCGGACGCTATGGGATTTCAATCGACCATGGCTTGGAACTTGTTGAAACGAAGAGTACTTGTGGGGCGACCTTCAAATCGAGGTTCATCGATTTAACCATGAGCCAAGGCTCAGGATCGCCTCATCGTAACGCGAGACAGACCATTCTTCAAGACTCCTAGTCTCGAATCTCCGATGTCGCTTGCTTCGGGCACGCGATAGCGTCCACCGCAGAGCGGCTTCGTTCTCACGGGCTACTCGGAAACTAAGATTTAGCCTGTGGAAACCATGTGGTTCCGGAACACCGCACCGAAAGGCAAGCATTACAACACCGAAGAGGAAGTTGTAGGCCGGGAAGCGCTCCTATTCGCACTGGAAATGCCGGAAGTGTAGGCTATCTGCCGCGAAGACCCAAGAGGGACTGGACAAACCGTCTTAGCTGCTCATGCACCTCCTCAGTCATCTCCGTGAACTTAATTGAGGTGCCGAAGCCGGGCCGCCGGTTGACCACGATTCCCTTGACCGCTAGCTTGCTGTCGTTTACCCAAACTATGAGCTTCAGCCGACTCTTTTCTTTGGGTAGGGCTGACATCTCCACAAAACAGCCACCGACACTGAGGTTGGTTACCTCTACCCGGACAAGCCCTTGGGCACCCTCGATATGCAGCTCAGCTCCCAATCTGCACTGTACGCGCCGGTGCCGCCTGCGTTCCTTGGCGGGCGGTGCGGTGTACATGTCGGCAGCCATTGGTGGCAAAGTTGTTGTATCCCAAATGCACTTTTCTGGCTCTACAGTCTGGACACCAATTTGACCCGCTCTCTCGGTGCCGGCGTCGCCCACCCAGGTCACCTGGAACCGGGCTCTGCTGTTCTTGTAGGTAATGGCGATAATCTCCCCGAGCTTCAACTTGCCTTGAATGCCTTCTAATAAGGCCCCTTGCCGACTGATGTTGCGTGTCGGAACCATCCGGAGGAGAGCACGTCCGCTGGCATCGTTCCCGGCAATTCGGACCTGCAGTCTTGCCTGCATGCGGGGCTCTCGGCGTTTTCCCAATATCGCTCCTCTCCTTTCGCTACCTGCATCAACGGCAGTGAATTATGGCGCAATCACAGTTCAAGAGCCAGCGAGAACGGTGCGCCGTAAAGGAATCTTTTCGGCTCAGTTTCCGAGTAGCCGACGATACGTCCAAAATCATGCCTGGGCTGGAGGGAGGTCGCGTCTGCTACCGGATATTGCGGGTAACGGGCCTGAGCTTGAAATAAGTCCGGCCCCGCTCGAAATTATGCTTTTTCTTGGCCGCTGCAACGGAAGTGATGTTGGTTTCGTGGTTAGAGAAAGTCCCAGAAATGTTGCGCGCCTGGCTCAGGCAATTCGCCGCGCACATCTCTTAGGATGCTCGAGGGGCGTCGCTGGCATATTGGTCGCACCCTTACTCATTTAAGGCCAGAAGACTCTGTCCCCGCGCGATGTTGCCCCTCGCGACAGGCTTGTAGCCACCGTGTCAGAAACTCCCGTAAACCTTCTGGCGGCCTGATCCACAGGGCGGCCCCAGTTTTGCGCCATTCGGGGCGAACCAGCACGCTTAGGCCCAGGGTTCCAAGAGCGAGGAAAGCGCGCTCGTCGGTCAAGTCATCCCCCAGGTAGGCGACGGGAACCTCCGGGCCGATTTCATCCAGGATGGTGCGGACTGCATCCCCTTTATCCCTACCCGGCATGCGCATTTCAATACCGCCATCGAACTCCAGCAGTTCCATTGGCGTACTTTGAGCAATGGGGAACCAGCCGAGCAAAACCTGGCTGCGGGTTTCCTCCGCCGTCGCTTCGTCCAGCCCGCGCCAATGGATGGCGACGGCAGCGGTCTTGAACTCAGCCCGGTTGTGCAGCCCCTGATACTTTAGCCAACGATCTGCGTCAGCCAGTGCGCGCAGCACAGGCTCTTCCACGCGGGGTGTCTCGCAGGTTCCATCCGGTCTCAACCGCTCCAACCCATGGCATCCCCAGATCTCGGGACTGGGGTGAACCGCAAGCAGCGGGATCACTTCGTGGGCGTTCCGGCCTGTGATGATGACCACACGGGTGCGGCCATTGACGATGATCTCCTGCAGGAGCGCGGTCATTCCCGGATAGGGGAGAGCCTGCTGGCGATTGAGGCAGAATGGCGCAAGAGTCCCGTCATAGTCGAGCAGAAGCGCGGAAGCCGGCGACTGTGCCACCGCGTTCATGAACTGCTCGACTTCGATTGGATTGACCGTGCGGGACAACCCCATGCTCCTCATCCCCAGGCAGCAGTACTCGCCCCGGGCTTCTCCTTGCTTTCGTCCGACGCGTCCAGGCGCAGCTCACAGAGTTCCGCGATGAGGCTTCCTGCCCAGCGGTAAACGTTGTGTTCCCTGACCGTCTTCCGCATGCGTTGCATACGCAATTCCTTTTCCTCCGGATCCATCTCAAGAGCGACACGAATCGCCTCCGCCGTCTGGTTGATATCGTAGGGGTTTATCTGCAAGGCATCGCGCAACTCGTGGGCGGCACCGGTGAAACAACTCAGGATTAAAACGCCCCTTTCGTCGTGCCGGGCTGCCACGAATTCTTTCGCCACCAGATTCATGCCATCGTGCAACGACGTAACCAGGCATAAGTCTGCGGCGCGGTAGTAGCTTTGAATCTCCTGGTGGTTATGCTGCCGGTTCAGAAAGACGATGGGCTTCCATTTGTCCGTCTGGAACCGCCAGTTGATACGGTCGGCTTCCGCTTCCACCTCCGCCATCAGATCGTGATAGCGTTTGAGGTGGCTGCGACTTGGAGCGCCAATCTGCACGAATGTGAACTGGCCCTGATAGAGAGGATACTTCTCCAGAAAACGCTCAATGGCCAGAAAACGCTCCAGAATGCCCTTGGTGTAGTCGACCCGGTCGACGCCCACACCCATGAAGGTAGCCTCAACCCCCAAGGCCTTGAGCAAAGCGGAACGTTCGGTGTAGGAATCCGGTGTCGACTCCGGCCGTTGCACATCAGTGAAGTCCACACTGATGGGAAAGGGTCGCACCAGGGTGAGATGATCCAGACGTCTTACCGAAAAGTGTTCCCAATCGACGCGTGATTCCACTACCCGGTCCACCGTCTGCAGGAAGTTATTGCAGTGCGACTGGATGTGAAACCCTATCAGATCGGCACCGAGCAGACCATCCACAAGTTCGCGCCGCCACGGGGAGATGTCAAATGCCTCCGGGGTGGGCCACGGGATGTGCCAGAAGATTGCCACCCTGGCCTCCGGTCTTTTTTCTTTAATCAGCCGAGGCAACAGTGCGAAGTGGTAATCTTGCACTAGCACAATGGGCTTTTCCACGTCCCTCATCTCTTCGAGCAGCGCATCGGCGAACTTCAGGTTTACGGCCTGATAGTATTTCCAGTCCTCCGCGCGAAAGATCGGGCGGGTGTGCGCGATATGACATAGAGGCCAGATTCCCTCGTTGGCAAATCCGTAGTAATAGCCTTCTTCTTCCGCCTTGTTCAGCCAGACCCGGCGCAAGCTGTAGTGAGGATCTTCCGGGGGCACGCGCAGCCGGTCGTGCTCATCAACCGTTTCGAGGTCGGCATCGCCATTGCCATGGGCAATCCAGGTTCCGTCACAGGCGCGCAGTATGGGCTCGATCGCAGTGACCACCCCGCTGGGCGGCACAATCACTTCCACTGATTTGCCGTGCCGCATGTGCATGTAAGGCTCGCGATTAGACACGACAAAAAGACGCCCATTATTCAGTCGTGTGCGCACGTGCACGGCCAGTCGGTCGGCCGTCCACAGAGATTCACCCGTCTCCCGCAGGCGGGCTTCCGTCTCGGCCGCCGACCGCGCCTGGGTAAGGCTTTCGGCGAAGGCGGCGACCTCCCGCACCAGGGGACGAAAGAGATCCAGATCGGTGGCGTTCTGGCGTGAAGAGATTCGCCCCGTCCGCAAAGCGCGCATCCACTGCGCCGTACGTGCGATGGGTCCGGCAATACTCCAGCGAACAATCAACAGCGTGATCAGCACGATGAGAAACACATGTGCCAGCGCTCGCAGGAATGTTTCGCGCCAAATGTGAAGGCTCTCCGCCCGAATATAGCCGGCATCATGAACAATCGCGAGGCCGCCGATGACTTCATCGTGCTGGTGAAGAGGTAGAGCGTAGATGTGCAGCGAGGCATCGCCCACACGTTGAAACCCGCCTGTTCCATGGTTCTCACTCAATGCTTGAGACATTACGGAGGAAACTGCAGCCAGCGTGGATGCCAGCTCCGGTGTAACGGCCAGCAAATCGCCCTGCCGGCCGTAGATAGCCAGTCCCGAGAGATGCTCCCGGTTCCCGAAGTGCTGTACGATGCGCTGCAAATCCTGCACCGAATCTTTCTCCAGGTCGCGTTCCACATTTCCCGCGAGGCTTTCGCCCAATACCTCGGCGCGTCGCTCCAAGTCCCGGCGCAGGCCGCGCTTCTCACCCAACGCCTCGTAATACGAGGACGAGAGCGAGACCAGCGTGATGCCCACGATGAGGGAAACGATGAGCCGGATGCTGAGTAGTCGCATGGCACAAGCCTCCAAAATGGAGCAGAGAGGAAATTTCATCCTACCGCAACGGGCGGCTAGTTGGCATCATGCTTGTCTTCCTGCACTAGAGCGGCGACAGTTCGTCTTCGTTCTCCTCCTTCTTCCCGCGAACGAACCTCTTCTCCAGGAAACGCTGGGCCAAGTCTCTGCCCCCCATGCCGAATGCGATTGCCAAGCCGAGCATCAGGGCTCCGAAGGCAATTCCGAAGGCAACCAGCATGGTCTGCTCTGCCAGACCCAGTTCTTCAAAGACGATAGACAATACGAAAACAATGATGATGCTGCGGAGAGCGAGGCTCAAAACCCGGGGTGAAGGCACATTCGCATTTACCGCAGCCAATAGAGCGGCGCGAGAAAAGAAGCTAGCTGCCAGCAGTCCGAAAAACAGGATGAACATCGCTACGAATAGACGCGGCAGGAAAAGAAAGAATCTTGCGATTTGCTCCTGCAGGCCCAGGATCCCGAGCACGCGCACACCCAGCAGAATGAAGCCGAGCCAGGTCACCCAGAAGACGAACCGGCTCAACACTTCCGTCGCCGAAGGCAAAGCGGCCGTGGTGAGCAGTTGCGAGGCGCCTGCGTTTTCTGAAAGCTTGTCGAACTTGATGAGCCTCAGAATGCTGCGCAGAACCGCCTTTACAACGTATGCGATCACCCAGCCCACAAATGCCAGGATCAGCATCACGATGAGACGAGGAAGGAAGTGGGCGAAACCTCTGGCAATCTCGTGCAGCGCCTGACTCAGTTCGCTGATAATCATTTCCCGCATAGTTGCCTCACTCTCTTGATTTCCACAGCTGCAGCAGATACGGTTTCAATCGCTCGAACTCAAGGCACAAACCTTCGATATTGTTCTCGACGTCGTCCGCAGAAGCGTTGCGGTTCTCCATCAGGAACGTGAACACTCTCCCGCGGAAAAGCGGTGCTAAGGCCTGGACGATATGATCCCGGCTGATCACAGATTTCCGATACGAGGCGGCAAACTCGTAAACCGTCCTGACCCACAATTCCGCAGGGTAATGAAACTCCTCTTCTCCCAGGCGGGCGATGCGCTGGAGTTCCGCCAGGGTGGAGGGGGAAAGAATTGACTGAAAGACCGACTCCAATTCAGCAACTCCGGTCGAGAACATCTCTCGCAATCGTTTCCGATTTACTCGCAGTGGTTCCAGAAGCACTTCACGGTCGGCCCCGGTAGTAGGGGCCGGCTGGGAACCGGCCACGGCACTCCAGACGGGAAAGTCTGGCTCCAATGCGGAGAACAGGGTGCCGACAGTTTGTCGCAGCACCGGCACCAGGTCAGCGGAACGTCGCTCGATGTGATCCTTTTCTCCAAGGAAGGACTGGCAGATACGGTATTTTCCCGTGATCGCAGCCAGGGTGAAGCGGAGTTCGACACCGGCCCCGCCGGTTCCATCATTCCAGACATTTTGTCCAAGGAATTGACTTCCGAGACGGCCGGAGAATCCGAACTCAGGCGAGTATGGCTCACGGATTCTTAACCCGTAAAGTGCGCGGGTCATCGGGTACAGCAAATTCGTTATGAGCAGCCCTTCAAACTTATGTCTGCGATATGTGGGGGTCACCAGATCGAAGCCGTCGTCATAAATGGGGCGCAGAAGCTTTGAGAGCCATTCAGGTTCGATGTTCGCGGACTCGGGTGACATCACCACACAGGCCTTGGCGCGGAGCAGTTCGGCGGCAGCCAGAATAGTCCGCAACGCAACTCCGCTCGCCGGGTTGCTCGCATACTTCGTGCTTATTGAGTGCAAGGTGCGGAGCGCATACGGATTGGAGGCTGGGCGCAGGTCATCGATAGAGACGCCCGTGACCAGTTCGGGAGTGCCATCACGCGACCCCCCATCGGCATTAACGATCACGGCTCGCTCTCGGGGAAACCCGCGTAGGATGCCGCTCTGAATTGTGTGGACGATCGACCCGACAGTTTTGGCGTTATTGTGAGTGGGCAAGCCCACGAGGATGTCTACTTCGCCGACGTTGATCAGTTGACGAAGAAAATCATCCGTAAGAAAGCTCTCCTCTGCCAATTTTATCTCCGTTCGAAGTACCGCCGCGTGCCCTTGTATAGACGCGCGTCATGTGACATCGTTTTCACTATCTACATTTGCTCAGATTCGTCGCAGCCGAAACCAGTAAAACTGGTAGGGCCCCATCGTTAGCGGATACGGCAGGTCGCCCACACGCGGAAACATATTCTTGCCAGACATCTCGATCGGAATATTTCCCTTGTAGCGCCGCAGATCCAGTTCGACAGCTTGCGCGGTGCTCGAAAGATTGTTGACCACCAGGACCGCCTCGTTTCCCAGTCGCCGCACATAGGCCAGTATTCTGTGATTGGCTGGATAGAGAAACTCAATCGATCCCCTGCCAAACACCCCGGTCGATCTGCGGACCGTTATGATGCTTCGCATCCAATTGAGGAGCGAATGTTCGCTCGCTTTTTGCCTCAACACGTTCACGGCCGGATAACCATATACCGGATCCTGGATAAGGGGGGAATACAGACGCTCTGGAGCCGCCGTAGAAAAGCCGCCGTTCGTTCCCCCGTTCCACTGCATCGGAGTCCTTACTCCGTTACGGTCACCTAAATAGATGTTATCGCCCATTCCGATTTCATCGCCGTAATAGACGATAGGAGTGCCCGGTAACGACATCAGCATCCCGTTCATTAACTCTATGCGCCTGCGGTCGTTGTCCAACAAAGGAGCGAGCCGCCTCCGAATCCCGAGGTTCAGCCGCATCGTCTTGCTTTCGGCGTAGGTGTCGTACATGTAGTCGCGTTCCATGCCGGTTACCATTTCCAGGGTCAGCTCGTCATGGTTGCGCAGGAACAGGCACCACTGGCACGAGGGCGGGATTTCCGGGGTCTGCTGCAAGATTTCAGTGATGGGCTTGCGGTCTTCCAACTTCAGCCCCATGAACATTCTGGGCATCAACGGAAAATGAAACGCCATGTGGAATTCATCTCCGTCACCGAAATATGGGCGAAGATCCGCGGGCCACTGATTGGCCTCCGCCAAAAGCATCCTGCCCGGGAATTGTTCATCGAGTTTTCGCCGCAACTCTTTCAGGATTTCATGGGTCTCCGGCAAGTTCTCACAATTTGTGCCCTCCCGTTCCACCAAGTACGGCACCGCGTCGAGTCGGAAGCCGTCAACACCCATCTCCAGCCAGAACTTCATCACATTCCACATCTGTTCCCGAACGGCAGGATTGTCGTAGTTGAGATCGGGCTGGTGACTAAAGAAGCGATGCCAATAGTAGGATTTCGAAATCGGGTCCCACGCCCAGTTGGACGTTTCGGTGTCAAGAAAAATGATGCGGGTTCCCTTGTACCGGGTGTCGGTATCGCTCCAGACGTACCAATCGCGGCGTGGATTGTGTTGCGAACTTCGCGACTCTTGAAACCACGGATGCTGATCGGATGTGTGATTCAACACCATTTCGATGATGACCCGGATTCCTCGGTCGTGGGCCGAACCCAGAAACTTCCGGAAATCCTCCAATGTTCCATAGTTTGAATGGACTGCGCTGTGATCCGCGATGTCGTAGCCATCGTCGCGCAGAGGCGAGGGAAAAAATGGCATGAGCCATATCGCGCTGATCCCCAGTTCCTGGAGGTAGTCGAGCTTCGCTTCAAGCCCTGGAAAATCACCGATGCCATCCCCGTTGCTGTCGTGGAAAGTGCGGACGTGGACTTGATAGACGATCGCGTCCTTGTACCAAAGCACATCCCGGTTTAGTGGCAAACCGCTTCCTCCTGGACCAATTTCAGTACCTCCCTGCAAAGCAGGGCAACACGCAAGTTTATATGAAATGACAACCGTAGAATCCTACTGTGCGCCTAACGCCAGGCCGGTGATCCGCTGCATTTAAAGTGGACCGGGCGCTCAGCTGCCGGGATCGCTGACGACTGTTTCCTGTCGAGGATTCTTCCTACCGATCGTACAGGGTGACCAGGGATCGAAGTCTCGCGCTCAACTCTCCGTTCAATGCGCCCGGACGATAACGCCATTTCCAGTTTCCGCTGACCTTGCCGGGAAGATTCATGCGCGCCGCGCTGCCCAGGCCCAGCACATCCTGCAACGGGACAATCGCAACGTCAGCGATTGACGCGAGCACCGCCCGGATCATGACCCAGTTGATCTCGGAATCGTCACGGAAGTTGAGATACGCGCGAGCGAAGTCGCGCTCTTTGCGGACGTCGTCCGGAGTGCGTGTGCTGTCGCCGGCGCCCGAACTCGACCACCAGCCGACCGTTGTGTCATTGTCGTGGCCGCCGGTGTAGGCGACCAGGTCGCGACTGTAATTATGCGGACGAAACGATGGACCCTGCGGATCAGTGCCGAATGCGAATTGTAAAAGACTCATGCCCGGCAGACCGAACTGCTGCCGCAGCTTCTCCACTGGCGGAGTGATAACGCCCAGGTTCTCCGCCACAATCGGCAGTTCGCCAAATGCGTTCTGCAGTGCCGAGAGAAAATCTTCTCCCGGCCCTTTGATCCAGCGCCCGTGAATGGCGGTGGTTTCGCCGGCGGGAATCTCCCAGTAAGCTTCAAAGCCGCGGAAATGATCGAGTCGCACCATATCAAAAAGCGCGAGCGAGGCACGGAAGCGCTCGATCCACCATTTGTATCCGCTGGCGGCCAGCAAGTCCCAGCGATAAATAGGATTCCCCCAAAGCTGTCCGGTGGCGCTGAAATAATCCGGCGGCACACCGGAGACCACGGTCGGGCGGCCCCGATCGTCGAGATAGAACAGATCGGGATGAGCCCAGACGTCCGCGCTGTCGTGCGCAACATAAATCGGGATGTCGCCCATGAAACGGATGCCGCGCTGCTGGCAATAGCTCTTGAGATGCTCCCACTGCTGGAAGAATTCGAATTGCCAATACTTGTAAGCTTTCAGTTCCGGCGCCAGCTTCCTCGACCACTCGCTCACGGCATGCGCGTCTCGCTTGCGAATCTGCGCGTCCCATGAGGTCCAGATCGTTCCGTGGTGCGCATCTTTGCAGGCCATGAAGAGCGCGTAGTCGTCGAGCCATGGACTGGCGCTTTCGCAAAAACGGTCGAACGCCGCACGATCGGCGCGGGAACCGTCGGCAAAGAAAACCTGCGCCGCCCGACGTAAGGTCTCTATCCGGAATTCGATCACCGGCCCATAGTCGACGAAGTCTTCGGGAAACGGCGCCGCCTGAGCCAGGTCCAAATCTGACGCCTGGAGCAAGCCCTGATCGCGCAAGCGCTCAAGACTGAGCAACAGCGGGTTGCCGGCAAAAGCGGAGAAGCACTGGTACGGGGAATCGCCGTATCCGGTGGGATTCAGCGGCAGCACTTGCCACAACTTCTGTCCGGCGGCGAAGAGAAAGTCGGCGAATTCGTAGGCGCAGGGGCCGAGATCGCCGATGCCGAAGCGGCCGGGCAGAGAAGTGAAGTGGAGCAGAATCCCACTACATCGCGGAAATCTCACTCCGCAACAATACGCAGGTCGGCGGTGTTAGGGCAAGGCACGCACCATGCCTAAGATCGACGGCGGGGCAGACAGCATCGGCTCGGCACCGTCTGCTTGCAGTTTCATCCAAGATCAGCTGTCCTTTCGTGGCGTCAGGAGAGAGGTCCAGCCCCTGATAAGTCCAAAGCTTCTTCTGGGGCCCGATTTCCAACCGTTTTGCGCGTTCTGCTTGGATGACTAGGTCTCCCGACCTTCGCAAAATAATGCTCCAATGCATTGTTCCGGTTTCTTCTTTGATTTTCCCTGCTCCGATTTCGGTCGAGTAACGGGCGACTCTGAAGTTATGGACCAGATTCCAGTTTCCGGTTTGCCGACCACCCGCCCAGAATCGTCGGGGACTTGCGATGGCACTGCTTTGTAGCCCCGAAGTCCCCCTGCTGTTGGGCGATTCTTCACAGTTGGTGATAGTTCGCATTGGACGGGCGATGAGTCATCTTCCACCTCAGCGGTTGTGATTCCGGTCACTGCCGGGCGAGGCCCCATTTTCTATAGTTAGTGCGTGCGATAGGGCCCCTCTTACGCGCCCAGCCTCGCGTGCTACACTCGGTTCCCAGTCCAAGGAGGCGCTCGCATGAGTATCAGCCTCGGTTTGGATGTAGGCGCAGTCAGCGTGAAGCTGGCGGCTTTGGGTGCGCCCGAAGACTATGCCTTGCTCGCTCGCCTGGCCGAGGCCACCTCGGCATTCTTTCTTCCGAAACTGCCCAAAAGCAACGGGTTGGCTGAGCGTTCCGTTGTGCTTTCCGCTTACCGGCGACTTCAGGGCAGTCCGCTGCAAGCTGCATCGGACCTGCTGCGGGAATTCTGCGAAGTTGTGCCGGAAGAGGCGATCGCGGGTATTCGCCTCACCGGGTCGGGTGGACGGATGGTGGCCCGCGCCTTCGACGCCGGGTTTGAAAACGAGTTTCGCGCGCTGGCTCGGAGCATGCATGCGCTGTATCCCCAGGTGCGCACCGTGTTTGAGATGGGCGGGGAGACTTCGAAATACATCCGCCTGGGCGCAACTGACGGCGCAGACCGTCTTGGAATCCTGGACTACCAATCGAGCACGGAGTGCGCTGCCGGGACGGGGTCGTTTATTGATCAGCAGGCTTCGCGGCTGCTCTATGAGGTAGCGGATGTGGGCGCGGCCGCCTGCGGCGCCAGTTGCGCCGCCCGGGTTGCGGGCCGCTGCTCGGTGTTTGCCAAGACTGACATGATCCACGCCCAGCAGAAGGGATACACCGCGGACCAGATCCTGCGCGGGCTGTGCGAGGCGGTGGCGCGAAACTTCAAGTCCAGCATTGTAAAGGGCAGGCAGGTGGTTTCACCCGTGGCATTTGTTGGTGGAGTGGCGCTGAATGCTGGAGTGCGCGATGCGATCCGGGAGGCCTTCAGGCTGCAGGAATCGGATTTTCTGGTTCCGGAACTGCACTGCTGGATGACGGCGCTGGGCGCGAGCATGCTCGCGGCTGAAGAAACTGGCAAACGCAGCACGGGCACATTCCGCCGCCTGCAACGCGAGACCGCAGGCGCGGAAGAGTTCCCCACCACGGAAGCGCTCTCGCTTGACCACGTGACGTTACTGCGGGACAGGGTGCCTCGGCTCGAGCTGCCGGAGGCACGCAGCCGTGTGGACGCCTACCTTGGCATTGACGTGGGTTCGGTAAGCACGAACCTGGTAGTGATTGACTCGATGGGCAATTTGCTGAAGGAGATTTACGTTCCCACCGCGGGCCGTCCGATCGAAGTAGTCTCTGCGGGACTGTGCGAGATCGAGGAGGAACTGGGAGCGCGAGTCAACATTCGCGGCGTAGGCACGACGGGGTCCGGGAGGGAGCTGATTGGCGAACTCACCGGAGCCGACACCGTAAATGACGAGATCACCGCGCACAAAACCGGCGCGATGCATGTGTGCCACCAACTGGGGATGCCGCTGGTGGACACGATCTTCGAGATTGGCGGGCAGGATTCGAAATTCATTCGCATCCGCGACGGCGTTGTGGTGGACTTCACCATGAATGAAGCTTGCGCCGCGGGGACCGGCTCGTTTCTGGAAGAGCAAGCCGAGAAGTTGGGGGTTGCGATCAAGGGCGAATTCGCGCAGCTGGCGTTATCGTCGCGAAACCCGATCCGGTTGGGCGAACGTTGCACGGTCTTCATGGCGCGGGATGTGAGCAGCCTGCTGCTGAAGGGTGCGGCCGTCGCCGATTTGTGCGCGGGATTGGCTTACTCGGTGGTCTGGAATTATCTGAATCGTGTAGTGCGCGGTCGGAACCTCGGGAACGCGATCTATTTCCAGGGCGGCACTGCCTATAACGATGCCGTGGCTGCCGCATTCTCAGTCATCCTGAAAAAGCCCATCGTTGTTCCCCCACATAACGGAGTGATCGGCGCGATCGGTATGGCGCTCATTGCGCGAGATCGTATGCTGGCCAGCGGCGGGACGAGCAGGTTCCGCGGTTTTGGCCTGAACCGGGCGAATTTCACCAGCCGCGACTTCGTCTGCCGCGCCTGCTCCAACTACTGCGAGATGAAGGAGTTTTCCATTGAGGGCGAGAAGAGCTACTGGGGAGACCAGTGCTCCGATAAGTTCCGCAAGCGCTCGCACACCGACCGCGAGCCGATGATTGAGGATCTCCTGTCCTGTCGGGATAAGTTACTGGAGGCGGCACTCGAGCCACCAAGAGAGGGACGGAAAACGGTCGGTATTCCCCGCGCCATGTTCTTCTACGATCGCTTCCCCTTCTGGTGTACCTACCTGCAGGAACTGGGATACAACGTGGCGGTTTCGCCTCCCACTGACGGGCGCATCGCGGCCGACGGTGAAGAACTGGCGATTGCGCAGCCCTGTTTTCCGATCCAGGTGGCGCACGGGCATGTGCGCGCGCTGCTGAAGCAAGGCGTGGATTACATTCTGCTGCCCAACGTAGTGGACGTGGAGACGCCGTTTATGCAGGCGGAGTCGAAGCTGTGTCCGTGGAACCAGACCCTGCCGTTCGTGGTGCGTGCGGTAGAGAAATTGGAAACCGATCTAGACGGAAAATTGCTGTGCCCGACCATCCACTTCCGCCAAGGGCCCCGGCATGTGCGCGAGGAGCTGCGCATTCTGGCGAGTAGGTTAGGACGGAGCAAAGCGGCCAGCGATGCGGCGGTAGAGAATGCTTACCGGGCGCAAAACAACTTTGGCGAGACGGTGCGGCGAGCAGGAGAGGCCGCGTTGCAAGTACTGAGCGCGACGCGCGAGCCTGCGATTGTGCTGCTGGGCAGGCCCTACAACATCTACGACCGGACGGTGTGTTGCGACATTCCCCGCAAGCTGCGGACGTTCTACGGCATCAACGTGCTGCCGCTGGACTTTCTGCCGCTCGACGGCGAAGATGTCTCTCCGATCAACGACAACATGTACTGGCACTCCGGCCGACTGATTCTGGCCGCCGCACGGTTCACCAGGCGCATTCCCGGCTTGCACCTGATTTACATCTCGAACTTCAAGTGTGGCCCGGACTCCTACCTCAAGTCCTTTATCGAGGATGCCTGCGGCAAGCCCAGCCTGGTGCTGCAGTTTGACGGGCATTCGAACGACGCCGGCTACATTACCCGGTGTGAAGCTTATCTCGATAGCACGGGGTTTTTGCGATGCCAGTCCACAAACATCGCTGCGTAACCCGGAAGGTGGGCGCCGGCCATCCGCTGGCCGGGAAAACTGTCTACGTCCCCGACATGGCCGAAGGAAGTGTCGAGGCGTTGTGTGCCGTACTGCGCTGGATGGGTATTGAGGCTCGTCCCACGCCGCCCTCGGATGCACGCACGCTCGAGTTAGGCGGCAAGCACACGAGCGGCGACGAATGCTTTCCCGCCAAAATTACGACCGGAGATTTCCTGAAGATCGCTCAGCAGCCGGGCTTCGACGCCAAGCGCACGGTTTTCTTCATGGGAACTACCGACGGGCCGTGCCGCTTCGGGCAGTATGCGCCGTTTCTGCGGAAGGTCCTGCGCGAACGGGGTTACGGTGACATACTGGTCCTTTCTCCGCACGGAGAACATGGCTACAGCGACTTCCAGGATTTCAACACCGCTTTCGTGCGGACGGCATGGCGGGCCGTGGTATCGGCTGACATCTTACGCAAGCTGCTGCTGCAGACGCGGCCCTACGAAACGCTGCCGGGAAAGACAGACCGGGTTTTTCGCGAGTCCCTTGAGGACTTCTGTCAGACGCTGGAACAGAGTTGTTCGGACTCTCGGTGCCAGATGCGCTCGCTGACCGCGTCGTTGTTGCAGGCGAAGGCTCGCTTTCACGCTGTACCCGCGCGCTTCGACGGCAGCCGGCCGCTGATCGGCATCGTGGGTGAGATTTTCTGCCGTCTCAACAACTTCAGCAACCAGAACCTCGTGCGCCGGCTGGAGGGCCAAGGCGCGGAGTGCTGGATGGCCGACATCGCCGAGTGGATCGCCTACACCAACATGGAAGAGGTGCGCAATCTGCGGCTGGCGGGCCGGACGTACTCCTGGGAGATGATCAAGTCGAAGCTGCGTTCCCGAATTCAGCATGCCGACGAGCACGCGCTGCGGTCCCTATTCGCCGAGGATTTTGCCGGCTACGAAGAACCGAGCGTCGAGGAGGTGCTGAAGCTGGCGCAGCCGTATCTTCCCTTTCCCGGGGCCGAAGGCGAGATGGTCACGAACATGGGTAGGAGTGCCTATCTTGCCCTGCACGGAGCGGACGGGATCGTGGACATCAGCCCGTTCGCCTGCATGAATGGAGTTGTGAGCGAAGCCATCTATCCCAAGCTCAGCCGCGATTATGACGGCATCCCCATCCGCAACTTCTATTTTGACGGCCAGCAATCGGATCTCGATCGCGACATCGGAATCTACCTCGAACTGGCGCGGTCGTACCAGGAGAAAAAGCCGTATGAGCGCTTTTACCCTTCGCGGTTTTCACGGCAGCGAAACGTCGATATGCCGGCTGTGTTGCGCTAGCATTCAGGGTCGAAACACTGGTTTCGCCCGAGTGACGCTAGCGCTTTATTGGAGGCGCGCCTTCGCGACAAAGATGGAGGTGAGCAGGGCGTTCGGGCGCGCGTTCGCTAAAGCCGTGAGAAGGAAGCCGCTTGCGGGTGCGGCGGACGCGACCTATGGAAATTGAATCGACTTTGGCTTGGAAGTCATTGCAATAATAGGAGTTGCGCGACGACCCTGTTATTGATGCTCATCGATGTATTGCTCCTCGCATCCTGCGACGTCATCCTAGCGCCGGGCGGTCAGTGGGTCAAGACCCCAGTTCAGACGCCTGCGTCTTATACACGCGACAGCGTCCGCCGCGCGGGCGGCTTCGTTGTGTGCTGGGCATGCTCAACAGCTTGGAGGTGAAAGTCCTCTGGCCAACCTGATGGAGGTCAAGGCCTAGTGATGATGCAAGGGCTACCGTCGCGAGGCGGGGTCTGAAAGAAGCGTGGAGCAAAAGCGCGAGTCGATGAACAAGAACCGGATGACGAGGCCTACGGTGCGGGGCGAGCGGGCATGTGACTGCGAAGCCCATATTCACCAAGAGCACTGGTGGTAAATTCGGCGGTTGTGCGCGGAAGGCGGTCGAACTTACTTTGGGAGACCCGCGGCATGTCACGGCATCGTGACTGCGGAGGAAGCGATTCTTTCGGATCGTG
>PKUV01000021.1 GCA_003131315.1 Acidobacteriaceae bacterium
CCTTGATCCAGTCGGCGCCGTGGTCGAGCTGCTCACGCGCGGCCTTGCGCGCCTCAACCGGTCCGTCGATGATCTGCACACCCTTCGGCACCTCGATTTCCGGCGCGTAACCCTCCAGCGGATATCCGCCGGTCGTCGAGATCGCGCGTGTCGAAACGAACAAGCGCGGCCCGGGAATGTATCCACCTTCAATCGCCTGTTTGATGCCCACATCACCATAGCCCGCACCTTCGGTTTCCATGTCGCGTAGCGTGGTGAAGCCCTGTTCGAGCGCACGCTGCACCGAGACCGTCGCCCGCGCCGCGCGGAACGCCAGCGGATACTTGAGGAGTTGAATGTCGTATCCACCCTCGGCGGGATCTTCACCCTGCAGAAAGATGTGCGTGTGGGCATCAATCAACCCGGGAAGCACCGTGGCCTGCGAGAGGTCGATGACGGTGGCGCCCGCAGGAAAGTTCGAAGGAACGCCCGCCGGTTTCGCATCGGCGACGTCGGTAATCATATTTCCGCGAATGGTGATGACCTGGTCGCGGTGAGCGGACCCCGACACGCCGTCAATCAACACTCCCGCCCGGATCACCGTCAGAGGCGCGAGCAGGGGCGCGCTTTTCTGAGCCCAGCTCACGGAAACTAGCCACACGACATTCAGCAGAACAATCCAGCGCTTCACCGCAACCTCCGGAAAGGCTGGATTGTACTCCTCAGCAGGCCGCGGAAGAACTCAGGTTTCGACTTTGCTTTGAAGGNNGCGTCTCGCCCGTCCAGCCGGGCGGGGATGCCCGGCTCTCCACCAGCAAGCTTGGCAACCTCATCCGGCAGGAGCGCCAACCCGACGCGGAATGCGAAGAACGAATCCGATAGGATCGACTCCAGTATGACCGCCGTCGCCGAACACCAGCGATGCTCCGGCGGTTTCGAGCACACGGGTGGCGATCGCAAGCCTCACCCTGCGCAACGTTGATACTGATGCTGATGTTGCCCCGTCCGGATCGCGCTTCGCCTGCGTTGCGCTCTGTTCCAGCTCGCGAAAACCGCGTTCGCCTTCAACTCGCAGCACCGCTCCCGCCGGGGCCTCCCCCAGCAGAAGCATAACCTTACCGCCCACCGGTTGCGCTTCGATCATCGTCGTAATCAAATACTGCAAAGCCAGCCGCAGCCTCGACTCCGGCACCGCCACCGTCGCCGTACATGTACCCACCAGGCGCAACCGGATACCGCGCACCGCCGCGATCGAGGATAGTTCTTCGATCACACTCCGCATTGCCGGCGCCAACGCGACCGAGTAGGCTTCCGCGCCGGGCTGCTCGGCGTCGAGATACTCCCGCATCAACTGGATCATGCCAATAACTTTTTCCGTCTGTTGCAGAGCTACCGAAACACTCTCCTGCTGCTGCTCCGCGACTTCTTCGATCGAGAGTTCCAACGAACAGCGCAAGCTGGTGAGCGGCTGGCTTAACGAGTGCAGCAATTCGCCGAGCACGTCCGGATCTCGCGGCAGCTTCGGAAAAGAATGCGGACTCGTGCTCATGCCGATGCCCCTTCAGGACTCATCTGATACCCCACCCCGCGAACCGTGCGAATCAAAGATGGCGAGAAGCCGTCGTCCACCTTGCGCCGCAGGTAGTTGATGTAAACATCCACCACGTTGGTCGTGGAATCGAACGTCAGGTTCCAAACGTGTTCGATGATCATCGCCCGCGTCAGCCGCCGCCCCGCATTGCGCATCAGGTATTCCAGCAGCGCGAATTCCTTGGTCGTCAACTCAATGTGCCGCCCCGCTCGCTCCACTTTGCGTTCCACCCGATCCAGACAAAGATCGCGGACCGTGAGAACCGATTCCGACGGCAAGTGGCTCCGCCGCAACAACGCCCGCGCCCGCGCCGACAGTTCGAGATAGGAAAAAGGCTTTATCAGGTAGTCGTCCGCTCCCGAATCCAGGCACTGCACGCGGTCTTCGACCCGGCTGCGCGCGGTGAGAATCATCACCGGTAAGTTCGCCTTACGCTGCCGCAAACTTTTCAGAACCGACAACCCGTCAACCCCCGGCAGGTTCAGGTCAAGCACCACCAGATCGTAGTCAAACTCCATCGCCATCGAACGGCCCTGGTTCCCCTCGTTGGCAACGTCCACCGCATGATGTTCCGCTTCCAGCCCCTTCCGGATAAAGCTGGAAAGTGCCGCATCGTCTTCCACAATAAGAATTCTCATGAGCTTTTCCTAAGTCGGCTGACTCTGAACCGATTCTCATTCTCGACTCACCCGCCCCAGCACACAAGATAACCAGCCCGTACAAAGGGACGTACTTCAGGAAGGAAATAATCAGAATGTTTTTAATTTAAGGAAGAAACGCATTGTGACGTTGAATCATTGAGTCAATGTCTCAATGTCTCAATGCCTCAATGCCTCAATGATTCAATCACTCTTCTACGCGCCCAGCGCCGACCGAATCGACTCGACGATCGATTCCGCATGCCGATCCATCTGCTCCTTCGACTCCGCTTCAATCATCACCCGCGCCAGCGCTTCGGTGCCGGAGTAACGTACAACCACTCGACCATTGCCGTCGAGTTCTCGCTCCGCCGCCGCAATCGACGCTTGCACCGCTGGAATCTGCGCGAAGGGAGTTTTTGTCCGCACCCGCACGTTCCGGATCGTCTGCGGAAACACCTTCAGATCGCCCACCAGATCAGCCAGCGGCTTGCCCGTCCGGGTCATGATCTCCAACACCCGGAGCGCGGTCAGCAGTCCGTCGCCGGTGGTCGCCTCTCCATCACGAAACAATATGTGGCCCGACTGTTCGCCGCCGAGCGTAGCTCCAACGCGCTGCATTTCTTCGAGCACGTACTTATCGCCGACATTGGCACGCAGCATCCGAATGCCCGATCGCTTGAGCGCCAAATCCAATCCCATATTCGACATGGTCGTCGCCACCACGGTGGCATTGGCAAGCGCGCCGCGCGACTGCATTTCACGTGCCGCCAGCAGCAGAACCGCATCTCCATTTACCACTCGCCCATGGGCATCGCAAAAAAGCGCGCGGTCGGCATCGCCATCGAAAGTAACGCCCACGTCGAAACGTCCGTTGTCGGCGGCAAGGCTCTCGTAGACAAAGCGCGCCACCATTTCCGGATGCAGCGCACCGCAATTCTCGTTGATGTTCTGTCCATCCGGCGCGGAGTGCAGAAAGGTCGTGTTGATCTTGAGCGCCCCGAATAACTCCGGAGCTTCCGCAGCCGCCGCGCCATTGGCGCAATCGACCGCCACTCGAAACCGGGTCAAGTCGGTGGAAACACTGCCCGCGAGCCAGCGAACGTAAGCTTGGCGCAGACCTTCCTCACCGGGAAGGCTCGAAACCTCGGGAGTGGAATCCGGCGCCGGAACCGCATCCGCCTGCAACAGCGCGAAAAGTTCCTTTTCAATCGCCAGTTCGCGTGCGTCCGGCAGCTTGTATCCATCGCCCGAAAAAATTTTAATCCCGTTATCGGTCCACGGATTGTGCGAAGCCGAAATCACGACCCCGGCATCGAACCCTTGCGAGCGCGCCAGGAACGCGACGCCCGGCGTGGTGATCACGCCGGCGCTGCGCGTTTCCACGCCCACCGACGCAAGCCCTTGCAGGAATCGGTCGGCGATCCAGCGGCTGGAGACGCGCGTGTCCTGTCCGATCACCACCCGTGCCTTAGCATTCACGCGCACCAGATCGTGCCCCAGCGCCCGCCCAATCCAATAAACATTGTCGCGCGTCAGCGGAAACTCTCCCGCCACGCCACGAATCCCGTCAGTACCGAAGAGTTGTCTGGTTTGCGTCATGCAAGGACCGGGGAGGAAAAACTACTCCTTATTTTTTCTCGTCTCCCGAACCTTCCATGATAACCGTCACGCGAATCGGGGTGGGGTGCACAACTTGGATCAGAGGATCGGGGACATAGGCCTGCGTCACAAAAGTAGCTCGCGTCATGACTCCGCTAGCATCTACCGGGTCCGTGATAGCGGCCTCCACCGCTTCGACGCGCCGGCGAGGTCCGGTGATCATGATATTCGGCGGATCGGCGATCACCTGCGCCACTCGCATGCCGCTAGCAAAATTTCCGATCACACGCGGTCGAACCTCGACGACGCGGGTCGCGCGATTGTCGAAGGAGAGGTGAAACTGACCGGGATAAATCTGCACCACTTCCACATCCTGTGGCACATGAACTTGCCGACCGGTCAAATCGAAAGTCCGTTCCCCGGGGCGGACGCTGGCCAGATCAATCTCCGCGCGCACATCCGTCACCTGCAGGCGATGAATCACACGCTCCGGTCCCCGTACCCGGATCTGCGCTTCGGTAAAGCTGGCGGAATCGATCTCCAGATTTTCGGGAAGATTATGGAACTCGATAGGCACTTTCATTTCGACTTCGGCGATGGGATCGCGCGCCACCACCAGCCACAAGCCGATGGCGAGCAACAGGGAAACCAGCTTGAGTCCGATATTGTGAACGAACGTGCGCTGCACAAAGCTCGGCATCGTCAGTCGTCCCTTCCGGGGCGCAGACCCGCATCCTGCCTGCGGGTGGGATGCGAACTGGGCGGCTCCTCTTCGATAAAGCTTTCCTCCACCGGAGTCGGCAGCGTGGGTGCCGGAGCGTAGCGGCGCAGCAGAGCGCTCAACCGCTCACGCAGACGCTCCACCGTCAACTCGCGCTCAATGCTTCCCGCCACCGCCATGCTGATCGTGCCCGTCTCTTCCGAGATGATGACGGCGACGGCGTCGGTTTCTTCCGTGATCCCGATCGCCGCGCGATGACGCGTCCCCAGTTGGGTCGAAAGCACAGGGTTCATCGACAGCGGCAGGAAACAAGCGGCGGCCGCGATGCGGTCCCGCTGCACAATCACCGCGCCGTCATGCAAGGGAGCGCTCGGACGAAACACCGTGGCCAGCAGGTCGTACGACAGCCTTGCATCCAGTGACACGCCGCTTTCAATGTAGGTGCGCAGCCCAATCTCACGCTCGATCACGATCAGCGCGCCCGTCTGATTTTGCGAAAAAAGATTCGCCGCCAAAACAATGTCGTCGTAAACGTCGGCCACCGAACTCGAAGACCGCATCAGCGAAATGCGGCTCCCGAGGTTTGCCAGTGCGTGCCGGATCTCCGACTGGAAAACGACGATCAGCGCGAAAACAACGTATGGCAGCAGCGTGCTGAGCAGCCAGTTCAGGGTCCGCAATTCCCCCAGCCGCGCGAAATAGAAAGCCAGTCCAAGCGTCGCCACTCCGACCAGCATCGGCGCAGCTCGCGTGCCCCGCACCAGCGAGAGAAACTGGTAGATCAGGATCGCGACCAGCACGATGTCCAGAATCGAAATGATCGAGATGACCGAGATGTGCGACCAGGCCAGCGACGGCGTCACGCCACCCTCACGTCGGAAGTTGAATTGGCTTTCATTCTAATGCAGCCCCGCCGGATTCCGGCTCGCTGCGCTCGGTAGCAGTCACGCGCGCACGAACCCGTCCCCGAGCCAGCCGCGCCGACACCTCATCCCCAGCTTTGAGTCCCGCCGCATCTTTCACCAGTCGCCCTTTCGCATCGAACATCAGCGCGTATCCGCGATTCAGAATTGCCACCGGCGAAAGCGCCTCCAGGCTTGCGGTCCGGCGATCCAGCGCCCCGCGGCTCTCCAGCAACCGCGTGTGCGTGGCGGCGGCCAGGTTCGCAACTTGAGCCTCCAGTCCCTGCCGCACCGCAGCCAGACGGCGTCGCGCGTCATAGTGCCGCACTGCCGCGGAAACGCTTTCGCAGCGCCGATGACATCGCTCCAGAAGTTGCCGTTCCGCTTTTTCCAGGCGGAAGCGCTGTTCATCTAGCTTCTGCTGCCGCCGGTGGATGCCGTCCATCATGCGCGCAAACGCTCCGTGCTGCGCGTGCTCGGTCAGTTCCTGACGCGCCATCAGCAAACGGTAGCGCAACGCGCGCTCCAGCCGCCGGGACAAATCCTCCGCCTGCGCTTCGATCTCCTGTCGCGACCGGATCACCAGTTCCGCCGCCGCTGATGGCGTAGGCGCCCGCAGATCGGCGACAAAATCCACGATCGTGAAATCCGTCTCATGCCCAATCGCCGAGATCACTGGAATCTTCGAATCCGCAACCGCTCGCGCCAGGCCCTCATGATTAAACGCGGCCAGGTCTTCGGCCGAGCCTCCGCCGCGCGCAATAATGATGACTTCGACCGCGCGGCTGTGACGCAAATCCTGATGAAAGCACCGCAGCCCCGCCATTACCTCGCCCGGCGCCGCGTCCCCCTGCACCTGCGCCGGATAGATCAGCACATTCGCCGAGTGATGCCGCCGCGCCAGAATGTTCAGGATGTCCCGCAGCGCCGCCCCCTGCGGTGAAGTGATGATGCCAATTCTTTGCGGCAACGGCGGGATCGGCCTTTTTCGTGATGCCTCGAACAATCCTTCCGCCTGCAATCTCGCCTTCAATTGTTCGAACGCCAACTGCAGAGTGCCCGCGCCCTTCGGCTCCATGAATTCAGCGGAGATTTGCAGCTCCCCGCGATCTTCATAAACGGTGATGCGCCCGCGCACGGTAACGTGCAATCCATTCTCCGGCCGAAATCGCAGCAGCTTCGCCGACGAGCGGAACATCACCACGCGAATCTGCGCGCTCTCTTCCTTCAGCGTGAAATACAAATGGCCGGAATCGGGAATGCGAAGGTTCGAAATTTCGCCCTCCACCCAACAATCCGAATACTCGCGCTCGATGTGCGACCGTACCGCGGAGACCAGCGCCCGCACCGTCCAGATGCGCCGCTCCGGAGGACGAAACTGGAACCCGAGTTGGTCCGCCGTCTCCATGAAGTTTCAGCTAAGAAGTTACAGTTTACCCCGCCGCGCGAGTGACATACACGTAGGGACGGACGCCCTCGTCCGTCCAGCCGAGCGAAGCTCGGCAGCGCCTTTCGCCGGCGGATGATTACCGCTTCAGCCGCCCAACCAGAAAGAGAACAATAGAAAGAACAACGCTAATCAGAATGGAACTAGCCAGCGGAAAATAGAAAGCGGTGTTCTTGCCCCGATACAGCACATCCCCCGGCAGCCGCCCAAGCGGCAACCCAGTCCGCCCCAGCAGCATGACGATGCCCCCAATCACCACCAGGGCCACGCCAAGCAGCACCAGCATCCGTCCTATCTCCGCCATGCTTCGAGTTTAACCCCGTAGATTGCTAGACTACATTCGGGATAGTTGATGTAAACGCCTGATTGCGACTGAAACTCCAGACCTGCCATGCGGCTTGACCTCGCTTTCTTCTACAATCACCCCCGAATATGGAGCACAGCGAGTGGATTCAGCATTGCGAGAAGGTCGTTCGACAACTAGACTGGAGAAAACGATGTTCGCCTAATGCCCACCGAATCCCGCATTCTAGGTTTTAACAAAACCGAGTTATTTGAGGCACTCAGAGACTATTGCAGCCAAACCGGCCGGCTATTACCGGACGATGTCAATGGGGTGGTCTTAACGCAGAACAGCGAGGTCAGCATTGCGCTGAACTCTCCAGGTGACGAATCGGCGATAAATTTTACAGAGAATGAAATCGGCGCTGCATTGGTCATGTTTTGCATCAAGAAGGGTATCCCTATCGCGAGACGGGCAATCAAATCGCTGGAAGTCGTTCACGAGACACTATCGCTTCGTCTAAGAATGGGGCCTTAACCGGTCAGATCTGGCAGGACCTGATGGCCCTAACAGTCGATCTGACGGAGCCCCATTAGAGAAAAAAGGTTTCCAATCTGACGGAACACCTTATGTTTGGTCCACGGTACCACTGACACGCCCACATTTCTGTCGAAAAATTGCAATTACACCAGTAACGCTCAGTGGCTTGTCTATGAGATGAGTGACGAGTCCTGAACTCCGCAGCAAGAATTGAGCGATGAAGATTCTCGAAACCACCCGCCTCCTCCTCCGCGAGTTCACCCCGCAAGACGCCGACACTCTCGCCTTGGTCCTTTCCGACCCCCAAACCATGCGCTATTACCCCGCACCCTACGATCGCGCCGGCGTCGAGCAATGGATTGAACGCAACCGCCAACGCTACCAGGACGACGGCGTCGGCCTCTGGGCAATGGAGTTGACGAAGACGCAAGAGAAAGCCCAACAAATGATCGGCGATTGCGGCATCATCCTGCAGCAGGTAGAAGGCGAGCGCCTCTACGAAATCGGATACCACCTGCGCCGCGATTTCTGGGGCCAGGGCCTGGCTACCGAAGCCGCCATCGCCTGCCGCGACTGGGCATTCGCGCACCTGAAAACCGAGCGATTGATTTCCCTGATTCGCCCGGAGAACCTGCCCTCACGCCGCGTCGCCGAGCGCAACGGCATGACCGTCTGGAAAGAAGTGAGCTGGCGAGGCCTCCCCCACTACGTCTATTCCATAGAGAAAACACAATCGTCGGTACCGTGACCAATTGATCTGTCCCCAATCGTGCCCATTCGAAAAACACGAACTGGCGCGCGCCGCAAAAAGCAGGTCCTTCGCTTCGCTCAGGATGACAAATTTTGCCTCCCCTACACCAGATCCTCCACCTTCAACTCCCCCGCTCCGCCTTTCCACGCTTTGCGAAACTCCTGCTCCACAAACCAGGCATCGGAATTTCGATCCTGCGCCTTCAGCGCCCGATGCAAACCAAACAGAGACCGCGGATTCCGAGGATTCTTCGCCAAGTCATCCCGGAACACCTGCTCCGCTCCTTTTGCATCCCCACTCATCAGCAACACTCCGCCCAGCGACTCCCGCACCGGAAAGAACCAATCCTGGGGTTCGTCGTATTTCAGCGTGTCCTGCACGGCGACGGCTTCGCGGAGCATGCTCACTGCGGCGGCGTTATCTTTTTTCGCCAGCGCCACCTGTGCGCCAAGAACGTTCTCCGCAATCTTTAGAATGTCCTTGGTCTTGTTGTTAATAGGCATTTGGAACACGACATCCGGCGGCGTCGCCTTCTCAGCCTCGGCCACGATCTTGTATTCCGCTTCCGCTTCGCCGATCCTGCCCTTTCCCGCCAACGCCATCCCGCGCGCAAAGTGCCAGAAGCCAACCGCGGTCTTCATTCCCGCATCGGGCGCCTTCATCGCCAGAATTGCGTCCCACTTGTGGAAGCGCACATTCACAGCCATGGGGATCGTCATGAATCCTTCGAGCGGTGGCATGTCCTTTACAGACGGCCCCACATGGGCCGCGAGCATCTCCGCCGCCTTGCGCGATTTCAAATAGTCTCCCGTCATCGCCGAGCACATCGCGATGAAATGCAGGTTGTGGCTGTAGTACATCATCGGATAAATGCCCTGCGCGCCGCTGCTCTTGATGTACGCTCGATCCACCACCGCCGCTTCCTCGTTGGTTTTCACCGCCGCCGCGTAATCTCCCGTGCGGATGTAAACGTGCGCCGGCATATGCACGATGTGTCCCGCAGCCGGCGCCAGCGCTGCCAGTCGGTTCGCCCCAGCCAGAGCCCGTTCCGGAGAATTCGACGCTTCGACGGCGTGAATGTAGTAATGGAGCGCACCCAGGTGGTTGGGATCGCGTTTGATCACCGATTCCAGGGTCGATACGATCTCCTCCGTGCCGTCCTCGGGCGTCCCGTCACGATGCCACAATCCCCACGGATGGAGGTCCATCCCCGATTCTGCGAACAACGTCGCCGCATCAAGATCGTCGGGATTGTTCTTTACCACTTCCCGCATCGCGTCACGATAATCTTCCGCAGCCTTCCGCAGGTCAGACTTCGGATCCGCCGGAAAGCGTTTCGCCATCGCGAAAATGTAGCCGCGTTCGGCGTCGGAGGCATTGCCGCTCAGGTCCACCGCCTTCTGAATCGCCTCGTGCGCCTGCTTGAAGCGGTCTTCGCTCGCCGGATCGTTGTAGTTCGGTCCCACCGCCTCCGCAATTCCCCAGTAAGCCATCGCCAGCTTCGGATCGAGTTCAGCGGCTTTCTGAAACGAGCGCGCGGCTTCGTCGTGGTTGAAGGCATAAATCAGGCGCAGTCCCTGATCGAAAAATCCCTGCGCCTCTGGGTTCTTCGTCGAAACCGGATGGTGCAAATCGCCCAGACCCGCCATTATCGTGACCGCCTTCGCTGTTCCCATGGCGTGATCCTGCGCGGCGGCACGGATTGTGAGACTAAGAGAGATCGTGAAACTGAAAAGTACCGCGAGAATCAAAACGATCGTGAGACGCAGCCAGGCACGAGTAGCCGTCAGCAGTTTCATACAGAGCTCCTCCTGAAGTGAACCAAACGGATTTCAATCGTGATTAAAACGAACACCCCAAAGCTTTGCGCGCAAGCTTAGTGCAGACTGGCCGCGGAAGCAACCGTCTGCTAACCTCATCCGAGATCACCATGCTGGCCCGCCAAGCCGGACACGCGATCCCACAGAAGGCGATGTTCGGCATGTGGGAGTGGGGGCGTGCGCTAAACTCAAAGTAGCACCTGGCCGACGCATGCGCAAAGCCACAATTCTGTTCAATCCCAACTCTGGCCGCCGACGGCGCGACACGCAACTGGACCATGCCATTGGCATCATCCAGTCGGCCGGCGTCCGCACCGAACTTACGGTTTGCCGCTCCAGCCAGGAAGCAACCGACCACGCCCGCTGCGCTGTGGCGGCCGGCAGTGACACCGTCTTTGCCTGCGGGGGCGATGGCACGATCCACGATGTCATTCAGGCATTAGCCGGCACACCCGTCGCGCTCGCGATTCTCCCGTTCGGCACCGCCAATGCTCTCGCCCACGACCTGGCAATCCCGCTCCGCCCCAGCGCCGCGGCTGAAGCCGCCGTCCACGGCAAGGTCCGCCGCATCCCTCTCGGCCGAATTGAGTACGAGGATTTCGACGGCAAATCTGCCGCGCGCTACTTCACCGTCGCCGCCGGAATCGGTGTAGACGCGCACCTCTTCTACAAACTCACCGCCGAACTCAAGAATCGCTCGGGTATGACCGCCTACTACCTCAAAGCCTGGCAGTTGTGGGCGACTCATCGCATGAGGGACTTCGAGGTCGAATATGCAAACGGAAACGGTCTGCGCCAGCGCGCCGTGCTGACTGAACTTCTCGCCGTAAGAATCCGCTTTTTCGGAAACATCCTGCGCGAACTGGTTCCCGGAGCGTCGCTCGACTGCACCGATCTGCGCGCCGTCATGTGCCGCACCGCCAGCCGCAACGCCTACATACAGTATGTGGCCGGGGCGCTGCTCGGCCGCCAATGGAATATCAACGGCATCGATCTGATCAGTTCCTCGGAGGTCATCTGCCAGTTGCCGGAGAGAAGCGGCGACGACGATCATAGCGATTTTCGCAGCGAAGACCGCGTCTATGTCGAGGCCGACGGCGAACTGCTCGGCCGCTTGCCCGCCCGCATGACGATGGTTCCCGATGCGCTGTCCCTGGTGGTACCCGCATGACCGCGCCGGAAGAAACGCGGGTGCCCCACTCATCGCGCACTTTGCGATGAGTGGGCCGCTGGACAGCCGACAGCTAAACTTCACCCAGGAGAGCCTTTGGAACCCGTCACTCATTTCTTATTCGGCGCCGCCATGGGCCGCGCCGGACTCAATCGCAAGACCGCGCTGGCAACCGCCACGTTAACCCTGGCCGCCGAAGCCGCCGACCTCGACGTCCTCAGCCGCTTCGGCGGCTCCGCGTTCGGCTTAAACCATCACCGCGGCTTCACTCATTCGTTCCTCGGCGTGCCGCTGGTAGCCGCCGTGGTCGTTGCATTCATCTATCTCCTCTGGCGCCTGCGCGGCCGCAAAACCCGCAACCCCAACCTTCCCCCGCGCTGGGGATTGCTCTTCGCCTACGCTTGCTTGGCCGGCCTCAGCCACATTCTCCTCGACTTCACCACCAACTACGGAGTGCGTCCCTTCTGGCCCTTCTCCGAACGCTGGATTTCCTGGGACATCGTCTTCATCGTCGAGCCCGTCCTCCTGGTCGCGCTCACGCTGGGCCTGATTCTCCCCGCCTTGTTTTCGCTCATCCACGAAGAGATCGGCGCCCGCAGCAAAGGCCCGCGCGCCAAGCCAGCCGGAAGACTAGCCGCGACTCTCGCTCTGCTCGCCGTGTTCGCGTACTGGGGACTTCGCGACTACGAGCATCGCCGCGCCGTAGCCGCGCTCCAGTCGCGCAGTTACCAGGGAGCCGACCCGCTCCGCGTTTCCGCCTATCCCTACATGACGAATCCGTTCCGCTGGTACGGAGTCGCCGAAACCCCCAACTTCTTCGCCACCATGGACATCGATTCGCTCTCCCCCGAGGTCGATCCCGAAGCCCAAATGCAGATTCGCTACAAGCCCGAAGAAACCCCCGTCTCGCTCGCCGCCAAGAAAACCTACCTCGGACGCGTGTACCTGAGTTGGGCCCAGTATCCCGTAACCGAAACCGAACAGATCGAGAACGATCCGGTAAACAACGCCCGCGCCGCCTACATAGTCCGCTTCCGCGATCTCCGCTACGACTATCCCGGACGCAACGCGCGCGTCACCCTCGGCGCGATGGTGTTCCTGACTCGCGATCTGCAAGTCGTAGACGAACGCTTCGGAATCAGGAGCACGACTACGAAAACTCGGTAACAGCAGTAGACGGCAGTGAGTCACGGTGCGTCTAGAGCTGAAGTTCAGCAGGTGGAGGCTACCAGACTCGTCCAAAGAAAACTGAATATGACCGCAGCTTTCCGGTCAGGTCTGGACGAATGTTATCGGTGTAGCTTCCGTAGTTGAAACGAAGACCACCATCGAATCCGGCGCGGAAGTGGTAATCGCCCATGGCTCCGATAAGGGTCTGCGGTACGTTCACCTGGGACACCGGTCCTGCGCCAATCGCGAGCGCATTGGCGAAATGCGCTGGGAACTGTGGGTCGCCGTTTGGGTCCGTCGTCCATGGGAAGGGCGGGTAGTCTGCCGGGTTGACGTCCGGCCGCATGCTGCTGTGGGCCGCAGAGTGCGCGAAGCTTACATTGAGTCCCAGACGCTTCTTCAGTTCATAGGTGGAGTGTATGGAAAAGGTCTGGCTCAGTTGCTTATAGGGCACCAGCGGCTGCGTATAGACAGCGACCGCGGAATCGTTGCCGAACTGCATGTCGGTCCGCAGATTGTCTTGCAGGTAGGTGTATCCACCGCCGATGCTCCACTGCGGAACCGGCTTGAGGGTTACGAAGGTGGTATCTACGTAGAGGTGGTTGGTGCGCTGAATCACGGGAAACGACCGCTGCAGAATCATGCTGGCGTCGTTGCCGATGGTGAGCCAGTGAACCGGAGTAATGGTGACGTCGCCAAACAGGCGGTTATTCGTGCGCGGGTCCGTGACATAGCCGGGATTGTGTGTGCCGGTCCACTCATAACCGGCTCTCGCACTCCACAATTCCGCACTGTGAAAATGCGCGGCTGCGCCCGCAATGTTGCTGGAACTCACGGGCACGACGAAGAGCGGATCGGTATTGTGGGGCGAAGAGAACTGCGGCCACAGCGATGCATCCGACCGCGTGATATTCATGCGCGTGTAGTACGACTCCAGGTCGAACTGTTTTGTTACCCGGTACGACACCTTCAGACCCGCCCAATGTCGGTGCAGGGACGGGTTGCCAAAGTAGTGAATCACAGTGGGGTCGGCGAGGGAATACGGCGAGACAAATTCGTTCACCAGATTCTGCTCATGAAAGTCGGCCACCGCTCGTAGCCGGGAAACCGGATTCCAGGTCAGAGTAGCGTCGGCATTAAATGCGTTTTGGGGATGATTGGTGAAGAGGTTGTTCGTCCGCGCGTAGTTGACGTCGCCGTTCAAGGTGACGTGATGCGCCACCGCCATGGTGATCTGCAACGAGTCGGCCTGCGTTTCATGGCGCGGCAACACGCTGTGCACGTAGAGACCAGCCGGCGTGTAAGGGATGTCCTCGCCGGCGAGGGCGGGATCTGCTGTTCCGTAGAAGTCTTTCGGGTTCGGCATGCGGTCATTAAAGCTGCGAAACTCGTGCTGGTAAATGAGTTTGAGAACCTTTCCTAAGGTGACTTCCGCACCTCCGGCTATGTTCCGAGTCGTGTAGTTATAGCTGCGGTACTGGGAAGCGGAGTGGCAGTTATCACATCCCGGAAAGCTGTCGCTCGGTTGCCCGTTTCCGCCCATGTCGAAGTACTGCATCTGGCTGTTCCCGTCGCGGGCCAGCCAACCGCCTTTGACAAACAGCTTCACCGGCACCTTGGGCAACTGCAGCTTGACGGAAGCGTTGTTCATCCTCCGTCGTATGCCCAGCAAGGAATCCGCAGGGATCGAATCGGTGCGCACGATGTCCGGAGAAATCACAGCTGCTCCGAAATAGGTGTTGTCATCCAGGTGACGGACAAAGCTGCGATTGTCGAGGCTGAAGTCAAGCCATTTGCCGAAAGTGAGGCGCGACTTCATGTCGTAGTCGTCCCGGCTCAGGACGTTCAACGTGGACCTGAAGGTCATGTGCTGGGGGATATTTACATACTCCAATGACAAATCACCGCCCAGCGACTGCTGCAGGCTGTCGTATTCGCCCACCCTGCCGCGGTATCCGCTGGTGTCCAGGAACCGGTATTGCGGCATCATCACGGTGAGATGGTAGGTGACTTCGGGGAGATTCTCCGCCGGCTGCGAAGTGCCCGGGGTGGGCTGCTGAGCCTGAGCTGGGGACGTTACTGCCGCAACTATGAGTGCACCTGCGAGGAGTACAAGGAGTGCTGGAACCTTTTTCATGGCGTGATCTCCTTATCCGAACCAATCCTTTCGCCGGGTCCTACTTGTCGATGAACTTGCTTCCGCCAGTTGCGGAAGGTATGTCGCTTCCATGAATTGCGTTATGGCAATTGGTACACCGGTCCACCAGGGGCAAACTCGCGCCGTTGTGGTGCGCCGAATGACACTGCAGACAGAGCGCAGGTTGGCTCACGGTCAGCAGGTTCTGGTTTGGCGAACCATGGGCGGAGTGACACTTGAGGCAGTTCTCGCTTACCGGAGGGTGCTGAAATGTGAATGGGCCCTGATATTCAGCGTGGCAGCTGAAGCAAAGTTCGTTGGCGTTGGACATCTTCAGATTGTTGCCTGCGCTGCCGCCATGCGCGTCGTGACAATCCACGCAGCTCATCTTGGCTTCGCGAATCGGGTGGTGGTACGGAAGATCGGCCTCGGCATTTTGCTTCTGGTGGCAGCGCAGGCAGTTCTCATTCAGCTCCCGCCGCGACTCGATCGCTCTCTGCTCGCCGTGGCCCTCGCCATGAATGGTGTGGCAGTCGCTGCACTTGATGTCCTGCGCCTGGTGCGCGCCCGAAAACCAGTTCCGCACATGATCGGATTTCGCGTGGCAGCTTAGGCACACACCGTTCGCTTGTTCGGGGGAACGGTCGCGGAAGCTGATGATCTTGTCTTTCGATTCGGTCGAGTACCCGCCCGCCACCACGTGCAGACTGCCCGCCCCATGGCACTGTTCGCACGCAATTTCCTGCATCGAGTGCGCGCTCCGGCGGTAGCCCTTGGAGAGGCCAGCATGACACTGCGCGCACTGTTCCGCTCCTGCCATCTCCGCACCGGGGATTTCCACGAACTTGCTGAAGTCCTGCGGGATCTTGTGCGATGTGGCTGTCTTGGGTTTGTCCTTAGCGGGAAGCGTTGGAGTGAACAGAAAAGAAATAGAGAAGAAAAAGACGAGGAGCAAAGCACGTCGCCGCATAGCGACCTCCCGAAATACTATCCAGACTAGTAGATTTGCCGCGGGGGATTCTGTGACCGCAAGCACCTATATAGGTGACGGTCCACAGCACCAGCGACGCCCCCTCACGGTTCCGCCAGTATCACGGCCCCCCCGGAAGCAGTCCATTCGATCGCATAACGCCCACCGGAAACTGATCCACCAGCTATTAAATTCGCCCCTCCCTTGACCGGCAGCATCCGCTCGCGCAACAATCCTAATTGGCTCTTAACGAGGTGATCATGCTGGCTTATCTATTTGTCATTTTTGCGGTCGTGGCGCGGATGCCGTTCATGCTGCATCCCTGGGGATTCACTCCGGTAGCAGCGGCGCTGCTCTATTTTGGCGCGCGCGGTTCGCGACGTCAGCTGTGGGTTCCCTTTGCGCTGCTGGCCGCCTCCGACGTCATCCTCACCAAATTCGTGTACTCCTATCAATTCTCCTGGGACCATTTCGTGACCTGGGCGTGGTATGCGGCGATCTTGTGGCTCGGCAGCCAACTGCGCGAAAACACCAACTGGCTGCGGGTCGGCGGAGCCGCGCTGGCCAGTTCCATCTCTTTCTTCGTGGTCAGTAACTTCGCCGTCTGGGCATGCTGGAACATGTATCCCAAGACCCTGTCCGGTCTGATGACCTGCTACGCCGCCGGCCTGCCGTTCTTCCGCCGTGGACTCGCTGGCGACATGCTCTTCACCGCAGTCATGTTCGGATTGCCCGCGGTCGCCGCCGTGGTCGCCCGCTCCATGCACAAACCCCACGGAGCCGCAGCCGCTTAGCTAGCCGCCGACGGCGCGGCACTGGCCCACGATGGCAAGCCTAAAAGGCGAAAACGATAACCAAGGATCAACCTGAAATGTTCGCCAAACCTGGGGTTCTATTGCGCATCGAGGGAGCGGCCTTATTTGCGCTCAGTTTGTACCTATACCGCTCCACGGGAGCCGGCTGGGGATTGTTCCTTCTGCTATTCCTGTGGCCTGACCTCTTCATGCTGGGCTATCTCGCCAATGTGCGGCTTGGTGCCAGGCTCTACAACTTCGCGCATATCGTTGCCTTTCCCGTCGCACTGGCGGGAGTCTCGTATGCACTGCATTGGAGCAGATTTTTGCCGTTTGCGCTGATCTGGTTGGCACACATTGAATTTGACCGCACCCTCGGCTATGGCCTGAAGTATCCAACCTTCTTCAAAGACACACACCTGCAGAGAGTGAACCAAACAGCGCAGTTGTACTCGGCTGGCGTAGCGAGGTAACTCAGGGGATCTGCAGTTTGCCAGGCAAGCTGTCTAGCCGGTCAATCGAGTTTCTTCCGAGCGCAGCGCGGAATCCTTCCCTGCTGCGTTTTTAATTTCTGCCCTCTGCCGCTTCGCTCGCCGCCAGATCAGCCAACCAACCACCAGCACTCCCACCCCCACCAGAATCCCCACGAAGTGGTGCGCGAAAAGGCTTCCCGTCAGCGTCACAATCCCCGGACCGAACCACAGCGTCAGCAACGCCTCAATCAGAAACCGCACGAACCGTCCCAAGAAAATCGCCAGCAGGAAATGCGCGAAGTTCATTTCAAACGCCGCCGCTGCCAGCACCACAATCTTGAACGGCGCGGGCGGCGGCAACATCGCCGGAAACATCAGCGCCCAGAATTCATGCCGCTCGAAAGATGCGTGAATCTTCCCGAACCGCTCCGCTGAAAGCCGCTTGCGCAACAGCATCTCGCCACCCGTATACCCGATGACGTAGAGAACAATGCTTCCGAGCGCCGACCCGGCCGAGGCCAGCAGCACATACATCAGGAACCGCGAGCGATCGTGGTAAACGTAGCCCACGAAAATCGCATCCAGCGGCAGGCCCATGAACGAGCCATCCACCGCCGCAAACGCAAGCATCCCCCACGGCCCCAGAGGCGCGAGAACGAGCTTAATCCACTCGCTGTAAGCGTGGACAAAATGTTTGATCTTGTTCAAGTAAGTAAGACTAGTTTACGCGAGAAGCGGAGGGCGTCGTTCGCTGTTAGTCGTTCGCCAGCCGCCTCTTCGCGTCGAAAGTCTCGCGTCCACAGTTCGCAAAAAATGGTTTAGCGAATAGCGACCAGCGAACGACGCTCTCACTCATGCCCGGTCCGCCCCGCGATCAACTCCAGCGCATGCGGCAGCACATCCATCACCGCCTCCAGCGACTCGACCGCCCCTGCCGGACTGCCCGGCAGATTCAGGATCAGGCTCGTTCCCCGGACACCGCACACCGCGCGGCTCAGCGCAGCGAAGCGCGTCTTGCCCACTCCCTGCAATCGCATCTGCTCCCCGATCCCTTCCACCAGCCGATCGCACACCGCGCCCGTAGCTTCCGGCGTCACGTCGCGCGGAGCGATTCCCGTCCCGCCCGTGGTCACCACCAGTCGAGCTGACCGGCACAACTCAATCAGTTTTTCTTGAATCGCGGCGCGCTCGTCCGCCACTACGCTGCGCACCACCACTTGAAAATTGCGCCGCCCCAGCGCTTCCGCCACGGCCGGACCGGAGAGATCCACCTTTTCGCCGCGCGAACACGAATCGCTAACCGTCAGCACCGCCGCCCGCATCCCATCAGGTGTCGAGGAGGACATCTTCACCTTCAGCCGCTGCGTCTCGCTGCGCCTCGTCCAGCAGTCGCAATCCTTCCATCAGCAGGCCCTGCGTATTCAGAGTCGTCGTTTCCTGCGCCGACTTTCCGTTGAAATCAATCTGGAAGTTTCCTTCCGTCCAGCGCAGCACTTTGAAAACCGCTTCGTCTCCCGTAATCGGGCCGTACGCGGCGTGCTTGGCCTGCCCCTGGCTAAAATACATCTCGCATTTGTCGTCGCCATTGGTCATCGTCAGCAGGCAACTCTTGCGCCCCATCTCCAGCGATTGCACTAGGTCGATCACGTTCATCTGCGACAGGCTGCCGCGCAATATGCCATCGGTCGACGCTGCCTTGCTCAGTTTCTCCAGCGCGATCCGGTCCACTACCCGCTTGATTTTGTGCGTAGCATCTTTCAGGAAGAAGGGTTTCTCCAGATAGTCTTCGATCGGGTCCTGCATCGACAATCGTTCGCTGATGTCGGCCTTGCTGGCCATCAGGATCACCGCGATCCCCGCCGTTGCCGGCCTGCTTTTCAGTTTTTCCAGCAACTGCCGCCCGTCCATGCCCGGCATGCGGTAGTCGCTGATCAGCACATCCGGCAGGTCATCGACTGCCTTCAACAACGCATCGGCTGCGTCGGTCGCAACCGTGACCTCGCCCAGCGCCGAGAGCGCCTGCTGCAGCATCCCCAGCACCATCGGGTTGTCATCCACCAGCAGAATTTTGACGTTGCTCGCCATGGATAATAGATAACGATAATGGAGAACTATTTCCGCTTGCCGCTTCTCCGGTAGTCTCCGCTCTTGCCCCCCGACTTCCGCTCCAGCATCACTTCCCGGATTTCGATGCCCTTGTCGAGCGCCTTGCACATGTCGTACACGGTCAGCGCCGCCACGCTGGCCGCGACCAGCGCTTCCATCTCCACGCCCGTCTCCGCCGTAGTCTTTACTTTTGTCGCAATAGAAACGCCATTCTCGCACACGCGTAGGGTCACAGCAATGTGCGACAGCGCCACCGGATGGCACATCGGAATCAACTCCGCCGTCCGCTTCGCCGCCATGATTCCCGCCGTCCGCGCCACTTCCAGCGGGTCGCCCTTGGGATTCTCCGGCAGCGCCCGCAGCACTTCCGGCGTCATCCGAACGAAAGCGCTCGCCTCCGCTTCTCGCGCCGTTCGCGCCTTGGACGACACGTCCACCATGCGGGCCTGGCCCTGCGCGTCGTAGTGGGATAGTTTTTTCGGCATCACCAACAGGTTATCGTACCCGCCCCGAGCAGGCTGCGGAAAATCCCAAGTTTCGTATCAGGGTATCGCTTTAGCGATACCGCAATTTCTTCGAAATCAGAGGCCCCTTTAGGGGCTGGGCGTCTTTCTCGCAGCCTGCCAGAAAAACTCTCGTCCCGGATGGCTTTGAAGGGGCATGGGCTTCAGCCATGCCGTTAGAAACCTGTCACGCGAGCGGCTTCTAGCCGCTGAGGTCCGCCCTCATCGCATCAACAACGACACCCATTCTCCCGCCTCAATCCGCTCGCGCTCCGGAGAAATCACAACATAGCAGTTCGCCCGAGCCAGCGCAGCGATGTCGCCTGACCCCTGCCACCGAGCCAACTCCACCTCCGCATTCTCAAACTCTCCCGAAAGCACCGCCGGAAGAAATCTCTTCAACCCTGTCTTAGTCCGTATCTCCGATTTCAGCCGAGCCCGAAGAAAAATCAATCGCCGCGGCGTCTGACCCGCCAAAGCCTCAATCATCGGCCGAGCAAAAAGTTCGAAAGTCACCATCGTCGAAACCGGATTCCCCGGCAGCCCAAAAAAGTATTTCTTGTGTGGCGCAGACACTCCTGTCCGCGTGCTTGCAGTGAATCCACCGCCAGCGCGGACAAGAGTGTCCGCGCCACACGAACCAAACACGACCGGCCGCCCCGGCTGGATCTCCGCTCCCGTAAAGTAAAACTCCGCCTTCAACTCCCCGAGTACCTGCTCCACCAGATCGTACTTCCCCATGGAGACGCCGCCCGTCAGCAATAAAAGATCGCACCCCAATCCTTCCTCGATCAGAGCCCGCAGCCGCAGGGGCTCATCCGGAGCGATCGCCAGCCGCACCGCCTCCCCGCCCGCATTCTGAACCTGCGCCGCCAGCGAATACGAATTCGAATTCCGTATCTGCGCCGGCCCCGGCGTCGCGTCAATCTCCACCACTTCGTCGCCAGTCGAAAGCACCGCCACGCGCGGCTTCCGGAAAACCTGCACGCGGCTCTTGCCGACCGACGCTGCAATCGCGATGCCCGAGTGGTCCAGTCGTCGTCCTCGGTCCAGCAGCAGTTGTCCCGCGCGCGCTTCCGCCCCGCGTGGAACAAAATTCTCGCCGACGCTAACGCTGCGCCGCACTTCCACTGCATGTCCCGCAAGTGATGTGTGCTCCACCATCACCACCGCATCCGCCCCCGCCGGCAGCGGAGCCCCCGTCATGATCCCCACCGCCTGCCCGCGCCCCACCGAGCACACTCCCGGCTCCGGCCAGTCGCCCGCCTTCACCTCGCCCACAACTTCAAGCCGAGCGGGAACCTCCGCCAAGTCCGCCGCCCGCACCGCATATCCATCGCGAGTAGCCCGATCAAAAGGAGGAAAGTCGCGGTCCGCCAGAATCCCCTCCGCCAGCACCCGCCCCAACCCCGCCAGCAGGTCCACCGTCTCCACCTCTCCCCGACACACGCTGATCGCATGCTGCTCGACCAGGTGTCGAGCCACTTCAAAGCTCACCACCCGAGCCGAAGCCACGACGGGAGAAGAGGGATGGGAAGAAGAAGACATGCAAGAATCATACCCCGCCGGATTTTGCTCTGGCTTTGCTAGTGTACGGGCGGGCGCCCCCGCCCGCCCAGCGGAGCAAGGCTCCGCACCACTCTTACCCTAAGCGTGAACGAAGTGGGATACCTCAAGACTACCTAGCGGATGCTGGCGGCGAAAAAAAGAGAGTAAGAATGCTTCTTCTGAGAACCGGGAACTGAGAACTGACAGCCGACCTATCGCGCCAGTTCCTGCCCCAGCACCGTCGCATTGCTGGCGAAGCAAAGACCGGTTTCCAGATCCACCAGGCCCGAGCGGACCAGTTTCGCGATCTCGCCATCGAAGTGCTGCATGCCTTCGTTTTCGCTGGCCTTGATCGCGTCCAGCAGCGTGCGGCCCGGCCGCTCGCCTTGTTCGACGCAATCGCGAGTGCGCGAGTTGGATTTCAAAATTTCGACTACGACGATGCGGTCGCCGCCATCGTTGCGCGGTATCAGCCTCTGCGCCATGATGTAGCGGAAAGTTTTGGCGAGACGTTCTCGCACCGATTGCTGTTCGGCTGCAGCGAACGTGCCGATGATGCGCTCCACTGTCTTCGAGGAATCGACGGTGTGCATGCTGGAAAGAACGAGGTGTCCGTTTTCGGCGGCGTCGAGAAGAATCTCGAGCGTCTCCCGGTCGCGGATTTCGCCGACCATAATCACGCGCGGCGCCTGGCGCAGCGCCGCCCGCAGCGCCATCGTGAAATTCGGCGCATCGCTGTGCAACTCACGTTGGTGCACCGTCGATTTCTTGTGCTTGTGCAGAAACTCAATCGGATCTTCGACCGTCAGCACGTGATAGCAATACTCGCTGTTGATGCGGTCAATCAAAGCGGCCAGCGTCGAAGACTTGCCCGATCCGGTTCCACCCGTCACCAGGATGATCCCGTTGCGAACGTTCGCTGCCTCTTCCAATTGCGCCGGCAGACGAAGCGAACTGAAAGTCGGAATGACGGTGGGGATGACGCGCATCACAATCGCGCAGCTTCCGCGCTGGATAAAGACGTTGACGCGGAAACGCGCCAGTCCCGGCAATCCGTAGGAAACGTCGCAGGAACCCTGCTCGCGAAGCGTATTGATGGCCTGCTTATTGGTGCCGATCAGATCGGCCGCGATGCGGCGCGTGTCATCCGCCGAAAGTATGCTGCTCCCGGAGATTTCGACCGCCGTGAGTTGTCCGTGAATCTCGACTTGGGGCGGTCGCCCCGGCGAAAAAATCAGATCGCTAACCTTCTCCGACGCGCGCAACATGCCGGCGAGCAGAACCGGCGTCGGGATCGATCCCGTTCCGCTGATGCCCTCGAAGGCAATCGCAATCGGGGAATTCCCCGGAGCAGCCATTCCATACACTCCCAGTTATCAACATTGACGCCACAGGGGAGAAACGTCGCCGAGGAACCTATGCAATGAATGTAGCGCGGATGTGCGGAACAGCGAAGGACAACAAGGTCATAGACCTCGGTAACTGAAGACGAAATGAAGACAAAAATGAAGAGCGGCTTCTCAGGACCGCTCTCCATGCGCTCTCCGCGTAAGACCGAAGACCGATTTGGCGTGGTTTACGCTATTTCTTCACCGGTTTTTTCTTGGTTCCGAAACCCGTTTCCGCGGGCGCGCCGATGCTGGCCAGCATCCCCTTGGCCCCCTCAGCGTACGGACCATTGGGGTCGAGCTCAAGATACTTCTGAAAGGCCTCGGCAGTACCTTCGGGCGCGACAACCTTGCCGTCCTTTCCGACGGTTTCCTTGGCGATCAAGTTCACGCCCTTCCAGTAGTAAGCTGCGGCTTTGGTCGGATCGGCGGCAATCACTTTGTCGAATGCCACGATTGCATCATCCCCCTTGCCTGCATTGGTGAGAATAGCGCCCTCGTTGAACAGGTACGTACCGGCGTGCGCTGGATCCAGTTGGGCTGCCTTGTTATAGGTGGCCACGGCATCATCGACCTTGTTGGACTTCGAATAAACTTCGGCAAGATTGTTGTAATAAGCGGCCATTTTCACATTGTTATCGGGCTCTTTCTGTGCCGCTTCAGAGGCGCTGCGCAGCTCAATTGCCTTTTGGTAGTTGGTTGTGGCCAGCTCGTAGCGCTTCTGCTTTTCGGCGGGATCGGTCTGCTTGGGCGCCGACATGCGGTAGGCGTCGCCGAGCTTGAACCAGATCAGATCGCGGGTGCTGTCAATCTGGTTGGCTTCGGTCAACTTGGCGATTGCGGTCTCGAAGTCGCCGGCATCGGAAGCCGCACTGGCAGCTTTGAGGTGGTCGTTGAGCGTGCCGACGGTTTTCTTTTCGTTCTCGGCTTTGGCAGCAGCCTCCTTCGCCTTCGCGGCTTGTTCCGGGGTCAATCCCTGGCCCTGGGCTTGGCTCGCCTGCTCCTTCTTCAGGTCGAAGTCCTGCACCGTTTCGTCCAGGCCCACCGGGACGCCGTTGAAGTGAAAGAGTTCCTTGCCGTCCTTGGTGAGCGTGACGTTGTACTTGCCAGGGACCATGCCCAGCGAGAAGTACTCGCCCTTGTTGTTGGTTTTGAGGTTGTACTTGTGGCCGGATTCGGTCCCCGCCCACTGCACTTCGGCCTGTGGGATCGGTTTCCCTTCGACGTCTTTGCAAGTTCCCTTCACGGTGCCCGTGGTTTGCGCCAACGCGAGCGGAGCGGACAGCCCCACGGCGAGGACGAGCAGCAGGGGAAGGATGAAATATTTCTTCATGATTTTGCCTCCCGGCATTGAATCTGAATTTACTGAACTCTATTTACTGAATCTGATTTCCGTTTTTCGACCGTCACGGACGCGCGAGGCACATCCCTGGCAACGGAAAAGAGGAAATCGCTATTGCTCTTTCACAAATGTTCTAGCTCAATCGGGCGGCGGCTTCCACGTACGGAATGGGATCTTCCGCGCCCGCTTCGCGAAACGCGCGCAGGCGGAGCACACAGCTGTCGCAGACACCGCAGGCGCGATCTTCGCGCTGATAGCATGACCACGTTAAATCGAAGGGGGCACTCAGTTCAAGGCCAAGCCTGACAATCTCGGCTTTGTGCATCGCAATCAGCGGTGTCACCACCCGGATTGTTCCTTCTTTGGTTCCCGCCTTCACGACTTCATTGAACGCTCGATAATACTCCGGCCGGCAATCGGGATAGCCGGAACTGTCAGGCTCAACCGCTCCGATGTAAACTTTTTCGGCTCCCAGCACTTCGGCCCAACTGACGGCGACGGCGAGAAAATGCGCGTTGCGGAAAGGGACATATGTGACGGGCACGTTGGCGCCGATGCCGTGCGCTTCGGGAACGGCAATGCTGGAATCGGTGAGGGCGGATCCGCCGATGGCGCGCAGAGCTTCATTGCGCACGAGCAGCCGGTCACGAATCTCGAGCCGGTCGCAGATGCTCTCGAAGGAGCGCCGTTCGCGCTGTTCGGTGCGCTGGCCGTAGCTGACGTGGACGGCAGCGGCCTGGTGGTCGCGCGCTGCAAGCGCCGCACACACGCAGGAATCCATGCCGCCACTTAGCAGGACAACGGCGCGGCTCCGGATGCTGGTTGCGTTCGATCCCATGACCTGCTCGCGAAGCATGGCAATCGCTTCCTTCTGATTTTATGACAGTTGACGACGTTTCACTGGCAGCGCGACACGCAGGGCGATCTCGAAAGCGCATTTTTTATGCTCAGTCCTGCTTAAACCAGGTGTTCTTTCCCACTTGTTACTGATTTGATTCTTAACCACGCAGGGACAGCCGCCTCCAGCTGTGCCGACATGGTTACTGGCCGACTATTCGTAGCGCAGGCTTTCGACGGGATCGAGTTGGGCGGCGCGGATGGCGGGAAGGGTGCCGAACAGGATGCCGACCAGCGAGGAGACAACGATGGCGATGATGGCGGAGAGTCCGGAAATGGGGATGCGATAGGCGGTAAAGAAGCGGACGGAGAAGGGGATGGCGAGTCCGATGATGATGCCGAGGACGCCGCCGATGAGGGAGATGAGGATGGCCTCGGAGAGGAACTGGAAACGGATCTCGCGATTAGTGGCGCCGATCGCTTTGCGGATGCCGATCTCGCGAATGCGGGCGCTAACGGTGGCAAGCATGATGTTCATGATGCCGATTCCACTGACAAGCAGGACAACCAGCGCTACGCCGAGCAGAACCATGGTCAAGCCGGTGGCGATGCGGTCCATCATGGCGAGCACCGCAGTGAGATTCTGCACGTTGTAAACGGATTCGGCGCGGTGGCGCGACTGGATTACGCGTTTAATCTGTGCCGTGGCTGTGATCACCATGGATGAATCTGCCATGGAGAAGTAGGCAAGCTTGATGGAGGGCGTCTCCATGAAATAGCGGCTGACGGAGTACGGGATCAACATCGTGTTGTCCTCAATCTCCGTCTGGCCGAAAGTTTCGACGCGCTCCTTGAAGGTTCCGATCACGGTGAATGGCAGTCCGGTCAGCTTGATGACCTGGCCAACCGCTCCTGCCGCGGAACCGTAGATTTGGATCGCCATCCTTTCCGTGATCAGGGCAACTTTGTTATGCGCCAGGGAATCATCCTTGTCGAAGAAGCGGCCGGCGGGGATGACCAAGTTGCGCACGCGCAGATACTCGGGAGAGACGCCGAGAATGGCGACATCTTTTTCCTTGCCGTTGCCGGCAGGGATTCGGTCCGACAGACCGATAACCGGCGAGGATGCGACGATGCCGGGTACCTCCTGTTGCACGGCCGCAAGGTCTTCTATGGTCAGCGGGTCCGGGGTGGAACCGCCGATGTGTTGCGCGCCACCCTGATACTCGGCCCAGATCTCGTTCGTGCCGATGGCCTGAATCTGGTTGAGCGCGTACTGGCGTCCGGTCATGCCGATGGTGACCACCAGGATGAGCGAGGCGGTCCCGATGACCATGCCGAGCGCGGTCAGGGCAAAGCGGACCTTGTTGCTGATAAAAGTCTCGTAGGCGAAGCTGAAAATCTCGCCGAGTGCAAGGTGGGAGCGTCCGTTCGGGATCGTTGCGGTATCCATTTACTGATTTAGATGCTACGGCGAGTTGGCAGAGGCTGCAAGCAACTGTCTCCGGCCACTGGGTTGTGTTGACCCCGGCTTCCCGCGACAGGTATCCTCTTCCATAACCCTACAATCTGCATCATTACAGCGTCATGGAGCGATCAAGGGCCCGACCGCCATTCTGCTTTCTGAGCTCTGGCCTAGCGGGCGATGCTGTTGACCACAACAATGAGGAGTAAACCCGAGGTCATGGAGACCCGCAATCCGCAGGTGAGCCTTTTGCGCGTAGGGCTGAACCGCTGTTTTCAAAGCACTCTCTGCATGGTGATTGTCGCGCTCGCGATTCGACTTGTCGTCGTGGGCTTCTTGTACCAAGAGCAACTGGATCCGGACCGCGATCACTGGCGGTTCTCCTATGAAAACGGCAGGCTGGCGCGCTCCATCGTCGAGGGTCGTGGCTTCAGCAGTCCCTTGTTTGAGGATACTAGCGCCAGTGCCTGGATGACACCGGTTTATCCGTATCTGACTGCGGGCGTTTTCAAAGTCTTCGGCACTTACAGTACGGCCTCGGCAATCGTGCTGCTCTCCATGCAGGGTTTGATCTCTGCCGTGAATTGCCTGCCGGTCTTCTACTTTGCGCTCAAGCTTTTCGGCCGCCGGGCGGCATTGTGGTCGGGCTGGGCCTGGGCATTTTTCCCATACGCGGTTTACTTTCCAGCGGAACGAATCTGGAGCACGTGGTTATCAACCGCGTTGTTCAGCGTGCTTTTTCTGTGGACGTTGTACATCGAGGAGTCTAGTCATCTTTCTCGCTGGGTTGGAATCGGGCTGCTTTGGGGCCTGACGGCGTTGACGGATCCCATCGTGCTGGCCGCGTGGCCTTTCATGAATGGCTGGGCCTGTTACCGCATGCACCGGCAGAAACAGCGCTGGGCGGTGCCTCTGGCTGCGAGTGCGCTCGCCATGATCGTCATCGTGAGCCCGTGGTTCGTCCGCAACTATGAGGTCTTCGGCAAGTTCATCCCCTTCCGGGACAACGCAGGACTGGAGATCCACATCGGCAACACCGGGGATACTTTTCACTGGCGTCCTCGTTGGGTCGGCCCCTGGCACAACGACGAAGAGTGGAAAGCCTTCAAAGAACTTGGCGAAATCCGCTACATGGAGAGGGAAAAACAGAGGGGTGTCGAATTCATTCGCACTCATCCGCGTTGGTTTGCAGTTGTCACCGTGCGCCGCTTCGTTTACATCTGGACGGGATTCTGGAGTTTTGACAAGCGCTACCTGGCCGAGGAATCTCTCGATCCGCCGAATGTTTTCTTCTGTACCACACTGACTGTCCTGATGCTCATCGGCCTTCGCCGCCTGTGGCGCGAGAATCGTTCTATAGCGGTTCTCTTCGGGATGGTCCTTTTTTTCTTTCCGGCGATTTACTACGTGACGCATGTCGAGGTGTACTTCCGTCGTCAAATCGATCCGCTAATCGTGGTGCTTGCCGTGTACGGTGTTTTGCCCAGAACGGCCGGGCCGTATGATCCTGGTACGGAACCGTGAGTCGCCCGCTGACCCGATTTTGATTCCGGAATCGCGCATTGGAGAAGCGTTTTCTGAAAATTCGACGTATCGCCGGTTTGCTCCTCTTCACTGCGATCGCATTTCTGATCCAGGGCTATCATCCTTATGCGGAGGATGCGGAGATTTACCTTCCAGGGGTTCTGAAGATCCTGAATCCCAGCTTGTTTCCGGCGAACGTGGAGTTTTTTGGCGAGCACGCCGGACACACGATGTATCCGAACCTGATCGCAAGTTCGGTCCGGGTTACTCATCTGTCCTTGCCCTGGGTCCTTCTGCTGCTGCAAGTCGCCTCGATCTTTCTGATGCTGGTCGCAACCAGGCGCATGGCGGCGGCTTTCTTTGAGGACGAAAAGGCGCACTGGGCCGCCGTCGCTCTCATGGCCGCACTGCTGACTCTGCCTATCGCCGGGACCGCTCTCTACGTCATGGACCAGTATCTGAATCCACGGAACTTGGCCGCATTCGCGGGGGTTTTTGCGGTAGCTGAAATACTGCGCCGCCGATATCTTGTGGGGACCCTCTGGCTCGCTTTCGCTGCGCTTTTTCATCCGCTGATGTCGAGCTTTGCCATCGCATTTTGCATGTGGCTCGTCGTGCTGGACCGTTACCGGCCTCGCGCCCTGGGTTTTGCGGCGCTGCTTCCTTTTGGCATTACACTGGACCCTCCGCCGCCTGCTTACCACGAAGTGGCGCTGCGGCAGCCCTATTTTTACATCCAGCGTTGGGCGTGGTACGAATGGCTGGGCCTCATCGGTCCGGTGATTCTCTTCTGGATGCTCGCTCGCTTTGCACGGCGTCGGAGGATGAACAACCTGGAGCTGGTGTCGCGAGCAGTCATCCCTTTTGTCCTCGTGGCTACGGCGGCAGCAATCGTGTTGTCGATCCCACCTCGCTTCGAGGCCTTGGCACGGCTCGAGCCCCTGCGTTGCCTGGCACTGACATACATGCTGTTGATCGTCATCGGCGGAGGCTTGCTGGGTCAGTACATCCTGCAGGCTCGCGTCTGGCGCTGGCTTCTCTTGTTCGTTCCGCTCGGTTTGGGAATGGTTCTGGCCCAGCGACAGTTGTTTCCTGCCAGTGCTCACATCGAGTGGCCATGGGCCCAGCCTCGTAATCCCTGGGCACAGGCGTTTGATTGGATCCGCGTCAACACTCCCCCGGATGCGCTCTTTGCCCTGAATCCCAACCACATGGCGCTCGAAGGAGAAGACGAGAACGGATTCCGCGCCCGCGCCGAACGTAGCAGGCTCGCCGACACGGTAAAGGACAAGGGGGCCGCGTCGATGTTTCCACCGCTTTCGACGAAATGGTTAGAGCAGGTCCAGGACACAAAGAATTGGGAGCGCTACGGTCGAGAAGACTTCGAAAGGCTGCGGCAGAAGTACGGGGCTAGCTGGATCGTGGTCGAACAACCCGGTCCCGCGAATCTCGATTGTCCCTACCAGAATGCGGCTGTGCGGGTCTGCCGAATCGGCTGAAAACTTGTTTACTTCTGCTCGTGGTACTCCATTTCGGTATTAACCTTCCAGATCGGCGCCTTGTCTGTGGAGCCGGACACGATTGCGTCCACCGCCACCATGGCCGTGAGCATCGAATGGTCCTGGTTGTTGTATTTGTGCATTCCGTTTCGCCCCACCAGAAAAAGATTCTGGAAACCATCGAGGTATTCCCGCACTTCCTCAAAGCGGTCGTACGTGCCGAAATATGCGGGATAGGTCTTGGGCATGCGGATGACGGTGGAGTCGAGCACATCTTTGCGATCGATGATTCCGATGTGGTCCATCTCCTCTTTGGCGAGCGCGGCCATTTCCTCGTCGCCCTTCGTCCACAGGTCGTCGGTTTCGTAGCAGAAATACTCGACTCCCAGCCAAACACGCTCCGGGTCGGCCACCATGTAGTTGCTCCAGTTGTTGAAGATTTGCAGGCGGCCAGCTCGGACGTCGGGCTCCTGGATGTAGATCCAGTTGTCATCGATGAGCTGGCGGGAGCCGTTATTCTGAACGGCGTTCTGGCCGATTTTCAGCTTCTTAAGCAACAGGCCGACGGTGATGAAATCGCGATAGAGCAAGCCGTCGCTGACTTCGCGCACATTTGCCGGAACCGTCGCGTCCAGGTCCCGGACGAGTTCCTGGATGGGCATGGTTGAGAAGAAGTAGTCCCCTTCGAACCTCTGCATCCGGCCCCGGTCATCCGTTCCGGAGACGGCCCGGATGCGCTCGTTTTCGCAGTGGATCGCGCCGACGTTGAAGCCGGTCACAATCTCCCCGCCCATTTGGATGACCTTCCGGGCGACGGTTTCCCACATCTGCCCGGGCCCGAACTTCGGGTACAGGAATTGCTCAATCAGTGAAGTCTCGGTTTCCTTCTGAGCCACAACGGAATTTTTCTTCGCCGGCGGTCTCAGAAAATGGAGAATCGCCTTGGTAATCGAGAGGCCCTTGATCCGCTGTTCTCCCCATTCGGCGCTAATCTTGTTGCAGGGCACTCCCCACACTTTCTCGGTGTAGTCCTTAAAGAACGTCAGATACAGTTCGCGCCCGAAGCGGTTGATGAAAAACTGTTCAAGGTTGACGATTTCCTTCTCTGGAAACAGCATGCTGCGCAAGTAACTGAAGCCGATGCGCAGCGTACGTACCAAGCCGAGCTGGACCAGGGTGTTCCCGGTCAACTGAATGGGGTATTCGAAGAACTGGCGCAGGTAGTAGATGCGAGACTTGCGCTTGCGCAGAAGCATGACCTCATCGGTGTTCTGAGGATCGGGTCCCGCGCCGGCGACCGCGATTTCGCGGCTCTGCTGCTGGTAAGTAATGTTCTGCGAACCGGCAGCTCTTCCTTCGAGTGGCAAGTGCTGCAACCACCAGTTCATGACACGATCGCTTTTGGAGAAGAAGCGATGGCCGCCGAGGTCGATGCGATTCCCCTTGTAGTTGACGGTTCGCGAAATGCCTCCCATGTAAGAGCTTTTTTCCAGGATTACGGGGATGACGTCGGAACGGCAAAGCAATTCGTAGGCGGCGGTCAGACCGGCGGGGCCGGCCCCGATGATGATGGCTTTTTTCTTCACGCGAGAAGGATTACAGTCATTGTCGATTGAACATGGCGAGTCAACGCCCAGATTGCTGGGATAACCCACTATAGTAAGTCGGCACGCTAACTTCCAACTTCTTTCCGGAGTCACTGAAGATCTGGGAGTTTGAGAGGTGGGCCCGCTGGAGCGCGAACTGAAGCGTCGTCCCAAGCACACCCAAGCCGTATTGCACACTTCGCCAGAAATTGATGGAGGAGGCTTCCTCGAAATATTTCGTCGGGCAGGAAACCTCGCCGATGCGGAAGCCGAAGTAGACGCATTGGGCGAGCATCTGGTTGTCGAAGACGAAATCGTCGCTATTTTCTCGTAGAGGCAAGCGGGTGAGTACCTCGCGGCCGAAGGCACGGTAGCCGGTGTGATACTCGGACAACTTGACGCCCAGGAACAGGTTCTCAAAAGCGGTGAGCAGGCGGTTGGCGATGTATTTGTAAAGCGGCATGCCTCCGCGCAACGCGGTGCCGCCGATGATGCGGGAACCGAGAACGACGTCGTAGACGCCGTAAGCGATCATGCTCGCCATGGCGGTTACGAGCAGCGGCGTGTACTGGTAGTCGGGATGGACCATGATGACGACGTCGGCGCCGGCGGCCAGAGCTTCGCGGTAGCAGGTCTGCTGATTGCGGCCATAGCCGTAGTTGCGGTTGTGGACGAAGCACTGCAAGCCGAGCCGGTGCGCGACCTCGAGGGTGCGATCGGAACTGTGGTCGTCGACGAGAATGCGAATATCGACCAAGTCGGGCAATTCCCGTACCGTCGTTTCCAGCGTCTTTTCCGCGTTGTAAGCGGGGAACACGACGGCAATGCGTTTGCCGTTGATCATGCGGTGTTTTCCTCGAGGGACTGATTGAATCATAACCGGAAGCGCGGACTTCTGCTGTAGTGATCCGGCTTAGTGCGCGGCGAAAAAAAGGTCCGCGGCGAAGATTTTGTGGCGGCTGCGTTGGTAGACTATCGAACAGCACCTGCTGCACCCGGCAGAGTTCGCGGCCTTGAACTGTCGGCACACGATGGGCGAAACTGGAAATATGGCTCCTCGTACTCTGTTTGAGAAAGTGTGGGATGCGCACGTGGTTGCTGCTCCGGAAGGGCAGTCGACGCTGCTCTATATCGATTTGCACCTGGTGCACGAAGTGACGTCGCCGCAGGCCTTCGACGGGCTGCGCGCGAATGGGCGGCGTCTGCGGCAGCCTCTGCGAACGATGGCAACCGTCGACCACAATATCCCGACTACTCCGCGGGGCCTTCCGATCGCCGACCCGATTGCGGCAAAGCAAATTGAAGCACTGCAGAAAAATTGCCGCGAGTTTGGCGTTCCGTTGTTTGATATGGACTCGGCGGAGCAAGGCATTGTGCACGTCATCGGCCCGGAACTGGGCATCACATTGCCGGGGATGACGATTGTTTGCGGTGACAGCCATACCTCCACGCACGGCGCGTTCGGGTCGCTGGCGTTTGGCATTGGAACGTCAGAAGTGGAACACGTGCTGGCGACGCAATGTCTGCCGCAGAAAAAACCGAAGACGATGCAGATCCACGTCAGCGGAAAGCTGGCGGAGGGCGTGACGGCCAAGGACCTGGCGCTCGGAATTATTGGACAGCTCGGCACCGATGGCGCCACCGGATATGTGATCGAGTACGCTGGCGATGCGGTGCGTGCGTTGTCGATGGAAGGCCGCATGACGCTGTGCAATATGAGCATCGAGGCGGGAGCACGAGCGGGACTGATCGCTCCCGATGAGACGACTTTCGCGTACGTCAGCGGCCGCCGCTTTGCGCCGAAAGGAAAAGATTGGGGAGAAGCGGTTACATACTGGCGGACGCTGGCGGGCGATCCCGGAGCGCAATTCGATCGGGTGATTGAGATTGACGCGGTGTCGCTGGCGCCGTTCGTGACCTGGGGGACGAATCCGGGAATGGTGGTGGCCGTGAACGCGCGCGTTCCGGAGTTAAAGAGTTTCGGGCAGGAGGCCGACCGGCGCGCGGCGGAACAGGCGCTCGCATACATGGGCCTCGATCCAGGAACGCCGATCGAAGCAATTGCTGTGGACCGGGTGTTCATCGGATCGTGCACCAATTCGCGCATCGAAGACCTGCGGGCGGCGGCGCGTGTGGCGAAAGGGCAGCACGTGAATCCGAAGGTTCGCGCCATGGTGGTGCCGGGCTCGCAGGCGATCAAGCGCGCGGCGGAACAGGAAGGATTGCACCGCATTTTTCTGGACGCCGGGTTTGAATGGCGCGAGTCGGGATGCTCGATGTGTCTGGGCATGAATCCCGACATCCTGCAACCGGGAGAGCGCTGCGCTTCGACCAGCAACCGGAATTTCGAAGGGCGGCAGGGGCGCGGAGGACGCACGCACCTGGTCAGTCCCATGATGGCGGCGGCGGCGGCAATCGCCGGACATTTCACCGATGTAAGAAATTGGAAGTACGAATAAAATGGGTGCCCCACTCATCGCGTACTTTGCGATGAATGGGCCGCGAGGAAGTCCGCACAACCAATCCAGCGGCAACTACCGAGGACTAAGCATGCAACCGTTTCGCAAACACACCGGCGTCGTTGTTCCACTAGATAAGGTAAACGTGGACACCGATCAAATCATCCCCAAACAGTTCTTGAAGCGCATCGAGCGCACGGGGTTTGGGGAATTCCTCTTTTACGACTGGCGCTTTTCGGGAGACGGAAAAGAGTTCGGAAAGAAGATCGGCGATTTTGTGCTCGACGCGCCGCGCTATGCGAAGGCCTCAATCCTGGTCGCGGGGAAAAACTTCGGCTGCGGGTCCTCGCGCGAACATGCCGTCTGGGCGCTGGCGGATTTTGGGTTCCGGGTGGTGATCGCGTCGTCGTTTGCCGACATCTTTGCCAACAACAGCCTCAAGAACGGCCTGCTGACGGTGCGGCTCAACCAAGAGCAGGTGGCGGAGATCATGCGCCGCTCGAAAGAGATCGAAAACTACCAGCTGAATGTCGATCTCGAAACGTTGCGAGTGGAAGACGGACGAGGATTTACCACGACGTTCGCGATGGATGAATTCTCGCGTCATTGTCTGCTGAACGGGTTGGACGATATCGGGTTGACGCTGCAACATGAAGCGGAGATCGCGGCGTATGAAGCAAAGCATCCGGCGTGCGCGGAGATGAAGGTGATTCTGGCGGGGTAACACGGGCCTCAAACCCTTCTGACGCAAACTCCTTCCAGGTTGTACACTTTTGAGTTTCACTGCTAGCGCGGCGTTGGGTCACACCTCATGCGGAATCGGAGTGCGTTCGTGAAAAAACTTCTTTTCGTCTTCGCTATCAACCTGTTGGTTCTGCTTTCCGCGGGGCGCGCTCAGACCGCTGCGCCGAAGCAACTCACAATTGAACAGATCTTCGCGGAGGGCGGAGTCACGGGACGCGCTCCGGAGACGATCAAGTGGAGCCCGGACGGCACCAAGGTATCTTTCGTGCAGCGCGATGACGCTGGCGAGCACGGCGAACTCTGGTATGTGGACGCGGTGACGGGCGAGAAAAAATTACTGGCCAGCGAAACCAAGCTGTCGCAGCTTGCCCCTCCTGCGAGCAAGATCAAAGACGAGCGCGAGAAAGAGCGCGTGACGCGGTATCACGTCGCCGCCTACACGTGGTCGCCCGATTCCAAACACTTGCTCTTCGATGCGCAGGGACAGCTCTGGTATTACAGCCTGGATACGGGAACGGCGGTGCAGCTTACGTCGTCTCCGGACGCGAGCCAAGACCCGAAGTTTTCGCCGGACGGCAAGCGGCTCGCCTTCGTGCGCAAGCACAATCTTTATGTGCATCCGGTGTCGGGAGAGGAAGGCGAACGACCGCTCACGCGCGAGGAGAAAGAGAAAGACAAGGATAGGGATAGGGACAAAGACAAGGACAAAGACGACAACATCCTGAACGGCGAAGTCGACTGGGTTTACGCCGAAGAACTGGCGGTGCGCAGCAACTTCTTCTGGTCGCCGGAAGGGCACGAAATCGTTTTTCTGCAGATGGATGAGACCCGTGTGCCGGCCTATCCCATCACCGACTGGTTGCCGACGCATCCCCGGGTCGAGCAGGAAAAATATCCGAAGGCGGGGGACCCGAATCCCAGCGTGCGCTTGGGAGTGGTGGGCAGCAACGGCGGCAAGGTGCGCTGGATCAGACTCACCGATGACGATGACACCTATGTGCCGCGTTTCGGCTGGATTCGCGAAGGCTGGGCTTGGGCGGAGGTCCTGAATCGCAAGCAGGATGTGATGGACCTTTATTTTATTGACGCGAAGTCGGGCAGGTCGCGCAAAGTGCTGACCGAATCGGCTCCGGATGCGTGGGTGAACGTTAACGACGACTTTCGCATACTGAAATCTGGCGACCGCTTTCTGTGGACCAGTTGGCGCGACGGCCACACGCACATTTATCTCTACAGTTTCAACGCAAAAGACCCCATGGCGGCCGATGCCAAACTCGAACGCCAGCTCGAAAGCGGAGACTATGAGGTGATCGAGATCAGCGGGGTGGATGAAGCATCGGGCACGGTTTTCTTCACGACCAATAAAGGAGATCCGCGACAGGAGAAGCTTTTTTCCGTGAAGCTGGACGGCTATGAGATGCAGGGTATTTCACGGGAAGAAGGCAGCGATGCAGGTAACTATGCCGCCAGCTTCGCCGATGACGGCAAGCATTTCGTGGAAACGCATTCTGCGACGTTGACGCCGCCGCGGATTTCGGTGTGTGCGCCAACCGGCCCCTGCCAGAAAATCTGGGAAGCGCGTAGCGTGACGGATTACGACCCGATTGCGCCGAAGACTTTGGAATTCAAAGCGGATGACGGCACCCTGTTGTATGGCTATCTGATTCTGCCGCGCAATGCGGATGCGGGCCGGAAAATTCCAATTCCGTTGATCGTGCACATCTATGGCGGTCCGGCGGGGCAGACCGTGCAGGATTCATGGGGAGGAACTACGGCGCTGTTCCACCAGCTTCTGGCGAACGAAGGATTTGCGATTTTCTCAGTCGATAATCGCGGAACCCCGAATCGCGGAAAGAAATTTTCGGCCGCGACCCGCGGGCAGTCGGGCCCGGTCGAACTGAAAGACCAGCTGACGGCGCTCGACCAGTTGTATACGCAGGTGCCGCAGCTCGACCGCACTCGCACCGCGATCTGGGGATGGTCGAACGGCGGTTCGATGACGCTCTACGCCCTGACGCACTCCGACCGCTTCAAGGCGGGGATTTCGGTTGCGCCGGTGACCAGCTGGCGCGACTACGATTCGATTTACACCGAGCGCTACATGGGTCTGCTGAAGGACAACGCCAGCGGTTACGACGATTCGATCGTCAGTTCCGCCAGCAGTCTGCACGGGTCGTTGCTGCTGGTGCACGGGACGAGTGACGACAATGTGCACTTGCAGAATACGATCCAGATGACCGACGCGCTGATCAAGGCGGGGAAACAGTTCCGGCTGATGATGTATCCAAACAAGACGCACGGGATCGCCGGGCCGGGCACGCGCACGCAGTTGTTCCACATGATGGAAGATTTCTGGCTGAAGGAATTGAAATAGGCGAGGACCACGTAGGGACAGCCGCCCTCGGCTGTCCGGTCGACCCGAAGGGTCGACAATGGTCCGGCAGAGTGCTCGCTCCACGAAAGAGCCTGCCGGGCTTTGCCCGGCTGGACAGCCGAGGGCGGCTGTCCCTACGTGGGCACGGGTTTCTCATGCACCGCACCACGCTCGGCAATTTCGAACTGACCATCGTTTCCGATGGGACCTATTTCCTCGACGGCGGGACCTTGTTCGGGGTCGTACCCAAGATCATGTGGTCGAAGAAGGTTACGGCGGACGAGCAGAACCGGGTCACGGTCGGACTGAACGCGCTGCTGATCCGCACCGGGAAGAAAAACATCCTCATCGAGACGGGCATCGGCAATAAGCTGTCGGACAAGCTCCTTCGGATCTACGGCCAGCCTGCCAGGCTGCTCGACAACCTGCATACCGCCGGAGTCGCCCCCGAAAATATCGACATCGTCATCAACACCCACCTGCATTTCGATCACTGCGGGTGGAACACGGTGCGGTGCGGCGATCGGATCGTGGCCACATTTCCGAACGCGACCTACTACGCGCAGCGCGGAGAGTGGCAGCACGGGCGGCTGCAGCTCGAGCGCGACGCCATCAGCTACATCAGCCCGAATTACGATCCGGTGATCGAAAGCGGGCAGATGGTTCTGCTCAACGGCGATCATGAGATTCTGCCCGGCATTGCGGTGAAGCTCTTTCCCGGCCACACGGCCAACATGCAGGCGGTCGTGGTCACGAGCGGCGGCCAAACGGCCTGCTACATCTCCGACCTGATTCCCACCAGCGCGCATCTCGACCTTACCTGGGTCACGGGGGTGGATCTCTTCCCCCTGACCAGCATTGAGAGCCGCAAGCAGTACTACGCGCAGGCCATCCCGGAGAGATGGCTGACGGTGTTCACGCACGATGATCAGACGCCGTGGGGATATGTGGAACGCGGGGAGCGGGGAAGACTGGGTCTAGCCAAGCTCACGTAGGGACGGCCGCCCTCGGCTGTCCAGGCGCGCAAAGCGCGCCAGAGACTCTTGGGCGAATGCTGCGGACTTCACCCCGCTGGACAGCCGAGGGCGGCTGTCCCTACGTGGTCTGTGCTGGAAGCTTGGCCTCGAAGAACTCCTCGACCCGCCCCAGAATCTCCGCCCCGCCCTTAGCTTCGTAGATCGCCTTCCTGAGTGCCGCGCCTCCGGGCACGCCGTGCGTGAACCACGACGCGAACTGCTTCATCTTGCCTTCCGCTCCGGGCATTTCCTCTTCGACCAACATCTGAAAGTAGGTCCGGATCATCTGGTAGCGGTCGGCCTCGGTCGGTTCGTCGTACATTTTTTCTGCGGAGCTTCGCTCCGCTGGGCGGACGAGGGAGTCCGCCCCTACGCGAGCGATGCCACGGCTCACGTATTGCTCAATTTGGCGAAAGATCCACGGATTCGCCGGGGCCATGCGGCCGATCATCACGGCGTCGCAGCCGGTTTGGGCGACTACGGCGCAGGCGTCTTCGGGCGAGCGGATGTCGCCATTGCCGATCACGGGAATCTTGACTGCCTGCTTGACGGAGGCGATCCATTCCCAACGCGCGTTTCCGCTGTAGCCTTGCTCACGCGTGCGAGCGTGCAACGCTACCGCGCCCAGGCCGCAGCTTTCCGCCATGCGCGCCAGTTCGACGCAGACGATTTCGTCGTCGTTCCATCCGGCGCGGAATTTTACGGTGAAGGGAATCTTCACCGCGGCTCGCACCGATTCGAAAATTTGCCGGATCAGCGGCAGATCGCGCAGCAGTCCCGAGCCGCCGTTGCACTTCACGACTTTCTTCGCCGGGCAGCCGAGGTTCAGGTCGACGAGGTCGAAGCCGAGGTCTTCCACCAGGCGCGCGGCATCGGCCAGCACGCTGGGACTGCTGCCGAAGAGCTGGGCCGAGATTGGGTGCTCGTCTTCGTAGAAGTGCAGGTAGCGTCCGCGGACGCGCTGGTCGCGCAGAACGCCGTCGGCCGAAGTGAACTCGGTCATGATCAGGCCGCATCCGCCAAGGTTCTTGATGAAGCGGCGGAAAACGGTGTCGGTGACGCCGGCCATGGGTGCAAGCACGGTGGCGGGAGCGATCTCAACGTTCCCAATCTTTAGGGCCGCAGGAAACACCCGTGCCAGTGTGGGGACGGGCGTCTCGCCCGTCCGACCCACCACTGCATCCGTGTTGTCCCAGAACTTTTGCACAGTCTGATTTTACGTTCTTTTTCTGGCGAAGGTCGTGGCGAAGATCCTCGCGAAGATGATGTGCGGCGGGTTCAAAAAGTAAAGCCTCCCCTTGGGGGAGGCTTTCAAGAATGCGCGTTTCTTCGCGGGACTTATTGCTTGACAGTCGCTTCGGGCTGCTTGGCGGCTGCTTCGGCTTTTCCCGCGTCGCTCTTGGCGTACTTGCGGCGGAAGCGCTCGATGCGCCCGGCGGTGTCCATGAGCTTCTGCTTGCCGGTAAAGAAGGGATGGCAGGCGGAGCAGATTTCTACGCCGATGTCGCCCTTGTGGGTGGAGCGGGTGATAAATGCGTTACCGCAGGCGCAATGCACGCGGATCTCGCCGTAGCTGGGATGGATGGCTGCTTTCATGTCAGTTCCGAAAACCTCGATTCAGACATTAGATTTTACAGGAGTTAGGAAGGATTCAGCAAGCCAACTCTCAGCTTTCAGTTATCAGCTATCAGTCCTTTGGGGCACTCAATTCCTCTCCATCGACGTAACCTGAACTGTGGAAAGGGTGAAGAAACTAGGCGGGTTGTTTGAGAGCGAACCCCTGAGACCTGAAAGCAAAACGGCAGGGCCGACCCCCTGCCATCTCGCTCGCATACAAAAATTCTGGGGCCCCTACTTACCTTTATTGACTACTTTCTTGAGTTCGTTTCCGGGAGTGAATTTGGCGACTCTACGGGCAGCGATCTTGATGGTGGCACCCGTCTGCGGGTTTCGGCCATTGCGGGCCTTGCGCTGCGAGACGGAAAACGTGCCGAATCCGATCAAGGCTACACGGTCCCCTTTTCTAAGGGCAGCGGTAACACTGTCCACGGTGGTGTCGATCGCGGTCGTCGCCTGGGCCTTTGAAATGTTGCAGGCTCCGGCGATCCGGTCAACCAGATCAGCTTTATTCATGCTCTCTCCTGACACTAGTCGTTACGGTTCCCGCGCATCAGCCGGGGAGGAAAGCTCAAGCGCGAGCACCGGCGATGGTCATTTTCGCCTATGTTACGGGATTGTCAATGGGAAACACGTGCCAGTTGCCGGTTTTGACACTTTAAGGCGAACGTGTGGGTGTAGTGATGGGAGAATGCGTCGAAAGTGCCAGTTCCTGTTCGCTTCTTATCGGCGATCTGCGGCACGGCAGTTTTCCTCGGTTCTCCACAGTTCTCCACAACCGGCCGCTCGTCTCCACAGGATGTGCACAGAGAGGAAACGGTTTCGAGTTGCGGCGCGGGCTAGTTCGGGTGCAGAGTCTAAGTACAGAATTAGGTACAGAATTATGAAAACAGCGACCGAAGTTTGCCCCCTGTGTGCCGGCTCAGGATGGAAGCCGGTTCCGGGAGCGCCGGAGCGCGGCGTCACGCGCTGCGATTGTCAATTGCGGGCGCGTGGCGGCGCCATCATCGCGGCGGCGCGGATTCCAAAGCGCTATGAGCATTGCGAGCTGTCAAATTTCGAGTTTGAAGGCCCGCATTCGCACCTCGCACATGCTCGCACGGCGGCGTATCGCTTCGTGGAGGAGTACCCGGTGGACAAGACCGGTCTGTTGCTGATCGGCAACGCAGGATCGGGAAAGACGCACCTCGCTGTCGGCATCTTGAAGGCGCTGATCTGCGAAAAGGGGATTGAGTGCGTCTTTTACGATTATGCGGACCTATTGAAACAGATCCAGGATTCGTACAACCCCTCTGTGCAAACCACTGAGCTTGGCTTACTCCGGCCAGTGTTTGAAACGGAAGTTCTAGTGCTGGATGACCTGGGATCGGTGAGGCCCACTGACTGGCGGTGGGATACCGTGCGCTTGATCGTGAACACGCGTTACAACGACAGCCGCACCACGATCATCACCACAAACTTTCCGAACAAACCACCCGCGGCCCTTGCGGACAGACGAACCACGAAGGCTAAGGACCCGAATGCAACCAAGCATGCCGACGATTTTAGTGAGCAAGCCCCAGCGGACTGGGAGAAGTACACTCTCGGTGACCGCATCGGTGAGCCCATGCGTTCCCGTCTTCATGAGATGTGCCGCGTTGTGAAGATGGACGGCCCAGACTTCCGAAAGAAGTTTAAGAGCGCCAGCTTCGGATAGAGCTCCAGCCGCGAAGCGGCGAATCG
>PKUV01000142.1:0-8802 GCA_003131315.1 Acidobacteriaceae bacterium
TAAATATGAAAATGCTCTAGAAGTCTGTGATGGGGACACGGATGGTTTGTGATGAAAGAGTTCGGGCGTCAGCTTGCGGAAGTGGGAACGCTCGCGGCATCCCAAGTCTCGAAAACCGCGAGACGTGGGGCACCCGGCACTGACTGGACAAACGTCGTTACGATCACAGCAGAACCAAACACCATAAATAAAATGCGATAAAACCACTTCTTCCATCGCACATCGCCTGGAGGATTATTAACCATCTCAATTCCGATCCCTGTGAGGATCAAACCCCACACGACATTCAATACGGTCAGTACCGTATCCATAGGCATAGGCGCACTTCCGTAGAAGGCTCCCAAATATACGTGGGATGCCTGACGCGGAAAGGCTACTCTTTTGCCGTGTTTTTGAGAAGATTTTCAAAACAGCCCACTACAAAACACGGCACGGACGGGGTGTGCCGGAAGAATCAATAGTTCTCAGTTCTCAGTTGGAAGCACCGGGACTAGATACTGAGAACTGAGAACTGAGAACTGAGAACTGGGAACTGAGAACTGATTTTCGCGGGTACACTTGTTTCGGATCCGCGCCAGCTGTAGCGCATCCCAAAAAGACGAATGAAAACAACCACTGTGGGGTTCCACTCAACATGCCAGCCGTGAGCGTGGCTTCCACCGTCCTCAATGAGAGCGACGACATCGACGCACTGGTCGAGAGTCTGATGCAGCAAACTCTCGCTCCCGCTGAAGTCATCATCGTCGATGGCGGTTCCACCGACGGAACCTGGGAGCGTCTGCAAGCCGCCCAGTTAAAGTATCCGACCCTGGTTCCCATCCGCGATGAAAGTTGCAGCCTGCAACGCTCCCCGGGACCGATCGCGCGCGGTCGCAACGTCGCCATCGCCGCAGCCTCCTCCGATGTCGTCGCCTGCGCCGATGCCGGCTGCACCTACCATCCCGACTGGCTCGCCCACCTCACGGCCCCGATTTTCAACGGCGACTCCCAGTATTCCGTCGGCGGATCGTACATTGACCCAACAAATATTGACCCAACAAACTCCACCGTCTGGGACGTTGCCTCCGCGCCCTTCTTCGGAGTCAAGTTAAACCCCGACGCAGCAACCAAGTCCTGCACCGCCCGTTCCATGGCCTTTCGCAAAGAACTCTGGCAACGCGTCGGCGGATTCCCCGAGACCGTCTTCCTCGGAGAAGACACCGTATTCGATTCCAAGGTGCGCAAGCTTGTGACCCCCGCCTTCCCGGAACGCGCCAAGGCCTCTTACCAGCCGCGCCACACTTTCCGCTCGGCTCTCCGGCAAATGGTCAGCTATTCCGTGACGGACGGCGTTTTGGGCGGACGCTCGGCCCGCCTATGGCGGAACATGGTTCGCTGCGTCGCTGAGATTCTTGCCGCTCTCGCTCTCGTCTACTCGCCCATTCCCCTGTTGTGCGTGCTCGCGCTCGAAATCTATTTTGCCTTTCGGTTGGATTGGACTGATCTCCGCAAAGCTCCGCTCCGCACGCTGGCCGCACGCCTGCTATTTTCCCCGATCGTTCCCTGGGTGGTCGCGTGGTACCAGACCGTAGGCAGCATCACCAAGAAAAACCGTCCTAACCGGCAGAATTTCACTTAGCTGGATGCGGCTGGTTTGATCGGAGGCGACCGCACGGAAGCGCGGCATCGTCTGATGCACGCTTCCGGTGTTGAAAAGGGAGAGGGGTCCAGCTCCCGGGCTGGCCCGGCACTAGCAGTACATGCCCGCCAGATACCTACCTTCGTTACTGCCCCTTCCCTAAACTGAGAGCACCCCTGCAAAGCAGGAAAGGCTTCCCCCCCAAGTCATAGATCTTTCAACAAGTTCTCAGTTCTCGGTTCTCAGTTCTCAGAGAAATCTTCTGATAGCGCGTTTCAGTTCCGCCCTGAGACCTGAGACCTAAGACCCGAGACCTGGCCTCAGCCCTTCCACCGGTATGCATCTTGTTGGGCCAGTCCTATATGCGCCAAGACCCGGTTCGCGAATTCCTGTGCCATGGCATCGGCGCTCGACGGATGGTTATAAAACGTTGGGATCAGCGGGAAGATAGTCGCCCCGGCGTCCGCCGCCAGCGACATGTTGCGGATGTGGATTTTGTTCAGCGGCGTCTCGCGCACGCACAGCACGAGCGGTCGACGCTCCTTCAGACTCACATCGGCGGCGCGCTCGATCAGGCACGAGGACGTGCCGTTGGCAATGCGGCCCAGCGTGCCGACGCTGCATGGGATCACGACCATCGCGTCCGAAGGATACGACCCGCTGGCCACGTTCGCCCCGATATCGCCGTTTGACTGCTGCTGAATCTTTGCCGAAGGCGCGCCGATGATTTGACGTAGGAGCTCAGAGCGGCCTTCGACGCCGAGTTCCTCGGCCATGACGCGCAGGCCGCTGTCAGAAGCGATGAAGTTCACCGTCTTCACCCGCGGATCGCGTTCCACGGTGAGTAGGAAGTGCTTCAGAAATAACGACCCACTGGCGCCGGTAGTGGCAACAGTCAGGTTTTCCGGTGCAAGAAGGGTCAAAGTTGGCGCTCCACGAGGCCCATCGAGTTCACGGCCTCGAAAAACTGAGGATAGGGACGCTGGAAAAGCAAGTCAAGGCGGCGAGGGAAGCTTGTGAAGAATTCGATGACTTGTCATCGCGAGCGAAGCGAGAGATCTGCAGTTTGTTAGCTGAGCGAACGACGAATTTATGGCAACCACCGGCATCTTACGATCGCGGCGCAGTGCCGCCCAACTCCTCGCCATCGCCAGCGTCGAGCGTGAGATTCGCGCCATCGATCCCGCCGCCGGACGCAAATATCTTCGCGACTTTCGCGAGGCCTACCGCTCCTATCAGAAGGTTCTCGCCCCGAGCGATGTCCGCCACGAAATCGCCAAAGCTGGAATCGTCTTGGTCGGCGACTACCACGCCCTGCCCAACTCGCAGCGCTATTTAGCCTCGCTCCTCCGCGATCCCGAACTCCACCAGCGCCCCGTAGTGCTGGGAGTCGAAACGATTTTTTCCCGCGACCAGCACATTCTCGACGAATGGTTCCGCGGCGAGATTGACGAAGACGAGCTGCGCCAGCGCATCCGTTTCGAACTCGACTGGGGATACGAATGGCCTCCATTTTACGAACTGCTCTCCGCCGCCCGCGACCACGGCGCTTCCATCTTCGGGCTCGATTGCATGCCTCGGGAAGATCTGCGCAAAATCGGAGCTCGTGACCGCCACGCCGCCGACAAGATTACCGAACTCCGCAGGCGCCATCCCGACGCGCTCGTCGTCGTGTTGTTCGGCGAGTCGCACCTCGCGCCCCAGCATCTGCCCGCCCTGCTCCAGCAGCGGCTTCCCGCAGAACCCATGCTCACCGTTCTGCAGAACGTCGACGCCCTCTACTGGCGCGCCGCCGGAGAAGCCCGCGACCACGTCGAGGCCGTCGAAGTCCGCGAAAATGTTCTCTGCGTCTTCAACGCCACGCCCCTGGAAAAATACGAGAACTACCGCCTCTGCCTCGACCGCTGGGGACGCAGCGATAATGACCACAGCGCGCCCGACCTCGGCCCCACCCTCTACAATCTGATCGACGGCATGGTGCGTTTTCTAGGCATCAACCAGTACTCCCCGCACAACACGACGCAGCCCATGCTTTTGGTTGACCTCATGCCCGAAGTCTATTCGCGCAGCTCTGACGCGCTCCTGCGACGCCTGTTATCGCGTAAGGGATTCACCGCCGAACACCGCCGAACCCTGCTCCGCCAGGTGCGCGAGCGCGGCAGCGTCTACCTCACGCCCATCAACGCCGTGTACGTGCGCCAGTTCCGCATGACCTCCTCCGCCGAGGACGCCACCCGCTTCCTTCATCAAGCCTGTCGCGGACTGCCGAATCTTTGCAACGGCAAAGCTTTAGCACAGCGCACCGCACCGCACGCCGCGCCAGCCGCCCAGTCGCTAGCCGGGGACGACGCGTTTTACATCGCCGTCTTCGAACACGCGCTCGCCTTTTTAGGATCGCGCATCTTATACCCCGCGCGTCCCGCTCTCCGCGATACCGATCTGGCGGATTTGTTCGACGTGACGCGTGAAGATCTCGAACACCAGACTTCGCTTCCCTTCGCCGACGCCGTCGAAGCTCTCGACTTCATGGCCCAACACCGCGAACACGATTGCCGCGCCGCGCAACCTCCAGCCTTCACCGGCCGCAAGCACGAATACGTCGCCGAGCAACTTGGATATCTAACCGGCAACGATCTCTACGACGCCTACCTCGAAGGCCGCATGACCACCGCTGCCCTGCGCAAGCTTTTCCTAACCCACATCGAAGAGCCCGGCGTGGCCCGCGAAGCCTACGTCCAGTTAAGAACGCGCCTGCGATCCGGACAGCGGGCATAAGTTCTTCGCGCTTTAGGGGTTTGATGGTTCTGCTTTCCCCTGTGTCCCCCTGTGGCCTCTGTGGTTCAAGGTTTTGATTTCTTGCCCCTCCGCAGCCGTGGTTGTTCAAGGTTCCGCATTTCTCGGCGTCCTCCGCGTCTCGGCGGTTCCAGGTTTTTGATTTTGCAGCCGCTGCGGTATCCTCTCCTCTCCAATGCCTGACGACTTCCCACTTCAGTCCCAGACGCCCGATGCGCTCATGCTCTTCGGTTTCTGGTACCGCGCGCTCCCGGCAAGTCAACTCCGCCGCGGACAGCTCGCAAAGACAAAGACCACATTGCTCGAACAGCCGCTAGTCATCGGACGCGACCGGCAAGGCCAAGCCTTTGCCCTGCGCGACGCCTGCCCTCATCGCGGCATGCCGCTTTCCTGCGGACAGTTCGACGGCCAACAAATCGAATGCTCATACCACGGCTGGAAATTCGACGCCCATTCCGGCCAGTGCCAGCTGATCCCGTCGCTCGTCCCCGAGCAAACTCTGAAAATCGACCGCATTTACGCCGGCAGCTATCCCTGCGAAGAGCGCGACGACTTCATCTGGGTCTTCATTCCCGATCCCGGCCCAGGGGGCGCCGGATTCTCGAAGCCCGCGCCCGCGCCCACTCCGGCCCCCGAGATTCCGAAATTCAGCGAGCATTACAAACTCGCCTATCTCACCGCCGACCTGCCTTGCTCCGTCGACCACGGCATCATCGGCCTGATGGATCCCGCACACGGCCCCTTCGTCCACCAGGCGTGGTGGTGGCGCACGCAAAAATCAATTCACGAGAAGCACAAAAACTTCGAACCCATCCCCTACGGGTTTCGCATGAGCGCGCACACGCCCAGCTCCAACAGCGCCCCCTACAAACTTCTGCGCCTCTACGCCGACGCCGATTCGATTACCACGACCATCGATTTCGTCCTGCCCAACCTGCGCTCGGAAATCATTCGCGCCGGCAAATACTGGTTCTCGAGCCTGACCACCGTCACTCCCATCACCCGCAACCAGTGCCGCATCGACGTTGTGGCCGCCTGGAACCTGTTCCGCTGGATTCCCTTCGGCCCCGAGCTGCTGAAATTCGTCTTCGCGAAATTCGTGGAGCAGGATCGCCGCACCATGGAGATCCAGTCCGAGGGCCTGAAACACAACCCGCACCTTATGCTGATCGGCGACGCCGACCGCCCCGCAAAGTGGTATTTCGGATTGAAGAGCGCAATGCTGGAGATGAAGAAAAACGGCGGTGAGTTCCGGCACCCGATGGCGGGGCCGATGACGTTGAGGTGGAGAAGCTGAAAAAAGCAGGTCTCAGGTCTCAGTTCTTAGGTCTCAGAAAACCTCGGACTTAACCAACACGTAACCGAATCCCTGAGACCTGACACCTGAGACCTAATCTCCCACCAGCCAGTCCATCGCCTCTTCTCGCGTCTTGAACGTCACAATCTCGCGCTGGGAAAAAGTTTCGAAGTTTTCCATGAACGCGTGCGAAACGCTTTCCGTGCCGACCCACGCCGTCTTTTTCACAAACGGCCGGTCGAGCGTCAGCACTTCTTTTATCTTGGTAGCGACCGCGTGATCCACGGTGGCTCCGGTCAAGTCGGCGAGCGTGACTAGCGACTCGCGCGCGTGCTGTGCCACCGTGATCCGCAACTGCTCAAGCAGAAGCAGCAGCTCGTGTGCATTCGCGTGCGAAAAGTCCAGCAGCAGAATCTGCTTGCCCTGGTGCTCGATGAATCGTATGCGATCGTCCATTGTGGGCCCCGAATGGTTTTCCCTGTCCTCTGTGCCCCCTGTGGTGGACAGAAAGCCTCAACCACGGAGGGTACCGAGGAAATCTACCCTAACAGCGACTCCACGACGTTGTACACCGCGGCCAGCGCCGAGTCCAGCGCCGCCACATCCTTGCCGCCCGCTTCGGCCAAGTCCGGACGCCCGCCGCCTTTGCCGCCAACTTTCTCGGCCACCGCACCCACCACTTTCCCCGCCTGAATGCGGCTGGTCAAATCTTTGGTGACGCCCACAATCAGCGAAACGTTTCCGTTCGCAGCCGAACCGACCACCACCACGCCCGAGCCGAGTTTGTCGCGGAGTTGATCGACCAGCGTCCGCAGCTGCGCACGTTCGAGATTATCCACGCGATGGGCAAGCACTTTGACGCCGCGCACTTCTTTGACTTTGTCACTGTCACTGTCAATGACCGAAGCAACCGAAGATGAAGCGAACTTCATCCGCGCCTGGTCAAGCTCGCGCGTGAGCCGCTTGATTTCCGAATCGCGCTTTTCCAGCTCCGCGCGCAGCGTTTCGGCGGGAGACTCGGCGGGTGCCCCATCCTTTCGCGTTCTTTGCGAAAGGGTGGGCCCAGCAAAACTTGCCACCACGCCTTCCAGTTCGTGATCTTTGCGGAAGTGGCGCAGCGAGCCTTCGCCGGTCACGGCCTCGATACGCCGCACGCCCGATGACACACTTCCCTCTTTCAAAATCTTGATCAAGCCGATCTCGCCCGTAGCGCCGGTGTGCGTGCCGCCGCACAGTTCCGTCGAAAAATCGCCAATCCTGATCACGCGCACCTTGTCGCCGTATTTTTCGCCGAACAGCGCCATCGCATGATACTCGTTGACGGCTACGTCAATCGGAACGTTCTCGACGATCTCGACCCGCTCGTTGCGCAGAACTTCTTTGTTGATGATGTCTTCGATATCTTGCAGCTCTTCCTCGGCAACGCCAGTGAAGTGGGAAAAATCGAAGCGTAGATGATTCGGCGCCACCAGCGACCCCGCCTGCTTCACATGCTTGCCCAGAACTTCGCGCAGTCCGGCCTGGAGCAGATGCGTAGCCGTGTGATTGCGCATGGTGGCCTCGCGCGTTTCGGTGTTGACGACGGCATCGACTTTGTCGCCCACGCGAATTGCCTGCTTGGTTGTGACCTGATGCGCTCGCACACCTTGGACCGGGTAGTAGCATCCGGTCACTTCGGCGACGACGGTGTTGTGATCGTCGGAGTAGAGCCATCCGCGGTCGCCAACCTGGCCGCCGGATTCGGCGTAGAGCGGCGTGTGGTCGAGAATGATCTCACCGGAGTCGCCGGGGTTGAGTTCCTGCGCGCCTTGACCGCCCTTGATGATGGCGAGAACTTCGCAATTCTCGGAGCGCGTTTGGCGATAGCCTTCGAAATCAGATTTCGGGAGTTGCTGATACGCGGGATTGGCCGTCTGCTTGGCCGCGCCTTTCCAGGAAGCGCGAGCGCGTTCGCGCTGCTCGGCAAGAGCCCGATCAAAACCCGCCTGATCGAAGATGACGCCGCGATCACGTGTTGCATCCTGTATAAAATCGAGCGGCATTCCGAACGTGTCATACAGTTTGAATGCCTCGTCGCCCGGCAACCGGCGGTCTAGTGCTCGCAGATCAGCGACCGTCTCGCTACCGTCTGTTTCTCTAATGAAAGTACCAACCGCATCATCGGTCGAACCCGAGAGGCCCCATCCTTTTCCCGCTTTATCGAGCAGCGTCTCGAGTTTCTGAAGTCCTAGGTCCAATGTGTGGGCAAAACGCGTTTCTTCGGCCAGCACTGCCTTTGATACGCGATCCACAGTGTCATTTAGCTCTGGATACGCATCCTGCATCAGATCGCGTACAGCGAAAACCATCTCATGCAAAAACGGCTTTGTCTGTCCAAGCAGACGTCCGTGGGTGATGGCGCGGCGGATTATTTTGCGCAGCACGTAACCGCGGCCTTCATTCAATGGAATCACGCCATCCGAAATCAGGAACGTTGCGGCGCGTGAGTGGTCGGCTATGACGCGGAGCGATGCAGCAGATGACTTGTTGTGAACCTCCCGCGCAACCTCGGCTAAATAGTCTGTAGTCTTGGCCAGCCCAGTGAGCTTTGCAGCGCGGTCAATCAGCGGATTGAAGAGGTCTGTATCGTAGTTCGAAATCACGCCCTGCAGCACGGACGCTATCCGTTCAAGCCCCGCGCCGGTGTCAATCGACGGCTTGGGCAACGGATTTAACTTTCCCGAAGCATCGCGGTCGAACTGCATGAACACCAGGTTCCAGATCTCGACATACCGGGCCTCATCCTCGCCAAAGGGCTTGTCGATGCCGGGTGTCTCGGCGGCTTCCATGCCCATGTCGTAGAAAATCTCCGAGCAGGGGCCGCAGGGGCCGGTCTCGCCCATCTGCCAGAAATTATCTTTCGCGCCAAACTCGTAGATACGATCTTTCGGCACACCTTGCCCGAACCACAGGTCGTAAGCTTCTGCATCGCGTGGGACTCCGTTTTCGCCCTTGAAGATTGTGACGTAAAGCTTCTCTTTATCGATCCCGAACCACTCCGGCGACGTGATCAGCTCCCACGCGTAGGCGATGGCGTCTTTCTTGAAGTAGTCGC